>CALUQO010000076.1 GCA_944322935.1 Candidatus Gastranaerophilales bacterium | reverse complement strand
CAGTGTGAAGGCGGAACAATCAACGTTTCTTAACGGTACACACCAGTCTTACGCTCTTACTGAATTGACAGGCGATGCGACCGCACCCGATGGCGCAATTACCGTAAAAATTGGTGACACATCGTATTACTACACCCCGACGGACAACGCAGAGGTCTTGCAATCCCTTGCATCAACAGGCAGCGTGGCTCTTGAAGTAACAACCGACCCTTCAAAAGCACTCTACAGCGTTGGCGATACATACTACACCTATAACCCTGACAAACTCAAGGGCTCGGGGTATAACCTCACAGAAGCAGCCTCTGCCGACGAACCCAACACAATCACCCTCTACAACAAAACCGAAGTAATCAAATACTACGACCCGACAACCGGCGCAGAGATTGCAGCCGGCGACCGTGTTGAAGGCGTTGTATACAAAGAAGTAACAACAATCGAAACAACGCCAAAATACTACACCGTCTCATTGAAACAAACCGCCTACGGCGACCCTAACGGCACAACTACACTAACCTACGGCTGGGAAAAGAATGCAGATACAGGCAATTTAGAATTCAAACAAGACCCGACAACACACGTAGGCCAGACAATAACGTATTCTTATAGCGAAAATTCTTTTTCTGATACAATAACCGACACAATCGACAACGGTACAGTAACTGACCCATCGGACGCATCTGCTGACAATCCATATATCTTCAACAGTGGAGCCGGTTTGAATAACTCGGAAGGCAGCACTGCAATAATTGATAATGTACTTTACATAGACAACAAAGTAACAGGTACACTTGAATCAACAAATAATTTTCATAGATACGCACAGGTATCAGGCGGTGCGGTTTGCAATGCCGGTGAGTTAACCTCTGTAACCGGAGCATTTATAAACAACCGTGTTGAGGCAAATACAATAGATTCTAATCCACACAGTGCATATTTGGTAGTTAGCTATGCTTATGGCGGCGCATTATACAATTCCGGTGTCATAGGTGATATAGCTGCATATTTTTCCGGAAACAATGCGTTTTCATCCAGTTTATATACTTATGCCAATGGCGGAGCTATTTCTAACGCTGAAGGGACAATCGGAAATATAACAGGTGATTTTATAGGCAACTATGCGTCCACTCTTCATTATATTGCTAATGGCGGGGCGATTTATAACTATATAGGAACAATTGGAGATATAACTGGCAATTTTATAGGAAACTATGCATCTGGTTATACTTATGCCAATGGCGGAGCGATTTATAACAGAGGGAAAATCGGAGATATAACTGGTGACTTTATAGGTAACTATGCGTCAGGAAATTATTATGCCGAAGGCGGAGCGATTTATAACAGCAGTGGAACAATCGGCGATATAACCGGCGATTTTATAGGCAACTATGCGTCTTTTACAGGTACTTCTTATTCAAGTGCCCGTGGCGGAGCGATTTTTAACGATGAAGGAACAATCGGCAATATAACCGGTGATTTCATAGGAAACTATGTATCTGCAAGTAATTCCAGTGCTTATGGCGGGGCGATTTATAATTACGAAGGAACAATCGGAAATATAACAGGAGACTTTATCGGTAACTATGCATCAGGAAGTAGTTATGCCTATGGCGGGGCGATTTATAATGCTTATGGAACAATCGGAGATATAACCGGTGATTTTATCGGTAATGATGGCGGTGCGATTTATAATTACGAAGGAATAATCGGAAATATAACCGGAGATTTTATAAGCAACTATGACACGGCTTTTATTAACGCTGGAACGATTGAAAGTATAACAGGGAATTTTATAAACAATTATTATGGAACCTTAGGTGGGGCAATTCACAACAGTGAAGCAATTGAAAGAATAATAGGTGATTTTATTGGAAACTCAGCAGAAAGCGGAGCTGCAATTTATAACAGCGGAACAATAGGTGACATAACAGGCGATTTTATAGGCAACTATGCGTCAGGTGGCGAAGGCGGAGCGATTTATAACAGATATAATGCTGGAACAATCGGCGATATAACGGATGATTTTATTGGCAACTATACATCCAGCTATTATTCAGTACGTGGCGGAGCTATTTCTAACGCTGAAGGGACAATCGGAGATATAACAGGTGATTTTATAGCCAATTATGCTTCTTCAATTAATTCTTTTGCCTTGGGCGGTGTTATTTATAATATCAATAATGCAACAATCGGAGATATAACAGGTTGTTTTATAGATAACTATGTTCACGGATCTAGCGAAGCCCTAGGCGGTGCTATATATAATTATGACAGTACAATCGGTGCCAAAGATGATAACGGTAATGTAGTTGGCGGATTCATTAACTCAAGCTTCATAAACAACCACGCAACGGCAACTGGTAAAAACGGAATTGCTCAAGGTGGTGCTATTTATACAAATCAGAGCTTAAATATCATTGCCCAAAATGGGGTACAGTCAATTTTTAGCGGAAACTACACAGAAGTCAACAATGTTATAAAACCAAACGCTATATATGTTGAAACAACTGGAAGTGTTGATATAGAAATAAATATCATATCAATAGATAACAATAAAATCACCTATCAGGAAATAACAAAAAATGAAGAAACACCCTCTTTGATACCTACACTTACCCTGAACGCAAATACAAACGGCACAATTGTCTTTGATGATACAATAGACGGCAACATTGTGGCGGTTGGTACATCTACATCTACTATATCAGGAGATTTGTTAATTTCAGACTTTGCAAAAGAAGATTATGGTGTTTCAACAGTTGAAGAGTATATTGCATTCCTTAAAGAACAGGGCTGGGTTGACGAAGATACGCCTGATGCTGAAATCATTGCAGAAGGCCTCGAATATGGTGAAATAACTTTTGCGGACAAACAAATAATTTCCACAGAAGAAGCAGATGGCGAAAAATACAGCTATTCACTTAACATCACCGGCGACTCCACCGGCAAAGTAATCTTAAACAACAAAATAATAAACGCAAATATCTCAATCGATAATACAAATGTCTATGTAAACGAGGGCACAAACCTCGCCCCGTCGAGAACATTAGCAGTCAACTCAGGCATTTTAAACATTCAACATTTGAACAACGAAACTGTTAACTTTGAAAGATTTTCTAACGCCGGCACAATAAACCTTGCCTCTGTGGATGTAGACCTTCAAAAAGAATCCATGGGCCGCATTACCGCAGATGAATACGGAGAATCAACCGGAAAAATCAATGTTCAGGGAGTTAACCTTCTAAATGACGCAACAAAAGACATAACAAATGTTCTTTTTGCAGATGAACAAATTTCAAGCAGTGTTGC
>CALUQO010000075.1 GCA_944322935.1 Candidatus Gastranaerophilales bacterium | reverse complement strand
CTTGCGTCGCCTGCTGTTGCTCCTACTGATAATGTTGTTGCGTTAAAGAAGTTTCCTTTATAGAAGGTTGCTGTACCTCCGATTAAGCCGCCGTTTTGGTATGCATCAACGCCTTGATATCTTTGGCTTGCACCGTTGTAACCTATGTAACCTGTTAATACTCGTTCAAAGCCATGGCTTATTGTTTTTAATGGGCTGTCGTAGCCAATTAAAGTGCCGTAGTTGATGTTGCTTACTTTGGGACCGTTTTTGAGTGGTACGTTTTCAAAGCTTGCGTATGGTTTTACCCAGAAGCCAGCATCTTCTTCTTTAGTTAAAAGTGGTGAGAAGGTTCCCACGTCTGTTGCGTCACCTGTTGGGCTCATTGCGTATTTTCCGGCATTAATCATTGAGATACGTTCAAGATATGGAATGTTCATAAACGTATCTGCGTGTTGGAAAGCGTAGTTGAAGGTTTGCAGTTGAGTTGTATAAGCTCCTGCCTGTGTTGCCACCTGTGATGCAAGTACTGACGGGTTGAAGGAATCAGAGATGTTGCCGTTTGGGCCGCTTGAACCTGCACTGCGGGCAAAGGTGAAGAACCCGTCATCGGGGTTGTATGATACTTCGTATTTGTAGATAGGACTGTAGGCTATGGGGCTTGCACCCGTGTATGCAACACTGCTTGAAATTTGTTCATCCGCAAAAAGAACATTTGTTATGTCTTTTGTTGCGTCATTTAGAAGGTTAACTCCCTGAACATTGATTTTTCCGGTTGATTCTCCGTATTCATCTGCGGTAATGCGGCCCATGGATTCTTTTTGAAGGTCTACATCCACAGAGGCAAGGTTTATTGTGCCGGCGTTAGAAAATCTTTCAAAGTTAACAGTTTCGTTGTTCAAATGTTGGATGTTTAACACACCTGAATTAACAGCAAGACTCTTTGAACCGGCAAGGTTTGTGCCTTCGTTTACATAGACATTTGTATTATCTATTGAGATATTTGCATTTATTATTTTGTTGTTTAAGATTACTTTGCCGGTGGAGTCGCCGGTGATATTAAGTGAATAGCTGTATTTTTCGCCGTCCGCTTCTTCTGTTGAAATTATTTGTTCATTTATAATCTCTAAGTCACCATAGTAGATACCGCTAGAAATGATTCTATCGTCTGGAGTATCTTCATCATACCTGCCTTGTGCTTTTAAGTATGCAATATAGGCTTCTACTGTTGAAACGCCATAATTTTCTTTAGCCGAATCTGAAATTAACAAATCTCTTGATATAGTAGATGTAGATGTACCAACTGTCACAACATTGCCGTCTATTGTATCATCAAAGACAATTGTACCGTTTGTATTTGCGTTCAGGGTAAGTGTGGGTATTAAAGAGGGTGTTTTTTCGTTTTTGGTTATTTCTTGATAGGTTACAATATTATTATTTATCGATATGATATTCGTCTCTGTATTTATGCCTTCTAAATTCGGCCTGGTGAGAACGTATATAGCGTTTGCCTTTTTAATACCGTTGGTTTCTGTGTAGTTGCCGGAAAATACGGATTGGCCGCCATCTTTTGCTATTATATCCAGGTCCATATTTGTATAAATTGCCCCGCCCTGTGCGATTCCGTTTTCAGCAGTTGATTGAGCATAGTTGTTGATAAAACTGGAATTTATTATACCTTCTTTAATTGTTTCTAACCCGTTGCTTGCTTCTAGAGAACCGGAATTGTATATTGCACCTCCATAAGCATTAGAGCCCTTAGCATAGTTGCCTGTAAAATTTGCCTCGATTGAGTTTAATATGCCATTAACTACTCCAACTATTTGTAAACCAGAGCTATCATATAGTCTAGAATAATTATTAAATATCGCCCCTCCCTGTGCATTATTGTTTACTGCAGTTGCATGGTTATCATGAAAATTTCCTTTGATATCTCCGACTAATGATGCCAAGTTATAAATTGCTCCACCATATGCAGAACTATTTGAAGATGCATAGTTACCTATGAAATCTCCCGTTATATTTTCTATTGATATATTGTTTGAGTAATAATAATTTTTATTGTAAATTGCACCACCATAAGCATAAGTATTACCTGATGCATAGTTACCAACAAAATCACCTGTTATGTACCCAATTTTTCCATTAGAGCTACCAATCGCACCACCACTAGCATTAGAATTAGCTGATAAAGCATAGTTACCTATAAAATTACTTGTTATATCTCCAATTGTTGCAGCTCTGTAGTCACCATAGTTATAAATTGCTCCACCATAAACATTATAATCACCTGACACGCTGTTACCAATAAAATTTCCAGTTATTTCTCCGATTGAGGCTTTAGCACCAAACCCATTGTTATAAATAGCTCCGCCTATAACAGAAGAACTGTTACCAATTGCCGATGCACTGTTACCAATAAAATCACCCGTTATATCACCGATTGTTTCATACTCGTTATAAATAGCTCCTCCATAAGCATAAAAATCAGGACCAGTTGAATACACATAGTTTCCTATGAAATCAGCATTAATATCCCCTAGCCGCGCACTGATGCCTCTGTTGTATATTGCACCACCGTATTGATTACCTGATGTGTTGCCGGTGCTTAGATTTAAAAATGTACCGGTAATGGTTGTATCGGATTGGTCGGTTGAATTTCGTAATCTGGTTTGAAGATTTGTTGTATCGTAATTTACGGTTATTGTTTGTTTACCTTCGGTGAGTGAGGATACTTCTTTAAATTCAAGATTTCCCGTAGTTTCGTTTTTTGTCCATTCAAAGTATTTTGTTGTATCGCCTGTACCTATATTTGTTACGGAATCTTTGAGGTTAACAAGGTAGTATTTGGGTGTGACTGTGCCGTCTTCGTTTTTATCATAGAGGGTTATTGCATTTTGAGGAAGGTTGTCAGGGTCGGCGTTTTCTATTTCCGTCAGGGTATATGCAGATTCAGGGTACACAGTGCCGGTGCCATCTATAGGGTTGCCCTGGTCGTCTTTATCTTGTGTGGCAGGGTTGATTATTCCCCGATTATGCAGGTTATCCAATGTAGGTACATGGTCTTGCGCCATTGCTGATTGACTATTCAAGCTCATAGCGCCGATAAAAGCTGCTACACACAATATATTCGAAACTTTTTTGTACATAAGCAATCCCTTCGTATACTCTCGTAATACATATATGTAATACGGACGATTTATATAAAAACTTTAGGAAAAATTTGATATGTTTTACAAAAGTTTACAAGATGTTTGATTTTTAAATCAGGTGTTTTAGGGTGAATTGTTGTTATGATGCGTGTTTTGAGGTAAAGGATTTTTTATGTAAGTTTAATTGGGTTTATAGTGATAGTGATGTGGATGTTAAGTTTTGTGACTGGATTTGAGGATAGATTAAGTGGCAGATAAAAGTTTGCACAATAGCTTTTCCCCACGGACCAACCCCCACCCCAGCCCTCTCCAAGTTTGGGAGGGGGTAAAATCAACCCTCACCCGCATACGTTGCTCACTATCGTTCGCACGTCTGCCCCCTCTCCCGCCGGAGAGGGTAACGGTAGACTGAAGTCTACCCTACGGTCTGCGATACTAAAAAATGTAAAATAAATACGT
>CALUQO010000074.1 GCA_944322935.1 Candidatus Gastranaerophilales bacterium | reverse complement strand
AGAAAGAAATGAACATATAAAAACATAAAAAAATAAAACGTATTATATATTACATTTTTTAGCCGCAGTCCAGACTTTTGTCTGCCGGTACCCTCTCCGGCGGGAGCGGATTTGCGAACGGACGAAGAGAAAGCAGTGAACGAGTCCGGTAAGTGAGGTACGAAGTGAGCAAAAGCATAGCGCAGCGAACGACAGTACCGAACGCAAAGCAAATTCAAGACCGAGGGTGCAGACGTGCGAACGTTAGTGAGCAACGTATGCGGGTGAGGGTTGATTTTTTTATCCCCTCTCCCAATTTTTTAATTAGGGAAGAACGGGGGGAGTGATATAACTACTCCCTGCCTACTTTCCAGCGTAAGCCGGCGGTGAGAGAGACACCGTTTCTGCCTCCGTTGTGTATCATTGCCTGGCCAAAAGCTAGGAATTTATCCTTGAATCGTTTTTGGACACCTACGCCGTATTGGACGTATGGTCTTATGCTCATTTCGGGTAATCTCACATCATTGGCTGTGACTCTGCTGTCATCAAGAAGGTTCCATACCATATTTACTCCTATGTATGGCTGCCAGCCGTTCTTTGTATTACCGATGAGTTTTAACCCGGGGGAAAGTTGGATTGCATGGAGTGGGTCACTCTCTATTCTTACACCTGCTGCGTTGTTGTAGTCAAATGTATTTACGAATGTATATGATATTAAGAAGTTTGGTTGAAGTATTACTTTTCCGTCCCAGAATTCGAAGTTATAGCCTGTTTTGTTACCTATACCGGCTAACAGCATTGTGTAGTTTTCAGAGCCGTACATTGTGCTTGCATCGCCTGCTGTTGCTCCTACTGATAATGTTGTTGCGTTAAAGAAGTTTCCTTTATAGAAGGTTGCTGTTCCGCCGATTAAGCCGCCGTTTTGGTATGCGTCAACGCCCTGATATCTTTGTGATGCTCCGTTGTAGCCGATATAGCCTGTTAAGACACGTTCAAAGCCATGGCCGACAGTGGTTAGTTTTGAGTCATAACCAATTAAAGTGCCGTAGTTGATATTTGAGACTTTCGGGCCGTTTTTAAGCGGTACGTTTTCAAAGCTTGCGTATGGTTTAACCCAGAAGCCGGCATCTTCTTCTTTAGTTAAAAGAGGTGAGAAGGTTCCCACGTCTGTTGCGTCACCTGTTGGTGAAAGGGCGTATTTTCCGGCATTAATCATTGCTACACGTTCAAGATATGGAATGTTCATAAACGTATCTGCGTGTTGGAATGCGTAGTTGAATGCCTGAAGTTGAGTCGTGTATGCGCCTGCTTGAGTTGCAACGGGGGAAGCTAAAACAGCAGGGTTGAAGGCATCAGAGATGTTGCCGGCGCCTGCGTTGCCGTTTCCGTTACCTGTACCGGCAGAAGCACGTGCAAAGGTGAAGAAACCGTCGTCGGGGTTGTATGATACTTCGTATTTGTAAATTGGACTGTATGCTATCGGGCTTGCCCCTGTGTAGGCAACGCTTGACGCAAGCTCTTTATCGGCAAAAAGCACATTTGTTACATCTTTTTTGGAATCGTTTAACAAATTTACGCCCTGTACATCTATGCTGCCTGATACGTCACCGTATTCTTTGGCGGTTATGCGGCCCATTGATTCTTTTTGAAGGTCAACGTCAACAGAGCCGATATTAATCGCGGATGAGTTGCTAAACCTGTCAAAGCTTACCGTTTGATTGGAGAAATTAGCAATATTCAACTCACCGGAATTGTGCGCCAAACTTTTTGAGCCGGCAAGGTTTGCACCGTCATTCAGGTAGACGGTAACGTTGTCCATTGTAATATTGGCATTTTTTATTGTGTTGTTAAAGTAGATTGTGCCTGTTTCGTCACCCGTAACGACGAGGTTGTACCCTTCGGAGGTACCGTTTATGCCGTCATCGAATATTATTTTGCCGTTATTTTCGGTTTTTAAGGTTAATGTTGTCGGGTCATCCCAGTATTTTGAATTTTCTACATATATGGCTTCCGGAGTGTTGTTTGCTTTGTTGCCGCTGAATACGGATTCATAATTATCAGCAACAATATCCATATTGCCGGAGGTATAAATTGCACCGCCCTTGGCTTGCCCCTGAGTGGAAGTTGCAGTGTTGTTCAAAAACGATGAGTTTTTGATAACTGTAACCTGTCTGTCTGCGTCTGTTATCATTCCGTCAGATGTTGCAGAGCCGGTTTGTGCATATTCATCTGCTGCATCCTGCGCATCACGAGAACCAGAATAATTATCCAGATAATCATCTTCTTTTTCGTGTTCATATATTCTGTCATTGTTGTAAATAGCGCCGCCATATGCATTGCCGGAAACCGATGACACGCTGTTGCCGTTGAACACTGCATTTTCTACAGACAATGAGTCAGGTCTTTCTTTTATATACCATGTGCCCAAGGACTCGACAAAGACATCCTCATCATCCGCATCATAAAGATTAACCGTTACTTTTAAAACAGAAGCGTCAACAAGGTTGTAAATAGCGCCGCCATATGCATTGCCTGATTGTGAAGAGGTGTAGTTGTTTGTAAAATTGCTGCCGTTAACGTTAATAACGCTGTTGTTGTAGATGGCACCGCCATTTGCGTCGCCGCTATTGCCTATTGCGTAGTTGCCTGCAAAATTGCTGACCATTTTGGTGACTTCGCCTTCGTTATCAACGTATATAGCACCGCCCTGTGCCTTGCCGCTGTCTGTTTGTACGTAGTTTGCAACAAAATCGCCTTTTAAATCGCTGACCAGACCGTCTGTGTATAAGCCGCCGCCGAATGCTTTTTCATTTTCAGATACTGCGTAGTTTGCAATAAAGTCGCCTTCAAGTACGGGGATTCCGCCTTGAGAGTATCTGTCGCCCTGATCGTTATACACGGCACCGCCAAAAGCGTGTTTTTCTGTGGATTTTACATAGTTGCCTATAAAGTTGCCTTTTAGTTCGTTTATAAAGGCTGAGTCGTTGTTGTTAATAGCGCCGCCTTCAGCTTTGTCGCCCACGGCTACTGCGCTGTTATTGATAAAATCGCCTGTTACGGCTTCTATTGTCGCCAAATCGTTGTATATTGCACCGCCGTATGCGTGCCCGTCAGTAGTTTGGGCATAGTTGCCTATAAAATCACCGGTGATGTAATCTAACTCGTACTTAGAGGCTGAAGAATTTCTATCATTATAAATCGCACCGCCATACACATGTTTCTTTTCTGATTTTACATAATTACCGATAAAGTTTCCGCTTATGCCACCATCTATCATCTGGTCATTATAAATTGCACCGCCTTTTGCATCTTTTTCCTGAGAAACAGCATAGTTATTAATATAGTTACCATCAATAGAACCTATTGTAGTAGGGTGATCACTACTATTATTTAAATAGATTGCACCTCCACTTGCTTGACCACCAACTGTAGTAACATAGTTACCAACAAAATCACCTGTTATATTTTCTATTGTTGAGTATGCTCCATTGTTATAAATAGCTCCGCCATAAGCATTGTCATTTACTGAAGAAGCATAGTTGAATACAAAATTACCATTTATATTTCCTATTGAGGAATAATTATTATAAATAGCACCACCATAGGCATCGCTTTCTGTTGAAGACGCATGATTGCCTATAAAATCACCTGTTATATCTCCTATCTCTGCTGAAGGGGAATAATCCGGATCGCCATTATTGTTAATTGCACCTCCCGAGGCACCAGACTCAATTGATGTTACATAATTACCAACAAAATCACCAGTTATATTGCCAATATCATTTCTGTTATATATAGCACCACCATAAGTACCGTAATTATCAGAAATACCGTAGTTACCTATAAAATCACCAGATATGCTATCTATTTTGCCGGAAGATTGATATATCGCTCCACCATATACGGCATTATCATCAGAATATACATGGTTACCTATAAAATCACCAGCTATATTTGAAATATCATCAGTGCTATATATTGCACCCCCGTTTGCACTTCCTTCAACACCTTGTGCATAATTTCCAATAAAATCGCCGGTTATGTTTCCCATACCATTATAATTATAAATAGCTCCGCCATATGCCGAACTAGTTGTAGAAGATGCGTAATTACCAATAAAATTTCCTGTAACGTTACCAATTTTATCACCAGCATATATAGCCCCGCCTCTGGCCGCAGAACCGGATTCAGCATAATTACCAATAAAATCGCCAGTTATATTGCCGATTGTTCCATCATCATTATAAATCGCACCGCCGTATGTAGCCGAGGTTGTTGACTGTGCGCTGTTAGATATAAAATCACCGGTAATATCTCCAATCACAGCATTTGAGCCGGAGTTATAAACCCCGCCGCCGTAGGCAGTGCTATCATCAGAGGATACAACATTACCCACAAAATCTCCGGTTATATTGCCTATGGTTGTATTATTATTGTATATTGCCCCGCCGTATGCGTAGTCGCCGGTGACCTCGTTTTTAATTTCTACAAAATCTTTATCTATCGGGTTTCCGCTCTGGTCGGCAGTGATTCTGCCGTCTGCGAGTCTGTTCGTATCTACCTTATAGGTTACATCGTATTTAAAAGCATTGCCCGTTTTATCTGCATTCGGGGTAGTAACGCTAAAGCTTTTTGTTTCGCCGGTAGCTGCTTGGTTGCCGTAGGCGGTTTGTTTTAACGATACCGTGTAATATTTAGGGGTGGTTTGTACGGTTGTTACCTCTTTGTAGGTAACGCCCTCGACTCTGTCAGCCTCTGCTACTTCTGCGCCAGTTGTAGGGTCGTAGTATTTTGTTACTTCTGTTTTATCGTAAATAGTGATTGCGTTTTCCGGCAGGTTGTCAGGGTCGGCGTTTTCTATTTCCGTAAGGGTATATGCCGATTCAGGATAAGTTTGTGCAGGGTCGGTATCAGGGATAGTTGCGCCCTGATTATTAAGATTGTCTAAAGTCGGCACGGGAGGTGTGTCGGCCAATGCAGGTGCTGCTATGAAAAATGATAGTGCCAGGGGGATTATTGCGGCTGGTTTACAATATTTATTCATATTTGTTTATCCTTTGTTTCATTTTTTGCTGTATCCGAGTTGCTGCTTTTATTGCTCCTCATCCCTGCCTTCCATAATTAAAAAATTGGGGGGAAGGAGTAAAGGTTGATTAGATATTAGGTTCTCACCCCTGCTTGGGGCGGAGAGGAGGGATTATTTGTCATTCTGAAGCGCCCGTAGTTGCGGTCTTGCGATGATTGAGTGTGTTCAGAATCTGACCAGTCGGGTGTGGAATCACTAGGCTTGTAAGATCCTGAAACAAGTTGTCTTGGATTTCCTTCACGCTCACAGAGTTTCGCATAAAGACATTCTGTCTTAGTATGCTCAATCTGCTCGCTCCTCGGGCTGGGTTCACTTTCGTTCACACGGCGCCCGTCCAGAAATCCGCCAGGATGACATTTTTCCCCTCTCCGGGGGAGAGGGTTAGGGTGAGGGGATGATTTTGCTAAAGACAGCTTATCATTCTCACAAACTTCATTGACCTCGTTTGCACACGAGTTTATTTCGTTGGGCAGATATGCACAATCGACTTTGTTATGGGTTAAAGGCGGTTCAGAGCCCCCCCCCCCGACTTGGCTTAAACCATTGGGAGACAAGGGTTTTAGGGATTTTTTGTTATTAATATTTACAGTATCACTCATCTTAATTACCTTACTAAATTTAAAATACTTCTATATTCTTAATTCCCATTTTTTTGATTTTATAACAGTTTTTTAGGAATTTATTACAAAATTGTTACAAAAATGAATTTATAAAATCGTTCAAAAAGATGATTTTATAAGCGTTTTAGGATGATTTATTGGTTTTTAAATTTTTGGGGTTTTAAATGGGGTTTTATGGTGAATGTTAAGTTTTGTGACGGGATTTGAGGATAGATTAAGTGGCAGATAAAAGTTTGCACAATAGCTTTTCCCCACTGCCCCCCACCCCAGCCCTCTCCAAGTTTGGGAGGGGGGTAACATTCTTTACCGCGTAAGCGGTGATGATTGTTATTTATTTCCATTTTCAAATGCGGCAATAACAATAACGGCTCACAAAGTGAGCCGTAGGGGGTTGCCTTCTTTTGCCGTTGAGCCGTTGCGAAACGTGCAAAATGGCTTCACGACTTCATTATGATATTGCAAATACGCTTGTTCTTTTAATAGTGAACTGGGGCGTAGCCCTGATGGAATACAGTTAGAGATTTTTAACGAAGGAATGAAAATTTACCGTACCGATTTTGACATTTTGGGAGTGGACGGAAATTTTCGTTTCTGAGTTTTAAAATCTCTTTTATACAGCGTTATTTTCTCTTTCTTTGGTTCATTTCTTTCTCTTTTGGTCGCAAAAAAGAGAAAGAAATGAACATATAAAATAAACCGTATAATAAATACACACATTTTAGCGCATAAAAGATTTTACATAAACATTTAAACCAGATTCCCTCATTGTTCAGATTCTGAACACAAACGATTGGTGTATACCTCAAGTGCCTGGTGCTTCAGAATGACAGCAGGATTTTGCTTTGGGCAGGTATGCCAAACCGGCCTTCCCTCATTGGTTTTGCCGCTCCACACCCCAGCCTTCCCCAAGCA
>CALUQO010000073.1 GCA_944322935.1 Candidatus Gastranaerophilales bacterium | reverse complement strand
TTTTCTTTTCTTTGGTTCATTTCTTTTCTTTTGCCTGCGCAACACAAAAGAAAAGAAATGAACATATAAAAACATAAAAAATAAAACGTATTTTACATTTTTTAGTGCGTAGAGCAGACTTTAGTCTACAGTTCCGCAAGGGGCGAGAGGCGCACGCATCAATTGTGGAGGAATGTATAGATATTAAGTCAATATTTTAAACATCTAAAATTATCATGGACAGTAGTGCAGGATAAACAAGAAGGGTAACAATATGCATACCGCAAAAAAACTCAAAAAGATGATTGATTTTAAAGATAATCAGATAAACACCCGTGTACTGTTAAAAGATGACGATAAACTGGCGCTGCTTGCCGCAATAAAAAAAGCCCAGCTTATGGCGGAACATATTTCTCCTGTTGACGCTTTTGTTTATATTGTTGAGGGCGAGGTGGAATTTTCAATAAAAAATCTAAACGATGCGGAACCCGCTGATTTTAAATTAAAAGAGGGCGACGTATTCTTTTTTAAAGCAAACGAAAAACACTATGTAACGGGTAAAAAAGATTCCGTTATGCTGGTTGTGAGAATATAAAAACTACAGCCCTATTTTTTGATCTATTTTCAGGGTGTTTATTAAATTAAATATCATAATCATTTCCCAGAAAGTGGCTTTATAAAGTTCTTTATCCAACATACACAAATTGGGGTTAAAAAATTCAAAGATTTTTATATACCGCACATTATACATATTTTTTTAATTTTAGTAATCGGCTAAACACAGGAAGTACAATTAATCAAAAATCAAAACATAAAAAAGCCGGCGCATAATTATTAATACACGCCGGCTTTAGATTCTCTCAAAAATTATAGTCCGTTTTGTTTCAATATTTCTTTCAGCGTGTTAGCGGAATTGTGCAATTTTTCAATCTCCTCTTGATTTAAAGAAATCGGCACATGCGCCTCAAGCCCGTTTTTACCCACAACAGAGGGCATACTCAACACAACATCATTAAGCCCGTACTCTCCGCACATTAAAGATGATATAGGCAAAACAGACTTTTCATCACGCACAATAGCCTCGCAAATACGTTTTACAGACATTGCTATGCCGTAATACGTTGCTTTTTTCTTGGAAATAATTTCGTAAGCACTGTTTTTAACATCATTTGCTATTCTTGTATTTGCACTGTCGTGGTCGTAGTGTCCGCGCATTTCGCAAAAATCGTTTAGTGCAATACCTGCAACATTGGCACAGCTCCAGGCCGCAATTTCACTGTCGCCGTGTTCACCTATAATAAACGCCTGAACACTTCTGCTGTCCACATCAAGATGTTTACCGATTTCGTATTTTAACCTTGCAGTATCAAGAACTGTGCCCGAGCCTATTACTCTGTTTTTGGGCAGTCCGCTTAACTTTAACGCCGCATAAGTCAAAATATCAACGGGGTTTGACACAATAAGCAAAATGCCGTTAAAATTCCGCTTTGATATTTCGGGAATAATTTTTTTAAAAATTTCAATATTCTTTTTAACAAGGTCAAGCCGTGTTTCTCCCGGCTGCTGGTTTGCACCTGCCGTGATAATTATCAAAGAAGCACCCTCGATATCATCATAATCACCTGCATAGATTTTCATAGGTCTTGCAAAAGGCACACCGTGATTTATGTCAAGCGCTTCGCCTTCCGCTCTTTCTCGGTTTGCATCTATCATAACCATTTCCGTAAACAGACCGGATTCCATAAGGCTGAATGCGCTCGCCGAGCCGACAAAACCGCAGCCTATCATTACAACTTTTCTGAAATTTATACAGTTTTCACATCTCTGTTTATTGTTTTCCATTGATTGTGTTCTCCTTTTGCTTGTTAAATAAAATAAAAAGGAATATTTTCCACAATCAGTTTAACATAACGGAAAAATAAATCTATAAGCTGCTGCGGCAATTAAATATTTTAATCTGTATATGTTAAGTATGTGAAGTGTCCCCCAAAAAACGTAATTGATGAGCAGGGTGCATTAATTAATTTATAAAAATGTTAGATAAAAAATACGATTTATGCATTCTTTGCACACCGTTGTTAAGATTCTGAACAATGGGGGAATCCGGTTTTAATTGTTTATGTAAAATTTTTTATGCCCTAAAGTATGTATTATTATACGCTTTATTTTCTTATGTTCATTTTCTTTCTTTTTTGGCAAGAACTCTGTTCAAAATGATTAAGTATCATTTTGAATAGAGGCAGGCTAAGTCAGATACGAAGTATCTGCGTGCAGTATAAAAATTAAAAACGAACCATACCCAAGGGCATCCTGATTCGTAAGGCTCGCCTTCGGCTTGCCTACGACTCAAGCAAAGAAAGAAAAATACGCAATCAAAACAGACTCTAAAGTATTTATCTTCAAAATTTAATTATTTTACTGCTCACAGAAGCTTCGCTTCTGACTTTGCATACCTCCATTCAAAACTTGACATTTAGTCAACTTTTGAACGGAGTCCTTGCTTAACGAAAATTTTGTGCGTAAATACCAAGAGTCTGTAATCAGAACCTGCGGCAGAGCCGCTCACACCGCTTACGCGGTAAGTGTTGTTATTTAATTTTTATTTCCGAGTGTGATAATACACAATAACGGCTCACATCGTGAGCCGTAGGGGGTTGCCTTCTTTTGCCGTTGAGCCGTTGCGAAACGTGCAAAATGGCTTCACGACTTCATTATG
>CALUQO010000072.1 GCA_944322935.1 Candidatus Gastranaerophilales bacterium | reverse complement strand
GCAGAAGCTTTGCTTCTGACTTAGCTTACCTCCGTTTTGACTTGACATTTAGTCAACTCAAAACGGAGTCCTTGCAATACAAAGAAAGAAAAGTATCTAAAGAAAATAAAACCAAGGATTGATGCATTATTTGCCACCCATTCTTACCAAAGAATGGATGGCAATTCCACCATCGATAAGATTCTGAACACAAACGATTAATAAAGACCTAAAAGCCTGATGCTTCAGAATGACAGCGGGATTTTTGCGCATCTGTGGCGCTTGTGTTAACTTTCCGGGTTCGTTAACTATTTACAGATATCTTTTTATTTTGGAAACTTGATGCTTTTTCGTGAAGCCATTTTTCAGGCTTCGCTCAAGCTCAGCCGAAAAAGAAGGCAAATCCGACCTTTGTAAGAACCTTCATGCAAAAACCCCGTTCAATTTATATGAACGGGGTTTTTTGTTTTCAAAAAGTATTTATCTTATTCTTCTACAGTTTCAGCTATTTCTTCTTCGATAACAGCACCTGTTCTGATAGAATCCAGTTTTGATTTTCCAAGGTTTTTGTCTTTAAACTTTTTAACCTGTCTTGCGAGTTTGTCGGCAACAAGGTCGATACTTGCATACATAGATTCTGCAGTTTCCGCTACGTGTACGGAACCTGTTGTGAGTTTGCAGGTGACTTCTGCAGTATGGTTTTCCGCAACGCTCGGGTTTTTAATTACAGTAAGCATAATGTCTATTGCCTCAATCTGGTCGTAATGAGCGGCAACTTTACCGATTTTTTCTTTTGCATAAGCTTTAATTGCTTCTGTAATTTCAATGTTTTTTCCGTTTACATGAATGCGCATGTATTGCCTCCATAAATAATGATACTTTCTAAGTATAACTCATCTGTTGTCGAGTTGCAATCATATTATGAGTTTTGTATAATCCGTATATAAAAAATTTTTGAGTAACAAACTAACTAATAAGCACTTAAACTGTAAAAATCGTCTATAGCAAAGTGCGCCTTAAATTAAACAGATTGTGGGGTTTACAATATGAAAAAATTATCTAAACTGTTGGCCTTATTATTGCTCGGAACGGGACTTATAGCTGCACAGCCGTCATTTGCCGCTGACAGCAATAATGTATGGTTTAATGATTTAAAATCTAAATTTGTAAGCAACCGTGCAATAATACTGGCGATAAATATCCGCTCTTTTAATGCTCTGGACAAAAACGGTGATGATATTATACAACCTGACAAAGGCGATATTCAGGGTAATTTTGTTAATGCCGTAACCAGACTGGATGAACTGAAAACTTTCGGTATAAATACAATACATATACTGCCCTTTACTCCGACCGGAAAAGTTAAGGCTCTCGGTACTGCCGGTTCTTTGTATGCAATTTCTGATTTTACAAAAATTGACCCTATGCTGGATGATCCGTCAAACGAACTTACCGTTGAGCAAGAGGCTAAAAATTTTATAAACGAATGCCACAAAAGGGATATCAGGGTAATTGTCGACCTGCCGTCTTGCGGCTCTTATGATTTATACCTTGCCAAACCCGAATTGTTTATGAAAGGTGCGGACGGAAACCCTATTACTCCGTTTGATTGGACGGATGTAAGAGTTTTTAAATCTGCTAACGACGACGGAAGCATAAACGACGACTTATATAATGAATACAAAGCTTATATTGATATGGTTCAAAAACTGGGTGCTGACGGAATAAGAGCGGATGTTGCAACATCTAAGCCGGCTGCATTCTGGAAAAATTTAATTGCATACGCAAAATCCAAAGATCCGGAATTTCTGTTTCTCGCAGAAGCGTCTGAGGTTTGGAACGAACCGCTGGCAAAAAATGCACCGTTCACCCCGTACCATGAACTTTTGGACATTGGCTTTGACGGCTGGTACGGAAGCTTTTTCAATTTCAAAAACTGGAAAACTCAAGACGAATTCGCCAAAAATCTTTGTCTGTTAAAAGATACACAGGCAAGCTACAAAAGCCACAAGACTCCAAAAGCAGTAATAGGAAGCTTTGCCACACATGATGAAGTTTCTCCTATTGTGACGGGCGGAATCCCGTTTGCTCAAGAAATTATCTGGCTGCAGGCCACTTTGCCGGTTAACTCTTATTTTGTTGACGGATTCCAAACCGGTGATGCGTACAACTACAAGTACGGCAATAAAAAAGCTCAGGAATCATATACCGATGACAATGTATATTTTGTCCACAAGGGCAAGTTTGATATATTTAATTTATCAAGAAAGCCGGGTGCGGCAAACAGCAAGCTGATTTACGATTTTGTTGTTGCCAATCAGTTTAAAGAAAAGGCAGCTGACATTATTAACAACGGAGAATACACATTCCTGAATACAAACAACAAAAATGTATTCTCCTACATTGTTACACGTAATTACTCTTCTATACTTGTTATTCTCAACAAAGATTTGTCATACAGCCAGGCTGCAACCGTGCATATAAAAGATTTTAAGGCCAATGACATAATTGTTCCGATTGCATTTACCTCAACACCCTCTGTGGAAAAAAACAAAGTAAAAGCTGATTTAATGCCCGGGGAAATTGTTGTGTTTATGATAAGCAGAAGCGCCGAACCGGCAAAACATAAAAAATAAAATATAACAAAATCATAAAGCCGCTTAATTTATATTAAGCGGCTTTTAAAAAAATCGGGTTGCATTATCTTTTAAAGTAGAGGTAATACCTCATTTTAGTCATATTAATT
>CALUQO010000071.1 GCA_944322935.1 Candidatus Gastranaerophilales bacterium | reverse complement strand
TTACAAAAACAAAAAACCAATAATCAAAAAATTCGCTTTTACATTAATGTTAACATTATTCATTGTTAATTTTTATAATGATGTTAAGCGGGTTTTATAATGCATGACTATTGCCGTTGTTAAACATGATTAATTTTACAAAAATGTCAATGCTTGTGAATTGTAAATTTTGCTACATTTTATTGAACAAAAATGCCCACGTCATGGGCTGTTTGTAATACAATAATTGTAAGTATATTATTTAATAGTTAATTTGGGGAGATATAGACGTGAGCCAAGTAAGCGACTGTACGCAAGAAAAACTTAATTTATCCAAAAATGCCATCAAAGTTTTGGAAAAGAGATACTTAAAAAGAGATGCACAGGGAAATCCGACAGAAAAACCCGAAGACCTGTTTTTGAGAGTAGCATCCACCCTTGCTGCTGCTGACAAACAGTTCGGCGCATCAGAACAGGAAATTTTAAGTACAACAAAAGAATTCTATGATTTTATAACCAAAAGATACTTTATGCCTAACTCGCCTACGTTAATGAATGCGGGAAGAGAACTCGGCCAATTGGCGGCTTGTTTTGTTTTGCCTGTTGAAGATTCACTCGAAGGCATATTTGAAACTGTTAAAAACACGGCGCTTATACACAAATCAGGCGGAGGAACAGGTTTTTCTTTTTCAAGATTAAGACCCAAAAACGATGTTGTACGCTCTACCATGGGTGTTTCTTCAGGTCCGGTAAGCTTTATGGAAGTATTTAACGCTGCGACGGAAGCCGTTAAACAAGGCGGTACCAGACGCGGTGCTAACATGGGTATTTTAAGAATCGACCACCCTGATATTTTGGACTTTATTAATTGTAAATCCGATAACTTTAAGCTGAACAACTTCAATATTTCCGTTGCTATTACGGATAAGTTTATGGAAGCTTTAAAAGCCGGTACGGATTATGAACTTATTCATCCGAGAACAAAACAGCCCGTCGGCAAATTGAACGCTAAAGCTGTATTTGACCTGATTGTAGAAGGTGCCTGGAAAAACGGTGAACCCGGTATTATCTTTATCGACAAGATGAACTATGACAACCCGACTCCGTTAATAGGTGAAATTGAATCTACTAACCCTTGCGGAGAAGTTCCTCTATTGCCGTATGAAGCTTGCAACCTCGGTTCAATAAACCTCGGTCTTATGCTTAAAGGCGAAAAGGGCAATTACAGCGTTGATTGGGATAAACTGGCGCAAACAACAAGAACGGCTATTCACTTCTTAGATAACGTAATTGCTATCAACAACTATCCTTTGCCGCAGATTTCCGAAATGGTTCAAAACAACCGTAAAATCGGCTTAGGCGTAATGGGTTGGGCTGATATGCTTATGAAAATGGGTATTGCTTACAACTCTGAAGAAGGTACAAAACTCGCTTCTCAAGTTATGGAATTCATTGATTACCAGTCAAAGGTTAAGTCAATCGAGCTTTCTAAAGAAAGAGGCAGATTCGGTAACTTTGAAGGCAGCGTTTATGACGGCATCTTCAGAGACGGCAAACCGTTCTTAACTTACAAATATCAGGGCAAATCAGCAGGTATCATTACTGATGAAATGTGGGCAGATTTAGACGCACAAATTGCAAAACACGGCATCAGAAACGCTACTACAACTTGTATTGCTCCGACAGGTACAATCTCTATGATTGCAGGAGCTTCAGGCGGAGTTGAGCCGTTGTTCGGTCTTGTATTCATAAGAGATGTAATGGACGGCACAAAACTTGTTGAAGTTAATCCGATATTTGAAGAGTATGCAAAAGAACACTGCTTCTACTCTGAAGAATTGATGAAGAAGATTTCAATCGACGGTACGCTGGCTCATTGTGATGAAGTACCGGCAGAGGCCAAGAAGATATTTGTTTGTGCGCACGACGTATCACCTTACTGGCATGTTAAAATGCAGGCTGCATTCCAGCTTCACACAGACAATGCTGTTTCTAAAACGGTTAACTTTGAAGAAAGTGCCACAAAACAAGATGTTGCAGATTCTTATATGTTAGCTTATGAAAACAATCTGAAAGGTATTACTGTTTATCGTAACAATTCAAGACAGTTCCAACCTATGAATCTTGAAAAAAAAGATGATAAAAAAATGCCTGAGATAAAAGCAGTTGAAGCACCTAAAGCAGAAACTAAGATTGAGGCAAAAGTTGAACTGCCTGAAGCTCAGCACGTAGGTGAAGAACATAAATGCCCCGAATGCGGTGCGGTTCTCGGTTACGGGGAAGGCTGCTTTATCTGTTTGAATTGCGGATATTCAGGTTGTTCATAGATTTATTAAAATCAATAAAAAAGGCCCTTAAATTTTTAGGGGTCTTTTTTTATATTGATAATGTTTATTATGTACAACCGAGATACAAATATCAGTTACTATTGCTTTTTAATGTACCGCGTAAGCGGTGTAAAAGAGATATAAAGTGAGCTAAGGCGCAGCGCAGCGAACGGAAAAATTTAGCACAAAGCAAATTCAAGAAAGCGGCTTTGCCGCAGGAATACAACTAAACACTGTTAGTTTTTAGAGTGAATTTTGACAGACCGTAACGCAGTGGAGCGGATTTGCGGACGGATGAAATCCGGAAAGCGAGGTACGAAGTGAGCAAAAGCAAAGCGCTGCGAACGGCAGTACCGAGCGATAAGCAAATCCAAGACAGTGTATGCAAAATTTATTCTAAAAATTTACAGTGTTTTTTGATTAGCGTTCTTTTCTCTTTCTTTGGTTCGTTTCTTTCTC
>CALUQO010000070.1 GCA_944322935.1 Candidatus Gastranaerophilales bacterium | reverse complement strand
CTTCAAAGGAACTCCTAAAATAGAAAAATGGGGGTTCCTTTTTTAACGAGCTAAAACAGCCTTTCACTACGCATTTCTACGCACTGCGTGCTAGAACTGCGGTTTACCGTTCAATTTTCTTACGAAAATTGCCGGCATCCACGGTTGTACAATTCGGCTCGGCCTCATTTACAACCGTAGACAAGTCTGGCTCAGGGCAATCTTCAAAGGAACTCCTAAAATAGAAAAAAGAGTTTCTTTTTTAATGAGTAAAAGCTTCAGATTATTAAAGAACACCGAGATGCGCTTATCCGACATCGGTTAACAAGATGGCCTTGCAAAGTTTAGACAGGCTTGCTGCTTTTGATGCGTTCCAATATCTTGATACGGTATCCCCCAGACCGATTTTGTTAATCGTAGGAAGCAAAGCAGATACAATTTATTTCAGCGAAGATGCATACAAAAGAGCAAAAGAACCGAAAGAATTGTATGTAATTGAAGGTGCAACTCACGTTGATTTGTACGATAAACCGGAATTTGTTCCGCAGGTGGTTGACAAATTGACGGAATTTTTCAACAAAAATGTGTAATATAAAAGAAAGTAAAAACCGGCAGCCGGATATTTCCCGCTGCCGATTTATTTTGTGTTTATTTAGCCGTTTGTTCCGTCTGCTGCTTCGGATTGTCTGATAATTACTTTTCCGCTGCAGGGCATTATAGCGTCTTCTTCAATTATTTCGCCTACGCTGTCCGCAACGATAGTGCCTGATTTAGGATTTTTAACGGAATCTATGTGCCCTGTGATATCAGCATCTACATCAGAATATTCAAAGGACAAATCCGTATTTTCCATAGTGCAGTTTACAAGTTTTAAATTTTTGCAGTAGCACAAAGGCTGTGTACCGATAATTCTGCAATTTTTCAATGTCAGGTTTTCGGAAAACCAGCCCAGATATTCACCTTTTACAACGGAATTTTCTACAAGAACGTTTTTGCTGTGCCAGAAGGCATCTTTTGTATCGAGGTTAGAATCCGTTATAAGAAGATTGTTCATATACTGAAACGAATACTTGCCGGTCATTGTCAGGTTTCTTATTTCAACGTTATTTGTTTCAAACAAAAAATACATTGAATCAATTGTCGAATTCTCAATTGTTATATCGCTGCATTTCCAGCCGAATTCGGGAGAAAAGATATTGCTGCCTTTTACCAGTATGTTTTTGCATTCTCTAAGACATTTTACACCGTCTATTTTGCAGCCGTTTATTTCGCCGTCTTTGCAGTACCACAGAGGTGCCCTTGTTTTGTCATCCATTGATGAATTTATGAGGCTGAATTTTTGTGCGTGCCACATAGGATAGCGCAATGAAAAAGAGCAGTTTTTGACTTTGTAGTTTCTTCCTTCTTTAAGAACTGATTCACCGTCGGCTTCGCCGGCAAATGTGCAGTTTATAACCTCTGTATCTTTTATGTTATACAGGGCTCTTTCTTCGTCAAAGGTTTGATTTTCTATTTTTTTTGTTTTTAGTTCTTTTGTAATCGGAGTAGGCTGCATATAATAATCCTCCTTTTTATACTGCTTCAGCAAGACAAAAGTGATTTTGAACACAGTCAAGTATTGTTTTGGCGTATTCATTGTGCTTTCCATAGAAAATGTGCGAGGCATTTTCTACCTCTATTACCTGATTGTGTTTTGGGTCTTTTGTCCACGAGTTTAGGGTTTCCATAAACCCTTTCGGGCTGTCGCCTGTTACGGAATCTCTTGAGCCGATAATAAAGGAGCCGTTAGGTTTTATGTTATACAGTGAATCTGTCTCACCTTCCCCGCTTAATACGGGGCAGTTTTTAAGGTTTTCTGCGTTATAAAAACATAAAACCGTATTAGCAGTCATCGGTGAAAATCCGCCGAATAAAAACGGCAAAATGTCATCGCCTCTGCCTTCTTCAACCCAGCTCTTGGCCGTTTCAAAACAGGTGGCGATATTTGGCATAACGTTCCACCAGTGCATTATGTCGACGGGTGAAGAAACAATAAAATAGTCCACAAAATTATCAGGTGTGTTGCCAAGATAGTGTATAATTTTGTTCGACCCGAGCGAATGTCCGGCAAGGATTATGTTTTTAAAGCCCATTTTTTCTTTTGCGTATTTAACATAGCTTTCAACATCCTCGTAAACCATGTTGAAATCATCGTTAAAAGTGCCGGCATGTCTTTGTTTTCCTGTTGAAAAATCACTGTATGCCAAACAGGAAAAAGAATCATGTGCGTGCGCAATGATACAGGTGATTCCGTTTTCGCTCAATAATTTGCCCGTTGTGTACAAAAGTTCGTTTTGAAACACATTTGAGCAAATGCCTGTCAGCATAATAAGTGCTGTGTCGTTAGTTTCGTCGCCGAATATTGCGCCTTTCAGTTCAAGTCCGCGCGGAGTTGTTACTTTTAATATTTCCATTGTTGTTATCTCCTTATAATTAATGTTTCAGCGTGCTTTTGCCTGTTGTTCAATGCTGAATATTAGAAAATCCAGACAATCAATCTGTTTTTGGCATTTGTGAAGGCTGTTTAACAGATCTGATTTATGCGAAGCCAGCAGCTTAAGCTGCTCATATGTATTGCCTGATTTTTCCAAATCAAAATATTTGCTGATTAAAGCAGTACTGCAGTTGGCATCTTTAAGGTTTTGGAGTATTTTTTCAGTATTTCGTTTCATATTTATATTATTTATTATTTTTTTAAAATAGCAAATACTTATATTACATACTTATAAATACCTTTAAGGCATATTTTGACAGGTGAATATTTAAATTTCATATTATTTCCTGTTAATATTACAGAAAGGGCAAGGTTGTTTATGAGAATAAAGAGCAAAAAAGAATTGCCTGTCTGGCAGGCCACTGAACATCTCAGAAAAAAAATTAATAACGAAAGTTTTCTTAATGAACTGGCAAAAACATCAGAAGTCGACAGCATACGCACACATGTAAGCAAAAATTCTGGTTATTTGCCTTCTGATAATGTGTATCTTACTTCGTCCGCTAAAAAAGTTGACGGAAAGATATTTTACGGTTTTGATTGTGTAATTTTGTCAAAAGATGCCTCCGGTGAAAAGATTTCCGACAGTATTGCAAAATCGGCACAAAATTCAATCGGCAAGCTATACGGCAGCATTGCAAAATTTAAAACACAGCAGACCGCCCAAAACGTACTTGTAAAAAATACACTAAAGCAAAAAATATTAAACACGATTAAAAAGATTTCTGTTTTACTGCACTATAAGGGCAGGTTGCACTAATCTAGAGTAGCGGTCAGGCAATGCCTGACCTACTGCTCTTGTTGATTACGTTTTTTGGTGAACAGTTCAGTTCAACCCCTCGCCCCTTGCGGGAGAGGGCAGAATTTCAAGTTGAACTGCTGCGAAACTTAGAAATTCGGGTGAGGGGAACGTCGGTTGGGTACACTTCATACCTGCCCAACAAGATATCTTGTCAAAACGACAATAAAATGAGCTGTCATCCTGAGGAGCGAAGCGAGCTCAGGATCTTACCAATAACGAAAGACAACGAAGAACGTTGTTCAGATTCTGAACACAAACGTTTGGTGTGTGTCTCAAATGCCTGATGCTTCAGAATGACAGTAGGATTTTTGACTGTATCAAGAATGTTAATGGCAGACTGAAGTCTGCCCTACGACACTAAAAAAATAAAACCAAGGATTTATGCATTATTTGCACCCCATTCTTTGAAAAGAACTCTGTTCAAAATGATTGAGTATCATTTTGAATAGAGGCAGGCTAAGTCAAAAGCGCAGCTTTTGCGTGCCGTATAGTAATTGTGCCCCCAAGTTCACTATTAAAAAACCGTTGCTGTATTTGAAATATCTTTGTGTTATCGTGAAGCCATTTTTCAGGCTTCGCCACAGCTCAGCCGAAAAAGAAGGCAAACTCCCGACCAGTTGTTCCGTTCATACAGAAAGTAACACAAACCTGTGCTCGGCAACTCGGGCTATATAAATTGCTTTCCTTAGATAAATTAAAGTGATTGTTATAATTACATAGCCCTCAAACAAACCTCGCTTGTAGTTGTTTGGCGGAATCGAACGGGGCTTTGCCCCATGCGAAGGCGGACGTTACTCCGCCGGAGCGTTCGTATTCCAAGACTCGTTTCTTAATTGTTATACGGCACGCAGATACTGCGTATCTGGCTTATTACCTCTCACAAAACAATACTCAATTGTTTTGTTCGGCAGAGTCTCCACTGCGCACGATACTCAATCGTGCTTGTGGAGTCCTTACAAAGGTCGGTTTTGGGATGATTTTTTCAACTGACCGAAAAACTCTGATTACAACGGCTCACAAAGTGAGCCGTAGGGGGTTCGGGGCGGAGCCCTGATGGAATTTGATTAGAGATTTTTAAACGAAGGAATGAAAATTTTCCGTACCGAATTTGGTATTTTGAGAGTGGACGGAAATTTTTGTTTCTGAGTTTTAAAATCTCTTTTGTACAGCGCCGGTTTTTCTTTTCTTGCTTGAGTCGTAGGCGAGGTACGAGCCGTACGAATCAGGATGCTCGTAGAGTATGG
>CALUQO010000069.1 GCA_944322935.1 Candidatus Gastranaerophilales bacterium | reverse complement strand
CGCTTACCTCTCACAAAACCGGCCACTGGCTGCTTTTGTTCGGCAGAGCTTTATCACGAATTTTTCTCGAACAAATTATTTATATAAAAAAAAGCTATGAATTGTGTTTTGCACTTTTGGTTCATAGCTATTAGATTAGGGATATGCGTATCGTCGTCTTTATTTAAGGAGTATAGTGTTATTTTACATATACTTTGGCTATATAAAATCATTCATTGTTATGAATAATTTTTTCATGCTCATACATTTGTCCGACATTGCCATGACTTTTTTATAAAAATCATTAATGTGAAGTAGTACCTTTGAGTTACAGAAAACTAAAAAGGTACGGTTTGTGTTCAGGGCATGAAAAACTACGCCAAAAGTATGATATTTATACCAAAAGTTTAATTTATCATGCTCCTGTTCCGATAAACTAAACAGGGCAAACTTAACAAGGGTGTTAAAATTTGTATAACAATATTTATCCGGTACAAATAAAACCATATGTGCCGCCGCAGACAAAAAAACAGGTCGACGGCAATGAACAGGACGGCTCCTCACAGTCTGACCTTTATAAAAGCAGACGTTCGGGAACCGATCCTTATGGTGCTACGGATCCTAACGGAAGAAGCTCTTATCCCCGCCATGAATACCCGAACGGTCAAAAATCAACAATCGATTATTCTAAGTCTAAAGTCAACATTGCCCAGATTATAACCGATTTTAAAAGTACAACAAACGCAATAGGTGCTCCTCCTAATATTGTTCAGGAGGTAGATCAGTATCTTGCGCTTGCGGAAACACAGTCTTTAAAAAACGAGCCCGACAAAAAACTTATACAGTCTAATTTAAAAAATGCCTCAAATGTGCTCGACAAATTCATCTCCCAGACTTTGAACAAAAAATCAAAGGTTGTGGAAAACTGGATAGATGCGCTTTTCTTGCAGCAGGTGGATTACAAATCAGACCCTACAACTGTTAATGAGGATTTTCTTGTAAAACTTCCGGATAAAGAAACCGGCGATATGAAGCCTATTTCTCAAAATCTGGCGGCACAACAGGTACAGCAAACCTCTGCACCTGAAGTTCAAACAGAGCCTCAAACAGAAGAAGCTCAACCGCTGCAGGAACAGGAAACAGAGCAAACAGCCCAACAGTCCGATGCTGTTCAGGCCAAGGCTCACAATGTTTATATTCCTCAGGACGCTCAGGTTAGAAAAGCTTTTATACAGGGAAAAAAATATGCTTCCATAAATCAGACGGATAAGGCAATAGAAGCTTTTAACACAGCCTTAACACAGGCTCAATATATCGGCGATACTAATGCCGAAGGCATGGCCTGCTTTGAGTTAGGAAAAATTTACGATAATCAAGACAACCTTGATAAGGCTCTCGGATTTTATAATCAGGCACACAGAGCCACAAATGATAACAATCTTAAAGTTCAGGCGCTGTATGCAATGGCAGAAATTTATAATGATGTGGTTTATTTTGAACCGGCGATGGATCATTATTTTGCGGCTATTTCTTATGCAGGCGAAGCCGAAAATCTTAATGCCCAGACAAGAGCGCTCTCTGATATAGCCGATATGTATGCAGAAAGATATGACACTGCTCAAACTTATAAGTACTACGGTATTGCTAAAAATATTGCCCTTGAAACTAACAATACAAAAACCATGGGCGCCATCTGGTCACGCAGCGGCGATTCTATGAGTATATTAAACGAAAATGTTAACGCCCTTCAGGATTACAAATCCTCTGCCCGCTTTTATGAACAGGCTGATTCTCCTGTTAAAATGGCAAAAAATTACGAAAAAGCTTCTTCTGTTATGCTGAAACTCGGCAACAGAAAAAAAGCTCAATCTCTGCTTGAAAAAGCACACACCCTTGCATTAAGAGCGTCTGATGACGAATATGCCCAAAAACTCCAAAAACAATTGAATGTATTTTAACAATGTTTCATCTATAATTAAACTTGTAATTATACGTAGTCAGCAGCCCCTGACACAATCAGCAAGGATAAGGTTATGGACGAAAAACAATTTAAAAACGAACTTGATGAAGCAATGAAACTCTTTCAAAAAAGAGATTTTGAAGCTGCATTGAACAAATTTAATACACTGCTTGAGGCGGATAATAAAAATGCCCACCTGTACAATAACATCGGTCTTTGCTATGCAAATCTGGGGCAAAACGCACAGGCCGAAGAATATTATAAAAAAGCACTTTTCCTCGATGACAAGCTTGTTGAGACATACATAAATATTGCTGATATCTATTACAAAGAAAACCGTCTGTGGGATGCAATCGAACTTTTGCAGGAGGCAACCGCGCGTATTCCTGATAACGTTGCTTTGCTGCATTATCTCGGACGTATTTATATAGAAGACAAACGCTATGATGATGCAATAGATGTGCTGGATACGGTTCTTGAGCTTGCACCTAAAAACTTTGATGCAAACTGGGATTTGGGTATGGTATATTTTGAACTAGGGGATTATAACAGTGCAATTGCAAATTTTGAAGAGGTTTTAAAGTATATTGAAGATAACGAGCTTATCTATTATCAGACAGCACTTGCTTATGAAGCTAATGACGAAGTTGACAAAGCTGTTTCAAACCTTTTAAAAAGTATTTCCGTGAACGAGAAATTCCCTCTCGGTTACAAAAGGCTCGGCATGCTGTTTATGGCACACGGTGAGAATGAGGACGCTAAAGAGTACTTTAATGAGTATCTGGGATTCGATATTCCTTTAGAAGAAAAAGAAAAAATCCAGAAGATAATAGACAGACTGGGATAAATCAATACGGATATTGAAGCGCCTCTAATAAAATATATGTTAAAATTACACTATGAGCATTCAAAAATCCAATCTGCCCGCAGAGGTAAAGCAAACTTTATCTATAATTCCTGAGTTAAGCGGTTCTTATCAGTATTTTGATAAAAACGGCGAAATTATTTACGTGGGCAAAGCTAAAAACCTGAAAAAAAGAGTCTACAGCTATTTTAACAAACACCACGATTCACCAAAACTCAGGGTAATGGTGCCTCAGATTGAAAAAATACAATTTATTGTAACAGACAGCGAGGTTGAGGCTCTTATTCTGGAATCTCACCTTATTAAAAAACACAAGCCAAAATACAATGTTTTATTAAAAGACGATAAAAAATTTCCGTATTTTGTTATTACAGATGAGGAATACCCGCGAATTATCGTAGCCAGAAAAGCAAACAAAAACAAAATTAAGGGCAAATATTTCGGTCCCTATACGGATTCCAGAGCAATGTATGCAACCCTTGATTTGATAAAAAAGTTGTTTCCCTTAAAACAGTGCAAAAACCCTAAGTTTAAAGACCGACCGTGTTTGTATTACCACATAGGGCGCTGCATGGCTCCCTGTCAGAGGCTGATTAGCCCCGAGGAGTATAAAAAAATCCTAAAAAATGTTGAACTGTTTTTGACAGGTAAACAGAAAGAACTCGTTGACGCATTGAAAAAAGAGATGGAAAAATATGCGGCAACAGAAGATTTTGAAAAAGCAGCCAGATATCGCGACAGCTGGATGGATGTTCAAAAAACAATGGAACACCAGAAGGTTGTGTTTGAAAACACAAATATTAATCAGGATATTATTGCAATTTACAACGAGGGAAATCTCTTTGTCGTATCGCTGTTGCAAATACGTCAGGGCAGGCTTACGGACAAAAAAGATTTTCAATTTTCAAATACGGAAACCATGGAAGCAACCGAAGGAGAAAACAGCCTTTCCGGTGAAAACGAGGTTCTCGCTACTTTCTTAAAAGAATATTACACAATGACACCTGAATTTGATATTCCCAATACGGTCGTTGTTCCGCGTGTTCTTGAAAAAGACGATATTGAACTCTATACAAAATGGCTGGAATCTGTTGCGTCAAAAAAAGTAAAAATAACCGATTCTCCAACAAAAAGAAACATCGAGCTTTTGAATCTGGCGCAAAAGAACGCAAAATTTTATTTTGAAAAAGTTAAACTCCAAAAACTTACGGAAATTCAAAGAGATTACAACGAAGTCGGAAGCTATATTCAAGAAAAACTGAGACTGTCAAAATTTCCCTATGTTGTGGAATGCTTTGATATTTCGCATATTCAGGGGACAAACACTGTTGCGTCAATGGTTACGTTTGAAAACGGACTTCCTAAAAAATCTCGATACAGAAAATTTAAGGTTAAATCAACGGAATCCAAACCCGACGACTTTAAATCTTTGCAAGAGGTGGTTGAGCGAAGATACTTCGGCAAACTTACGGAAACTCTGCCTATGCCTGATTTAATAATAATAGACGGCGGCAAAGGACAGCTTTCTTCCGTTATGGAGGTATTTGATGCGCACGATTTTCATCCCGATGTTGTTTCCCTGGCTAAAAGATTGGAAGAGGTTTTCAAACCGCATGAGTCTAATCCGGTAATTTTCCCTATAAATTCTCCCGCACTTTATTTCTTCCAGAGAATAAGAGATGAGGCTCACCGTTTTGCCATAACTTTCCACAGGCAGTTAAGAGGCAAGAAAGCAACCGAATCCGTGCTTGATGAAATAAAAGGTCTGTCTAAGGAAAACAAAGAAATACTTATGCGCGAATTTAAGGATGTAAAAAAGATTTCTCAGGCAAGTTATGAACAGCTTAAAGAAAAAATCCACACCCGTGCGGCAAAGGCTGTGTATAACTTTTTTAATCCGAATGTGCAGATTGGTTAA
>CALUQO010000068.1 GCA_944322935.1 Candidatus Gastranaerophilales bacterium | reverse complement strand
CAATATATATCAAAATGTTTACAATTTGTTACAAAACACCCGAAACCTGATGGTACGGGTGTTTATAGGATAATAAAGAATTATGTTAGTCCGTTTTTCTTTCTTTAATTGCGTGTAGTGGCAGACTAAAGTCCGCCCTACGGTCTTTGATACAAAGAACGGGATGGAGCAATACTCCCTCTCCGACGGGAGAGGGGTGCAGGCGTACGAACGTCAGTGAGTTACGCAGGCGGGTGAGGGTTGATTCCTTCCATACGTCACGTCTTGTAGAAGTCGGAAAACATGCAGCCATTGTTCAGATTCTGAACACAAACGATTGGCGAGAGCATCAAAAGCCTGATGCTTCAGAATGACAGTGAGATTTTTGCAGGCATGTGATGATGTTGTTAATGACGGATTGAAATCTATCCTACGGCTTAAATCACCCCTCAAGCGAATTTCTAAGTTTCGCAGCAGCTCAACTTGAAATTCTGCCTCTCCCGCAAGGGGTGAGGGGGGGAACGGCAGACTAAAGTCCGCCCTACGTTCTTATATAAGGCTTTTGCTTATGAATTTATCTCGGACAGTCGTATTAATAATCATCTTATATCAAAAAACTTGTGTACCTGACCGATGAGTCTTGTGTTGTTATAGTTTTTAGAAAAACAGTTAAATGTTCCCAGAATTTTTTCGTGCGAAACATTTATTTTATTCCCTTCCATTTTAGGTTGAAGTATTACGGGTATATTATATTTTTTTGCAAGGTTTAAGCACTCGTTCAATTCAAAATCTTCTACTGAATCGTCGAATACAAGTTTTGCGAAAGTGTCTTTGTTGTTTTGCACCGCAACGTTAAGAAACTCATCGTGCTGGGTATAAACATCGCCTATTTTTGCGCTGGAGTCAAGTTTAAAATCCATAGATACAATATCAACATAATCAACAATGTTTTTTAAAGCACCGGCTAGGGTTCCGTTTGTTTCAAGATAAATTTTGAGTTTCAATTTTTTTAGTTCCGGTAAAAACTTTTTCAAAAATTGATAGTGCAAAAGCGGCTCTCCGCCTGTTAAACTTACGGAATGCATTGCATCAAGGTCAAAAGTTTTTACGCGTTCAAGCAGGGATTGGACGCTGTATTCCTCTCCTTTGTCAAATTCCGTATCGCAGTAATCACACAAAAGATTGCATCCGCAAAATCTTATAAAAAGTTGTCTGTAGCCGATATAAGGCCCTTCTCCCTGTATCGAATCGAAAATTTCCGCAATTTTTGTTTTATCAGTCATTTAATAAATTCTCCCTGACATTGTGTTTTGAAATTAATTTTAACTGTTCGTATAACTCAATCTCTTTTGCTGTCATTTCTTTTGGTACGACTATTTTTACCGTAACAATCTGGTCACCTTTTTTATTGTTTTTTCCGTTAGAAGTTCCCTGCTGTGTTAATCTGAATTTTTGACCTGTTGAAGTATAGGGGGGAATTTTCATTGAAACATTTCCGTATAACGTCGGCACTTCAATATTGGCTCCTAAAACAGCTTCAAAAGGCGTTATTGGAATTTCGCACAGCACGTTGCTGCCTTCGTATTTAAAAAAGCTTGATTCTTCAATATCGATAAAAAGGTATAAATCCCCGCTTTTGCCGCCGTTGTAGCCTTTATTGCCCTCATTTGCAATCCTTATTTTGGCGCCTTTTTTTACCCCCGCGGGGATTTTTACATTGAGTTTTTTGTGTATGGAAACTTCGCCGCTTCCTTTACACAAAGGACATTTTGCCCCGTTGACAAACCTTCTGCCTTCGCATTTCGGGCATCTTTCGCTGTGCAAAACATTGACTGTTCTGTTTGTACCTGCAATTGCCTCTGAAATTTTTATTGTAACGTTTAAATTTATGTCCCTGCCGTTTTCGGGTTTAAGCTTTTTCTTTTCTGTTTTTGGTTTGCTATTTTTTTGTGAGTCGTTGGTAAACAGGCCGTCAAGAATGTTTTCAAAAACTTGAGAAAACGAACTTTTGTCGTGATATTTTTCTTCTGTTTTGGCTTTTGGTTCGGGTTTAAAGTCGGTTTTTGTGTGAGCGGATTCTGACTGTGAGTACGCTTTTTTTGCCTGTGTTTTCGAGGTTGAAGAGTAGGAGGATTTGAAGTTGAAGCCTTTAAGTATGTCGTACTGGCTTCTTCTTTGTTCATCTGTTAAGACCTCGTAGGCTTCCGTAATTTCTTTAAAACGAACAATACTTTCCTCGGAGTTGTCGTTAACATCGGGATGCCACTTGCGTGCCTGTTTGCGGTAGGCAGCTTTAATTTGGGCCTCGCCGGCATCGGGTTCTACCCCCAAAATTGCATATAAATCTTTTTGATAATACTGGTTCACTGATTTACCCGATTAATATAATACACAAAATATTATTAATAATATTTTATCAAAAGTCAGATATTTCATATAGTCAACTTATACAAATTTTATAACTAATCTAGTGTCGCAGTTGCTGCCGGCTGACCGCAGCCAGCACCTGCTCACCTTTGCCTTATTTTTCCACTCTGCCGAATAAAAGCTGACTAAATGCCAGGCTTTATTTTTATGAGAGGCTTTGATTTTGTGAAAATTGTAAAAATGGGGGCTTCACTATGTGAACAATGTGTCACTCGCCTACACTTAACTTCGTTAAGTTTCCCTGACAGGCTCACAAGTATCGCTTACGCTCTACTGTTCGCTTTGTCAAAAAATTCGTTCACGTCGCTTACATCTCTCAAAACCAGCCACTGGCTGCTTTTGTTCGGCAGCGCCTTATCACGAATTTTTCTCGAACAAACTAAGAAATATTTTTATTCCCCAAAATATATGATGGGCAGGTCGTTGTCCCGAGCGTATTTTCTTAAAAATTCCGGCATGTTTTCAACTTTATATTTGTTTCCTTGTTCGTCTGCTCCTTCAAAGAACACTCCCGTTGTTTTGCCTTTACCGACAAGGATTTCATTGTAATCTCTTTTAAACTTTCTTTTATGGATTTCCATTTTGGCAAAAATATTTTTTATAGCATAAGCCGCATGCGGCGCTTCTTTTTCTATTTGTTCAATCGGTTTGTCCTTGATTTTTTGGTATAAATCAAGGTATTCTTCATCGTTTAGATTGAGTTCTTTTTTCAAAAGTTCGGAAAAATATTTTCTGTAGATGTTTCCTTTATCGGACAGGTAATCGTTAATCAGCATTTCTTCAGTTTTTCTGCATCCCGAGCCGAAATCCCTGTAATACGCAACGCCTATGTTGTCAGAAGGAATATTTTTTATAAAGCCCTGCGGTCTGAAGGTATGGTAGTTGCCCTTATCGTAAAAGATATAAGAGGTGCTTAAAAGCGCATCGGAATCAGGCATTTCAAGCGCCTCAAGCATTGCCTGCTGAATGTTATTGTCAAAGCCGTGTACGATTACGTTAAAGTTTTCCGCCGTTACACCTTTATCAAATCCGTATTTGGACAAATCAAGCCCCTTTTCAAGATACACAACTTTGTTTTTTATTTCGTTTCCGTTTTCGTCTTTTGTTGTTATTTCTTTAACATTTACGCCGTCTGCTTCCAATTCCGAGGCTTTGGGGATTCTTGTCTGCGGAAGGGCGATTGCCGTGCGTCCGTTTGCTGCTCCGTAATAGAACCCGCTAAATACATAGAAGTTATTGTAAAGGCCTCTTTTTTCAAAATTTTCCCAGCCCTTTTCATCCAGAGTATTTACAAGCAGGCTTATTTCTTCGCCGCTGTAAAGTCGTTCAGATTTGGTTAGCGGTGCACGGTCTTCAAAAAGTTTTTTATCCTGAGCCAGTTTAAACTGTTCATCAGTCAAAGCAGCGAGATAACCCCAATCCCGATATGAGAATTGTTCCATTTCATCAAGCTTGCGTTTTTGAACGTTTGCCCACTCCTCATCAGACAGCAGCGCAAGGTCTTCTAATCCGAAGGTTATTTTAGCAGTTGTCAGCAGGTTTCTTTTTCTTAAAGTATCAATCGTATCGTCATCAAAATTCATAACGTTACTCAGGTCTGACGGAGACATTTTTATGTCGGTTAAATTGTTTGTTATCTCCATTAAAAGCTGCCATTTGTCGTTATCAACTCCGGCAAGCGAAAGAATGTGTTCTGCTGTGAATTTTTTCTGCGTATGGTATTTAACATCTTTTTCTATATTACTAAGCGCCCTCACTCTTGCAAGATAAGACGGTACAAGGTTTTTTGCTTCGTCGCTTTTTGAGGTTTCAAGCATCTTATATAACTGCGAAGCTGCAACACCCGTGTCCAGAAGGCCTGAATACTCAATATCAAACCAATCTATGTCGGACATATCAACTACCTGATTTATAAATTCATATGTCCAGAAATTTTTTATGTAATGGTCAACTTTTATGTCGAGAAGATTCCGTTTTTTGACATTTTCCCACTGTCTGTCCGTTAATTTGCTTAATTCGAGTATCTCTGCCCCGCCGATATTGCCGTACATCTCTTTATCGCTCTTGCGCAGAGCATAAAGACCGCGGCGCAAAGCTGTCGTGTGCTGTTCATCAGTCATTTGGGCAAGATAGGTGTAATCCAGAGTGCTGAATTTTTTAAGCCCCGGTTTTGCGCTGAACAAACCCCGCTTCTTATGATGAGGATTCTGAAAAATGGTATTTTTCGATTATTGATATAATCGGCATTCTAACAGAAAGCAAAAATCCAAGAAGATACTGGAGCGATTTAAAGATAAAACTCTCTGATGAAGAGGGTTTTGGTCAACTGTACGAAAAAATCGTACAGTTGAAATTAACGGCACCCGACGGCAAAAAAAGAGAAACCGACTGCGCTGATGTCGAAACTCTTTTGCGTATTATACAGTCTGTTCCGAGCAAAAAAGCAGAGCCGGTTAAACAGTGGCTTGCCCGTGTGGGGTATGAAAGGATGAAAGAGCTTGCAGACCCTTCTACCGCACTGGACAGGGCAAGAGATATCTGGCAAAAACAGGGCAGAAGTGAAAAATGGATTCAGCAAAGGATGTCGGGGCA
>CALUQO010000067.1 GCA_944322935.1 Candidatus Gastranaerophilales bacterium | reverse complement strand
GAAAAACGTATTTGCTGTTAAATTTTTAACAATTTTTGAGCATTAGCGCCGGTCGCCGCTGCCACCTCATCAAAACTTATCCCGCGAAGCTGCGCTATCTCTTGAGCAACAAATTTTACATACGCAGGTTGATTTTCTTTTCCTCTGAAAGGCACGGGTGTCATATAAGGTGCGTCGGTTTCCAAAAGCAGTTTATCAAGAGGCACAACCTTTGCTACCTCTTTTGCCTTTTTGGCGTTTTTAAAAGTCACTACCCCGCCAAGAGCTATATAAAAACCCTCTTTCACACACTCCATAGCAAATTCCGGACTTCCGGAAAAACAGTGCATTACAACCCCGACATCAGCCGCTTTTGTTCTTTTCAAAATTTCAAAACTGTCCTGATGAGCTTCCCTGTCGTGGACAAGAACAGGTTTGCCAACCTCTTTGGCAATTAAAATCTGCCGTTCAAAAATTTCTTTCTGTTTTTCTATCTGCGATTTATCCCAGTAATAATCCAGCCCGACTTCGCCAAGTGCAACAATTTTGGGGTATTTTAGGTATTGTTTTATCTGTTCTTCGGCTTCTTCGCTATATGAATTCAGTTCTTCAGGGTGAACACCAACAGCCCCGTAGACATTTTCGTAATTTTCACAGAGTTCGGCAATGCGGGCAAACCCCGCAGGCTCGACTCCGGGGATAACAACCTTTTCAACCCCGTACTCTTTTGCCGTTTGAATAACTTCATCAAAACGGTCTTTAAAGTTTTCCATATCAATATGAGTATGAGTATCTATCAGCATAAAAAACTCTGGATTAGTGCTTTTTTATTTTCGTCGTGTACTTTATTTAAAATAGAATCTTTATCAATACCGTCAAGCAGGTCAAGTTCTTTCAGTACAATGACAGCCTCGCACAGGATAATTTCATCATTTCCGTTAAGCAAATCTTTTATTTCCTGTTCGGCCTGTGTAAGTTTGTATTCCGCAACAATACCGAGTGCGCTGCTTATGCGGTGAATATCGGATTCCGGCAATTTCAGTTCGTTTTTAACAAGATTCTTCTGTGCGTTCCAGAAATATTCCTGCTGATGTTTTAAAAGGTTGCAAATCTCGTTTATTTCCTGTTTTGTGTTCTTATCTTCGTCAAAAGTGTACTCTTCGTTTTCCGAAAGCATTTCAAATTTTGAAAGAGCCTTTAACAAAACAACTGCCGCCTGAGAATCTTTGTTTTTTATATTGAAATCAATTAAAAACGAAAGCACCTCAAATAACTCGAAACAAAATATTTGATTCAACGGTAATATCTCGCCGAGGCCTGAAAGAATATTATCAATACACAAAAGCACCTGACTTTTGTTTTCGTAAGTGGTCAAAAGCTCCATCAAGCTTTGTATGTAGGGGACTTCACCCGCAATATTTTCGCTCATGGAAGAGCGCTCCATTGCGTTTAATATGTGTTCCACAGCGTTCTTGTTTTCATAAGCAACAAGAAATTTTACGGCTTTCAAAACCGTAAACTCATCTTCGGAGTTTAAAAGCTCAATTGCTTTTTGATAAGCACAATCGCTGTTCATAGCTCCCAGTGCTTTTGCAGCATTAAAAGCAAGCGCCTCATTATCCCCGAAGGCGTATTGTGTTAAATCATCCACAGCAATGGTATCCGGTATGTATGAAAAATACTTTGCCGCATAGGCTTTTTCGTCATCAGTGCCGTGTTCGAGAAGCTCCAAAATTTCGTCCGTCATATCTTCATTTGCATACTTTGCAAGCGAGCCGACTATCACATCCTCAAAATCGGGGCTGTAGATTTTCAAAAAAGCAAACAGATTTCTGTAATTGTTATCATTGATTGCTTTGCTCAAACGCTTGCAGACATTGTTTTTAACAAAATCAAAGAGAAATTCACTCTTGTCCGTAAGCATTTTGAAAGCTTCCGTATTTGTGTTATCAACGATTTCACGTGCGGCAGCCAGAGCTTTTTGCTCGTCTTTTGCTGTGATATCTTTTACCAGTTGTTCGTTGTTCATAAATATCTTTCTATTCTCTGAAGCTGAGGTTAGCAACAGATTTTTTAAGGTTGTTTCTTATTGAGTTCATTTGTTCTTCTACGGCTTCATCGGTTAATGTAGCTTCTTTATCCTGAAGCTTGATTCTGAAAGCCATACTCTTGAATCCGTCCTCGATGTGTTCGCCCTGATATACGTCAAAGAGTTCTTCTCCGTTAAACAGAGTGTTTTTAACGGATTTTTTGATAATTCTTGAGATTTCGTCACAGCTGACATTTTCGGGAACGATAAATGCCAAATCTCTTTGTACCTCAGGGAATTGAGGTAATTTTTTATATTTAACCGTTGAAATATGTACTGCTTTTAAAAGTTCTTCCAAATCTATTTCAAACAGATACACATTCTGCTGGAATTTTTCTTTGTCTTTTAAAAGCGGATGAACTTCTCCGAAAAATCCTACTTCCAGAGGCTGTTTGCCGAGCATAACAAGCTTTGCGCATTTTCCGGGATGCAAGAACTCCTTGTCCTTGCATTCTCTGAGCTGTACTCTGTTTTCAAGCCCCAGCATAATAAGAAGGTCTTCTATTATGCCTTTTACGGTGTAAAAATCTGTTTCAGGCTTTTTAATCCAGCTTCCGCAGCTTACATCACCCGTTAAAGCACCCGCAAGCATTCTTTTTTCCGTTACGCCCGTATTCTTTTCATCAGCCGGCCCTTCAACAAAATAGGTTCTGCCTGTTTCAAACAGACGCAAATTCTTTTGTCCGTTTGCAATATTTGTTTTTACAACGTTTAAAATGCTCGGTATCATAGACTGACGCAGCATTGTATGTTCTTCGCTCTGCGGATTGCATACTTTTACGGCTTTAGCATCATCATATTTTACCGAGAACTCGTTATATATAGGCGCCCCGACAAGAGATGATGTTACTGTTTCGTAGAATCCCGCACCGAGGAACATATTATGAATCTTTTTGCAGATTTTTGACTCTTGTGTTATCTCCGGTGACTGTGTATTTTTTGGCAAGGTCGGGTCAATTTTGTCATAGCCGTAGATTCTTGAAATTTCTTCAATCAGGTCAATTTCTCTATACACATCCACCATTCTGAAGGAAGGTACTTTGAATTTTGCTGCGATTTCATTTTTGCCAAGAAGCTCAAACCCGAGGTTGCCGAGGATTTCTATGCATTTTTCCGAAGGGATTTCAGACCCGAGCATACGTTTAATTTGAGCGAATCTCAAAGTGATATCTTTTTCAGGTAATTTATTATCGCCTGTTTCTACGATACCGTCCACTTTAGCGCCCGCAAGCTCTACCATAAGCTGCATTGCACGCATTAAAGCGGGTTTTACCATTTCGATATCAACGCCTCTTTCGTATCTTGCACTGGCTTCGCTTCTGTAGCCTATGCTTCTTGCAGAACGTCTGTTTTGTGCAGGTGTAAAGTATGCGGCTTCGAGCGCCAGATTTTTTGTATTTTCGTCGACTTCACTGTTTGCACCGCCGAATACACCGCCAACGCAGACAGATTTTTCTTTTGTTGCAATCAATACTGTATCGGAAGTTGTTTTACGTTCGATTTCATCAAGAGTAACGATTGTTTCGCCTTCGTGCGCACGTCTTACGCAGAGGTATCCGTTTAATTTATCTCTGTCAAAGGCGTGCAGCGGGCAGCCGTATTCCAAAAGCACATAGTTTGTTATATCAACAACGTTGTTAATTGCTCTCACGCCGCAGGCTGTAAGGCGTCTTTGCATCCAATCGGGCGAGGGTTTGATTGTTAAATCGTTCAAAAGCCCTACGCTATAATATTTACAGCCTTCAGTATCCAGTATTTCAACTTTAAATTTGTCGGTTGAATTGTCACGTGTGCTTTGAAGCGGTGAAAAATTCAATTTTTTGTTAAAGATAGCTGATATTTCTCTGGCTACACCGATTACTGACATCTCGTCGCCTCTGTTTGCTGTCGGAGCAACGTCAAGGACTATGTCTTCTTTTATTTGAAGGAGCTTTTCAAGCGGTTCGCCGAGCTTTATATCCTTATAAAGTCTGTTTAGGATAAGGATTCCGTCTTCCTCCTGCATATTTTCAAGCCCCAGTTCATCCTGAGAACAGAGCATGCCCTGAGATTCTATACCTCTGATTTTTGCGGGGGTAAGTTCAAACTGTTCGCCTGTTTTTCTGTCCAAAACTTTTGAGCCAACGGAAGCATAGGGGATAATTTGACCTTCTTCTATATTTTGAGCACCGCACACGACAGTTTTTGTTTCATTGCCTATATCAACCGTTACAAGGTGAAGTTTGTCGGCGTTGGGGTGCTGTTCGATTAATTTAATTTGTGCGGTTCTTATATTTGAAAATTTCGGGCCTGTTTTTTCAATTTCTTCTACTTCTAACCCGCTCATGGTAAGTTCGTGAGCGATTTGTTCGGGTGTTAAATCCGACAGGTCAACGTATTCATTAAGCCATTCCAGTGAAATTTTCATTTTTATTTCCTTTTTTTAGTTATTTATTTTTCCTCTAATGGAATTTTATAATAAATAGAACACAATGTCATGTTCGGTTTGAGATTGGTGTTTTTTGTTTTTTTGCCCGAAGCTTTCGTGCAATTAGCATAAAAACCCGAAATATTCAAAAAATTTTCGGCGGCGCAACCCCTACAATCGCATAAAATTTTTGAGCCCGTTATCAGGCGTTTTAAGAAACGTTTTTTAAAAACATTAGCCAAGTATCATGTTTTACATTTTACACATGTTAACATGCACGTGAACGGTCTTAGAATGTTCGAGAAAAATTCGTGATAAGGCTCTGCCGAACAAAAGCAGCCAGTGGCTGGTTTTGTGAGAGGTAAGCGACGTGAACGAATTTTTTGACAAAGCGAACAGTAGAGCGTAAGCGATACTTGTGAGCCTGTCACCGGAACTTAACGAAGTTAAGTGTAGGCGAGTGACACATTGTTCACATAGTGAAGCCATTTTTCACAAAATCAAAGATTTTGGAAAAATAAGGCAAAGGTGAGCAGGTGCTGGCTGCGGTCAGCCGGCAGCAACTGCGACACTAGATTAGATTGAATGTTGAAATTTTAAAGAAAAAATATTTTGATGAAAGCAGAAAGTTCTGCTGAGAAAAATGAAAAATAAAAAATAAAAAAATTGTTGTTGAAGTTTGTTGAAAAAAAAAAAAAAAAAAAAAAAAAAAAAAAAAAAAAAATTATTTTTCAAAATTTTAATAAAAAAATAAAAATTAATATTTATTTTTTTATTATTTTTTTTTT
>CALUQO010000066.1 GCA_944322935.1 Candidatus Gastranaerophilales bacterium | reverse complement strand
CGGTGACAGGCTCACAAGTATCGCTTACGCTCTACTGTTCGCTTTGTCAAAAAATTCGTTCACGTCGCTTACCTCTCTCAAAGCCAGCCACTGGCTGCTTTTGTTCGGCAGCGCCTTATCACGAATTTTTCTCGAACAATTTTTTAATTCATTGCTTTATAGCAATCTTTGCAATACACTTCTTTTCCCATTATGGGCTTAAACGGCACCTGAGTATGCACTCCGCATTTTGAGCAGACAACATCATACATTTTTTTTCTGTTATTTTGTCTTCTCTTTTTTCTGCATTCGGGGCAGCGTTTTGGTTTATTTACCAATCCTTTTTCAGCATAAAATTCCTGCTCACCTGCCGTAAATACAAACTCTGCACCACAGTCATCGCAGATGAGTTTCTCGTCTTGATACATTTAATATTCTCCTTGTTGTAAATTGGTAAATAAATACCATTAGTATGCTTATTTATTTTATAACTTTTTTATTAATTAATCAAATAATCCTGCATAAATAATATAAAAAATTCCTGACTATTATTAATCAGGAACTTATATATCACTATTAACACACACGAGGAATTATAACTTACTTATTAAGCATACTTAGGAGCTGTTCTTTCTATGCCCTTGCTTTCCTGTTCTTCTACCTTATCAAGTTCTGTTTCTGCTGCTTTAAGCTGTGTTTCTATCATTAATTTTTGATTTGTAATATCTGTTTCAAGACGTTTTACCTTGGCAGCTTCGGCTTTACCCGCAGCATCAAGTGCCTGTTTAAAGAAGGAATTAAATATAAAGAATTGATTTGCCTGAATTGAACGAGGATTTGAAGGATCAACAAGCATACCGTATTGACCGCCTGAAGCCGCATTCATATTCATTATATTAGCATTGTAAATTTGTGTTGCTCTGGATGCATCATATAATGCTTGAGGAACGCTGTTATTGAAGTAATTCATATTTACTCCGAAAATGCTGGCCGGAGAACTCATAAACTCACCGGGGGTGATAATACCGTCAGCGACGTTGCCGGCGTATACAGATAAATCCTGTAACTTTTGTGACAACTCCATCAACCTGCATTGCAGATTGTTGATGCGCTGAGTCAATTGAAGTTTTCGCATTGTAAATATTGCGTACACTGTTCTAGTCTCCTACCATAACCAAACTTTATTTAACCTTACATATATATAAAAACAATTTAAAATTAAAAATTGCCTGCCCTGTTTTATATTAATAAAAAAACAGCCAAAATTCCCAAACGCCTTGTCTCACAAGGGTTTACAACAAAAAACCTTGCAAAAAATATATAAATAATAAATATTTTGTATTTATCAATTAAATATATATTGTCTATTATTTATATCAAATATGTTAACCAAATATTAAGAAACATTAAGAAGCTCTTGAAATAACTTTATCAATAAGTCCGTATTCAACAGCTTCCTGAGCGGACATGTAATAATCACGCTCAGTATCTTTTTTAATTTTATCCAGCGGCTGCGAGCAATTTTGAGCCAAAATACCATTGAGCATGTTTTTCATTCTTAAAATTTCTTTAGCTTCTATCTCAATATCGGTAGCCTGTCCTTTAGCACCGCCGAGAGGCTGGTGAATCATTATTCTGGAACTTGGAAGAGAAAGTCTTTTCCCTTTTGTGCCTGATGAAAGCAAAAATGAGCCCATGCTTGCGGCTTCGCCTATACAAATAGTGCTGACATCGGCACGGATACTCTGCATTGTGTCATAAATTGCCATGCCGGCAGTAATAACCCCGCCGGGGCTGTTTATATAAAGCATAATATCCTTTTCCGGGTTTTCTGAATCAAGCAAAAGCAGTTCGGCAACCACAACATTGGCCAATTCATCATCAATTTCTTCACCTAGAAAAATGATTCTTTCTCTCAACAAACGAGAAAAAATATCAAAAGAACGTTCACCTCTGGCAGAAGACTCTATAACCATAGGAACATAATTTAAAACTTTAGAATAATCAAAATCGCTCATACCCTCTCCTTAAGGTAAAAATTACCATGGATAATTTTTGTCCATAATCCATTCATTGTCATATATGTATGCAGAACAGTACATAGGCATTTCCGCTTCTTTGTTGCAGCCGAGCTTTGTATCTTCATACAGTTTTTCTTTAGCAACATTAATGTTATACGGTAAAAACGGAGTTTGTTTGGAATTTAAAAGCATGAATACAAACAAATCCTTGCCGAATGTATTCGGAGGCTTGACAGAGTTCATATCCACATAGACTATAGCGCATACGGAATTATTTTTCTTGCACTTACTTATTGTTTCAAAAGCAAGCGCTATTTCATTATTGAGTACAATAGACGGCAGTTTTGACAGGTTAACCTTTGTAGGTTTGTTTTTAAAGTTTTTGTAAAATTCGTCAGGGAAACAATCCCCGCCGTCAGCCACACAATTTTTTTCTACTCTAAGATATTGGACTATATAGTTATTAATAATGTCGGCGTTTCTGTACCCGCCTTTAAATCCCCAGATATCCGGTGTAAAGTTTAAATTCATCGAATACTGCAGGGTTTGCTGCATGTCAGAATAAAAAGAACGAAGCCGCATAGTTGTGTTCTTCTTCTCTTTAATACGGTAAAAAGCGAAAAAGATAGCCAACACAACGCCAACCAAGACAGCGATTGCTCCTACAGCTCGTAATTTTCTTTTGGTAATTTCATCCATGATTATTATCATACCATGAACTAAAAAATATATACATAGGTAATAAATTTTTTTTGATTAATAAAAAATTGCATAAAAAAATTCTTAATTTATAATTGAATGTAGTAAGCTAATTAAGGGAAGAGGAAAATATTCATGAATATTGCTCAAATGATGAAACAAGCTCAACAAATGCAAAAAAAACTGCAGGAAACGCAAAATGAACTTGCTAATACTGAATTCAGTTCTGTATCGGGCAACGGTGCAGTGTCTGTAATATGCGACGGTCAGGGAAAATTCAAATCAATAAAATTAACACAATCGGCATTAAATCCGGAAAATCCTGATTCTGTCGATCAAGATACCGTTGAAATGCTTGAAGACTTAATCACAACTGCTATCAACAATGCAACTGCACAGGCAACAAAAGAAATGCAGTCTAAAATGAATGCACTGACAGGCGGAATTAACATTCCCGGTTTATTCTAATGCAATATACAAAACCACTTGCAACATTAATAGAACATTTTCAAAAGTTACCCGGAATAGGGCCAAAATCTGCCCAAAGGGTAGCTTTTCATCTGCTTAAAATGCCTTTGGCAGAAGTTCAAAAATTTGCCGATGCAATGGTCAACGCAAAAGAAACAATTCATTATTGTGAAATTTGCTTTAACATGTCTGCCACAAATCCTTGCGAAATTTGCTCCTCAACGAACAGAGACGACTCTATCATATGTGTTTGTGCGGAAACAAAAGACCTGATAGCCATCGAAAACACAAATGAATACAAAGGCAAATACCATGTTCTGCAGGGGCTTATATCTCCCATTGACGGCATTGGAGCCGAAGATATAAGGATAAAGGAGCTGCTTCACAGGATAGCAAATAATGATATAAAAGAGGTTATAATTGCTCTCAATCCGTCTGTCGAAGGAGAAGCAACAAGCCTTTATTTAACGAAATTGCTAAAACCCTTCAATATAAAAATAACAAGAATCGCCTTTGGTATTCCTATAGGCTCGGATATTGAGTACGCAGACGAAATCACGCTTGCAAAAGCTATTGAATGCAGGCGTGAAATCAATTAATTCTATTTTTCAGTATCGGTATTTAATCTAATCTAGTGTCGCAGTTGCTGCCGGCTGACCGCAGCCAGCACCTGCTCACCTTTGCCTTCTTTTTCCAAAATCTTTGATTTTGTGAAAAATGGCTTCACTATGTGAACAATATGTTACTCGCCTACACTTAACTTCGTTAAGTTTCCCTGATAGTCTCACAAGTATCGCTTACGCTCTACTGTTCGCTTTGTCAAAAAATTCGTTCACGGCTTACCTCTCACAAAACCAGCCACCGGCTGCTTTTGTTCAGCAGAGCCTTATCACGAATTTTTCTCGAACATTATGATGAAGACGTACCGACACCGATAGACTGCAATTGTGAAAGCATTTGCGAGTACTGGCTGTTGATAGTGGCAATCTGCTGGTCCATATAATTAAACTGATTTGTTAGACGTTCTCTGTATATTTCGAGGTCTTCTTCTCTGTCAGCTATTTTATCGGCCAAATTGGTTAACTGGCTGGATAAAGAAGAACTTCTTGCCGTAAAATAGCCGCTTTTCGTATTAAGCGCAGCATCCAATCCTTCCTGCACCATTTGCATTATGCCTTGAGTGGCTTCTTCACCCGTTGCAGAGTTTGCATTTGTGCCTATTAAAAGCTCTTTTACCGCAGCCGGATTTGACCTGAATGCTTCATAAAATTTTTCTTCATCAATAACAAGAGACGTTGTGTCCGCATCAACATCCATGCCGGGAGCACCCGAGGTAATTCCGATATCGGCAAGCGATTTATATACACCGTTTGGGTTTACGGTTGTGGTAATCATGTTTCTCAGCCTGTTTCTTATGGAAACAAGAGTGTTTTCTCCGTACAAATCACCTTCGGAAGCAGTTTCCGTGTCTGTGTCGTTAATAGCTTTATTAAAAGCATCAACAAAGGTTTTTAATGCCTCAAGCACCGCATCGGCATCGGATTCTCTTGTTATGTTAACTTTTACAACATCGTCACCCGTTACTTCTTTTAATTCCAGCGATAAACCGGTAACACCCGTTTCGGCACTTGTTAAATTGTTAGTGCTGGCTTCCTTCTGCCGGCCGTTTATTGTAAATATTGCATTTTGTCCTACGGTCAGGTTGTTGTCATCAGTCCACCCTATCCACGAAGCAAAATCCGAACCTTCACCATCCTCAATAACAATATCTTTAGCTCCAAGGTTAGTACCTTCAAGAAAGATTTGCCCGTCCTCAAGGTGAGCGGAAACACCGGCATCAGAAGAATTGTTAATTTGATAAACCAATCCGTCTATTGTGGTATTGCCGTCAACAGCAAATGTTGCACCATTAATCGTGAAGGTGCCTTCTTTGTCATAGCCCAAATCGGCCAAAGTTACCGAAGAATCGGAAAAATCCAACTTTTGACCGTCCGGACTGTCCGGCCCGTAAGTTTTTCTTACGGTCGGGCTGGCAAGCTGCTGTACACTGATTTTTAGCACCGCAGGCGTAGCAATCTGTGTTGCAGTGGCAGTCAAATACTTATTGTCCTCATCGGACGTTGATACGGAAATTTTTGCAAAAATATCAGACGAAGCGCCATGCAATGAGTCAGTAAGTGTTAAAGTGGCGCTTTGTACAGACGAATATGTTGATTTCAATGTGTTTAAAGTGCTTGATTTTTCATTTAACGCATCCTGCTGAGCAGTCAAAGTATCTATTTTTTCCTGTTCAACACCAACCAGCACTTCTATCCATTCGTTAATCGGTAAGCCCGAGCCTACACCTGATATTGATAAAGACATACTATTTTCCTCATGTTAATTATTAACAAAATTGTATAAAACAGTTTTGTTTATTAGAATACTTCGTTTAAATTATTTTTTATTACTCAGAAAATAAAAAATGTGCGGAAAATAT
>CALUQO010000065.1 GCA_944322935.1 Candidatus Gastranaerophilales bacterium | reverse complement strand
CTCATGCTTCAGAATGACAGCAGGATTTTTGCTTTGGGCAGGTATGCCAAACTGACGTTCCCCTCAAGCGAATTTCTGAGTTTCGCAACAGCTCAACTTGAAATTCAACCCTCTCACGCAAGGGGCGAGAGCGTTACGGCAGACTGAATTCTATCCTACGACACCTTTTACACAGAGTAGCGGCTTTGCCGCTGGAATACGGCTAAACACTGTTAGTTTTTAGAGTAAATTTTGACAGACCGGAACGTAGTGGCGGATTATGCGGATTTTAAAAGTTTTAATCGTCTTTTTACGATGACACGTTTATCGTTGCAGAAATCGTTTTTGTCGAGGTAAATATTTATAAAAGAATCCATGCCGGACACATAAAATTGCAAAAAAACAGGAGTTTCTGTATTAAAAAGTGCTGCTTTGCTTTTTTTGTCTTTTATCCAGTCTTTAACAAAGTTATAGAAACTGTTGTCAACCTGCCTTACATTGCGCATGTTAACACCTAACCGCCTCAAACGCGGCTTATCTTTAAGTATTTCCCGTAATTTTCGCACATCCGATTGAGATATTGTATCCTTACACACATCAACAATACAGATATTGCCGATATCCCTGATATTCATTTGCTTCCTTAGCAATTTTAAGTAAATATGTTATCCCTAACATCTATATAATAACAACCTGAGGGTGATATTTAATTGCCGGAAAGTAGGTAAAATTCCATACTTTAGTCTGAAAAATTCAAATCGTGTTCAGTCAGCCCGTCATCTGAACCCGAACGTATATAAAGGTCTTTAAGAGCCGATGTTTCAAAATATTATGTAAAAACAAAAGGTAGAATGCGCGGTTTGGGGCAGGGAGATTACTCTCTGTTATACAAATTGTTATCCTCGTATACTTCTGTCTCGTAATATTCGGGTGTCAGCTCCTGATTTGTAATTTTTGCATCCGCAAGCTGTTCCATAAGCTTTGCATAATCAAGGCATTTTTTCCCTTTAATGCCCACTGTGTTCATTTTAATTTCTCCGTTTGGCAGAAGTGTTATTTTAAGTTTTTTCTGATTCATATTAATACCTTAATTTATATTTACCGTAAGCACAATAGAATTATCTTCAAGAACTTCTTCTTCATCAATTTGAAGATTTTTTTGCGCAAGCCGTTCTTTTATTTTCAAATAAGATTCCTCCTGAGCATTCATTCCGTATTCGGAGCTTAAATCCTCTATAATTGCTGAATCATCGCAGTCAGCATCGCAGGTTACTTTCAATTTAAACGGAGCGTTTTCGTCTTCTCTGAAAAAATTCAGGTGAAAATTTTCAATATCGGCTTCCACTTTGTTTTTGTTAACCATCAACGTTTGAATCCCGTATTCCTGCAGAGTTTTCATAAGCAAATCCCTGTCCATAAAAACCGTTTCGTACTCATTGCAGATTTTTTCAATACTCTGTTGAGTAATCTCTTGAGGATTGTTCAAAGAGTGTTTCAACTGCTCATTTATTTTGGCTTTTATTGCTTCCGCTTCCATTTGTTCTGCTTCTCTTTGAGTTTGTATCCCGTATGATATTGAAGAAACAACAGCATACAAAAGCCCGAATGGTAGTAACGATATAGTGCAAGACATAAAGTTATAATCCTTTCATTAAAAATCTAAAGCACGACCGCCGCGTGTTTTGGAAACATCTTTTTGGCTGTCCTCGTTTGCAGTATCACCGCTTTGGGCATATCGTGTCAAATCTTCTTTTTTTGTTGCTGCTACAGCCCTTACGTTTGCCCAGGCACGCAAAGCCAGAATCTGTTCTCTTTGAGTAGTGGAGAGGGGAACTGTGTTTTTAATTGTTTTTACAAGGTCCTTAAACTCCAGCGGCCTTTTTTCAAAAAATGCCTCGTATAAAGCGGACACAACCACCTGTTCAATTTCAGCACCGATAAAGCCTTCCGTAAGCGAAGCAAGTTTTTGGCAGACCTCATCCGTTACAGGCACTTTTTGAGAAATTTCTTTATCCTTTAGGCGTTTTTTCAGGTGAAGTCTGAAAATTTCAACCCTTTCATTGTAGGTAGGGATATCAACAAAGAAAATTTCATCAAAACGGCCTTTTCTCATAAGTTCCGGCGGTAGATTGTTTATGTTATTCGCCGTTGCGATTACAAAAACAGGAGCTTCTTTTTCCTGCATCCAGGTCAAAAACTGGCCGAAGATTCTTGACGTAACCCCGCTGTCGCCGCCTGAGTTTACCCCGCTTAGGCCCTTTTCTATCTCATCAACCCACAGGATAGAAGGCGCAACAGCCTCGGCCGTGGCAATAGCACGGCGCATGTTTTCCTCGGAACTTCCGACAAGCCCGCTGAAAATTTTACCCAAATCAAGCCTTAGCAAAGGCAGCTGCCATATTGCGCTCATTGCTTTTGCAGTTAAACTTTTACCGCAGCCCGGAACTCCCGTAATAAGGACGCCCTTTGGCGCGGGGATACAGTATTTTTTAGCATTTTCAGACCATGAGTTATTCCTCTTTTTAAGCCAACTTTTCAGATTTTCCAGCCCGCCTATGTCATCTATGCTGAGGTTTGTTGAAACAAATTCGAGTATGCCGGTTTTTTTGATAACCTGCATTTTTTCATCCATAATGATTTTCAAATCATCAATGCTTATTGTGCCGTCATTTACCATTGCAAGAGCAAAGGCGTTTTCCGCCTCCTGCAAGGTTAATCCCAAAGCAGCTTTGCAGAGTCTTTCTTTATCCTCTTGGGTAAGTGTATCTGATTTAACCTTTGTGTTTTGGGTAATCATACTGTTTAATTTAGCGCTGATTTCCTTTAAGGTCGGAAGAGGGAAATTGCAGATAGTTATATCTTTTTGCAGTGTATCCGGAATAACCAAATCCGGAGAGATAAAGAAAACATTTTTGCGCGCCTGACTTGTTTTTAATACCGAAACAAGGTCTCTCAATCTTCTTACAAGTTCATAATCACACCCGCGGTTGTGTATGCCGAAGTTTACATGCATATCGTAAAACAGAAAGACCGCGTCCTTGTCGCATTTTTCAACAAACTCGAGCGCTTTTGAAGGTGTTATTGTGCCGGGTACCGGTTTTTCCGTTTCGTCGTTAATAAGCCCGTTTGTTTGCGTCCAGATATAGACCTCTCTCGGAACTTTGACGAGTTTGGGTTCCTTTACGATTTTCTTTAAAAGATTTGTTACCCTTTCTTCTTCATATGTGGTTATATAAATATAAGGGAATCTTGCTCTTATAAGGTTTGATAACTTTTTAACAAGCATAATTTTTCTCCGGTATTTTATGATTTTTGGCCAAACACTCTTTCAACTGCTTAAAATTTGCCATTCCGTTGACAAATACAGCTCCGTTTTTATCTATGCGCAATTCTATTTTGTTTTTGTATTGCATAACGTCTTTTGGTGAATAACGCCCTGACAAGAATACATAGCGCTGATTTTTTGACCCAATCCACGGGCGTGACAGGTCAAACTCGTTTTCTATAAACTCTCCGTCCGCAAGCAAATCCGTATACTTCAAAAGATTTTGCACATGAATATCTTTGCTGCTTTTTAAATTCTCATAGGTATTTCCGCTGAATGTCATGACAGAAAGCCCTGTTTCTTGTATTTTTTGTGCAAGCATACCCAGCGCCTGCGCCTGTTCAAAAGGTTCTCCGCCCAAAAAAGTAACACCCTCGATATCTTTTTGTTGTTTTATAAGGGCAAAGACCTCTTCCACATCCATCAGCTTGTTTACACTGTGAGACCAAGTTGCTTTAGCGTGGCACCCGCTGCAATGACGTGAACACCCCTGAACCCACAGGCAAAATCTTTTACCCGGGCCTTCTGCAGTCGTTTTATTCAATATTTTAAAAACGTTTATCTTCATTACAGGTCTATTATTCTTTCCGCCCTTGCTTTTTTTACCTTTTTCATATTGACTTTATTTACACAAATTTCCGCTTTAAGCCGTTTGGCAAAGTGAGGTTTTATGTTCATAACCTCGATAAAATCGTCTACAGATTTAAACGGCCGCACCGTATCTCTGTAATTTATAATTTTTTTAGCCATAACAATATTTATTCCGCTCAATGCCGTAAGCTCAGCCTCGGAAGCGTTGTTAACATCAGTCAGACCGTCCGTAAGTTTTACAAACTTTTCTATTTCTTTATTTAGTTTTTGGGTTTCTTTTCCTTCTGCTGCCTGTTCATATTTTTTTGCAACCTGAGATTTGGGATTTTCGGGTTTAACATAAGATTGCTGCTCAACCGGTTTTGATGAATACACGGATTCCGTAACTATTGCGTTTGCCAGTAATGACTTGTGGATATCAGAATAACGTGTGCTGTAGTTAAACATTTCGCACATCATATCAAAATACTCATCAACATCAATGGGGCTGAAACGTTTTGCCGTCAGCATCATGCATTTGCCGTTTTGGTCATACTCTTTGCTTATGCAAATGATTGTGTCTCCGGCTTTATTTCTGTTCAGCGAGCAGAATTTGTTTGACAAAGTGAGTGAGCCGAAAATTTTTTCATACGGCTTAAGATAGTTAGCAGCCGTTTTTAGAGCGGCAATCCTTCTGTTTCTTTTATGAATCTTGTTTGATACCCAGGCAAAAATATTGTTAATCGGAGCTTCACCGTAGTAATAGTCATCATATCTGCTGTATCCGAACATGCTCCGTCTGCTCGAGCCGCCAAAAAGAACGCCTATGACTATTATGAAAAGATATACTAAAAAATTTGGCATAAATATAATTGACCTTTATTATGGGGTATTATAATAATAATCCTTCGTAATTCGTTATTTTAAAACCGCCAAATATATGAAATTAAAAATTTTGTATATTCAATTCCCTCTGAAATTGTCTGATTGAGCTTTTACATACAGTTACGGCCCCCTTTGTTTTTATACAGCAAGCAGAGCTTGCTTTCGACTTTACTTGCCTTTGCATAAAACTGCCGCAGGTATCTTTTAGGCAGAGCTCTTGAATCAAACAAAAATCTGTCTGCGTCCGGACAATTTTAGGGTAGGTCTGCCCTGGTGCGGTAACTGTTCCTTTCAATTTTGCTTAACTGTACAGCCTTGTTTTCACTGTATTTCGCTGCATTTATTAAGAAATATTAAGCAAAGTTAAACAAAAAAAGCAATTATTTAATCATTAAATACTTTATATATATACGAGAGATAAAGAGATTGAGAGAAAAAGATTTATCACTTGAGAGAATAAAAAGAGATTAATAAGTTTTTCAACATAACATACACACACTGACCTACCACACTAACCTACACACTTACACTTACTTACACACACACGAGGAATCAAAAAAGATTCGACGGGATTCAATTATTGAATCCCTTTTTTTTGCTTTGCGCTCCGTACGCGTTAAATTGTAAAAAGACAGCCGGTTTAATGATTTTCGACAGGAAGTTTAAGTATTTACAAAAAACTATATTTTGTCGTTAGTTCTCCATTCGGTAATTCAAAAATTATCTTGCCGTTTATACAATAAACGTTTGGAATTCCATTTTTACGGTTATTTTCCTGCGCTTTTTTTATAGCTCTATTTCCTAGTTTTAAAAGTTTTTCAGATAATTTTGTCATTATTCAAAATCCTTTACAAAATCATTATACAAATTTTCGCTAAATATTTCAGCTTCATTATTTGCATATTGAGCAACTAAAATAATGTAGCATCATAGCCGACCTTTGTAAGAACTCTGAAAAAATGATTAAGTATCATTTTTTTAGAGGCAGGCTAAGCCAGATACGAAGTATCTGCGTGCCGTATAAAAATTAAAAAGAAATGAACATAAAAAATAAAGACATAAATTTTTTTTGGTTTTAATCAACCTTTTTTACCGCGTAAGCGGTGTTAGCGGCTTTGCCGCAGGTTCTGATTACAGACTCTTGGTATTTACGCACAAAATTTTCGTTAAGCGTAGCGGTTAGAAAATTTTGA
>CALUQO010000064.1 GCA_944322935.1 Candidatus Gastranaerophilales bacterium | reverse complement strand
TTGTTTTGTTCGGCAGAGTCTCTATTCAAAATGATACTTAATCATTTTGAACAGAGTTCTTGCAAAAAAGAAAGAAAATGAACATATAAAATAAAACGTATTTTACACAACAAACAAAATACATATTCCCCCACTATTCAGATTCTGAACATAAACGATTGAAGTGTGTTTCAAAAGCCTGACGCTTCAGAATGACAGCAGAATTTTTGACTGCTACAAGGTGTGCCGTTTGGCAAAAAACACCCCTCTCCCGCAAGGGGCTAGGGATTGAACTGAACTGTCCCCCGACAAGTGGCACGTCGAAATCTCTGATTTTGTTGATGACGCAACGGTAGCCTAAAGTCTGCCCTATGGCTAAGAAAAGAAAAAATATCAAAGAAATCTCAAAACGCCGAAAAGATTCTGAACACAAACGATTGATGATGTTTTTTCATTAGTATTTGCATCCCAAAAAATCATACGTATACATGATTCCCTCTTTCGTATAGCGGGTAAAATATTAATATACCATCATTTAATATGACTTATTAGGGGAAGTCGTTTGGATAACCGGTACAAATGAATGAAGAGCTAGAGTACAATTCGTATAACAATATAAAGAGGCTGTCCGATGAAGAGCTGGAAGCGATGTGGCAGCAATATCTTGACGACAAATCCCGAAAGGATTTGCGAGATACTCTCATTGTTCAATATATTTACCTGACGAGATACGTAATCGGCCGTATAAAAATGAATCTGCCCCAAAATTTTTCTCTTGAAGATATTACAAGCTATGGTGTTGAAGGTTTAATCAGTGCGATTGAAAAATTTACTCCTGATAAAGGTGCAAGATTCGAAACTTATGCACTTATGCGTATAAGAGGCACTATTATTGACAAAATTCGTTCACAAGATTGGATTCCCCGTTCAACAAGAAGAAAAATAAAAGAAATAAAAATAGTCGGCGAACATTTAAAACAAAGACTCGGCAGAGCTGCTACAACCACAGAACTTGCAAATGCAATGAATATGGAAAAAGACAAAATAGAAGCATTGCTGGCTGAAGACACCCAGGTAAGTTCTATTTACGACAAAAAAGGAACGGCAGAAGAAAGCGTCGAACTTATAGACACAATCCAGGATGAACAACAACAAAGTCCTCTGGAACGCCTTGTTGATAATGATGTAAAACAAGAATTGCAAATGGCTCTAAAACGCTTGCCTGAAAGGGAAAGAATGATAATGGTGCTTTATTACCATGAAAACATGACGCTGAAAGAAATCGGAGAAACGATAAATGTGTCAGAATCCCGCGTGTGCCAGTTGCACGCTCAGGCCATTATGAAACTTAAAAATATTTTAAGCACGAGCCGATCTGACAGATTAAAAAGAAGTATTGTCTGATATATCCGGTGATATTTGCAATAATTAACTATTAATAAACATATTAAGCAATAAAAAAGCGGGTATTGGAATTTCATTACCCGCTTTTTGCTTATATTTTTTATTATTACATTTTTGCAGCGTTTGTATATTTCTGGTCGATTTTTCCGTTTTTATATGCTTTGTCAGAATTGATTGCCCCTAAAACAAGCAGTGTAATCATTCCTATTGCACCGCCCACTTTGTATTTAGCAGGCATTTTGGCAAATTTGTTCAACAAGTTTGAGGCAAGACCTTTTGCTTTTGTTAACAGATTTTGTGCAGGTGCTTTGAGCTTATTGACAACAGGCGCAGAAAACTCTTTTATTGCATTAAAGACCTTTTTAGCCCCTTCTTTTGCTCCCGTTAAAATATTTTGGACTTTATCCGGCATTTTTGGTGCATGTTCTTTGGCTCTGTTAATTATTTCTTTGGCTTTGTCTGCCGTTTTTTGGTAAACCTTCTTCAATCCTCCGTCCGCAATGTAATTGGCTCCTTGAGTCAGTTTTGCGTCAATTGCTTGCATTGCTTTTGTGTCCGCAAATTTATTGGCAGCGTAAATTCCTGTGCCACCAAGTCCTATTACCCCTGCTGAAGCAATGTTATGGTTTAAGTTATTTACGAATTTTTCGTGCTTATGTTTTCTCTTCAAATAAGCATTGTCCGAAATATTATAAGAATTTAAAGAATTCACACCTGCAACCATTTATTACCTTCCGTTTCTACCTTAAAAAATATTACACTTCCTTATTTATTTAAAAACATTTGTTTTTAAATAAGTGCCTAAATTTTTAAGAATAATTTACATTCAGTAACAAATATTTAATCAATAAACTTTCCGTTAAAAAGTTCCATAACCATTCTTGAACGGTCGGAAATGTTGACAGGCATATTATTACCGTTTGAGCCTTCTGTATCAGATGGGGCTGCATCCGTTGTGATTGAAAGGTCTTTGGGAACGTCGGTTTTAGAGGGATTCGTGGGGGCTTCGGCATTTTTTATAAGCGCAATGCTTTCTTCCTCTTCGTCATTTTGAGCGTAATTATTGTTTGTCTGTGCGGGCGGCTGTTTTCTTTCAAGCTTGTCAATAGCCGGTTTAGGCGCAGCCTGAGCCATCTCATTTTCATCAACAAGTTTTATATGAATATTTATATCACTAACCCCGAAATAAGCCATAGCAGCCTTTTTTAAAGGTGCATTTTTGCTGTTATCCTGAGCCTGTTTTACAAAAATCTCTTTGCCAAAACCTATTGTAATACCGTCCGGTGTAAGTTCTAAAGGCCTTGAAAGATTGTAGAAAAACATCCTTGACGGAATGCTTGTGATATTTTGTAAAATACCCGACCAAACAGTTGCAACATCCGCACCTGCTGCAACAGGCACGCTTTGAGGTTCAGCAGAGTGTTCCTGCTGCTGCATTTGCGGCTCCGGCTGAATATTTCCAGATGTTTCATCTTGAGGCTGAGCAGCCGCAACTGCAGGTTTGTCTTCAATTTTTTGAGGCTCCGATTTCATCTCTGTTATTTCAGGCTTTGGCTGTTCTTTTACAATTGCAGCAGGCGCCGTATTAACAGCCGGTGCAGTATTAACAACCTGTGCGGGTTTTTGCGCAGCAGCACTAAATACGGGAGCATGTGCAGCCACAGCACCGGATTCCAGACGCTCAATCCTTTCAAGAAGCTGAGAGTAAGAAGAAAACTTGACGTTTGAAGAAAGCTCTATAACGCAAAGCTCCAGCCACAGGTATCTGTTTGTTGTATCTTTAATCTCTTTTGAATAGAAGGATAGCCTTTCTATGATATATAAAATCTGTTCAGGCTCAAGGGTTTGCGACTGTTCTTTCTGCTGCAGAATATGTGATTCGGCAAGTTGTGTGAGTTCGGCCGCAATTTTTCTATCCGCACAATTTTTTACAACAAGAAGGTTTCTGAAATACTGAATGAGATTTGTAATAATCTGAAAGGGTTCATTACCCTTGTTATAAACAGAATCCAGAAGCGTAATTGCCTTTTGTGTGTCAGCATTTGTTATTGCGCTGCTCAAGTCAAACAGTGTTTCAAAAGAAAGCCGCCCTAGCATCTCGTTGACATCATCGGGGGTAATCTCTTTATCAGCGTCGAGCACACTTATCTGGTCAAGCAGAGCCAGAGAATCTCTCATTCCGCCGGCAGAGCTTCTGGCGATAGTGAACAGAGCCTCGTCTGTAATATTTATATTTTCCTGCTGGGATATGTATTTAAGCCTTGCAACTATGTCTTCTGTTGTAATTCTTCTAAAATCAAAACGCTGGCATCTTGAAATAATAGTATCAAGCACCTTATGCGGCTCTGTTGTCGCAAGGATAAATATAACGTTTTCCGGCGGCTCTTCAAGCGTTTTTAACAGTGTATTAAACGCTTCTGTTGTGAGCATGTGAACTTCGTCTATGATATAGATTTTGTATCTTCCGTTAACCGGAACAAACTGAATTTTTTCAAGGATATTTCTTGCATCTTCAACTTTTCTGTTAGACGCAGCGTCTATTTCAATAACGTCTATAGGTGTGGAATTTGCTATATCTTTACAGCTCGGGCATTCTCCGCAGGGTTCAAGTGTCGGCCCCTTTGCACAGTTCAGGGATTTTGCAATAATTCTTGCTGTAGTGGTTTTGCCTGTTCCTCTCGGCCCGCAAAGCAAATACGCATGCGAAATTTTATTCAGGTTAATAGCGTTAGTCAGCGCCTTGACTATGTTTTCCTGTCCGATTAAGTCCTTAAAAGTTTGTGGACGGTATTTTCTGTATAAAGGAAGGTATCTTTGCGTCAAAATTTTGCTCCAAGTCTGATATGTAATATAATTATACGAGAAACGGAGCAAAAAATAAATTATGAAAAGACTTTTTCCGCAAAACCTGAAAAAAGGCGATACAATAGGTATATTATGTGTTTCCGGAGATATAAAGGATTACAAACGCATAGAAAAAGCAAAAGAATATTTTGAAAAGCAGGGTTTTAGAGTTGTTATCTCGAAAAATTGCGGGGATAGAATCAACTATCTCTGCGGTGATGACAATACACGCGCAAAAGCGCTGAATGATTTTTTCAAAGACGACAGTATAGACGCAATCATAGCAGCACGCGGCGGTTACGGGGCAATAAGGATTCTGGACAAAATAGATTATCTTTCAATAAAGCAGCACCCCAAAATTTTTTGCGGGTACTCTGATATAACCGCTCTTATGCTGATGATTTACAAAAAAACAGGATTGGTTACATATAACGCTCCGATGGCTTATTCGGATTTCGGTTCAGAGATTTCACAATACAGTGAAAAATCTTTTTTTGATAGTTTAACAAAAAACTCAAACGAAATAATAATAGATGAGCCGCTTGTTTATTACGAAGGTGTTACCTCGGGGATTCTGTGGGGAGGCAATCTGTCCACAATCCAATCCCTGTGCGGACAGAATTTTATTCCGGAGGAAAAATTCATATTCGTAACCGAAGACATAAACGAGCCTGTTTATAAGATAGACAAAATGTTTACACAGCTTTTGAACATACCTCAATTTAGAAACAATTTAACAGGTGTTGTACTGGGGGATTTTTCGGGTATTGATAACGAAAGCTACTTTAATGATTTCTTTAACTCTCTTGCGCAAAACCTGAAAATACCTGTAATCGGCGGACTAAAATTCGGACATTGCAAAGATATGCAGACATTTCCGCTAGGGGTGGAAGTTATGCTTGATACCAATTTGTGTAAGATGTTTTTTAAATTATAATTTCAAAATTTTTTTGAGGTTTGTGGTGCCGACACAAAAAATCAAGCCGGAAACGCCATGTTAGGTTTTATCCTTAACAAAGAGTGCGTATACCGGCTGTGCACTTGTTTTTTATATTTTTGGTATAATTATTTCATATCACAGGGGGGATAGTTATATGAAATGGTTCAAAACTTTATTTAATATTGCGCTTGTCATCACCGCAATATCTGTATTCACAAACGTGGCAGACGCAAAAACGTTAACATTTGCGGTAACTTCTGATATTGACTATCTTTCCGGAGATGAAAATGATATTGGAGCAAAAGTTCTGGACGGTTTTATAACCCGTACGCAGGAAACAAAATACGATTTTGTTGTGTTTAACGGCGACAACATAAAAAAATCAAAACCCCAGCATTTGCTTGCGTTTTTAAAACGCATACGTGCTGTTAACGCGCCTTATTACCTTGTAATGGGCGATGGCGATGTTCACAAAATTTCCGGCATGTCAAAGCCCGAATATCTCCAGCTGGTAAAAAAATATAACAAAAATCAGAATGATGAAAACTCATACTATTTTTATCCGGCTCCGGGGATTATCGCAATAGTTTTAGACGGCGTATCTACAGGTATGCCCTCTAATCACGGTGTATTCAACAAAAAAACGCTGCGATGGCTCTCGCAGGTGTTAGAAAAAAACAAAAACAAACAGGCCATCATTTTTCAGCATGTACCATACTATGAGCCTGTAGACCTTCCGGAATACGAAATACTTGAAAAAGCAGAATACGCAGCTGTTTTAAGACGTTATAACAACGTAGCTCTCATAGTTTCTGGCCATTACGGAAAAGATTTTGAGATAAAAGACGATTACGGGGTTACCCATATTTCCGTGCCGTCTTTGTCTAAAGAGCCTTATTACTATACAGAGATAGAGTTCAGATATGACAAGCTTCCGCTTGGCAAAGTCAAAAACATCAACATCCACCGCTTTCTTAGACCTGCTGTTTAGTATTGTTGTGGTATAATCGAACTACAATTATTTTGTTCGAGAAAAATTCGTGATAAGGCTCTGCCGAACAAAAGCAGCCAGTGGCTGGT
>CALUQO010000063.1 GCA_944322935.1 Candidatus Gastranaerophilales bacterium | reverse complement strand
CTGCCATGTTTTAGTCATGTACTGTTTTGTAGTCAATTTTGTGTTTCACTAACAGCTCTTTTGGCCTGTTTCCAAAGATTATCGTATTCTTCAAAAGAATATGTTTCCATTGGTTTGTCCGGATTTTGTGCTGCAATTTCTTCCATTTTTCTGAAACGAGCCATAAACTTTCTGTTAGCCTTTAAAAGGGCTTGTTCCGCGTCTATTTTGTTCCATCTCGCAAGATTTACGGCAGCAAACAAAATGTCGCCCAATTCTTCTTCTGCGTTTTCTTTGTCGCCTTTCGCAACGGCTTCTTTAAACTCTTGGGCTTCTGATTCGAAACATTCCCACAGGGACTCTTCATTTGGCCATTCAAAACCTTTTTTGACCGCATTTTTGCTGATTTTTTGGGCACTCATAAGTGCGGATTGCGCCTTTGAAATTCCGTCCATAGCGGATTTTCTGTGCTTTTTTTCTTCTGCTTTTAATTTGTCCCAGTTTGCAAGAATATCGGCTGTTCCGTTGACTTTTGTGTTTCCGAAAACATGTGGGTGACGGTGAACAAGTTTGTCTGATATGCCTTTTGCCACATCGTCTATGTCAAAAGCGTTTTCTTCCTTCGCAATTTGTGAATGCAAAACGACCTGCAGCAAAACATCGCCGAGTTCTTCTTCAAGATGTTTCATATCGTTGTCTTCGATAGCGTCAACTGCCTCGTAGGCTTCTTCTATCATATTCTTTTTAAGAGAATAGTGAGTCTGTTCTCTGTCCCAGGCACAGCCATTTTCACCTCTCAGAGTTTCCAGTATCCCTATAAGGCGTTCAAGGTTCGGATATTTGGGTTTTTGGTTTGCTTCCATAATTAACTGCCTGATACGATAATTGTAAAGTCACTGTGAACACAGTACATTCTGACAGGATCGTAAACGAACTGTGAGGATTTTACTTCCGGTATCTGTTTTTTAAGCCAGCTTACAAAATCGCTTGTAACAGCTGCATTGTGACCTATGATTTGCGAATGCGGAAGATGTGCTCTGCCTATGCAGTTAACCTCGTAACCCGAGCTTTCTAGCTGGTCTTTGATTTTCATTGCTTCTGCTTCTTTGTCAAAAGCATACATAATACCGGCCACAAGTTTTTTGTCAGTGGGTGACGGTTTTGTTCTGTATACCATTCTGTCTATGACTTCCTGCGTTTTTTCAGGGTCTAAAATCCAGTAGCTTATGTAGCCTTTTTTAGATGGTGCACCAGGCAATGTTGCAAATTCAACGTCGCTCATATTGATGTTTCTTAAAGCTGCAGCAATATGCGACATTTCGTATAAAGAAAGGTTAGTTTTTACATAGGCGGAAGCAATATTCAACACTTCCGGTATTTTGGGAATAACAGAAGGTGACTGAAGTTTTTCGAGAACCGCTTTAACAAACCACTGTTGTCTTGCTGTTCTGCCTATGTCTCCAAGCCCGTCCTTACGGAATCTGAGATATCCTTCTACCTGCTTTCCGTTGAGTACGTGCAAACCTTTTGAAAGGTTTATGTGCAAATGGCCGGCGTTGTCATTGTAGTACATGTCTTTTTCGATATAAACAGGCACACCGCCTAAGGCATCAACCAGTTTTTTTACACCGTCGTTATTTATAACAACATATTTGTCAACTTTTATTCCTAATGTTTCTTCAACTGTTCTTATTGTTAAATCAATACCGCCTAAAGCGTGTGCTGCATTGATTTTTTGCACGCCGTGATCGCCTGCAAGATAAACCTTGCTGTCACGTGGGATGGATATAGCATTGATAGAATGGCTAGCGGGGTCAAGGTTTACAAGTATCATTGTGTCGGAACGGGTGCCCTTGAATTTGTCGGCATTATCTCCGTTGGAATCAACACCTACTATGAGAATATTTTGTTTCTGCTGCATAATGGGCAATGAAAAGCCCTTTTGATCTTTGGGGTTTATGTCTTCTACTGCACTCATTAACATTTTTGTATATTTGTTATCAACACCCGCATAGCCGATGTATGCAAAAGCGGCTGCGATTACAACAATTATCGTCAATAAAAGCCCTACAATCAAACTGCCGAAACTGTTTTTAGCTTTAGAGGGCTTTTTTTTATGTTTATATAAATACTGGTTATATTGTTCGTTTTTATCCTTTAATTCTTTCATCTCGACTATATCCTTGTAATAATTTAATCTAGTGTCGTTTTTTTCGATTCGAGCTTTCGAAGCTCAAAAACTCACCTTTTCAATGTGTCACTCAAAAAATTCGTTCATGTCACTTTGTTCCTTATCACGAATTTTTCTCGAACAAATTAAAAAAAATAGAATAACCAATGATTATTAATAATATACTTCAAAAAAATAAATTTATATATATAAAATTTTATTTAGATAAAGATTTTTTATAATTTTTTGCATATAATTAACTGTATTATGGATAATTACAACGAAATACGCAAAAAAATAACAGATGCCAAAAGAATTGTCTTTAAATTCGGTACAAATGTTTTAAGAAACGACTTTAAAGAAATCTCTTTATCAAGAATATACACATTTATCGAGGATACCGCCTATTTGAGAAAAATGGGCAAAGAACCCATAATTGTCACTTCCGGTGCAGTGGGGCTCGGTGCAAAAAGATTGGGAACCGACTCTTCTTTAAGTATGTCTGTAAAACAGGCTTGTGCGGCAGTAGGACAATCACGGCTTATGTCCATATACGAGGACGGGTTTGATAAATACGGCATTATTACTGCCCAAATCCTTTTGACGGAAGAAGATTTTACGCACAGAAGAAAGTACTTGAGCCTGCACGATACTTTAAATACCTTGATTGGTATGGGAACAATCCCTGTCATAAATCAAAATGATACCGTATCGACAGAAGAATTGGATTTTTATCAGGATGCTTTTGAGGTAAGCTTTTCCGATAACGATAAGTTATCCGCTCTAGTTGCCAGTGAACTTGATGCGGATTTGCTGGTGGTTTTATCCGATATAGACGGGCTTTTTGACGACAATCCCAAAGTTAATCCGAATGCCAAAAAGATAGATGTTGTTGAAAAGATAACGGACGATTTTGAAAACTTTACAAAAAACGCCCTCAGCCCTGTTAGCGGCGGCAGAGGCGGGATAAAAACAAAACTTGAGGCAATGAAAGTTGTTACACGCTCGGGCGGTACTGCTGTTATTGCTAACGGAAAAACCCCGCATATTGTAAGAAGGCTTTTTGATGAAAAAGAAACAGAAAAACTCGGCACTATATTTTTGCCGACGGAAAACCTGGCAAATAAAAAACGTTGGATAGCATATGCAACCAATATTCAGGCTCGTTTGACGGTTAATGACGGTGCAAAAAAAGCGCTTACCCAAGAATACAAAAGCCTGTTGCCAATCGGTATAATCAATATTGAAGGCGATTGCCAGAAAGGTGATATAGTCAGTATCTTAGATACTCATGGCAATGAATTTGCGCGTGGCATGGTTAATTATAACTGTTCTGACTGTAAAAGGATAATGGGGCGTCATTCTGATGACATTTTGACTATACTCGGATACAAAAATTACGACGCAGTGATAACGCGTGATAATATTGCTCTCCTGTAACAATGTTAACGACACACTAAAGCCTATCTTAAAATTTATAAAAGAGCATAAGGCAATCAATTGTTTTGTTCTTCTGTATCTTCAGGTGTTTTCAATATTTTTTCAAAATAATCAAGCCTGCCGACCAGATTGTCTGCCATATTCAGGTCACCGCCGCGTTCGTTAACTATTTTTGATATAACAGGACGTTTGAGCTCTTCGGGCATGTTCAGTGCAACATTGTTAACCCCTGCATCTCCTGGTTTCCATTCAAGTGCTTTGTAATAATTATCCTGATAGTTCTTTTTCAAACGCAGTTTCCAGTTGTTGGGGTTTTGCGTGCCGGCATAGTTGTATGCTTTATCAAGCCCGAAAAAGTCCATAAACGTAAACTGGATTTTTTGTGCATATCTTAGCATCTCTGAAAATTTTAATTTAACTCTGAGTCTTCTGTCCCATCTGAGCTGGTCTTTTATTTGTCTGCGTTCAGATTCTGTTTTATCCGGGTAAAGACCGCCGACAATGTAGTTTTCTTCATAAATACCGTTTGGACAGTTTTTCTGGTTATAGAAATTGTCGTCGCAAACCTGCGCAAATGGGCCGTGGTCATGACAGCCCAAAATCACAGTATCTTCTTTGTGTCTCGGGTCTGCAAGACGTTTTTCTATCTGCCATTCATAGGCTGATGTAATTTCCGGCAAGTAATGACCGTTACGATTCTTGTCAAAAATTTCTCTGAATTTTTGAGTATCGCATCCAAGAGTTTCCCAGGCCATGTCGGCAGGGTTTACGCCTTTTTCTTTGAACAGAGGCAGAAGAATTTCATCAATAATTTTGGCATAGTCCCCGTCAGGGTCAATATCCGGCATGTTTTGTATATCCTCGTTAACAAGGTCTGTAATATATCTGTCCCAGCCCTTGTTATAGCTGAATGCGTTAGGTTTGTGCATCATACTGATGTTTGCCCCGTGTGCGTTTTTGTATATTACGTGTTCTGGAACATTTGGGTCTTCCCACGGGTAACGGCCGATTTTTACGTCTACCCGGTTTTTGTCATAAAGCCACGGGTCAATTATTCCTATAACATGGTCAATTCTTATGTTTTGATAAGTATCAAGCAGTTTTTCGAATTTCTGTCTGATAAGTTTGCCTGCAGGCCCGAGTCCTGTTATATTTCCATTCTCATCTTTTATAAAGAGTTTTTTGGGATTTACAACAGGAATATCCCAGGTCTGATTGCTTCCCCACTGAGAACCGTTGCCTATTGCACGCCCTTCCCCTCCGTATGGAGTACCTACTCTGAATCCCGGTAAAAACGCATCTTTGTGTGCATAGTAATCCATCATATGGAATCCTATGATGGCATCAGTGCTATAGGGGAGTTTTCCGTTTTCTTTTTGAAATTCGTGCTCCTGTTTATCTATAATAAACTGTTTAAATTTGTATATATCCAAATCTTTTTTGTATTTTCTGTTTAAAAGTCTGTAATAGTCCAGTGCTTCGTAATGGAACGGAGATTCTTTGTCATCTTTGTAATCAAAAAGGTTGCGGCACATATCCGGCCATTCAAAGAAATTGTCATCCATTCTCAAAAGGTTGCGCAGCAGTATAAACACAGCATCTTTTTCAAGCCAGCTGTTTTGCTCCTTTTTAAATTGAGTAAATTCTTTATTTAGCCTTAATGCTGCAGGATCACCTGCTTTTACTTTAGCGGTAAGGTTTGTATAAGCTTTGTCATAGAGTTTGTCTACTACATAAAAGGCTTTGTTAAAGTTTGTCTGGTCAGAATTTTTTTCGTATTTGCCGTCTTTGTCAACCCTTTTAATAACCTCTGCAATATCGTCATGCCCGTCATTTACTGTTAACAGGTTTGCATATTCATTCGTTGCAAATTTTTCCATATCCGTATAAAGATAGTTTTTGGAGTTTATGGAAGACTGATACGGCGAAAGCTGTGTTAACCCCGGAGGGCCCAACTGGATAGAATCAAAACCGTGGAATTTTAAAAATTTATTAAGTTCAAGAGCTTTTGAATTTATGTGGGAACCTATAAACAAATCTCTGTCTTTTACGGGAAAAGATGACTGATGAAGTATCAGCGCAAGATTTTTTATACCCAAAAACTCCTTTGCGTCAGCAATGGTTTTTTGGTATTCCTCTACTTCCGATTTGCCGTTCCAGGGGACTTTTACATCCTCTTTTGGAGCTCTTTTAAAGGAAGGTGCAGTAAAATAAGTGTTAGTTAAGCTTAAAATTTTCATAAAAATATTTTCATCCAGACTATTATTAATTAAACCCCTAAAACGGTTTTTGGGAAAGTTTATAACAGAAAGTTTACAAATCACATGAAAAATTTTAAAAATTAATACTGGAAATTTAAAATTGTTCTGGTAGAATAATCTTACGGTAACTTTTACTGTAAGTTTTGCCGATGTGATGACTGACCGTAGCGGAGCGGAGAAAACTTCAAATTAGACTACCAATTCATCACAGAGCATAAAACTTGAAAATTAAATAATAATCTTTGCCGATGTGATGAAATTGGTAGACGTGCTAGACTCAAAATCTTGTGTGGTTTGCGCCACGTGCCGGTTCGACTCCGGCCATCGGCACCATTTTAAAAAAGACTCTTGAGAACAGAGTCTTTTTTTATGAATATTTTCGAACCGGTGTGCCGGTTCTACCTCTCGTAAAACAAGACATTTAGTCTTGTTTTCCTCGGCAGAGTGGCCATCGGCACCATTTTAAAAAAGACTCTTGAAAACAGAGTCTTTTTTTATGAATATTTTCGAACCGGTGTGCCGGTTCTACCTCTCGTAAAACAAGAAATATGGTTTACTTTCGGATTATTTGCAGTTCAAAGTTCTTGCACTTCGCTTTGATTTGCTTACGCAAATCCGGCTGCGTCGAACTTTTACACAGGACGTGCTCGCTCGTACACTTTGTGTACTCGACTCCGCACTGGCAAAAATCCTCTCGGCACCATTTTAAAAAAGACTCTTGAAAACAGAGTCTTTTTTTATGAATATTTTCGAACCGGTGTGCCGGTTCTA
>CALUQO010000062.1 GCA_944322935.1 Candidatus Gastranaerophilales bacterium | reverse complement strand
TAGCGCATAAAAGATTTTACATAACCATTTAAGCCAAATTTCCCAACTGGTCAGATTCTGAACACAAACGATTGATATGTTACCGCAAAGCCTGATGCTTCGCAAATGACAGCGGGATTTTTGCGCATCTGTGGCGTTTGTGTTAACTTTCCGAGTTCGTTAACTATTTACAGATATCTTTTTATTTTTGGAAACTTGATGCTTTTTCGTGAAGCCATTTTTCAGGCTTCGCCCCAGCTCAGCCGAAAAAGAAGGCAAATCCGCATCTTGGATTATTGGCGTTCACAAGGTTAAGCATTTCGTTTCGAATTTTTAGAATAAAAATTCTTCGTCTTGAAATCGGACACTCCGGCGGAGTAACATCCGCCTACGTATGGGGCGTTCCCGTTGGTCAGCCCCGTCCGATTCCGCTCTTCATTAACCTTGTTCACATGGCTGTTCGCTCGTCTGTTTCACAGACTCGACACCACAGCCGCTCAAAATCCGCTCCCGCCGGAGAAGGTAGCGGTAGACTGAAGTCTGCGATGCGTTGGAAACATCTTTAGATGCGATAATCACAAATTTTGCGCATTCTCGTGCATACACACAAAAATAATGTTTTTATTCTAAAAGTGTCCTGTCGGGCTATTATATTTTGCTGGACAAATCAGGTTAAGTCGAATACTTTTCATTTCTGCACCTAAAAGATTAAAGGAAGCGTCGAATATTCGCAGTCCAGTTCAGACAATATTATTGCCTTTTGGGTCATACATCCGCGCTCTGAAATCTTTTATATCACTAATTTGTTCAAAATAATTGTCTTTTAACAAATCTTTTGCGTTTTCCATCAAAGCCACCAATGCTTCTGTTATGTTTGTACTGTTTATTTTGACCATATCAAAAGCCATATCGGTATTTGAAAGAGCAAGCCTTGTTGTATCTCTAAATCCGCTTGATGCAAGTTTTATCGCCAGTGAATCAGGCCTTGCCGTTTTAACAAGGGCCTGCGCAACCAACATTGGCATATGGCTTATTAATGCAACAGCTCTGTCATGTTCTTCAGGATTTGCGATAATTGTTTGTGCGCCGGTCGCTTCTATTATTTTTACAAGTTTATCAATTTTTATTTTGTCAACATCCTCTGCAGGTGTGATGACCCATTTTGCGCCGTTAAACAAATCCGCAAATGAAGCGTCAAAACCGTTGCGCTCAGTTCCTGCCATAGGATGGGTGCCGATAAATACGTACGGGCGTTTTTTTTGCATAACAAAACTTTTTAAACTGCACACATCCGCGACAATTGTGTCTTTTTCAACAATATTTTCCAGAGTATCCAAAATTTCCACGGTTTTTGACATTGGAGAACATACAAACACAATGTCGCAGTCTTTAACAATTTCCATATTACTGCTTACATTAGGTGTATAAGCCTTTGCTGCTTTGATTGCTGCAAGGTTTCTTGTACAGCAAAAAAGTTCATATCCTGATTTGTTGAGTGATTTTAATATAGACCCCCCTATTAACCCGAGTGAAATTATTCCGATTTTTGTGTTCATTTTATATTCTCCGTACAGGTATTATAAAAAATTATCCGTATAAAGCGATTATATCATATACAGCCTGTCTGCATGCCGGATTATCTCGTAGTAAAATAAAATTATGGAGAATAATGTTATGCAATCTGTTGATACAATGACACTTGAGCAAAAAGTTTACGGGATGTTTATATTAGGCTATGAGGAAGAAAATCCCAAAGCAAACCCATTGTTTATGAAGACTCTGGAATCCGGCCTCGGCGGGGTAATATTTTTTACCCGCAACATCACGGACAAAGAAAAGTTTAAAGATACCGTAAAATTAATCAAAGAAAACTCAAGCGCCCATCCATTTTTAAGCATTGATCAGGAGGGCGGAAGAGTAGAAAGAACACTTAATTTATACGGAGGCTCTCATTATCTTAGTGCTCGCGATGCAGCTAAAAAAGGGACGGATTTTGTAAAACAACAGACACAGTGGATTTCTCAGGAATTAAATTACTTTGGTTTAAACATGAATTTTGCCCCAGTTCTGGATGTTGATACCAACCCTGATAACCCTGTTATTGCCGAGCGCTCATATTCTACCAGTCCTGATGAAGTTATTAAATACGGAAAAATCGCAATCGACACTTATAAACAAAACGGTATAATCCCTGTCGGGAAACATTTCCCAGGCCATGGAGCAACAAATGTTGATTCTCATCTGGATATGCCCGTGCTTGATATTAACCTGCAAGAGCTGGAAGATATCCATATAAAACCGTTTAAAACGCTTGTTAATGACCTTCCGGCAATCATGGTTGCCCATATTCATTATACGGCATTTGACAGGGAGAAAGTTCCGGCATCTATATCTAAAAATGTTTTACATTACCTCAGAAATAAAATAGATTTTAACGGGGTAATAATTTCAGATGATATGGTTATGGGCGGAGTAAAGCGTTTCAGTGCTTTTGAGGCCTGCAAAAGAGGTGTTCTCGCAGGTGTAAATATGTTTATTTATCGTAACGCGGATGAGAAAACCGTTAATCTTATAGAACAGCTTATACAAGCTGTAAAATCTGGCGAAATCCCGGAAGAAAAAGTAAATGAGAGTATTGATTTTATTTTAAACCTAAAAAAAGTTTATAAAACTTAACTCTTGCTCTGCTCCATACTTGATATATATTTTTGTTTTTAATAACATATGTATATTGTCACCAAATATGCTCAAATTTGTCATAAAGTTGAGCAATTTAACACAGGAATAATAGAAATAAAGGAATAAAACAATGAATCCGATAGTTGAAGCATTAGGAAAAAAACATGTTGAAAACAGCAATCTTCCTGAATTAAATCCGGGGGATACTGTTAAAGTATTTGTAAGAATTGTTGAAGGCAACAAAGAAAGAACACAGGCTTTCGAAGGTATTATCATTAAAAAGAGAGGTTCAGGCGTAGGCAAAACCATCACTGTAAGAAAAACATTCCAGGGTGTTGGTGTTGAAAGAGTATTCCCTGTATACTCTCCAAGACTTGAAAAAATTCAAGTGGTAAGACGCGGTGATGTCAGAAGAGCAAAACTCTATTATCTTAGAGAACGTTCCGGCAAAGCTACAAGAATTAAAGAAAAAATCGAAAAAAGATAATTCGATAAATTTAAAAACAAGAAGGACGGTTAAAGCCGTCTTTTTTGTTTTAAAGCGCCTTATCCGTAATTGTTTGCGGAAACAAAATTTATAAAACAGATGTTTTTTAAAGGGGTTTTTATGGATAAATTTGAAGAGAAGACTCTTTCAAGCAAAACGGTTTACAGAGGAAAAATTTTTGAAATAACAGATGATGAAATAGTTCTCTCTGACGGACTGGCAAGACACAGAGAAATCATCCGACATCCCGGAGGCGTTGTAATATTTGCACAAAAAGATAACGGAAATGTGCTGCTGGTAAAGCAATACCGCTATGCTGTTAGGTCAGTACAGACAGAGCTTCCGGCTGGCCGTCTGGAAAAAGGAGAAGACCCTCTTTATGCAGCAAAAAGAGAGTTAAGAGAAGAAACAGGTTATATTGCGAAAAACTTGGAATCGCTCGGGTATATTTTTACAACCTTCGGTATATGCGATGAAAAACTTTACCTCTTTAAGGCGACAGGTTTAACCTTTGACAGGCCTGAGCCTGACGAAGGCGAAATTTTAGATTATTTTGAACTTCCGTTAAGCGAGGTGCAAAATCTTATAAAAAATGGTACAATTAATGATGCAAAGACAATATGTGCTATAGCAAGGGCTGTTCCGGCTTGCAGCCAAAAGAAAAATACATAACATGAATAATATAAAAATGCTGGTTCTGGATATAGACGGAACAATTTTTAAAAAAGATTATACTGCAACTAAAGGGGTGCAAAATACCCTTAAAAATCTTGTGCATGCTGGCATAAAAGTAGTGCTTTGCACCGGCAGAATGTATGCTGCGACAAAATCAATAGCAAAAGAACTTGCTCTTAATACACCAGTTATATGTTATCAGGGCGGGCTTATAAAGGATTTTTTAAACGGAGATAAAACACTATGGGAAAAATCCATGGATGAAGAACTTGCTCGTGACGTGATTTCTGTGCTCAAAGCGCGCAACATATTTTTTAACCTTTACATAAATGATGAATTAATTGTTGAACACGATGACAGACTAGTCAGAGAATATGTAGCGGACAGAAATATAAAATATCGTGTTGCCGGCAATTGCGAAACTCTTGATTTAAAGGGTATTAACAAGATACTCGCTATTGATGATGATGTTGATTTGATACAAAATCTTCAAAAAGAAATGGCCGAACGTTACAAAGACAAACTATATGTCATTCGTTCAACAACAAGGTTCTGTGAATTTTCTGATCCAGGAGCAACAAAGGGGAACGCGTTAAGATTTCTTGCAAATATGTGGGGAATCAAAAAAGAAGAAATTATGGCGTGCGGAGATCAGGATAATGATATAGAAATGCTGCTTGCTGCAGGCACAAAGGTAGCTATGGGTAATGCTACAGAAGATTTAAAAAAAGTTGCCGATTATATTACGGATTCCGTTGATGAAGACGGAGTGGTGAAAGCTGTTGCGAAATTTATAGGAGAACAATATGCGCTTTAGAATAGGACACGGATTTGACTTACATCAATTTGTTATGGACAGGGATTTGATACTCGGCGGAGTAAAAATTGATCATAACAAAGGTCTACTTGGACATTCTGACGCTGATGCTCTGTGCCACGCAATTATAGATGCAATGCTCGGCGCTCTGGCAATGGGCGATATTGGCCAGCATTTTCCCGATACAGACCCTCAATATTACGGTTGTGACAGTACTGATTTGCTTGCCCAAACATTTTATGAAGTAGTAAGAGCCGGATATAAAGTTAATAATATTGACGCCACCATAAAAACCCAGTACCCGAGGCTTGCCCCGTTTATTAACGACATAAGAGCAAACCTCGCAGCAGTTCTGAATTTGAATATCTCGCAGATTTCCGTTAAAGCCAAAACAATGGAAATGATGGGCCCCATAGGCGAAGGCAAGGCGCTTGCCGTTGATGCAGTAGTAATGCTCGAAGAGATTGCGATTTAACTTGACCTGTTTTAAATAACGTAATTAATCAGTAGTACGTATTTAAAATAAAAACATTATTTCTGTATGCAGCATCATAGCCGACCTTTGTAAGAACCATTAAAAAATCTTTAATTGCAGATGGTCAGAGGTGTGGAACTGTAAAAAATACCCCAAAGCCGCAAAGCAAACTTTTCCCCCTTGCGGGTCACTCCCCATCCCACCTTCCCCAAGCAGGGGAAGGTGTTACTCATCCCTCAAAAAACCGCTCCCGAAACAACACACCACACTAATATACACAAATTTTCTATGTTACCCTCCACACACCATGCCTGTAAATCCCGTAATATTTCTTAATACTTCAAACTGCTACGAACTTAGTTTTTGTAACATTTCAAAAAATAACTCCAAAGAACTGCACTTTTCAAAACCTACACTATTTGTATGATTCCGGGGGGTCATCTGCGCAATATAATCAGAATTACAAAAATAAATTGTAAAGAAATTAATCTATACTGAACAGATGATGTTATAAATTCAAAAAAATGGGAATATATATTATATACACTGGGTCTGAGATACTTGAGTATGAAAGATAATCAATTAGGTAAAAAACTTTGCATAGCTTGCTTTATGACGGCATTGATGACCGCACCGGCCTGTGCTGCGCCGGAAACGCAGGAAACTGCGAACGCAACTCCTCCTGTGCCGCTTTCTCGCAGCTCGTCTGCCGATATCGATACTGCAGATAAAAAGACCGAAAATACGCAACTGGACTCTTTCTCCGGCAGCCAAACAGTAATGTTTGATGCAGACTTGAAAAACTCGGCATCGGATAGCTTCACGGTTACGGGCAATGTTGCGTCCGACTCCAGCGCAGTCGTAAACGCCATCAATATCTATACAGACTCCGAAAAAACCAAAGAAACCATAACCCTGTTTACGGGCGGAAAATCCCCTAACATCGACCTTTCAAACTACGCTCAATATACAAATAACAGCAAATACACTATCGTCAACACATCAACCCCCGGAGTTCTTGAGATTACAAGACAGGACATCTCAGGCTCGCTCAATAACGCAATCGCTGACGCCTCGGCAAACAGAACCTATCAGGCATTCGGTAACACAAGCCTGACTGGCGACGCAGCTATGACAACGGGGCAGCTCACCGCTTACGGCAACGGCAACAGTCTCGACCTCGACTCTTACGGCGTTACTGTAAGCTCCGGCGCACACCTGACACTAGACGGCTGGGGCTCTTATGACGAACAAGGCAATATAAACTCTTCCGTACACGGCTGGGGTTCAACAGACGCAATCAATAACGCAGGCGCTCTCAACGTAAATAGCACGGTCTTTAGCGATTCCACACAAATAGATGGTACTGTAATTTCTAACACCGGCAGCGCAAATATAAAAAATACAAAATTTGACGGCTTAACAGTCGGCTCGGGCATCGTGCTCAACGCCTCTGGCTCCTCAAATACAAAAATTTCAGACTCAACTTTCACGAACATTAATACGGGTGATACTAGCACCGGCTCATTAATAACAACTACAGGCGACGCCAACCTGCTTATACAAAACACGCAATTTTCAAACCTCACTGGCGGAGCAACAAAACTGACCTTTGGCGGAAACTCAAACGTAAGCGTTATCGGTTCAGCTTTTAATGATATTTCTGGCGGCTTAAGCTTAAGCGATAGCGCGCAGGGGCAAATCTATAACACCTCGTTTGATAACGCAAACGCATTAACAGCGTCCGGCGACGCAAGCCTGATTTTTTC
>CALUQO010000061.1 GCA_944322935.1 Candidatus Gastranaerophilales bacterium | reverse complement strand
TAGCTTGCCTCCATTTCGAGTTGACATTTAGTCAACTCAAAACGGAGTCCTTGACCAAAAGAGAAAGAAACGAACCAAAGAAAGAGAAAAGAACGCTAATCAAAAAACACTGTAAATTTTTAGAATAAATTTTGCATCCACTCCACTGCGTTACGGTCTGTCAAAATTCACTCTAAAAACTAACAGTGTTTAGTCATATTCCTGCGGCAGAGCCGCTTTACTGCTTACGCAGTGAAGTAGTCATACATATAGAATGTCGGTTGGAATTACCTGCACATCATAAATACATCAATAAAATAAAGATTAATTTATTGCAGTTTAAACGCAAAATTTTTAATTTTGGTAAAGAAATGTAAAAACAGTTATAAATTATGCACATTGTCTATATAAAAAAAATATACTAAGTGTTAGGATTAATTTAAACAAAATATTATGGTAGTCAAAGAAGGGGTAAGAATTTATGATTTGTTGTTGTGAAAACAAAACAGATAAAGACACAAAAAAGATAAAAAAAATCTGCCACAAAGCATTAAAAGAACTTGGGAAAAAGAATTTTGCTTTGATTATTCATGGAAATAGTTTTCCTGCTATCCCTGGGAAAAATACAGGTTTTGGCACACCTAACTCTCAGGCCGGAAAAAATCTTATGGATTTTGCATCTGGATTGTTCAACGCAATTCAATTAGGACCTCAGGGAAAAACAAAAGCATGCGATTCTTCTCCTTACACAGGTACTATCTTTTCTATAAATCCATTGTTTATTGATTTGGAACAGTTGACTACAAAAGACTGGGGATGTATTCTTTCCGTGCAGACATACAATCGTATATGTAATGAAAACCCTAACAAAGATATAAACAAAACAGCATACTCTTATATTACAAAAGCACAGGATGAAGCTTTAAGAGAAGCTTATGCGAACTTTAAACAGTGGAACAACCATAAACTCAATAAAGAGTTTGAAAAATTCAAAGCTGAAAACGATTTCTGGCTTTCTAAAGACGCTTTGTATGAAGCTTTTTCAATTGAAAATCAAAATGACTACTGGCCGCTATGGAACAGTGCAACCGACAGAAATCTTTTCAATCCTAAAACAGAAGATGAAAAGAAAGCGGCATTTTTAAGAGAAAAAGAAATCAGACTCAAATATGCTGATGAAATCAACTACTATGCGTTCTGTCAGTTTGTTGCAGCAAAACAAAACGAGCAAACTAAAAAGTATGCACTAAAACATGACTTAAAACTTATTGCAGACAGACAGGTTGCATTCTCTGACAGAGATTGCTGGGCTTATCAGTCATTGTTCTTAGAAGGCTGGATGCTCGGTTGTCCTCCTGATTACTTCTCTAAAGACGGTCAGGCATGGGGCTTCCCTGTTGTTGATCCTAAAAAGATGTTTAACGAGGACGGCTCTCTGGGTGAAGCAGGAAAACTTTTAAAACAGCTTTATAAAAAAATGTTTAAAGAAAACCCCGGCGGTGTAAGAATTGACCACATTGTAGGTTTGATTGACCCGTGGGTTTACAAAGCAGGTAAAAAGCCTATGCCCGAACAGGGTGCGGGAAGATTGTATTCTTCTCCTGAACATCCTGAACTTGCGCAATACGCCATTGCAACAATGGATGATTTGAATCTTGAACTCGGTTCCGATAAAGAAAAGAGAGTTAAAAAATTAACTAAAGAACAAATCAAAAAATACGGTGCAATGATTGAAAAAATCGTTATTGCAGCAGCAAAAGAAGAAGGCTTAAACAAAGATTCAATCGTGTGTGAAGACTTAGGTACACTTACTTTCCCCGTTGAATCGGTTATGAAAGAATACGACCTTCAGGGTATGAGATTGACACAGTTTGTTAAACATGACAAACCGGAGCATCCTTATAGATGCTGCAACATCGTGCCAAGAAGCTGGGCAATGGTCGGAACCCACGACAATGAGCCTGTTTCTATGTGGGCTGATAAGATGATTAACACTCACGAGGGCTATCTGAATGTTTTGAACCTTGTTGATGATATGTTCTCAGAGCTTCAGGGCAAGCAAAGAGATGATCTGATTGTAAAACTTACAACCGACGCAAAAGCTTTAATGAATGTGAAATTAGCAGAAATTTTTGCTTCAAAAGCAGAAAATATTCAAGTATTCTTCACTGATTTCTTCGGCATTAAAAGCACCTACAACACTCCGGGTACCTCTGGAGATAAAAACTGGTCTTTGAGACTTCCCGACAACTATGAAGAAGTTTATGCACAAAACATTCAAAGCGGCGGGCTTGCTCTCAACATGCCGTTAATTTTAAAAATGGCTATTGAAGCAAGAGGCTCTCAGTACGCTAAAAAACACGAAAGACTATTGAAAGATTTGGAAAAACTCATATAATAATACTTGAATAGCTTTTCGGGTAGAATTATATATGTATAACAACCAATCTGTAGATAATTTAGTAATAACCAATGCCCTCATTGAACAACATATTCATGGGGGCTTTGGTATAGATTTTGCAAAATGTAAGGCACAGGATTTTATTGATTTTTCAAAAAAAATTCTTCGATATGGAGTATGCGCATTTTTTCCGACACTGGCAACAGATTCTGTAGAAAATCTTAAAACACAGATAAAAGAAATTAAAAAGGCGGCAAAATTACAGGAGTCGACTGCTGAACCTATGGCCAGAATAATGGGCGTGCATCTGGAAGCCTGTTTTTTGAATCCGTTAAAAAAAGGTATCCATAACGCAAACCAGCTTTTAGAACCGACAATAGAAAACTACAAACTGCTGGAAGATGAGATTATAAAAATTGTTACACTGGCACCGGAACTGGATAAGAACTATTCTCTTTGCTCTTATTTAAAGGAAAAAGGTGTGCGAGTTTCCGCAGGACACTGCATGGGGACAGACCTTTCTTCTGTTCAGCAGGTTACTCATCTGTATAACGCAATGGGAACATTTTCACATAAAGAACAGTCTACTGTTGTTTGTGCATTAACAAATGATAATTTGTATACAGAAATCATAGCGGATTTGAAACATGTTTATAAGGATGTGTTAAAAATCACCTTCAGGGTAAAACCACTGAGCAAAATAATATTGATAAGCGACGCTCTGCCTATTACTCATAGCAATCTTGAGTCAATGGAGTTTTGCTCAAAAAAAATATTTTTAAAAGACGGCAAAGCTGTTGATGCTGATGGAACAATTGCCGGCTCAACAACATTTGTAACTGACATAATAAAAAGGCTTGTAAAAGAAGGGATGCTTGATTTAAGGACTGCTGTTTCAATGGCATCTTCTAATATCGATTATTTCGCAGTTCCGCCATGTCAGATTTATTGGGACGGAAATTTTGAAATTTGTGCAATGAATTATCTTGGTGATTTAATAACTTTTTAAATCTCCGCCACCGTCATAGAAAAATATAAGGGTGCATTTAAGCACCCTGTCTGTTATATTATTTAATTTATTCTTTTTTTTATGCTTTTTTGGAAGCCCCTGCGATTTCGGAATCCAGTCTTAAAAATACCGGTTTTATCTTTGATTTTTCCGTAATCACGCCTGCGGGAATATCTCCCCATTTGAGGCTGTCGAGCATTACGGCACAAGGGTCCGTTTCAAGATTCAACTGACCGTAAACATCTTTTGCAATGTTCGGGCAGTAAGGCGCAAGCAGCGTTGCAATAAATCTCATGGATTCTAACACCGTGTACAAGACCTCGGCACATTCCTGCATTTTGCCTTCTTTTGCCAGTCCCCACGGAGCAGTATCATTAACATATTTGTTAACAACATTAGAGAAGTTTACAATCTCCTGCGCCGCTTCGGCTACTTCGTACTTATCAAATCTTGCTTTGACCGCTTCTACTGTTTTCATTGCTTCTTTTGCAATTTCGGAGTCAGCTGACGTGATAAATTCGTTCTTTATTTCACCGTCAAAGTATTTAACCTGCATGTTAAGCGTTCTGTTGAGCAGGTTGCCTATGTTGTTGGCAAGGTCGGCGTTTACTCTTTCTTTAAAATCAAGGTCGGAGTAGTTGCCGTCACGTCCCGTAGGTGCAGTGACCATCATAAAGTATCTGAAAGCATCGGGATGAGCGAGTTCAAATGCTTCCATTACGTCTTTTGGCGCAATGACGTTGCCTAAAGACTTGCTCATTTTTGTCTGGTCTATGGTAATCCAGCCGTGCGCAAGGATTGTTTTAGGCAGAGGGATATCAAGAGCCAGCAGGAATGCGGGCCAGTATATTGCGTGGAATTTAAGAATATCTTTGCCTATCACCTGAACATCGGCGGGCCAGTATTTTTTGAACATATCAGAGGGAGTTTCCGGGTCATAGCCCAATGCCGTGATGTAGTTGGACAGAGCGTCAATCCACACGTAAATAACCTGAGATTCATCCCCGAGAACCGGAATACCCCAGCTTACGGATTCCTTTGAACGTGAAACCGAGATATCTTCGATGTGTTCAAGCTGATTAATTACCTCGTTTGCTCTGAAATCCGGCTGAATAAATTCCGGATTCTTTTTTATGTGTTCGATAATTTTGTCTTTGTATTTTGAAAGTTTGAAGAAATAGTTTTCTTCTTTAACTTCTTCTGGTTTTTTAAGGTGGTCGGGGCAAAGTCCGTCTTCCGTAAGGTCACGGGGATTTAAGAAGGATTCGCATCCCGAGCAGTACAAGCCTGTGTAGGAGTGTTTGTAAATATCTCCGTTATCCTGAAGTTTTTTAAATATTTTTTGTACGATTTTTTCATGCTCATCGTCTGTTGTACGGATAAATTTGTTATAAGATATATCAAGCCCTGCCCAGCACTCTTTGAACTTGTTTGCGTTAATATCGCAGAGTTCTTTCGGGGTAATACCCATAGAAGCTGAGGTTTTTTGTATTTTTATGCCGTGCTCGTCCGTTCCTGTTAAAAAGAATACGTCGTCGTATCTCTGGCGGAAGTGGCGGGCAAGAACGTCTGTTTGAATTTTTTCATAAGCGTGGCCGATATGCGGTGCGCCGTTTACATAATCAATTGCCGTTGTTAAGTAAAATTTTGTCATAATCTATCCCACTTTAAACTAATTTGATAAGATTAAATTAACACAAAAAGATTATATAAAAAAGGAGATAAAAGTGTCTGAGCGTTATAACAACAGGGGTAATAAAGAATTAAGACCGATAAAATTTACAAAAGATTACACAAAGCATGCGCTAAGTTCCGTGCTGGTTGAGTTTGGCGATACAAAAGTTATTGTGACCGCAACAGCTGAGGAAAAAGCGCCAAAATGGATGGAAAAAGACGACCCCAGAGGCTGGATTACAGCGGAATACTCTCTCTTGCCGACTTCTACACACACACGCTGCCAGAGAGAAAGAACAAAAATTTCAGGACGTACACAGGAGATTCAAAGGCTCATCGGCAGAAGCCTGCGTTCATGCGTTGATTTGGAAAAAATGACAGGATTAACTATCACCATAGACGCAGACGTTATACAGGCTGACGGCGGAACACGCTGTGCCAGTATTTGCGGCGGGTATATTGTTCTTGAAGAGGCTTTTAAAAAACTCCTCGAGCAGGGTGTTGTAAAAGAAAACCCGATACTTGAACCTATTGCGGCAGTGTCTGTCGGGCTGTTTGACGGCGAAGTTAAGCTGGATTTGGATTATGCAGAGGATTCTCATGCGCAGGTGGATTCAAATGTGGTGATGACCAAAAGCGGCAAAATTATAGAATTTCAAACAACGGCAGAGGGCAACCCGTTTACAAAATCACAGTTATATGAGATATTGGACACAGCGGAAATTGCCATTCAAAATATTATTAACTTGTATTAACCTTATAAGCAATGGCAGACTTTATTGTGAAGAAAAGTCTTTAGAAATTTAATATTCAGCCCAAAGCCGGGAGATTCAAAATGAAATCAAAATACGACGAGATTAGAGATATAATATTAAGAATTATACCGGGAGTAGGCAATTATCCTACGTCTATAAATGGTGTCAGGATTGTAAGAAGAAACAATCCGACGGAATTTTTAAGATGTTTTTATAACCCAAGCTGTATACTTGTTTTACAGGGGTTAAAGCATATGCTTTACGGAAACGAAAATATTATATACGGCAAAGGCCAGTATGTGGTTTCCTGTACTGATATACCTGTTTCCAGCAGAGTTGCACAGGCAACTGAAGAAGCCCCCTTTGTTGTTTTAATTCTAGAATTTGATTCAAATTTAATTTCTAATCTGCTATTAGAAACCAAAATTAAAAATACAGTGGATTATGATGCAAAATGTCTTGCTATTTCCGATACAGAAGAGGAACTTCTTGACGCATTTTTCAGGCTGGCGCAGCTGCTCGAAAAACCAGAATCAGAGCAAAGTCTTATGGCGCCAATGATTATTAAAGAAATTTACTTCAGGCTTTTAACAGGCCCTCTGGGAAATCAGCTGCGACTAATCAACACCAAAGGTACACGCTCAAACCAGATTGCGCGGGCAATTTCTCTTATAAAGGACAAATACAGCGAAAAGTTAAACATGGACGATATTGCGCAATGCGTAAATATGGCACCATCCTCTTTCTATCGCAATTTTAAAAAAGTAACAAGAGTCAGCCCGCTGCAGTATCAAAAACAATTAAGGCTTTATGAAGCACAAAGATTAATGCTTTCAGGCAATTATGATGCTGCAAGCGCCTGTTATGAAGTTGGATATGAAAGCCCAACGCAATTCAGCAGAGAATATAAAAAGATGTTTGGCAATCCGCCGGCAAGAGATATTAAAAATCTTGCAACTGTATAAAAATTTCATATAATCAACTGCCCCACGACAAAATAAACCAAATCGTAATTCTAAGGCTTTAGCCGAAGAATCTAGTGCGAATTTAAACACAGATTCTTCGGTCACTATGTTCCCTCAGAATTGTATATGTTACGTAATTCGATGACAAATTTTGTTACAAAGTTTACTCATTTTTAGCTAATTTTTCCTTA
>CALUQO010000060.1 GCA_944322935.1 Candidatus Gastranaerophilales bacterium | reverse complement strand
AAAAAATATAAAGTGTGTGAAACTCGTAGAAATAAAAAAACGGAAACATTGAGCTTCCGCTTTTTTATTTAACAGTTACAGTTTTTTTAATTAAGCCTGAAAACGAAGTTTTTTGTCGTTTTCTTCGTTAGCGACACCGGAATTTTGTGCTGCTGCAGCTTGAGAAGTTTCTTCTTCCGCAGGTTCAAACAATGCTTCTTCGTCTTGAGCCTCAAAATTTGGCAGAGTAATTCCGTTTTCATATGCATAATCTTCAATAGCTGATGCACCTTCTGAAATTACATCATCGGGTATACCAAGCTGTTGATATTGGAATTTTTTGTCAATTTCGGAAATTCTGTAACCTGATGTTGAATTTACTGATAAGCCCATAGTGTTTCTCCTTTTTTAGACTACATAATTTTTCCCTGTATAATACTTTTCGGCATTTTTTGGAAAAAGTTTATAGTTCTAAAGGATTATTTTTACAAAAATTAACATTTGCGCCCGTATAACAACAATACGGGCGCAAATATGTATAAACAATTAATTTTATTTTATCTTTTTCAAAGACGAAAGGAAGTTAAAGCGTTCAACATCACCGTCCACTTTTGTTAAAAATACCTGACAATCTTTTTCATCCGCATCAATTGGCGGAAGCTGTTCCAGCTCTGCAGAGTAATAAAGGCTGTCATTGCTTTTGCCTAAAGAAACTCTGTTAGCAAGGCTGTTTAGTGAGAAATTTCTTAAAAATCCGGCAAAACCTTTGTTTTTGTTGCTGAATTTGGTGTATATTCTTAAAGAAGCATCTCTTGTGACAAGGTCGTATCGGCCGATGATAAAGGAGCTTAACTGGTCTGCAGATGATTTTATCATCATTTTTTCAATAACATTATCTTTCAGTACAATATCGCCTTTGATTTTGTCAAAATCGCCTTCAGGTACGTTAACCAGGTCAAATATTGTAGATGGGCTAATCATTGCCATAGGATTTCTGAATAATGCCGCAAACTTAAGTGCATATTCAACCAATCCTACTTTAGCAATTGTTCCGTTGTTTACCTCAAACTGGATTCTGCCGTTTAATTGCAAGGAATCATCCGTATTAAGTTCTATCAATCCCATTGCTTTGCCTGTAATTTCACGTTTCAAAGCAAGCAGTGTGGTTGCAATAAGGTCTGAGTTTATGTCTTTTACGCCCAATCTCAAATAGTAATTATGTTTTTTCAAATCACAAACCACTTTGAGCGTTGATATGCCCTCTGCAAAATCAAATTTGTTGGATTTTATCTGCAAAACTCCGTTTTTGTCCAGAGTAAGGTTTGCCCACAGATTACCCATTTGAATATCTTTGTAATTGCCTTTAATCAAATGCAAAATACATCTTTCAACAATAATCAAACCGGTATCAAAGGTATAAGAGTCATAAGTTGATTCGTCTTCAACTGCGTTATCGCTAACCTGCGCCGCCTGTGCCGTTACCAATGAACTTTGTACATCTTTTTGCGAAACAGGTGACACCTCTTGCGTATTTTGCTGGTTCATTGACAATATAACTTTTTCAATATCTATGTTATCAACCGTTAAATTAATATCTTTAATAACTATCGGCAATAGCAGCGAGTTTTTAAACTTGCCGTTGAAACTGTATTTTGAACGTTTAAACCGGCCGTCGGCAGTGATGTGTATAAGATTTTTGTCCGTAGAAAAACTTGCCGAATCAATGCCCAAACGCTGTGAAGGAATACGCACCCCTTTCATCTCCATATTGCCGTCAAGCTGCGGGTTATTGTTATTCACAATATAGCGCATATTACCCGAGATAGTGCCTTTTTTGAAAAGTTTTTGGCCGATTAACACATTCAAAAACTCACTCGGCAAGGGTTTAGGTATATCAAAGCCCAAATCAGTTACAACAGGAACCGGTTTTGAACAATCCACATTTCCGCTGATTGTTAATATCGGTTCAACTCCTTTGGAATCTTTGTTTAACTCTTTTGCAATATAATAATTTATTGTTTTAATCTGGAATATATTATTTTCAAAGTGGAAATCCGCTTTCAGTGCCCTGTCCCAGTTAACCGGGCTTAATGATGCGCCTTCGATTAAGATATCTTTACCTTTTGCAAGTTTAAACAGCCATGTCAGGTCTACTGCACTGTATTTAGACTTCACATATAATTTTGTTCTGGAATCTCCGCCCGTTAAAGTAAGTTTGCACCCCGCAAGTTTAGAAAGATAGTCTCTTGTAAATTCGTTTGTGGCAACACCTGTCACTTCAATATTCGTGTCAACGGATTTCATATAATCATCAATTGTTCCGAACATTTCAATTTCATTTTTGGGGCTTTTTCCGTAATAACCTTTGAAGTCTTTTAAAAATATAGTTTTATTATTAAACGTAACAACCCCCTGTTTGGCAATGACGGGGAGATTATTTACGGGTATTACTTTCATTGCGGCATTGTTGATTTTTATAATACCTTTCAATCCCTCTTTTTTTGTAAGTTCAATTATAAAATCAAAACTGCCGTCTATATCTTTATAGAAAGAAAGGATTTCTTCGCCGTTTGGCATGACAAGGTTTGAGCGTAAGAGTTCTATAACATTTTTCAAATCAAAATCATCCGCGTAAACTTTTAAATCAAAATCACCTTTTTTGGCGTGTGCATTAATATACATTTTGGAATCGTTAACAAATAAAATGCCCTTTTCCATAGAAAGTTGTTTATCTTTGATAAAAACACTGCTTCTGTCAGAGATAAAGAATTTCATTTCGTGGTCATTCTTTTTTACAAAAGCTGCAACGTTAAAATGCACAATCTTAGGTTCTTTAAAATCCGTGACAACAAGTTTTCGTGCGTCCACTTTTAGCGAAGTTGTTTTATCAATGTCATACAAAACAATGCATTGTTTTACATAAAACAGCGCGTTAAACCAGTCGATTGTCCAATCAAATTTTTGCGGTTCTTTTTTTTCTTCCTTTTGTCCCGGGATAAGTGTTAACAGCTTGTTAACATCCACATAAATAAAATCGGCTCCGAGTCTGTTTAATACAATTGTTTTCTTTAAAATTTGCGCATAAGAAACAGATGAATTGAATTTTGTTAAAACAAAATAATCTTTTTTATCCTTTGAAATTTTAAAGCTGTCAACCTTAAAACCTATATTAGAATTCAAACCTGTTTCCAGTACCGGATTTTTGATATCTATATCGACCTTTAGTATGTTCCCAATAGTTTTTTCCGCATAATTAACCAATCTTTGACTGGAGGCAACAGCCGGTAAAACCTTTAAATATAAAACAAAAGGAATACTTATAAGTACCCCCGCCAAAATCGTTATTGATGCGTATATTTTTAATAATTTTAAAATATTTTTCATAATAAAATTCCAACTAAATAACCAACCTCTTAAAAAGATTATACCACAACTAAATTTGTGATATTATATAATCATGAGAAAGATTGCAGTAATACTAGGCTTAATTTTGCTGTTAGCAAACATCTCTGCGGTTAATGCGCAAGAGATTGTAATATCACCCGTAAAAAATTCCGATGTTGAAGTTTTCAGCGAGGATAATAAATTCGGCATTAAGGATAAAAAAGGCAATATTCTTGTACCGGCTGATTACAAAAAACTTGTACGCGTAGGCGAAACCTCGTGGATTACACTCAAGGGCAGCCGCTACGGGCTAATGGATAACGCCGGAAACTTTCTTGTTAAACCCAAATACAGACACGTGGAAAGAATACAGCTTAAATATGTAAAGCTTGGCAATGACAATGATTACGGTCTGTATGATGAAACGGGGAAAGCAATAATACCTGCGGAATTTTCTTCAATTGAACCGCTTTTCGGTCAAATGTTTTTGACCTGTAAAAAATACAAGTACGGTGTATACGATATAAACGGTCAGAAACTGCTGCCGAACAACTATGACGATATTTATATGCCTACCCCACAAACCATGAGAATTCGTTATCAAGGAGAATGGTTTGAACTGGCAAGAGCGGATGAAAACGATATAACACTGCCGGAAGATACGGAAAGAGCAACGATTAACGATAAGGATATAACAATAACATATCTGGTAACAAATACCGGCGCTATTTCCGGTTATTCAGCTCTTACTTTAACCGATTATGTGCTTAAAATTATAGCTTCTATCTCGCCTGCTTATGAACAAACAATTGATGAATTAATGTTTTCGCAAGGTGCTGAGGGGATATCGATATTTGTAAAATTGGGCTGGATACCTAAATTCCCTGTTGTTTATGCTAAAAAATACTACCAAAACTACAGAAACCCGAATACCGGCCCGTTGTCCGACATAAGAAGTGATTTAAAAAGACATATAAAATAATTTTAACCTGTTGTTTTAGTCAGCAAGTCTATTCAAGCGCGCTGTCATATACGACTACACGATTTCGGCCTCTGCGTTTTGCTTCATAAAGCGCGACATCAGCACTCTGATGCAGTCTTTGAGGTTCTGAGAAAGTCTCGTCAAACTCGCTTACTCCGACACTTATGGTTACGTTCAAAACTTCTCCGGCAAGTCCTTCTTGTGAAATATTTATGTCGGATTTTTCAACGGCCTTGCGTAACCTTTGCGCAACAAAAGCCGCCTCGTTTATTTTTGTGTCGGGCAGCAAAATGCAAAATTCTTCTCCCCCGTAGCGCGAAGCAATATCGTATTCACGAAGCTCGTGCGAAACAATTTTTGCAACGCTTTTTAATACACAATCCCCGGCAGAATGTCCCCAGGTATCGTTAACGTGTTTGAAATAGTCGATATCGAGCATTATGCAGCACAGAGGTTTTTTATTTCTCAGTGCGTTTGCAACCTCCTGTTTAAGACGCACTTCAAACTGACGTCTGTTGTTTAGGCCGGTCAATGCGTCCAGTGTAGCATATTTTAACACCTGTGCATAAGAATTTGCCCTTTGCGTTGTGACGGAAGCCTGAAGGCTCAATTGCAAGAGGTAATCTATATCAGTTTTTGAAAGCCTGTCAATATTGCTGCTTGCGGCAATGACACCCGTGATTTTATCGTCATTTTTCAGGGCAAAAAGTCCTGTTTTGCCGTCTTTTGAAATAACAAAAGTCTTTTTGTTTGTGATTTTGGGCAGCAAAGACAAAATCGCCGAGTCCTGACAATCCAAAGGCCAGAAGAGTTTGTATTTGTTATTTTCGTCTTTTACAAAAATATATATCAAATGTTCGGAAACAAAACCGTCAATTAATTCACCGATGATTGGCAGTATGTAATCAAGCTCAAACTGGTTTTCTATAAGCTTTGCAATACTTTTCATGACCTTTTGGAACTTTATTTGAGTGAGGAGTTTTTGATTCAAAATTTTGTTAACTATTGCTGTGTTTATTTGTGAAATTGCTATTCTTAAAGCGGTTAAAAAACGCTCTGATATAACGTCTTTTTCAATGCCGTTAAAATCAATTTCGATAACCCCTATAATATTTCTTTCGTTAAAAATCGGAAAATACAAAAGGTTGTGCTTTTCTTTTAAATTGCTTAAGGGCAGTTCTTTTTTTGTTGTGTATCTTATCAGTGTGTTGTTTATAATAAAACCTTTATCGTGTACGTTTTTAAGCCTGTGAAAAATATTTTCCGCAAGTTCTTGCTGCTGGTTTTTGCCTACCGTTATCCAGTTTTTGACAAAATCCCTGAGCACATTTGTGGATTCATCTTTAATAAAAATTTGAAAGTTGTTTACGCTCAGATACTTTTCAAAAATATTTTTAAGATTGTTAAAAAACACCTGAGTATCGGCACTGTGTGCAAGCGTAAGAGAAATTTCCCTTAAAAATTGAAGTTCTTCAAAATCGTTTTTAGAAACTTCTGTCATATCTGCCATTGAATAACAAATCCTCTTCTTCAAAATCTTCAAACAGTTTTTTAGATGTACATTTGCTGAAGGTTTTTTTCATATGTTCGTCAGCTTCTTCAGAGTCTGTTACAACTTTACCGTTTACATAGGTAATATGTGTTACCCCGAGCGGGTCATTTTCGTTTTCAATTTCATCAGAAACTATATGAGGTGTTCTCATTCCTTCTTTAACCTGAGTTTCGGGTGCCGTTGCCCTTTGAGACATTTGATATTCCCGCTGGGCTGTTGATTTTTCTACTGATTCTGCGTAAACATCAAAGATGTATCTTGCTATGTGCGGGTTTTGCTCGGTGTTTACAATAAGCAGTGCTTTTTCAAGTTCCTCCTGCGCTTCTTTGGGGCGTTTAAGCTTTCTTAAAAGCAGTGCAAGATTGTAATGTGCATCAAATGCCAGAGGCTCAACTTCAATTGCTTTACAGTAGCTTAGGCCTGCTTCTTTGTAATTCCCGAGAAGATGGTTTGTCAAAGCATAATTGTATAGAATTTTATAGCTGTCTTTTTTGCGTTTCAAGGCTTTTTTGTAACATTGTGCCGCTTTTTCAAGGTAGTCGTTTGCAGCGTGTGTTTTTTCGCCGGTTAATATGGATTTACCCCTATACGCCACGCCCATATTGTATAGCGCTATTGTCCTGTTTTCTCTTGTGCTTTTAACACTGTCAAAAATCAACGGGACATGGAAGGTTACACGTTTTGTTTCATATGCTATCTGGTATTCTCTTATTGCTTTATCAAAATCTGCCAGTTTTTCAGCGGAAATAATCCCGAGATTTATACGGCAAACCATAAATTTAGGGTCATATTGCAATGCTATTTCGTATTGTTCTGCGGCGGAGAAATAATCCTCGTATTTTACGTAAATATTTCCGAGGTTGCATCTTGCCTGAGAATGTTCGGGATACAATTCAAGCCCTTTTTTATAAAGCCGGATGGCTTTTTCAAGTTTATGTGCTTTGTATGCCTTATCGCCCTGATGTACATAATAAATACCGCGGCATTTGTTTACTTGTTTTACATACCAGCCCCAGAAAACAAAACCGGACAGAAGGAATAACAGCACAATTATTGCTGTTACAACTTTTGGTACGGTTTTTTTGAAAAGTTTTTTTAAAAATCTCATATTTAAAACAATCCGGCAACTTATTGCAGCGCTGTATCAA
>CALUQO010000059.1 GCA_944322935.1 Candidatus Gastranaerophilales bacterium | reverse complement strand
CTCATTCTCTTCCAATTCTTTTAATGCATCATCAAGTTTATATTTTAAATCTGAAAATTCTATATTTTTAATTTTTTGGGTTAATCTATTAAGCAGAGTATAAGTGGAACATATTGGTTCCTTAAATCCCTGATCAGCACCAATATATAGTGTTGGATGTAAGTTGTTACCTTTAGTTTTGGGGACTTTTGTTTTTAATATCATGTAAATATATTCCCTTTGGAAAATAGCTTCCCCCTCATGAAAATACATATCTACATCATACTGTTTGAAAAATTCATTGAACGCTTTTGATTCTTTGACAGTATTCAAAAGTTTTGCAAATTCTTCAGGGTATAGATCAGGATTAAAATGATTTTGGTATGTTATAGATTTCAGTCTGCCAAAATTTGGTTGTCTTTGTGTATAAGTATTGTCTATTCTCATTTATTAATATCTCCTGTGCTGTGTTGTATGAAAATATAAAAATCGTAAAAGAAATTTTTGCTATTTCTATCGATAAATTTACAATTATTCATTAAGTTACAAATATCTAGGTTGTAGGTTGGGTTTTCTACCCTAACACAAAGTGTCCTAAAATAATCAAACCATCTGTAACAAGAAATAAAACCATGTGTTCTTTTACAGCAAACAAGTTTGCTACACCTGCGGTTTACTTTTCGATTTGCTGCGCAAATCGCCAGCACTCCGGTACTCTATGGCTCATTCTTCGCCAAGATTGCCGTTGCGAGTTCTTTGATAAGCGTAATGTCAAAATCTCTGATTGCGTGTAGTGGGGTATACAGAGATATTAAGCTCATATTTTAAACCTCTAAAATTATTATGGACAGCAGTGCCGTTAGAGAGTGGTAAAAGTGAGTAACAAAAGGCAGGCTAAAGTCTGACCTTGCTTATTGATTTATAGTTTTTTAACATGAATTGAAATACACAGATTATAACGACTCACCTTGTGACCTGTAGTAGTTTTATGTCGCAACCCTGACGAAACGCTTATTAGAGATTTTTAAATTTATCCCCCCTTTATACAGGGAAAATTTGTTTTATAAATATTAATTTTTCTGCAAATATCATATTTTTTAAAATTTGGTATAAGTGGAGGATTTCTTTATAAATAATTAAACTTTTTAATTTTTATATCGACGTCTATATAGACATAAGACTGAGGTAGGCATGCTAGAGCAAAAAAAATCCGGTAGCATAGAAAGTACCGACATTACGAAGGATAAAGAGAAATTACAAACAGTATTGAACACGCTTGAAAAAGCGCGGTTATACCACGAAAAATATTTACTGCGAAGCAACAGCTCCGATTTAGAAAACGCTGTGCATTATTATATTCAGGCAATAAAGCTAAACCCGCAGATACCTGAGACATATTATCGTCTGGCCAGTCTTATGTTTGAAAACGGCCAGATATCATTGGATTCTGCAATTGAACAGTGTAAAATCGCCGTGGATATTGCTCCTGATAATCCTAACGCACACCTTTATACAGGGTACTTTTTAAAACTCGCGCACGATTTTGAAGAAGCAGAAAAGGAATTTAGAGACGCTATTAAAATTAATCCGATTAACTCTGCACGCCCAAGATTGATACTTGCTTCAATGCTCTATGAAAAAATCAACAATGTAAAACCGTCCTTTGTTGATTTTATAAGAATGGTTTATTACGCATGCTCGGGCTGTCTGACCGTGTTGTGGGATTTGCCGTCTTTAAGAATGATGTATAAAAACGTAACGGATGACGCGCTTGTGTTTATTTACAAAACTTACGGCGGATTTTTGGAAAAAATCAAAAACTCCACACTTGCTGTTGCAACATACGATTCTGCTGCAATAAACACAGGACGTGACGAGTATTTTTATAATAAAATAGGCGACATTTGTATAAAAGAGCATGCGCCCGAAATTGCCCTTGATGCTTACAGAAAAGTGTTGGAATCAAACCCGTATGACAGGGACGCTCTTGTAAAAATGGCAACACTTGTTCAGACTCATTTTCCTCAGGAATATGACGAGGCAATTGACTGCTATACAAAACTCCTTGAAATTGAGCCTGATAATGACAAGATTTATTACGAACTCGGGCATTTGTATCTTCAAAAGAACGAAAGCCTGCCGGCAGTAAACGCATTTTCCATGGCACTTGAACGTGATGACAATAACCCGTTTTATCACAACAGCATGGCCTTTGCTCTTGTTCAACTGGAACAATACGATGATGCAATTGAACACTATCAAACAGCAATAAATATCAACCCTGACCCTTACTGGACATCTATTGTTTGTCAGGCTTTAGGCTCTGTATATCTTGAAATAAAGAACAATCATGAGGCTGCAATCGTTCTTTATCAGACTGCTGCAGTGTTGAATCCCGATTCAGAAGAAAGTCATCTTGCAATAGGCGATGTTTATTTTTCAATTGAAGAGTATGATAACGCAATCAAGGCATATTGTGATGCCATAAAAATCAATCCCGACAATGCAAAATCCTATTGCAAGTGCGGCATGGCACTATGGGAAAGAGATTATATTGAAGAAGCAATAGTAGCTTATAACAAAGCTATTGCGCTTAATCCAGAGTATTCCATAGCATATAATAATCTCGGCGTTATTTATCTTGATGACATAGGCAATGTAAACGAAGCAATAAGACTCTTTGATAAAGCAGTAGAAGGTAACAAAGCTTATGCACTCGCTTATTTTAATCTCGGTCGTTCGTATGCAATCCTTAAAGAAAATACAACTGCCGCCCAATATTTTCAAAAAGCACTTGATTACAATATCTTAACAGAAGAACTGGATGAAGAAGATATCCGCTACCGGCTGCACAAGCTATTTGAAGTGTAACGAATACAACTTATATAAATTTTTTGTTACAAAATTTGCATTATTATAAAAGCATGCTCTATAATGCAGGCATGGTTGCAATGAGTGATAAATTTAATGAATTAAGCGAGGTCTCTAAAGTCAGAAGATTTATCTTTTCCGACCTGCAAAATAATGGTTTAATGAGTCTTTATAACAAGTATTGGCTGGAGATGGAAAATCTTTTCATTGATGCTTCAGAAAAGTTATCTAAAAACCTTTTTGAATTGTTTTTGATTGATTATCTCACAATCCAAAAAAGTGCGGTTATTCCTAAAAAAGAAAATCTGTTGAAGGAGTTTATTGATTTTTATCAGGAAATAACAAAGTTTCAGCAGCGTGAAATTATTATCAAAAATATTTTCAGATACTCTATGTATTATTTGAGAATTACTTTTGCTGATCTTCAGGATGAGGAAATAAGAAAAAAAATCAAAACAATAAACGCTCTTAATGCAACAGACTCTTATCCCTTTTTGATGGAAATTTTTGAGGACTATGAGTTTGCACATATTAACAGAGCAATGCTTTTGGAAATATTGGATACTGTCCTTGGCTTTATCAATGAAAGAAATACCAAAAAACCGTCTCAAATAGCGTTGTCTTTTGCCGGTTTGAGTACAGAAATTAATAAAATGCTTGTATTAAAGGACTACACACCGCATTTTGTTGTTGAAGAGAGAAATTTTCTGGAAAAAGACACAATCAACTCTATGATTTGTTCATAAAACAACTAATGCCTATCCGGTTGATTGATACAACTTTTAATTATTTTTATAGCAAAGTAAAGATATTACCCTTCCGATTAAATTTAAAGGGATTACATAGCTAAGTATTTCAGTAACTTTTCCAAATTTTCTATAAACAAAATTAAAGAAAAAATAAGTACTCCATTGAGATTTATTTTGGGGAATTCTCCTAATTATATTTTTAAATGAATAAAATTTTTTGTAAAAATTTATATACCCGTCATATAATTCTTGAGGGCTCATCTTGTTGGGATAATAAACAACATTTGCCGTATTATAATGAGAGTAATCAAAATCAAAAATTTTGTTTTCTTTAAGCATTTTTTCATAGAGCTTAGTACCGGGATACGGGGTTAAAATATGAGCCGTTACTGTCTCAACCTTTCTTTTTACCATCCATTCCAGTGTTGTATTAAAAACTGACGGGTCATCATCATCAAGTCCAAACACAATGCTTGCATTTATCATCATTCCACGGTTATGAATTTCTTCAATAAGTTTGTCATAATTCATTATATTATTTTGTATTTTGTGTACACTGTTTATTGAATTTGCATTAATAGATTCAAACCCAATAAACAAACTTTGGCAACCTGCCTTTTTCATCATGTCTAATAAATCCAAGTGATTTAATATATTTGCAGATACCGCACAGTTCCACTTTAAATTCATTGGGGCAATTCTTGTGCAAAATTCTTTTGCCCAAGGAATATCACCTATAAAATTATCATCGATAAACATTATATGCTGATTTTTTAAAGTCATAATTTCATTAATTACATTTTCAATAGGACGTTTTACGTGTTCTGTAGAAGCATTTGAACTGTTATAACAAAAATCGCATCTAAAAGGACAGCCTCTGCTTGTGCTTATAATATTTGTATAAAAGTATTTATTTTTATCTATTTTGGCATAAGCAGGAGAGACAATTTCATCCCCCCTGATGTTATCCATATCACAATAACATTTTTGAAGTTTTCCGATTTCTGCATCCTGAAGAACATTTTCCCAAATTCTTTCAGCCATACCAACACAAATAGAATCAAAGTACTTCATTGACTCTTCCGGACAAGAGCTGATATGAATGCCACCTGCAATCGTAGGAATTCCTCTGCTTTTAAATTTTGATGCAATTTGAATTGCTTGCGAAAAAACATCCACTGTAACAGTAATAGCGACTAAATCGACATCTAAATTATAGTCAATCTTTTCAATATTTTCGTTAATAATAATAACTTCATGTTTTTCAGGAGTTAAAGCAATTAAAGTATAAATCGCTAAAGATGGAGACATTCTAGTTTTTAAATATGTATCCATCGGTCGCTTTGACATCTTAGGTTGTATAAATAAAATTTTCAAATAAATTCTCCATAGATTTAAATATTAGATTTATCATAACAAAAAACGCAATAACAGATTATCAACAATATTACCAAAAAATGCATCCAATATTCATTTCATTATCAACAAAAGACTCCGCACTAAGGCATCGTTTTTTATATTTACATCCCCGTGCAATTGTCTTGATTCTCAGGTTTAACTGCAATTTCGTGTTTTGTTTTTCTGTGATTTTATCACATCAAACCAAGACACTCCGGCATCAGTTCACTTCCGCTGTCTTGGATTTCCCGAACATTCAAACAGTTTCGCTATTGAATCTGTTGTTCAACTTTACTCAATATTCTCGCTATCAGAACTAACTCATTTAACCAGTTTCGTCAGTCTGGAAATCCATTCGAATGCCAAAGTATCCTTATCCTGCCTAAGTAAAAAAATAGAACGAATAAAATCGTTCTATTTTTATATTTACGCCCGGTGCGATTCGAACGCACGACCCTCTGCTTAGAAGTAGCTTATAGCCCTATTTGCAAGGGGTTTCAGCTTTTACTAGATTTAGTCAGAAGTTATTATTTTTATTATCTTCGGACTTGTTTCATCTCTCAACCTTTACCCCCTTTTGCTAGGATTTATCAGGATTTTTGCAAGAAGGTTGTAGTATTAATGTGGTGTTATGTAGTTTTAGAGGTTCAAAAGAGGATTCAAATATTAATTTTTTATTTATTTTTCATTCATTTGCACAAAAACTCCTTATCCTATAAATAGGAGGAAGTGCAATGGAAGACAAAATGATTGAGATTTTAAAAAAGCAAGTAGAATTACTAGACAATATACAAACAGTAGCTGAATTAAGCGACTGGAAAGAAAAAACAAGAATTTTTATCTGTCGTATATACAAAGAAGATTCAACACAGTATAAACAATTTTCAAGAATTAGTGCTTTCCCACCTATTTATACTCCAGGTACACAACCTGATATTCTAGGAGCAGTTAGGGAAGCAAGAAATCTTTTGAATGGATTTGTTGAAGATATAGAAACTTTTGGTTTGCCAAATAGCCAATCTACTACTAAAGACAAGACACGAACTATTGTTCCAAGTATAAATATTGAAAACAATCCAGTTTTTACTCAATCTCAAACCCAATACCAAACTCAATCACAAAATATTGAAGATATAATCAGAGACGAAATTCCACCTTCAAAAATGAGAGAAATCGAAGAAATATTAAAGACAGAAGAACCTGAAAAAACAAAACTTGAAAAAGTTGGTGATATATTACAAAAAGTAGGCATTGGTGTTACTTCATCTGTTTTAGCCAGAATCATCACTTCATCAATAGGGATATTTTAATCATGAACCAAAATTATAATTACAATTTCTCTTTCTTATACCCAAAACAACCGACTTCTGCTCATGAAATTGCAGAAATGGAAAAACAAAGAAATCCAATTATTGAAACAGACCAAAATATTGAAAAGTGTCGGGTTGAGAATCAATACCAAACTCAGACATTAAACGAGACACAAAAAATACTTAACGAAAACGCTAAAATCGCAAAACAATTATCTCAACAAGTAAAATCAATGGAAGAATCATCAAATAAGCAATACAAAATAGGTCTAATTGTGTCAGTAATTACAGGTCTTTTTGCTGCGGGGTCTTTCTTATTGGCTTTAATTCAGATTTTTAAATAAACCTAAGTTCCAAACTTTTTAAACTCAACAACGGTTGTTTTCTCGACAATATTATCAAGTAAATTAACACATTGTTCGTTAACTTCCGGCAGCAAGTGAGTGTATAAATCCATAGTCATTTTGATTGAGCTATGACCAAGTTGAAGCTGAACATATTTCATTGGTGCACCGTTAGCGAGCAACAAGCTGGCATAAGTGTGTCTTAAATCATGAAATCTTAATGAATCGATTCTGGCACGGTTTAATGCAGGTTTAAACCTTCGTTTAATCATATTATTAGCGTCTTGATAACCGCCGTCACTATTAGGAAAAACAAGATTGTGTTCGCCTTTAGGACAAGCTAAACGCCATTCTTTCAAAACTTTTACAAGCTCTAATGACATATCAACTTTTCTTACTTTGCCTGATTTTGTTGTGCCAACTCGACCATGAGTAAAGTTCTTATCAACTGTTATTTTTCGTGTTATCCAGTTTATTGAATCCCAGGTTAAGCCCATTAATTCACCTTGCCTCATGCCGGTAAATAGAGCAGTAAAAAGTAACGGATAAAAATCTGGGTAGATTTCTTTTGCTTTTGATAGAAGAATTTTTGTTTCTTCCGTTGATAATGAGCGGATTTCTTCGCTTCTTTCTTCTTTCAATGATTTTATACGGGCAAGAGGATTTTTTAGCACTATATCCATATCAATCATAAAGCTGTAAATTTGGCTCATAAGTTTTGTGTACTTATTCACGGTTGAATTTCTACG
>CALUQO010000058.1 GCA_944322935.1 Candidatus Gastranaerophilales bacterium | reverse complement strand
GAGTATCGTTTTTCGAGAGGCGTACGAACGCTAGTGAGTACCTTCGCCATTGAGGCGCTTTTATTGAACTTTGATAACGAATTTTGGACTTTGCCGATGTGGCGAAATGGTAGACGCACACGCTTCAGGTGCGTGCGAGGAAACTCATGGGGGTTCGAGTCCCTTCATCGGCAATTTTAAAACAAAGAAGGTCTGGTACTTGGACTCTTCACCCCTGTTGTTCTTTCGAACAACGGTGGTTTACTCTTCGAGCATCCTGCACTGTACGGCTCATTCTTCGCCTACATTGCAAGCCGACCCTTCTTCGGCAATTTTAAAATAAAGAAGGTCTGATACTTGGACTCTTCACCCCTGTTGTTCTTACGAACAACGGCGGTTTTATCTCCCTCTCTTTGGGAGAGGGCAGGGGTGAGGGTTGATTATAAACAAAATTAAATTTTATCTCGTTTTTTATTTCCCATAAGAATATGAATAAATACAATTTGCTAGCACGTAATTTAAGAAAAACGCAAACTCCGCAAGAACAAAAATTATGGGCTCTGCTAAGAAACAGACAATTGTTGGGTTATAAGTTTAAACGCCAATATCCTATTGGTAATTATATTGTTGATTTCGTTTGTCGTGAGCAAAAATTAGTAATTGAATTAGACGGAGGACAGCATAATATAGCTGATAACATAGATTGTGACATTAAAAGAAGTCAATATATAAGACATAGAGGCTTTAAAATTATTAGATTTTGGAACAATGAGATAGATGAAAATATAGAGGGTGTAGTTGATAAAATTATAGATGAATTGAATAATTGACCCTCACCCTACCCCTCTCCCGAGGAGAGGGAATAAAAAGAATTTTACAAAAATTATGTTTATGGTAATATAATTTTGTTGAAAATCGAATATTGATGTCGACGTGGCACTCTGCCGACGAGAAATGACTAAATGTCATTTCGAGGAGAGGGGAGGTATACGCAAGACATTTTGAAAACTAAATATTGATGTCGACGTGGCGGAATCGGTATACGCGCACGTTTGAGGGGCGTGTGGGGAAACCCGTGCGGGTTCAAGTCCCGCCGTCGACAATTAAAAAGAGGATAACAAATGTTATCCTCTTTTTAATATGCTCAAGTGGTGAGGGCTTTAATCCGTATATCACGGGTTCAAGCGGATTTGCGGACGGACGACACGAAGTTAGTCCGGATAGCGAGGAAATTGAGCGAAGTTGAACCGCAGGTTCAAAAGCGAAACTTTCCGAGCGTGGAGCAAATCCAAGACAGTCCCGCCGTCGACACCATAAAAATAAAGCGGCTTTAATGCCGCTTTTGCTTTTACAAATTATTTGTCGGACAAGTATTTCTAACCGATATTCCCCACAATTATAAATACAACATTGACATACTGTATGCTATAACACACAATATAACTAAGAAGAATTATAAAACAAGTCATCTATTACACAACCATAGACGGTAAATGCCCTTATCAAGACCGGTACAAAAAATTTGATAAATCTGTAAGACAGCTGGTCGACCGCAGAATTGACAGGCTTGAAGAAGGCAATTACGGTGATTATAAAAGAATATCTAATGACCTTTTTGAACTTCGTTTTAAAATCGGTTCAGGTTACAGGATATACTTTACGGAAGCACAGGATGTAATCATTTTGATTCTGTGTGCGGGCGATAAATCATCACAGAGTAAAGATATTAAAAAAGCAAAAGCTATTATTAACGAAATAAAGGAATGATTTATATGAAAATTAAATCCGAGGTTATAAAAAGAAGCATAACTCATGAACAACACATGCGCGAAGTTCTTAAAGATACTGAATATCAAAAAGATTATTTAAGACTCAGCATACAAGAATATGCAAAAGACGGTGATTATACAATGTTTTTTAAATCCCTTGAACGTGTAATAAAAGCAAGGGGGTCTGTAAGCAAGTTTGCACAGGAGATTGACCTCAATCGCTCAAATTTATGTAATATTTTAAAAGGTAAAGTACAGCCCAGCTTTGACACGACAATGAAAATTTTAAGAGGTCTGGGTGCTGATATTGAAGTTAAGTTTGCATAACTCCATCCCTAAAACAAGCCCAATGTTGCAATATTCCTGCGTGGAGTCTTTCTTTATTGTAAACATTCTGGCTGCTGTTGAATATGCGGTTTTGTAAAGTGGAACATACCCGTCAAAAGATTCTGCGCAATTCGTTTAAGTCTTTTTCCACACAATCAGCTATTTCATCAAAAATTGTTTTATTTTTGCAGTCCCGTTTTTTATATACCCAGGCCGCATCTTCGCCCATATAACAGCAGTATTCTTTTCTTGTTTCAAGACAATTTTTTTCCGACAAAAACCGCCCGTATTTGTTTTTGCATTTTTCTATTAACTTTTCTCTGGTATCCCCGTTTTCTTTTTTTATCTTAAAAACATATCTGTATTCACCATTGCAGTACAAACTTATTAAAAATTTCGTATCGGGAATATAAAAGTCTATATATGCGATGCGGCTTTTGCCCGTATTTATTTGAAAATTGATATTTAAACCATCAGTCCGTATTTTTTCAACAAGCTTTCGGGCAATATTGCTTAAAAAAATTCTTTGTAATGTTAAACCAAAATTGATTCCGTCCAATTTCTTCTGTAACTCCCGTTGATTGTAATCCGTCCAAAACTCGTCCGGCGTCTTTACGTCAGTATCAACAAAAGCTTTAAGCTCGCATAATAACTTTAGGCATTGCGTATAATTTTGTATAATAGCACGGTCTGTCGGGTCAATATCAGACAGGTCAACGGCTCTTAAACCTTCATATATATCCGAATAAGAAATATAGTCCGTATTAAAATTCGGCTCAAGATAACTAATCAGTCTGATTTCTTTTTTCTGTTTGTCAGCTGCGTTGTCAAAATATCTTTCCAACTGTTGTTTATCGGGAGTTGCTTTAAATTTGTTTTCAATAATAACTATCTTGCTTTTATCTTTAAACTCCAGAGATAAATCATAATGTTTTTTTTCACGTTTTACTTCAAATTCGCTTATATTGTCATACTCCGGATAAAAAACGGTTGTAAATTTGTGCTTATATTTTTCCATTAACCAAGCCCAGAAATTTGAATGAAACAACTCCCTTGATGACAGCGACAAACGGAACATGGAATTTTTTTTAAGTTCTTCTAAAATATCAATGATTTGTGCCGTATTCATGTTTGATTTTCCTTATAAATTCGGATTAACAGCCTTATGCATATAATTTATTTAAGCATTTACAGCATTTTATGTCATCAATGGCAAAAAATTTTACACATGCTCAAAAAGATATAATCGGGGGCTTTTAAAAGCTTAAATAAGTTTGTTAATTAAAACCGATAGTATTTTTCAGACTGTTCGTATTTTTGAATTTTACTTCCCGAAAAAGCATATCCAATACATCATTGCTGTTGTTTATGCCTAAAAATTCAAGCTTTTTCTTTACGACTTTTGTAATAATCAAGAAAAATATCTACTCGGCTCCGCTCGAACTGTAAAAGAACACAAGGCTTAATTCGGAAACTTTGTGTTGGGGGACAATTCAGGTATGCACAACCTACAGACTGATTAATCCAAATTTTTTATGAAAAAATTTATAAACCCGAAAGGGAAATTAGCTATTCAAATCCAGTCATTCTAGGAATTAGCGGATACAGATTCTGCAAAGCCTGTGTTAAAAGAATACATTTCATGTGACAAATTTTATTATTTAGCAGTTTTACAAAAATATAATGAATATAAGATCAACTAATAATATCTATTCGCCATCGTTTACGTCGAATATAAATAAAATCTCAAAGGCTATACACAATAATGAATGTTTGCAAAATGTTCCTGTCATGTCCAAAAACATCTTGTTACAGAAGTTTTTTGAATTGTACGGGGAGCCTATAGCTGCTGAATTTGTTCAGCATTTAAAAACTGAAAATCTTAAATATCTTTATTCACTGGCTTCAAAAGTCGATTTGAGCGGTTATCGCAGGATAGAGATGGACAAACTCCCGCAGTTTTCGCATATGGAAATGCTTAAATTGAAAGAGATTGAACCTTTATTGCTGTCCAAAAATGATCTTGGTTTATGGAATTATTCTGAGGATTACGTGCTAAATGTCAGCCGTCTGAGTAAAAAACAACAATCAACATTATTGAATTTGGTTCAGTGCAATGTGACACCGTTTAGTGCAAAAGGTATTATTGAATATCCTGATTTAAATTGGGATAAAGTTGTTGAAAAGGCAAAAGCATTAAAAAAATATTATGGAGATGATTTGCGTGAAATTGAGTTTTACAGCAATTCAAAGGGAGAAAATTTCTTCCTTGCAGATGTGCAGCTTCATGATAACAAAAAGCCGGCTTGGCTTAATTACAAGCGTATTACAGTAAAACTTGATGATGATGTGAGTGCGTTTGCAGGACTGAAAAAGCAGACAACAATAGGGTCGATTGTTGATAAACTGTATTCAAAAATAACTAAGCAAATGAATATCTATTCAAAACAGAATCTTGAAGCTGATATTGCAGAAATATCGAAAGCTGTTCCAGATGCTACACAGGACGAGATTTTAACTGTAATTCAAAAAATTACCCAGTTTGCAAATTATCAATCCCTATCAGATATGGCTCAACAGTTAACCCGTTACCAAATTACGGCATTTGATTCTGTCGGAGAATTGTATAAGTATTTTGAATATTTTCACGAAAGTAAAGGCCTTTTTAAGCTGAGCCAATCAGAAGAAAAACTCGGCTGTATTGTAACTTTGAATGATTTAAAAAATGAAAATACTCTTCAGAAAATTAAGGAACGAGTTGCGGCTAATAATTTGACATTAATAAATTTAGAAGGGTTCAGTGATGGTGTAAATTTGTTTGAGGATGATAGAATTTTGCCGTCGAGAGCTGTGAATATTTTAAAAAAAGCTAAAAAAGTTCAGTTGAGATATCCTGATGCAGATTTTGCAGAATGTGTTTCTTTTGTTTTGAATAACCCCGTTGAATCAAGATTGAAAGAGCTGGGACTGAGTGCTATTCGTGTCAGTATTGAAAATCCTGCAACCGAAACAGGTGTATTAAAACAACTTCAGCCGATTCTTCCGTCAAAAGAAAGAATTAAAACAACCATTGAAGCTATCGCAGATGACTATTCAATTACTAATAAGTCTTACAAACAACTGAGTAATTCTATCGCAGAGTATTTTGATTCAAATATTCATGTATATTCAAAACAGTCTATGATAAAGACTTTGGAAAAATTGAATAATAAGATTGATGCTTATTTACAGTGTCACAATGTTCCAAAAGAACATTGGTATCTTCTCCAGCATAGGATGAGAAATGTGAAAAGTTTTGATATATTGGTGAAGATGTATAAGGATATGTTCAATTTTCCTGAAAGCAGAATAGTTCATGTTAGTGATGTTCAGGATTTAAATAAATATCCTAAAAACAGTGCCTTTGTAATAATTGATGATATTGTAGGAAGCGGTGATTCAATGATAGGTACTGCTGATTATTGTACAAGTGCAAAAAAACTCAACAATGATAAATTTATAATTTTTGCACCAATAACTGCAACTAGAGCTGGTTTGGAAGCTATTAATAAATATATAGAAAAACATTCAAGAACAAAAAATGATACTGTTATTTGTCTTGATGAAAATGTCTTAGAAAAAATTGACGATAATAAAATATTTAAAAATTGGTATATGAATTTTAAAAATTGTATATTCTATTCGAAAATCAATGATAAGGGTTTTAAAGAACAGGCATTGAATGTTTCATTTCCATATATGACACCTGATAATAATTCATTTATTTCTGCCAATTTTCAAGATTTGTTTTTGATTAATGATACTTGTATAAAAAATAAACCTTATTCATTTGATGAATTGAGAAAGAAAGCTGCAGACTATGATTTGTTCGGTCAGGATGAAAAATATTTGTACCAAAATTCTGTGAATGACAAAGCTCCAACATGGTTTGATAAGATAAAGTTTCTGGTAAAAACAAAGTTAAAAAAAGAAAAATAAACCGATTTTCGTCGTAGGATTCTCGCCCTCTTCTCTGGTTCAAACCCCTCGGCATTAAAAAAGACCCTTGCGGGTCTAAGAATTCGGTGTAAAAAAACACATGGTTTGATTTTTTGTTACAGATGGTTTGATTATTTTTGGACACTTTGTGTTGGGGTAGAAACCCCAACCTACAAACTGTGATTTAGTTGTATAGCTATAAAGATTTAAATTTTATTAATTTATTATATAAGTTCATAATTTCTAATGGATATTTTTTGTTTTGAAGCAAACCTGCAAAAATATTGGCAATGAATTCTTGTGTATTTCGTGTGTAATTTTTTGGTAGTGATAATTTTTTTAATTTGTTTTGATACAAAAATCTCTTAAATATCATTGTAGCTATTATATTAGATTTTGTATCAAAACAATGCCCAATTTCGTGGTATATAGTATGAAATTCATCAATATAGATATTCCCATTATTACAAATAGTACTATTATTTAACAACGTGTTTTTTTTATTTTTTTGTTTTATTAAATAATTTTTTACTGATTTGCATGAACGAACTAACGAGAATTTTTCAAGGATAGACAATGTAGATGGGTTATTGTACGCTTGTTTTAATTTTTCATAAAACTTATCATAATTACTATCAAGTTTGTATTTTATTAAATCTCCGAAGTTATTATCTTTTAATATTGAATCTAATTCATTAGCAGTTTTTTCGATTTCCTTTTTATATATTGTGACTGTGTCATTGATTAAACGGTATGAAGCGTATGCATCTGAAGATTTTTCAGAGAGTTTGATTTTCTGTGGAAAATAAACATTTCCTTCAAATTTATTGGAAATATTTGTTAATCCTTCGTTTATCCAGTTTGCATATTCTAGGTCATTTACTTTAAAGTTTTTAATTTTGAGATTTTCTCTTGCAAAATTTTTGGCATCTTCTATTGTTTGAGCTTTATTAAATGTAATTTTTTTATCTAATTTTTGGGGATTTTCATTTATACAAAGTAAGAAACTGACTAAAAATTTATCAAGTTGATTAAAAAATTCAGGAATATCAACGTCAAATTGGTTGAGAATACTTGTTGTTATAATAGATAATATAGTTGTATAAGCTATATTTTTTTTAGTAAGTATATTTGTTAAATTATTAAATTTGTTTTTTTCTCTAAAATTGAATTTGTTAGAGTGTTTATTGTTAAAATTTTTATTGTAAAATGATTGTTTAATATTGTTTATTTTCATATTTTTAGTAAAACATAAGATTTTTTTTTTTTGCTATTTGGGAATATTTATTCAAAATTATTTTGTTATCCTGAAAGATTTTCCTATATGTTTTCTAAAGTCGGTATGGATGTAAATACAGGATTACCATTAGTTTGTTGTAGGTTGGGCTTATAGCCCAACAATTAATTATTATTCTCGCTTTTACTATGCAGACAAAATTTATTTTTATACATTTTTATGAACAGCAAAAGAGTCTGTAGGTCAGGCAATGCATGACTTACTCTTCGAATAGCTTGTAGGTTGGGCATACCTGCCCAACGATAAAACTGGACATTATTGGAAATTGGAATTTTCTTTGATTTTTGTTTAGTTTCAGCCTAATTTCAAAATATTCTTTGTAACTTTATGTCCTAATAAAGTCCGTTTTCGTCCAGTTTGATTTTGGTATAACCAAACAACTTCCGACGGCTAATATTTAGTGTTGTTGGGCAAGTATGCCCAACTGACAGTTTATTATTAGTGTAACAAACTGGACGTTAAAGTATACCAATCGCACTTAAAATGTAAAAAAAACACATGGTTTGATTTTTTGTTTCAGATGGTTTGATTATTTTTGTACACTTTGTGTTGGGGTAGAAACCCCAACCTACAACTTTTGTTTTTTGTATTACAAAGCTGCCCCGACACTCGCAGGGATTACCCCCATGGCTGCCGCTCCGTCCAAAAAAGACGGGAACACTATTGCATCAAGAAC
>CALUQO010000057.1 GCA_944322935.1 Candidatus Gastranaerophilales bacterium | reverse complement strand
AAACAGTTTTGTTTATTAGAATACTTCGTTTAAATTATTTTTTATTACTCAGAAAATAAAAAATGTGCGGAAAATATATAAAAAAGCAGATAAATATTAGATAAACGGAATATACTTATTATAATGTTACATTTTGTACTTTTTTATTTTATAGGTATAATTTTTATTGGAAGTATAGGTAAACTAGGTACGTAATAATTTCTATAATTAATAAAAAAGCCGTTATATTGTCTTTAACAGTCGGCATGCTGATATCACAGGCGTCGCCATCTTTTGCTGCAAGCTCAAAATGGAAGTTCTGGGAAAAAGGAAAACAGGATAACAGCGGCGGAGTGATAAATAAATTCTGGCATCGTAACCAGACAGATAATACACAGGAGCAGTCACCGGACAGCTCTTCTCCGTCTAATGATTCTCTCTGGGATAAAGTGCAGCCGGATACACAAAATTTGCAGGCAGAAAAAACCAAAACGGTGTCCGACATAAAATTCAGCGATATAGAAATCGAGGGTAACAGCCTGATAAGCACGGAGGAAATTCTTCAAAACGTAAAAATTCAGCCGGGTGACCCATACAGCGTGGAAACAGTACAGCAAAACCTGAAATCCATATACGAAATGGGTTACTTCAGCGAAAAAATGCGTGCCGTACCGATAAAGGTTGACGACAAACATATAAAACTGCGCATCATTGTTCAGGAAAACATACCTATTACCGACTTTATGATTACCGGCAATGACTCCATTGCAACCGGTGACCTGTTGCAAATACTCGGTGAACAGATAAACAAACCTCAAAACATAAACAAAATTAACGATGCTATCCAGGAAATTCAGGACTATTACGCAAGCCAGGGCTTTATACTTGCCAGAGTTACAGCTGTTACCGATGACCCTGACGGAATTGTCAATATATCAATAGACGAAGGCAGAATCGGCTCTATTGTAATAGAAGGCAACAAAAAGACAAAGGACTTTGTTGTAAAAAGAAACATCTTAACCCAGCCGGGCACCATATATAACGAAAATCTTATTAAACAGGATTTGATGAGGCTATACGGCACTCAGGCGTTTAAAGATGTAAAAAGAACAATTGAAAGAGATGAAGATAACCCCGAAGTATACAAAGTAACAATCCATCTTGAAGAACAAAGAACAGGTACAATCTCTTTAGGCGGCGGTATTGATACGGCAACAGGTTTGTTCGGTACAGGCGGATTTACTGACAACAACTTCAGAGGAACAGGACAAAGAGTTTCTTTAAGCTTATTGGCCGGTACCGGTGTTGTCATGGCCGACAGCTCAATGCTGAACAGAGCAAACTTGCAGGCCGAATTAAGCTGGTTTGAACCGAAATTAAAAGGCACGGACAACTCATTAATGATTAAAGCCTTTGGACGTGACTTTGCCAGCTACCAGATTCCGCTGGCCGTTGAAAAACGTTTCGGTTTGGAAGCAACCATATCAAGAGCGTTTGTTAACTTCCCTCACCTGGTCGGTTCATTCGGCGTGGGGCTTGAAAACGTTCACGTAAAAGAGGGTGACGCAAACCAGATTGAAAGACTCTACGCCGCACATAACATACCTATATCGGAACGTGCCAAACAATTGCAGGGCGGGCTGTTCCTGTCATTGTCACCAAGTTTAATATACGACACAAGAGACAATTCAACTCTGCCCAGAAGCGGTGTCTTTGCCAATGTCAGATTTGACGAAGAAATTGCCCTCGACGGATTTGATAATACGTTCGGCAAACTTTCCGGCGGTATTAAAAAGTACTACCCTGTCGGTAAAAAATCATCCGTATCTCTTGCATTCAGAGCGGGCGGAAAAATTCACGGCGATATACCGGAAGTTATGGCATACCGCTTAGGCGGCCCGTATACGGTAAGAGGTTTCAGAATGAGCGGTATCGGTACCGGTACCGGATTCATGATGGGGTCTGCAGAGTTTCAAACCCCGATTCCGTTTATCGACAGAATTACGGAAGCAAAATTTCTTGATAACATAAGAATTGCAGCCTTTGTTGATGCCGGTCAAATCTACGGTTCAACCGTAACGAACGAAATCTACAACAGACCGATTCACGCAATCACTGCCGGTGTCGGTGTAAGAGTATACGTTCCTGGGGTCGGTCCTTTAAGCATAGACTGGGGCTACCCGCTTACGGGAGTGCCGGACGGAACGTCTAAAGGTGCGTTCACCTTCGGTGTAGGAGAATTTTATTAACCGGCATGCCGGATAGTCAGCTTATACAAAAATGAACAATAAATATGTATAATCGTTAAAATAATTAACAATTAACACCAAAAGAAAAGAGCTCGGAGGGAAAGATGATAAATATAAATAACCAAAAACTTGTATCAACTCTGCTTTTGGCAACAATGTCAGTAATCGGCGCCGGCTCAATTGCCATGCCGGAATGTTTTTCTTCTGCAAGGGCAGAACAGTTTACTCCGGTGCAGGGCAAGGTTATCTATGTTCCCTCCGGTACAATTTTTCCGGCAACAGCAACAATGGAGCTTTCATCCGAATCTCTGGAGCTGGGGCAGAGCGTATGTATTGCACTTTCTCAGGATTTTTATTATAACAACACCCTGATAGCCCCAATCGGCAGCTCTGTTAACGGAACTGTTATTCAGGTAAAAAAGGCGGGTCAGCAAGGTGTTAACGGTTCTTTGCAGGTTAAATTTACAAATATAATAACCCCGTACGGGCAGATGATTCCGCTTTCCGGTAAAATACAAACAGAGGACGGCAGCGGAATTATAAAGGGTGAATCACACCCGTCCGCCGATAACACAAAAATTGTGGACACAACAGCGGCCGCAACGGCAGGTGCGGTTGCGGGAGCCGCAACAACAACAAATATGAATAAAAAGAATCCTTCATATAAAACTGCAGCAGCGGCTGCAGCAGGCGCTGCCGCCGCACAAACAATACTTAACAAAGGGGTTGCAGCCGTTATCCCGGCAGGAACTGTAATAAACATTGTGCTTGACCAGCAGATAACGTTTACGCCGCAAAAAAAATAATACAATTAATTAAGTAACTCGGGTGATTTGTTTTGTGGCTTTGCTTTTGCTAAACTATAAAACAAAAGAAATTTGGGGACAAAATGACACTACTAGGCAACATTGAAACATACGAAGAAGAGGAAGAATTACAAGAGGATTCCAAATATACATACGGAATCTACAAAAAGGAAGACGAAAACGACATTTCGCTTCCGAAATGCTTCTTGTATTCGGCTCTTTTACATCCGATAGTGCTGGCGCTCATCTGGCTGTGCATAATTATTTTGGCAATATTGGGAATACAATTGTCGTTATTCGACAAACCTGAGCCCAAACCAAAGGATATTGAGTTTGTACTTGTGCACAAAGAGGAGCCGCCAATCAATAAAAATACACCGTTCAGGGCGGATAAGGACTCAAGAGCAGGCGGTATACATGACCCCAAACGTCCGGTATCAATGCCTGAACCTTCTTCTCAGCCGAGCAGACCTCAACAGGCAGCTCCAAAACAAAAGCAAAGCACGCCTAAAAAAGCGTCTCAGCCTTCGCAGCCTAAGCAGCAGCCAATGCAGACAAGGCCTCAGCCCAAACATCAGCCTAAAACTGCACCGACACCAAAACAAACGTTTAATATTCCAACGCCTTGGGCACCGCAAAAGACTGAAAAACCGGCTGCACCGCAGGGTGTACCCAAAGTTCAGGCACCGGCTCCCAAACCGGCCATAAAACCGAGTGCACCAAAAACTAAAAAACCGACGGGTACCTTTAACGTTCCCGCGCCTAAAATTGCCGCCCCCAAAGTAGCAGGCCCGTCAGGCGGCCCCGTTGCCGGTACAAAAACCGGTTCAGGTTCAAAAAGCGGTACTTCTGGCAGCGGCAGCAAATATACTCCTTCGCCCAGCTTTTCACCAAGCAATTCGGGGAGTTCAACAGGCGGAAGATTCTCTCCCGGAAGCACCGGCAGACCGGGAAATATCGGCAATCCCGGCCCCGGAAATCCCAAAGGAGCCCCCGGTATAGATGCCGTTAAAGAGGCAGACTTCGGCCCTTATATGAGAGAACTCCAGCGCAGAATCAAAATGAACTGGGAACCGCCAAAAGGAAACGAAAGCAAACGTGTTGTACTGTTATTTAAAATAGCACGCGACGGCAGATTGATATCTCACAAAGTGTACAAGTCATCTGGCTTGCCGGCAGCCGACAGAGCAGCCATGCAGGCTGTGGAATTGACTGCTCCTTTCAAACCCTTGCCGCCGGAATACAAAGGCGACAGTGTTGATATTCAATTTACTTTTGATTACAACGTTTTTGGAGCAACAGCATATTAACAAGGCATTAATATAATTAGCAAATAGAAAGAGGAAAACAATGGAATTATTACTAAAAGCAGCAGTTGAAGATCTTTGGATTATTGCACCTATTATCCTTTGTTCAATATTGACTGTAGGTGTTGCAATCAACAAATTTTACTATTACAGCAAAAACAAAAGAAATGTTGTGCTTTTCATAAAAAAACTCCAAAAAGAATTGGCGCAGAATAATTTGGATTCCGCACAAAACCTCAGTGAACAATTGGGCGGTATAATAGGCGGTGTCGCAGAAGAAGCCGTAAGAATTTTTTCCGAACAAAAAAGCGGATTTTCCCGTTCTTTTGATATTGCGTCAAGCCTGGCCACAAGAAAACTGGAAGCACATCTTACCATACTCGGTACCATAGGCGGTGTTTGTCCGTTCTTAGGTTTGTTCGGTACTGTTGTAAGAATCCTTTTTACATTTCAGGATTTGGCTTTGCAGGGCAACCAGTCTGCAGCCGTTGCATCAGGTATCGCATCTGCGTTGATAGCTACCGCATTAGGTTTGGGGGTTGCAATCGTAGCAGTTATACTTTACAACTATTTCCAATCCGTTGTAAAAAGATTTGAAGACGATTTCCAGCTGATAAAACTCTTATTCTTAAGCTTTGTTGACAGCTCAGAAGACGTAAACATAAACCAACCCACTAACATTGCATTATAATTTTTAAATTGAATTGAAAGAAAATTAATATGGCATTTAAAAACACCAAGGGCAAAGAGGCTCTATTTACGGAAATAAACATCACACCGCTTACGGACATTTTTCTGGTGCTTTTGATTATAATGATGGTAATTGCGCCGACGTTTCAATCAAACGACAGCAGTATAAAAATGCCGGAAATCAACAGCGGCCTTGCGGTTGAACAAAAGAACGCAACAATTTCCGTGACTAAAGACGGCAATTTCTATGTTAACGGTGCGCAGGTGCAAGAGGATGATATTTATAACCAGCTCGTTGCATTAAAACCTAAACTGGAGAAAAAGGAAGTTGTTGTTAAAGCGGATGAAAGTGTTCGCAGCCGTGAAATTATGAAAATAATGCGAGCTGCGCAGGAGGCTGAATTTGACAAACTCATTGTTGCAGGCGAACCTCTTTCTAAAAAAGAACAAAAACAGCTTCAAAAAGATAACGACAATCTGAAAAAACACGCTTCTGACCTGAGTCAAAATAATGCACAAAATTATAACCGCACAGTCGGAGAAATCCCCTCCGAAGAATAGGAAACTTTATCATGGCAAGAAACAGAGATTCTTTTAACGAAATAAACATCACACCTCTTACGGATATATTCCTTGTTTTGTTGATTATCATGATGGTTATTGCACCATTGTTAGACCAGCAGGGACTCAATCTTGCTGTACCGAATAACGTGGAAGTACAGGATGTAAAGCAGGATAACAAATTAATTTCCGTTACGGTAAGCGATGATGACAGATATTTTATTGACAATCAGGAAATTCCCTCCGAACAACTGGAAAACACAATTAAACAGAAAATGAACGAATTTCCCGAAGGGGTGTTGATTCTTGCGCAGCCGGAGGCGTCGCACGGTGCTGTTGTGAAACTTATGGATCAGGCAAGAAACGCAGGCGTAACCAATATATCCGTTGCGGAATCATAAACATAGTGTATATTTTGCCAAAGGCACTTTACCGTTGAGCGATTTAACAATATAATAAATACTGAATTGTATTTATTAAAAAATTATAAATTATAAAATATGAGTGAAGGGTTAACATCAGAATTTTTAAAACAAGCTTTCCGGCTTCAGGAAGAGAAACACTACAAACAAGCTATTGAAGCTTTATACAAAGCTTTGTGCATTGAAAGCGACAATATTGAAATATTGTCACAAATTGCGCAGTTGTATTTTTTGATGAACAACTTTGAAAGAGCTCTTGAATATGCGGAAAAAATTCTTGATATAAACCCCGAGCACATTGAAACTTTAAAAATTGTTGTAAATATAAATAAATACAACAAAAATTACGCAAAAGCACTGCAATTTGCGGAAAAACTCTATAAACTTTCACCTGATATAGAAAATTTTGTTACATATCTTGAAATGTTAACGGAATGCAGCCAGTTTAATACCGTATTAACAGAGCTGGAAAACAGTAAATTCAACTACGAAGAAAGAAAAAACGAAAAATTGCTGCTCATAGAAGGGTATGCAAGATTAAAGCTTAACCAGATATTTAAGGCAATAGGTGTTTTTCAGGAGATTATCAAATTATATCCGCATAATACGGATGCAAAATTTTATCTTGGGGTTATTTACTATCAAAAACATCAGGATTCTGACGCGGAAAAGCTCTTTAACAGCATTCTTGACGAAATACAGTGCGACAGAACATACAACTACCTCGGTCTGCTAAAATTAGACCAGAACAAAGTTGCCGACGCAATAAATTATTTTCAATTTGCAATAAAAATTGAGCCCAACAACCCGTTTTACCACTATAATCTCGGAACCGCATATTCTCTAAACGGCTGGCTTACGGAGGCCGAAAACTCATTTAAAACTGCTGTGTCGCTTGAGCCTGACAATGTAATTTATAATTATTCGCTTGCATATTTATACTATGAGCGCAGGGATGTTAAAAAGGCGCTTGAAACAATTGAACATATACTGCAAATAAACCCGCAGTACACGGATGCGATTATTCTGCAGGCTTTAATAAATGCACAAACCGGCAAAATTATTGATGCCAAAAACACGTTGCAGCAGCTTGAAGAAAAAATCCATGACAGTGACTTTTTATACTATGCCCTGGCAAAAATATACAAACAGTTCCCCATGTACAAAGAGGCAATAGAGAGTCTCCAAAAGGCTTTGTTTATTAAGCCCGAGTCTCTGGAATATTTAAGTGAACTTGCCGATTGTTATTGCGAATTGGACAGATATCAGGAAGCAAAAGATATTGCAACAAAAGTTCTTTACCTTAATAACAGGTTTTTGTATGCACACCTGCTAATGGCAAAAATAAACATCAAACAAGACCGCTACAACGAAGCCGCAAAAATCATAGAAAATGTTATAAAACTGGACAGCAATTGTGCAGAGGCATACAGATACAAAGCAATTATATATGAAGCGCAGGGGCTGAAAAATCGCTCCATTGAAAATGCAAAAATTGCAGTCTCGCTGCAGCCGTGGAATCATACGTATTATGCTTTTCTGGCTAAATTATACTTTAACGCGCAGGAATACGAAAACGCATTTTTATATTACAAAGAAGCATCAATGCTTGATGAAATGAATGTCGATTATCTTTACAATGCCGCAGTTTCGGCAGACAAGGCCAATGACTTTAATAATGCGGCAAATTATTATTCCTATGCGTTAAGGCTTGAGCCTTTTAACAACCTTATTATTTACGAATACGTGGATTTGTTAAAACGCAACAACAAGATAAAACAGGCTCTCTCCCTTCTTAAAAACAAGATAAGCACGGTAGAATCACAAAATGTGGCTAAAGTTCTCAAACAGAAATATAATGAGCTTCTTGAAGAATCCAAAAAGCCTTTGCTTAGCAAAATAAAAGATTTTATCACCAGAAAACGATAAAAATTGAGACTCCACGTCATGCCGGTAATGAAATATATAAAAAAGACTATACCGTTAATAACTGCTGCAATAATGTTAACAGCATTTGTTCACACTGCTTTTGCCC
>CALUQO010000056.1 GCA_944322935.1 Candidatus Gastranaerophilales bacterium | reverse complement strand
GTTTCTCCTTTTTCTTTTTCTAATGTTAAGAATAAACAAAATTTGTCATCGAATTACGTAACATATACAAGAATGACGATATACCTTATGTCCTTCGTGGGAAAGTTGAAAAAGATGTCATCCTGAGGAGCGAAGCGAGCTCAGGATCTTACTAATAGTAAAAGAAAACAAAGAACATTTGTCAGATGCAGAACACAAACGATTAATGAAGGCTTCAAAAGCCTAGCGCTTCAGAATGACTATATGTTTTTTGCTTGCTGGCGGGGATTGTTGCCGGCAGACTAAAGTCTGCCGGCAACATATTAATATACCCATTCTCTATGGCTTGAAAGATATTTTGAATAGAATTCTGCAAGTTTATCAACCGCAGGTGCAACATATTCTGTTTGGTCATAAAGAGCAACGTGAGAAGCATTCGGAATAACAAAGTATTCTTTAGGGTCTTTTGCTTTGTCATAAGCTTCTTTACTAAAATATGCAGTTTCAGCATTACCGCCTACTATAAACAACACTGCACGCGGAGAAATACTTTCCGGTCTGTCAAAAGCAGTAAAAGCCATCTGTTTATCAAGGCTTGTAAACAGATACTTGTTTACTGCTCTCGGATGAGCACCGCGCGAAGTTTTGTAGTATTCATAGCCCTCTTTATACATTGCTGATGCGTTAGCAGGTATTTCTCTTTTGGAATCAGGGACATATTCTACATATTTGTATGCTTTACCGTTAACTTCTCTTGTTCTCTGGTCTGCTACAGTTTGTAATTTTTGTTTTTGCTGGTCTTCAGGTATGGAATCCCCCAATCCCTGACGTCTTGCCCTGCCGAGGTCAAAAGCGGAAACCGTAGCAACGGCTTTTATTCTCATTTCCGTTTCAGCAGCGTTAAAGGCATATCCGCCGCCGGCACAAATGCCAAGAACACCTATATTATCCTTATCAACAAAAGGCAGCGTTGTCAGATAATCGACAGCGGAGCGAACATCTTCAACTCGTGAAGCAGGATCTTCAACATATCTTGGCTCACCGCCGCTCTCACCCTGATATGCGGCATCGTAAGCGAGTGTTACAAAACCTTTTTCCGCAAGTTTTTGGGCATACAAACCTGCTGTTTGTTCCTTAACCCCTCCAGCAGGATGTACAACTATGATTGCGGGATATTCTTTATTTTTATCAAATTCTTTAGGAACATAAATTTCAGCAGCGATTTTAATGTTGTCGCACTGTTTTAAATAAAAAACTTTTTCCTTCATAAATCCTGGCTCAGCGTTTATTGAAACTTTCTCGGATTTTTTGATTTCTTTATTTTTTTTATCTTTTTTGTTTTTTTTGTCGTTTGCGGACGAAACCTTCTGTTGTGCTTCTTGTTGTGCAAGCTGGGCCTGTTGTTTTTCTTCTGTTAATTTTTTAGGCTCTGCTTGTGTTGTTTGTTCCAAATCCTTTATATTTTGAGGCTTTTCAACCTTTAATTCAATTTGCTGCTGCTGTTTTGTCTTTGGTGCAGTTTTTGCTTTTTGTTTTGCCTCAACACAAAATTGTGTTAATGATACAAACAAACAAGCTGTTAATAAAGCGGTTAACGTTTTTTTCATCAAATAAACCTTTCTTCATACTTCTGATATAAATAAACGGGTACACAGATAAACAGGTACCCGCAATAAATTTATTTTAATTCTATCAATTTATATTTTCTCACACCTACACACAAATCAGCTGCAGCCTCAACTGTATGTATACCGTGTTTTTCTTCCATTCTTTTAATAAGAGAAGCTTTGCCTTCATCTTTGGATTGATAAATCAAATCAACACAAGCCTGATCAAGTGCAACAGGATCATCGGAGCCGAGTATACCTATATCGGCAATTTCTGGTTCAGCAGGATTGTTATTGCAATCACAATCAATAGACATTCTGCTCATAACATTTATGAATGTTATATTTCCCTTCATATAGTCCATAACAGATTTGTCCGCATCTGCCATGGATTCAAGGAATTTGTCCTGCTCACATGTCCACATTTTATCCGTGTTCCCGGCGCCGTGGATATATGCTTTTCCGTAAGAAGAAGCAATACCTATGGACATATTTTTAAGCGCGCCGCCAAAGCCGCCCATCTGGTGTCCCTTAAAATGTGATAAAACAAGCATTGAGTCGTAATTTTTAAGATGAGAGCCAACATAATTAACTTTGATTTGCTTTCCGTTTTCAACGGGAAGCTCCATCTGTCCTTCTTCATCCATAATGTCAACTTTTGCAATTTTATCAAATCCGTGTTCGGATATTGCTTTTTTGTGTTCTTCAGTGGTATTTCTTCTGCCTTCATAAGCTGTATTGCATTCAACGATTGTTGCATTCAGGTATTCAACAATCGGTTTTACAAAATCCGGCTGCAAGAAGTTATGACCGCCGGGTTCGCCGGAATGCAGTTTAACAGCGACTTTACCTGGCAAATCTTTGCCAAGAGTTTTATATATTTCCACAAGCTTTTCTGATTTTATTTCAGGAGTAAAATAGACTATTGCGGTATCAGGATGTATTTTTTTATAAATCAAGCCAAATGCCTGAGCAGGACTAGTCGCATTTTTAGTCAATTCTTCAAAAGGACAGAGCCCTGTTTTATCTTTGTTCTGGATTTCTGTTACAACCTTTTTGGCATCATACTTTATGTTGTATTGTTTAAAAATTTCAATAGCAGGTTTTGACATTACATCAGCATATACATACTGTGCATCGCCGTATACATAAAGATATGCAGCCGCTCTGCCTACGGTTTTATCAAAAGCGTAAGCCCCCTTAAAATTGTTGTCATCCAAATACAATAACAAAGGCATCAACCCGTGCTCCGTGTAGGTTTGAACCTGATTATCCTTGTATATTACAAGCGATGAGTCTTTAAGTTTGTTAATAAGCATTGATTTTGTTTTGTTGGGAAGTTTATTGTCTTTACAAAATGCAGGTGATATTATAAAGAAAAAGCCCAACAATCCAACTAATGCTGCTTTTAAAAATTTATGCATTGTAACCCTCCTCACTTTTTTATACAGTATATAATAAACCGTTAAACAACGACAATATAAAATTACATATAGTTAACTTATATTGTTAAAACCGTACTGTTCGATAATTCTGACTCAGGCAATTCTAAACCCTGTATTTACGGGCTGTTTTGGACAAATATTAACAATTGTAAACGTTATATTCATATAAAATCTAAAGTTTTATAAGAATTGTTCCGATATACAATATATGAATGAAGATATTAAGCTTTAATTAACGTAGTATAGTAGTGATGGATATGTATGATATCGAACTCGAAGACAAACAATTAAAGGAAGTAGGACTGGAACTGATGTTCCTGACACCCGAAAAATGCAGCCACGAAGACGGGATAACCGCCGTTGAACTGAGCCGCCACCTTAAAATGCCTTTGGAAACCATTAAAAAGAAGCTTAAAATCCTTTTCGATAAAGGTATTGTTCAAGTAAGAGGAATTAACCCCAAAATATGGAAGTTCAATGAATACAATTTTCAGAGAATGGACGAAGATGACGAAGTATACAGACTGCTATGCAGTTTTGATGATGTTGATTTTGACAAATACTTTTCTTACTGATGTAAAAACTTTTCCAACATCTTTTTAGTATCTTCAAAAACACGCTCTATATTGTTGTTTGCATCTATCACTTTAACTCTTTCAGGCTCTTGTTTTGCAATCTCAAGATATCCTTGTCTTACCTTTTTATGAAACTCCATGCCGGCAGATTCCATACGATCTTTTTCATCCCCCACACGTTTTTGAGCAACCTCTGTAGAAACGTCAAAAACAAAGGTTAAATCGGGTTTTATATCACCCGTGGCAAGGCTGTTAAGGTATTTAAGCTGTTTTATGTCCTCACCTCTGCCGTAACCCTGATATGCTATTGTGGAGTCGGTGTGTCTGTCGCAAATGACTATTTTGCCTGCGTTTACGGCAGGTTTTATAAGGTGTTCAATATGCTGAGCCCTGTCCGCAAGAAACAAAAACGCTTCGCACATAGGCGCAACCTCGCCGTCGTAGTGCAGCAAAAGCTCACGGATATTTTGTCCCAGCCCTTTTGCACCCGGTTCTCGTGTCCAGATAACTTCATAGCCGGAATTTTCAAGATATTCCTGCACAAGCTTTGACTGTGTTGTTTTACCGCAGCCGTCAGCACCTTCAAATGTTATAAAATAGCCCTTTTTCATAACTATATTCTGTCAAAGCCCGTGTACTGCTGAAGAACTTTAGGTATAAGTATTGTGCCGTCCTCCTGCTGGAAGTTTTCGACAATGGCTGCAAATGTTCTGCCTACTGCCAGACCTGAGCCGTTCATTGTGTAGCAGTAATTAACCTTGCCTGTTTCTTTGCTTCTGTATTTGAGTCCTGCTCTTCTTGCCTGAAAATCGCCGAAGACAGAGCAGCTTGAGATTTCTTTGTAGTTGTTGTAAGAAGGAAGCCAAACCTCGAGGTCATAGCATTTTCTTGCAGAAAAACCGATATCCCCGGAACTCAATTCTACTCTTCTGTACGGAAGCTCAAGCATTTCAAGCATTTCTTCAGCATCACGTGTAAGTTTTTCGTGTTCTTCCGGAGCCTGTTCGGGAGTTGTGAGTTTTACCAGCTCAACTTTGTTGAACTGGTGAACACGGATTAAACCTCTTGTGTCCTTGCCTGCGGAGCCTGCTTCTCTTCTGAAGCACGGAGTGTAAGCCGTCATGCATTTGGGCAGGTCATCCTCGGATAAAATTTCGTTGCAATAGATGTTTGTAACAGGAACCTCTGCTGTCGGGATAAGGTACAAATCCTCATCAACGCATTTGTACATATCTTCTTTAAATTTAGGCAGCTGTCCGGTACCTGTCATGGCTGCGCCGTTTACGAGCACAGGCGGAAGGATTTCTTCGTAACCGTGTTTTGTTGTGTGTACATCGAGGAAGAAATTGATAATAGCTCTTTCAAGACGTGCGCCTTTGCCCTTGTAAATATAAAAACGGGATTGTGAAATTTTAACTCCTCTTTCAAAATCAACAAGGTCTTTTTCCACTGTCAAATCCCAGTGTGCCTTTTGTTCAAAAGCAGGTTTAACAACTTCACCGACAACTTTTCTTACAACGTTTGCACTGTCATCTGCGCCAACGGGGATAGTTTCGTCCGGCATGTTAGGAATACTTAAAAGAAGATTTTTTTGTTTTTCGTTTAGTTCAACTTCTTTTTCTTCGAGATTTTTTATGTCATCACCGAGTTGGCGAACTTCCTCCTGAATTGCGTCTGTATTTTCACCATTTTTTTTCATCAAACCTATTTTTTGAGATTCGGATTTTCTTTTTGCACGGAGTTCATCAGCCTGAGTTTGGACTTTTCGTCTTTCAACGTCAATTTCAAGAACCTCGTCAATGCTAAGCTCAGGGTTTCTTCTTTTTAAAAGTTCGTTAACTTTGTCCGGATTTTCTCTGATAATTTTAATATCTAACATAAAAAATACACTTCCTCTTTTATAGTACTCGTGCCTTAATTTTATAAAAAAACAATTGAAAAATCCACAAATTTAATTAAAATGAAATATATGAAAAGATTTTTTATTCTTACAATCACCCTGTTTATAGCTGTACTGTGTATTAACTATATTGCTCCAGTTGCAATAAGCGATACACGTATGCGTAACTATAAGCCTATAAATATAGCTAAAGGCTCATTTTTAAAAGCTATAAATCTCAGAGATATCTCAACCTCAACGGTAAAAGTCGGTGATATTCAATATTTTATAAACCCTGCCGATGTTTTTATAGGCACCTCTAACGTAATACCTAAGGATTCCGTTTATCTTGGTCGAGTAGAGGAAGTTTTGGAAGCTGTTGAGGGGATAAACGCCTCGATGAAAATAAGAGTGTATAAAGTTATAACCCCTTCCAAAAATGAATATATGCTGGATGCATATGTGTATTGGAACGGAACTACAACCATAGGCGGAGATTTGGCCCCCGTAGCCTATTACCAAAAAATGCCTCATTATCCCAGAGATTGGAAAAAAGGTGCGCTGCAGCTTGTTCCGACAACAATAAGAGAACAGGGTAAGCCGACTGTTCTAAGAGCAGGAGATGAAATAACTTTTATTGTTAACAGAGATATGAGTTTGTATAAACCTCGTTAAAAACTTATTTACAAAAAACGGTCTTCATAATTGCGAGCAAAAAATGAAAACCGACTTTTTGTTTTTGTTTGATAGTTAAGAGTTAATTCGCCTGTACTTTTTTCAGACATAAGTCTTTGCATAAAATGATTTTAACGGTTTCACCCGCTTTAGCGTGGTACTTAAGCCCCGGAGTAACAAGACCGGTAATAAGACCTACCGTACAACCGACAGGGATACCTATTGCAAAGCCCGTACCAAGCTTGGCAGGGTTAGGAATGAACGCAAAACCGACGCCTGCACCTGCACCGACAGCACCTAGTCCTACAGTAGAACCTGCAATTTTAGCAGCTGTCATCCAGGGACCTTCCTTAAGCGAACCGTCTTTTGTGAACGGTTTGGCGGACATTGCCATTGCAGAGCCGTCAGGGAATACAATGCATTCAAAATTGAGATAAACTCTTGCATTTTTATTAAACCATTTTGGTTTTTCTATTTTTATTATTGTTGCTACAACTTTTGAATTTGCAGGGATAAGCAGCGTACCTTCCTGTGTATAAATTGCTTCGGGAGCAACGAAATTTACTCTTTCGCCTGCTTTAGCTTTTTCTGACCAGAGTTTGCAATCAAAAGCAATTTGGAACACATTGCCCTGTGTAATAATATTGTTGTCCTTTGTAATATAGACAAGGTCAGTAGTTGCCTTTTTCTCTTTAAACATGTGTTCTTCCGCAAGAATATAAGGATAAGACGGAGAAACTGCGGCAAATGCCTGTGTACCCATTAGCATAAGCATTGATACAGCTACTATTTTTTTAGAAAATTTTTTCACAAACGACTCTTTAAGCGGATTCATGATCTTTTCTCCATTTTAATATTTCAAACATTGTTATTATGCTAACAATTCTTTGTTATATTAGCATAATGTTGTCATAATAACAATATATTTTGCATATTATTTAATGTATATTACAAAATTGTTAAAAAGAACTAAACAGTCGGGTAATAAGCAGTTTAATCATATTTCAGAGCTATTTTCAAACAGTTACTGTTTTTATCCGCAAAGTATGCGTAGGCTTTTTCGATATCTTGAAAGTCAAAACAGCGTGAAATTAACACATCAGTTGACAGTTTTTTATCTTCAATCATTTTTAAAAGCTTTGCGCAGTGCACTGCGTCCACACCACCCGTTTTAAAGATTAAATTTTTGCCGTACATTTGCGGCAGAGGCAGAGTCTGGTTTTCTTCATACATTGCCACTATTGCAACAACAGCGTTAGGACGGGCTATTTGCCAGGCGGTTTGAAAAGTGTCTTTGCCCCCGGCTGCTTCCACAACGCAGTCAACCCCCTTGTTGTCCGTTGCTTCTTTTAGCGTCAACAAAACGTCTTGAGCTTTCGGGTTAATTGTAATATCAGCATAGCCTTTAGTCTTAACAAGCTCAAGCCTTGCAGCATTTATGTCGATACCGATTATTTTACCCGCACCCATTGCTCTTGCGCACTGCATTGTGCAAATACCGACAGGCCCGCAACCGATAACAGCAACGTTATCGCCCTGTTTTACCCCGCAAAGCTCCGCTCCGAAATAACCGCTTGAGAGAATATCCCCCACAAACAGAGCGTTTTCGTAAGAAAGTGAATCGGGGATTTTAGTAAGTCCCGTATCAGCAAAAGGTACTCGCACATATTCCGCCTGACATCCGTCTATACTGCAGCCGAGTTGCCAGCCGCCGTTTTGACAATTGTTTATAAAACCTTGTTTACAGAAGTAGCATTCACCGCAGAAGGTTTCGCAGTTTGCGCTGACCCTATCTCCAAGCGACAAGTTTTTGACGGATTCACCGAGTTCAACTATTTCTCCGACAAATTCATGCCCGAGGGTTGTTCCAATTTTTGCGTTTGGCACTGCGCCGTTAATTATATGCAGGTCGCTTGTGCAGATTGAAGAAAGAGTAACTTTAACAATTGCATCGTGCGGATGTTGGATTGAAGGCTGCGGCTTTTCAACAAGTTCGATTTTGTGCAAATCCTTCCAGATAAGAGCTTTCATAATATACCTCTGAGATTAATTACAGGTTTATTATACACTATTGTGTAAGAAAAATATTTTTATATTATTATAGACTTATGTTGAAATATGTATATTTGTTTTGTTGGGCAGGTATGCTCAACCTACGGCAGAATACAGGGTTCAACAAAATTTGCCTCGACTAAGCAAGCGTAGCTTGCGATAGAAATTATGGAGCGAGCGCAGTTTTGTTGGGCAGGTATGCCCAACCTACGGCAGAATACAGAGTTCAACAAAATTTGCCTCGGTATGCCGGAGCGAGCGCAGCTTGCGACCTTAAAATTTAAAGCGGCAGCTCTATCCAACCAATCGGGGCCAAACAACAAAATTTGCCTCGGTATGCCGGAGCGAGCGCAGCTTGCGACCTTAAAATTTAAAGCGGCAGCTCTATCCAACC
>CALUQO010000055.1 GCA_944322935.1 Candidatus Gastranaerophilales bacterium | reverse complement strand
GCATTTTGTTTCTCCTTTTTCTTTTTCTAATGTTAAGAATAAACAAAATTTGTCATCGAATTACGTAACATATACAATCCTGAGGAGCGAAGCGAGCTCAGGATCTTACCAATAAGCAAAGCAATCACAAAACACCGGTCAGATTCTGAACACAACCGATTGATAAATACATCAAAAGTCCGGCACTTCAGACTGACGAAGATGTTAAAACTATGTTATACTACAATAATGCAAAAGAGAATAATCACAGTACTTATAATATCAATGATGATATTATTTTTGCCAATAGAAATAGGGGCAAAGACATTAAAGGGTGAAGTAAAATACACAGTAAAACAGGCGCGGGAAGAAGCATTTTCAAATGTAGAATACACATTGCCGCAATCAATAATCAAGGCAAATCTTACTGATCCGAACTACAAAGAGAACAAAAAAGCTATTAAACTGGGCGCTACGGAGTTGAAGGACAGGTATATTCAATATTTTTCTGATGGAAGTTATTCAATAATTTTTAAAAATAATATGTACATAGTGTATTATTACTTACCAAATGGTAAATTGGAAGGTTTGGAAAAAAGAGAAGGTTTACGTGCTCCTACAAAATCTTTCCGATATACTTCTGAAGGTAAGTTAGATGAGGTAAGTTTGATAATATCTTCTGAAAATACTTATATATTTAAGTTAAATGGAAAATTAGAAGGACACTGGATTGGTAATAAATGTTATGATGAAAAAGGTAATGTTGTATTAGAATCTTATAGATAAAACAATATATAAATATAATAAAATAAAGGCACCTGTGAGGGTGTCTTTGTTTTATTTGTAATAATTTCTAAAGGAGGAAACTAAAATGAAGAAAAACAACACAGTGGGTATTACAAACAGCAGCGTAATAGACGAAATACGCTCAATATACCAAAGACTGGGAATCCCCGTAAACGGATTGTCAAAAGAACTGGAAGAAATCTTGGATATGTGCCAAGCCTATAAGCCAAAAGTTGCCGCATAAAAGTTAATTACTTGTTGTCATCGAATTACGTAACATATACAGGACTGCCGAAGATGCTAAAACTATGTTATACTACAATAATGCAAAAGAGAATAATAGTATTTATAATATCAATCCTGATATTATCTTTGCCAATAGAAATAGGGGCAAAGACATTAAAGGGTGAAGTAAAATACACGGTAAAACAGGCGCGAGAAGAAGCATTTTCCAATGTGGAATACACACTGCCGCAATCAATAATCAAAGCAAATCTGACTGACCCGAACTATAAAGAAAACAAAAAAGCTATCAAGCTAGGCGCTACGGAGTTGAAGGACAGGTATATTGAACATTATTCAGATGGCGGTTATGCTTTAGCATATAAAAATAATATGTATATAGTCTACTATTACAAAGAAAATGGAGAACTTGATAGTATAGAGAAAAGAGAAAGTTTAGTAGCGCCAACCAAATCATTTGATTATAATGTGGAAGGGAAGTTAGAAAGTATTACATTAATACTTTCTCCAACGGATATGTATATATTCAATCTAAAAGGAGAACTCGAGGGGCACTGGGTTGGAGATAAGTGTTATGACAAAAATGGAAAAGTAATTTCTGTCAGATATTAATTAAAGTAATTAAATAAGTAGTCAATAGAAAAACAGAGACCTAAAAAGGTGTCTGTTTTTTCTGTAAGAAAGAAAGGAAAAACAAAAAATGATTAAAAATAATTTTAATCAAAATATCACGACATCAGATACAGAGATAGTGAAACAAATCCAAGAGATATACAAAAAACTGGGAATTTCGAGAACCGGGATATCCAAAGAACTGCAGGAGATTTTGGACTTGTAAAGCCTATAAGCCAAAAGTTGTTGCATAAAAGTTAATTACTTGTTGTCATCCTGAGGAGTGAAGCGAGCTCAGGATCTTACCAATAAGCAAAGCAATCACAAAACACCGGTCAGATTCTGAACACAACCGATTGATAAATACATCAAAAGTCCGGCACTTCAGACTGACTAAGAAGTTAAAACTATGTTATACTACAACAATGAAAAAGAGAATAATCACAGTCCTAATACTATCAATATTGATGTTATCTTTGCCAATAGAAATAGAGGCAAAGACATTAAAGGGTGAAGTAAAATACACGGTAAAACAGGCGCGGGAAGAAGCATTTTCAAATGTTGAATACACACTGCCGCAATCAATAATCAAAGCAAATCTGACTGACCCGAACTATAAAGAAAACAAAAAAGCTATCAAGCTAGGCGCTACGGAGTTGAAGGACAGGTATATTACTTATGCGGCGGACGGAAGTTATGGGATAATTTATAAAAATAATTTGTATTATGAGTATGACTATTTTCCAAATGGAAAACTAGAGGGTATAGGCAAAAGAAACGGTTTGACATATCCTGTAGTAAGTTATTTTTATAACACGCAAAATGAATTAACGGAGTTAATGTTGTATGTAAATGAATATCAAGCTTTTCAATTTAAAGCCAATGGTCAATTACTTTATCATTGGATAAATAATAAATGTTATGATGAAAACGGAAAAATTATAAATGAAGTTTATCAATAGTTTGAAGTGTTAGTATAGATAAATTTAAAAGAAGCATCACTGCTGTGGTGCTTCTTTTATGTTAGAAAGGAAATTAAAATGATACCTAAAAAACAAGGACTAAACACAAACAGCAGCGTAATAGACGAAATACGCTCAATATACCAAAGACTGGGAATCCCCGTAAACGGATTGTCAAAAGAACTGGAAGAAATCTTAGACTTGTGCAAAGCATATAGCGACAAAATGGAAGAAAAAAATCCGTATAAAACATTAATGGAAATGCAAAGAAAAGCCCAAGAAGAAATGTCAACAGACCTCGATGCATACGAAGATGCATTTGAAAAACGAGTAACAATCGATAAATGGTACTACAACGAACTGAAAAAACTACAACAAAATAAAGCAGGCCTTTCTTCAACAGAACTAAGCGAAGCAAGAAACTCCTTAGACGACCTATATAACAAACGAAGCATAGAAGCGGAAGAAGAAGTGTGGATGGAAAGGGGAGAAAAAATAGCAGGAATATTTCAAGACAGCTGCTCGGGAATAATAGATAACTACAAAAACTTTGGAGATGAAATGAAAGACCTTGCCAAAGATTTGTCACTGTTCTTACTGCAAGAAGCTTCAAAAACAGCAATGCAGCAGTTGTTCAGCACAAACAAAATGCAGGGCTTACTAGCATCATTAACAAGTATATCCCAGGGAGGCGGATTTAAAGGAAGCGGAGCAGCCTTGATAAAAGGAATAGGCAGAGCGTTTGGAATATTTCACTCAGGCGGAATAGTTCCCGTCGGAGCAAATGCGGAAATCCCCGGAACAAATGAACAATTTGCATTGTTAAAAGGCGGAGAAAGAATATTAAGCCCGTCAGAGAATACAAACTATTCGTCAGGCGGTGGTACTTCGCCAGTGGTGTTTAATAACTTTAATATAAAGGCATGGGATTCGAAGGATGTAAGAAAATATCTTACGGAGAATAAAGACCTGATTAACCAGATAACATTTGAGGGAATAAAATACAACAACAGCAACTTACGCAATATGGTCAGAGGGGCTTAAAAATAAAAGCAAGAATAAAAACAATAAAGTAAAAATACCGGAAAGGGGGAGATTATGGATTATCCTATATTTGATTTTGACTATCAAGAGGCTTATTCAAGTACAATTGAATTTCAAACACAAATTAATGAAAAAATGAAGGGGCGTGAGCAGCGCTACCCTGTTTGGACGTATCCTAAAAGAACATTTAAACTGAAATTTGACAAATCTTTTAAAGAACGTCAAAGGCTTGAAGATTTTTTTATTGAGGTTATGGGGCAGGCTGGAAAATTTAATTTTACATGGGCGGCATCAAAGGGCGGCAATGATAAAACGTATGTTTGCAATTTTAACTCGGATTCGTTTCAACAAAGCATAAAAGATTTCGGCTTTAGCGAGTTTCAGCTGGAGCTTGTTTGTATTGAGGATTCTAAGGTAGAACAGGTGGGGGAACTTAATTTTTATCACAATACTGAATGCGATTTTGTAACCGAATTTTACACTATTATAGACAAGATTTTTACTTCTAGAAATGAAAGAAAGTCCTACTGGGATACACCCAAGAGAAGTTGGACTCTTACTTTTCAAAAAAATGCAGCTGTAAGAAAAAAACTTGAAGATTTCTTTATTGCTAAAAGAGGACGCTTTCGTTCTTTTGAGTGGACGTGGCAGAAAAAATACGGTGGAGACGGAAAAACTTATACGGTGAGGTTCGATGAGGATTCTTTAAATACAGATATTGATTCCTATGGCTACGGACAGATAAAAGTAAAGATAAAGGAGGTGTTTCCGAACACTGCACCGATTTATGAAGAAGAAAAGGACGAGATTATTCCAAGAAGGCTGCTAAAAATAGAGTTAGAGGGCGGATCTATTTATATTCTCGATAATGAAACGCTCGATACTTTACGCTATAACGGAGAAGACTACATCGGTGCGCCTTTGAGTTTCGATGAGATAAAGAAAGATGACAGCACAAGTGTTTCCAAACTTCAGATAGAACTCTCCAATGTCGGGTTGGCTATATCAGGCATTATCGGCCAAAGAGGGGATGTTATAACAAACGCACCAGCTATTTTAACGCTGGTTTTTCTTGATGTAAATACAAATACTTTGCAGCCGGACAAAAAACAGGTGCTTTATGCAGGGAGGTGTAATAATTTAAAACTGGATTATGAAACCGCAAAAATGGATATAGAAACTTCTCTTGGTGGGTACGAAATTCAAGCCCCTGCCATGAAATACCGAACAACCTGTCAAGTGCGCCGCTTTAAAGATTGCCGCTGCGGTTATACCGGCAAAGAAACAAAGTGCGACAGAACTTTTGACCGCTGTAAAGAGCTTAAAAATCAGTCAAATTTTAGAGGATTTCCGCAAATGTATAATGAACTTGTTATTAAAGTTTAAAATTTTTAATTTATTTGTAAAACGGTAAATATGATAAATTTTAAAAAGTTTTGGATGAGATAATAGCTTTTATGAAAGAAAAAGATTTATCCAGAACATACAATGTGGCAATAGTCTTTTTTGATTATTTTATTATTGCCATAAGAATTAAATATTAGTATATAGCACATTCAGGCAAACCTATCCCCGTAATTTTCGGGTTTTGGGGATATTTTTTGTGTGCAATTTTGGACTAGAAAAGAGGTATAGATGTTTACAAATTTTGATATTACTAATTTAAAATATGATTCTGATACAATCGATAGATTTTCAAAATACGATTACTACAGAAACCTTTATGACGGCGATTTTACAAAGGCTTTCAGCTCTACCGTATTAAAGATAAGAAAACGCTACCCGCTGGATAACACTACTGCACAGTCTTTGATTAATATAAATATGTTCTGGGCTTTGACGGATTTCTTTAAAGGATTTCTTACAAATCAGGGTATTAATGTGAATGTTGATGATGACAAACAGGTCGTATGGGATGAGATAGCAAAGCAAAATAATTTTATCTCCGTTTTAAAGGAGGTTTATATAGACAATTCCCGTTTTGGCAACGGTTTGTTTAAAGTAGCACTTGAAAACGGCAAGGTTAAAGTTTTTTCAATTTCACCCGACTGTTGGATACCCGTGTTTAATCAGGGAAATTTAAATGACATAGCCGGGCATATTCTTGTTTATCCTCTGGAAATTCTGGAAAACGGTGTGAAAAAACAGTATAAGAAGGTGGAAAAACATCACAAAGGGTATATGGAAAACGAGATATACGAAGCCTCAAACGGAGTAATCGGCAGAAAATTAGATTCTGATGAAATGAAGAACTTTGGCGTTAATGAGGTTGATGATTTTTCTCATTTGTGGAATGACTTTATTGTTTTCCCGACAAAAAATACTACGGAAAGCGATTCTTATTTCGGCGAAAGTGATTACAAACGCTGCAAGTCCGTTGTGGAAGAGATTATGCTCACGGTAAGCCAGAACTCTAAAATAATAAACCGTCATGCAAATCCTAAACTTTCAGGCAGTGAACAGAATCTTGAAATGAACCCTGTCACCAATGAAAGATTCTTCCCTGATACGGACTTTTTAAAAGTAGGTACTGACGGTGTAAAACCTGAGTATATTACTGCGGATTTGCAGGCTGATGCTATACAAAAACATCTTGATATGCTTATGAACTTTTTCTATATTCTTACAAAAACTCCGCCGCAAGCTTACGGGCTGGATATTGCTGGTAATATGTCCGGTGAAAGTTTGAGAAAGATATTTATCGCAGCGCTTTCTAAAGTGGACGATATAAAACAGGTGTCGTTTACCTCGACTATTCAAAACGTTGTGCAGTGTGCAATGGCGTTTAATTCCACCCCTGTTGAGCAGGTGAATGTTGCCTGGGGCGAGCCTATTCCGTCTGATTATTCCGAACTTGTGACAACGGAAACAAGCAGGGTAACATCAGGTACGCAAAGCAAGCTTACAACCATTATGACTCTTGATAATGTGTCTGAAGACGATGCAAGAGAAGAGTTAAAGAGAATTGAAGAAGAAAAGCTTGCGCAAGAACAGCCGAAAATGTCTTTGAAAGAAGCATTGGAAGCTATGCGAGAAGAAAATAATAAAAACAAAACGGAAAAATCAGAACAAATAAAACAGGAAACTGAAAATTCTTTATCAACAGAGCAAAACGTAAATGTACTAAATTAATTATATAATATATGCTAAAATTACAATATGGATAATGAACTGCGAAAAAAAACCGTAAAAGAGCAAGAAAAAATTGGTTTTAAATTTAAGCTTCAAGAACTTTTAAAAAATAGAAAGGGTTTTTGGTTGCTTACTTTGATTGCTCTTTTATCAGAAATTTTTGTTGCTTGGGTAGTTAGTATTATTTTCAAAACTGATTTTAGTTTGGATAATTTTTTTATAGATGAAGAACGAAAAAAACTGATAAGAAAAGAATTTTTTTTATCATTGATTTTATGGCGATTGCTATATTAATAATTTATATAGCGGTAAATTTATATAATTTATATAAGATATAATTTTTCTGGTAAGTATATTAAGATAAACCGGTCAAGTGAATATTTATTTGACCGGTTTATGAATAACCTGATACGATTAATTATCAGTAATAAAAATATATAATTTACTATTAAACCAAAAGAGTATATTTTTTTTAATTATTTCAAAAACATTACCTTTTCATCTCACTTGCTTGGGCGGCACAATCGGGGTATCATAAACTTATGAAAAGATTTTTGTACATACTTGTGTTATCAGTATTTGCGGCTATGCCGTCATTTGCGGAGTCAACAAATATTCACCCGATTGATACTCAGGAAAGCGCCTGCAAAGCAGAGGCAAAAGACCTTAATGCTTGGACTCTGTGTTCTTTAAAGGCTGCACGTGCCTGGAACAAAGAGGTGGATAAATACTATTCGCTTCTGTATAAAAAACTCGAAGGTGAAGCAAAGACAGCTCTTTTTGAAGACCAGAAATACTGGAATATGTACAAAAATAACGAATACAAGGTTATTGATGCTTTAAAAGATAAGGACTTTGACACAAAAGAACGTGTAATCTTCCGTGCAAACCAGAAACGTGAACTTATCAAGCTGCGTGCAACAGCGTTAAGGATGTATTACGCACAGACTTTCCCCGATGATGAACAAGAAAAACTGGATATTAATAATACTTATCAGCCTGACAATCTGCTTCAGCAGGGCTTGCGCCTGTTACAGTTTTAGCCCCGACAAAACTGCGCTGCATATAAAATGTGCTGATACAAACTCTGCCGCATCAGAGCTTTTCTGGGTGTGGCTGCTGGGGCACGTGCGGCTTACCTCGCAGCAGGCTGTTATTCACGGTGTGTTCAGGGATGATGCCGCTGCCGTGTTTTTTGATTTGTCGGGCAACGGTGAAAATGAAATAATAGGCACTCACTATGCGTCTGCGTCCGCAGGAAACGGGAATTGCCTTTTGTATATTTTAAAAAAAGAAAATAACAGATACAAGCGGATTTCTCAGTCGATTTATTTTGATCCGTCAACACAGGTATATGCGCTTGAACACAAGACAAACGGGTATCGTGATATTCTTGTTGAATCTTTGTTTAACAAAAATCCTGTTGTTTATGCCTATGACAAAGATACAGGCATGTATGAGAAGAAAAAAGAATAATTTTATATTACTCGTCGGGTAAAAACATACCGGGAGTATTTTGTTATTAAATTTAGGCGGTAGCAGGTTATTTAAGTAACCTGCTTACTTTTTAATGGAATAGGGCTTGCTGATAATTTGTACAAAACAAGAGGAGAAAAAATGGAAAACTACAAAACAGTATCAAAGCTGCTGTTCAATGATAAAGCGGCTGTTGACAAAACCCCGTCACAAAAATTTGACGACGGGTTGGATTAATATATTTGAGCATGTAAGTAATAATCTTGAGTGTTCAGAATCTTGCCAATATCTGTATGCTGTTTCTAAATTTGTGACTATAAAAATAATTTTAGTTTGGTTATTGTTCAGGCTGCCGAAGATGCTAAAACTATGTTATACTACAATAATGCAAAAGAGAATAATAGTATTTATAATATCAATCCTGAT
>CALUQO010000054.1 GCA_944322935.1 Candidatus Gastranaerophilales bacterium | reverse complement strand
TCTAATTTTAGTCAAATAGAACGGGGATTTTTTGAAGAATTTCAAAGAATCCTTTTTTGTTGTGTGATTTCAGGCGGAGGTAAAGACTGCCTCCATTCAAACGTGACCAAAAACTATACAAACAACCCGTAAAAGTGGTAAAACTGCAGCGGGTCAATAATCGTCAACTGCTCAATAAACTCCACATACTCGTTTTCCATTTTGGTGAGCGTATCTTTTTTTGATTGAAGCGGAGAAAACTTCTTGAGATAAATTTTGTATGTATCATTTTTCCCCTTGAGAGCACCTATAAAATACACGGGAGTCTCCATAAGCTGCGCCATCTTAAAGGTTCCTACTGGAAACTCGACATCTTTAGCGAAAAATTTATGAGTAAAGGTCAAATTAGCGGTTCCCGCTGACAGCCTGTCACCCGCCATAAAAGCTATTTCTCCGTTATCAAGTCGCTCTTTCAGCTCGATTGACGTATCGATGTTGATTTCTTCAACAGGAAAAAGCGAAACCGTATTGTGCATCTTTTTCTTACCGGTTTCATAAACCTTTTTTAAAAAAGAATTAAAAACCTTGCACTGCTCCTGACTCAAAAGAATGTTCACATCCGAGCGCTGGAGCGGGTCTTTGTTTTTAAAAAACATCCGCAAAACATTGATATTGCCAGTATGAGAACAGATAAAAAATATCCCTTTTCTGGCTTTTATGTCCTCATAGAATATTTTTTTGTCCTCATCTTTATCAAAAAATATTTTGTTTACATCATACTCGCCGGCAAAAATTTCCATGTTATCAAGCAAAGCATTTGAAAAATTAAATACGTTCTTAAAACAATTAATCATCGTCGGCTCAGGGCAAGAAATTCCGTTTTCTTTGCAATAAGAAGATATAACAGTGAGATTAATTTTTGCGTAATCTCTTACCTGTTTTGACGCAAGAAAAGCGCACAAAGAAACCCAGAAGGTTAAAAATCTGACGGCCTTTTTGCCAAAAAGTCTATAAACATAGAGCATAAACATAAGACGTTTTGTACCTGCAGCACGCTCTTTCATCTGATACCATTTTCTTTTTTCTGTCATAAAAAGCCTCTGATATCTATGCTTTCACACACTCAAGTAAAGTGTAGTCGTATTTTCCGATGTTGTAGTATGCTTTGCTGACCTTCAGGTTTGAATTTTTTATAATATCTTTCATGTCTGCTTCGTTGTACATTTTGCTGCAGCCGTTGGCCATACAGGTAAAATACAAAGATATATGCGAAAGCGCGTAGGCAGCACCGGCAAAAAACTGATTGTCAATAAACGGCTCGAGAATATAGACCCTTGTGTGTTCGTTAATTCTTTCGCCGACTTTGTTTAATATACGAAGAATCTGCTCTTCCGAAAAACAATCCAGAAACTGGCTCATTAAAACAATCGTGCTCGCGCCGTCCGTGCCAGTCATATCGGGAAGATTATTTTCTTCTTTTAAAATATCAAGAGCGTGGAATTTCAGCCTGTCCAAAGCCACGGCGTGCCCGTCAAAATCCGCTGTCTTGAATTTTGACGTTTCGGACTCCCTGAACGTGAGTCCTTCACATGGGCACTGGGGCTGCGCCACGGCGTGCCCGTCAAAATCCGTGTCTTGGATTATTGGCAGTTCAAAGTTCTTGCACTCCGTTTCGATTTGCTTGCGCAAATCACACTCCGTCGAACTTTTACACGGGACGTGCTCGCTCGTACACTGCGTGTACTCGACTCCGCACTTGCCAAAATCCGCCTGCGCAACCTCAATATTGGGCGGTAAATCAATCATGTTAACTTCGCATTCGCTGTCAAAAGCAAGACACGCACGCTCAAATTTTCCCGTATTTCCGCCTATGTCAAAAACCTTAGCCGGTCTGGGGTTGAACATGATTTTCAAAACCTCGCCGAAACAGTCATCCGAATAGTAATGGTCGAACTCATACCAGCTTTTTAACATCTGTTCGGGCAGCTGCGGCAATACCTCATATATTGTTTTTGAGTTTATATGATGTTTTTGAAGTCCTGCAGGAGCATTTTTTTCAAACGATTCTTTAAGCTCGTGTGCGCCCAGATAACATACATCTTTTACAAAATTAAAGTTAGCTTTTGTCATCGGGTCGAACAAAAACGCTTCGCCCAGAGGAGCCGCGCTATACAACCCGTCCTCATCCTTTTGCAAAATCCCCGCGCAAAGTGCAGCATCAAAAAGCGTAAACACCGTATATTTAGGAAGATTACATTTTTCCATAACCTGTTCGCGTGTCATCGGAGTTTCGCTTACAGCTTGCAGGATGTTAAAATCAATCAACGCCGCAAGAGTCTGAAACGTCATCGGTGCAAACGCTATTTTTTGAGCCTCGGTTAAAACTTCGACTTTTGAGGCTTTGTTTTTTCTTTCCCTTCTGTAGGTTTCACGCTTTGTTTGCATTGCTTTTTGCTCCATAATTGCTTAAGATTATACCATGGAAATTTATTTCATAAAAATTGATGAATTCTTAAAAAACACGGACAAAACCTCGCTCGAAACTTTTTTGGACGGCAAAAATTTTTCCTCGCAAAAACGCCGGCTTGAGTACGCGCTCGGGCGATTTTTGATTAAATATGTTTTAAAAAACCGTTTTAAAATCGACAACCCAAAAATTCTGGTTAAAAACAAAAAGCCTTGCATTTCTGACGGAATAAAGTTCAGCCTCACGCACTCCCACAATTACGTTATGGCGGTGTTTGACAGAGCGGAAGCAGGAATAGATTTAGAACTTATGAAAAAACGGGATTTTGAAAAACTCTTTGAGCACTACAGGCTTAACCCCGAGAACAAAGACAAAACCACATTTTATCAGCTGTGGACAGCTTACGAAGCACGCATAAAGCTACAGCAGCAGCCGCTTTCACAGTTGAGCACAAAATTTAGACAAGACTACTGTCTTTGTGTTTGTTCTGCCGAATCCTTTGATATAAGCAAAAGGCTCAAAATATATGAACTCAAAAGCCCTACCCACAGTATAAATCCGAGCGAGCTTATCAATTTAAAGCTCGTCATAGAAAGTAAAAAGAACGAAAACACGCTTGTGGCGCAGGAGATGAGTACTGCTGCTTTTGAATTTGAAGAGTTAGAGCCGTTGAACCTGAAAATAGAATAATCCATTGTAAATCCTATTATCAAAAACAAAGCCAGTACATGAAACAGGTTCAACCCTTTGCCTGACAGGCCTATTAGCCCTATTGAAAAAATTGCGCCGAGAAATGAAGGCAAAATTATTTTAAACGCATTAACAGGCCTGTAGATAAACGCGAGAATCACATACAAAAGCAAAATCGCAGGAGCAAACAAAATCAAACAGACCTTTCTGCAGCTGCCGACTTTTTGCGAGATGTCGTTTTTTAGGTTAATCACGGTTATTGAGTCTTTTTCCGGCTCCAGCGCCTGTTTTATAGTCTTCATCTCTCCGTTAACAACCATCACGGACGTATTGTCGTTATACAAAAAGTCTTTGAGCATTTTAAAGTTAGAGTTTTCGAGCGTTAAAAACTCCTCCGGCGGCTGCTCTTTTAACAGTGCATCTATGCTTTTTTGCGGTAAAAACGCCGACGCATAGGGTTTTAAAGAGTTTTTATACAGCTTTTTGATGAGTTCTCTATTTTCAGTTTGCTGTTTTATAGACGGAACAAAACGGCTCAGCGCGTAGTATTCAATATTCTTCTCCCGCAATAGTGCGCCGGTATTCTCTTCTTTTTCAAGAAGTTTTTGTTTATCAGGCGCAGTTGTTATTATAAAATTCAGGTTAAAATCAGTCTGAGAAAGCTGCGCATAAAGTTTTTCAGCCATAGCAAGAGATTTTGGCGGAACATACATATCCTTGATATCGTCGTTGAATTTCAGGTTAAACATACCGGCTGCTGCAATCACAACCATAGCCGCAACAATCAAATATCTGTATTTTATACCCAAAGCTCGGAATTTAAACTCTCTCAGGTATGAAAGATTAATATTTTTACACAACAGCGGATAAAACAGCACAACCGTCAAATACACAGTAACAAGCCCCGTAATTGTGTAAGTCGAAATCTGCTTTAATAGTTCAATATTGGACAAAAGCAGCACAAAAAATGCGCAAACAGTGGTCAAAAGGCTCTGGGTAAGGCTCGGCATAATGAGCTTTAAATCCCTGTTGTGCGCAAAATAATGCAGGCAATAATCCACGCATATTCCGATTAAAGTCGAGGCAAAAACGAAAGTCAAAATGTGTATGGAGTCAAAAAACACCGACGTTGTAAGATACCCGGTATACATTGCCAGAGCGAGGCTTGCGCCTATCGGGATAAGAATTTTAAACGAATTAAAATAAAATTTGCAAAGCAAAATAATAAACAATGACGAAAGCACACATATCAGGTTAATCTCTGTCATTGATTTTGAGCTTGCATAATAAGTATGCACGGGAGCACCCGCTATATAGATTTTTACATCTTCGCCCGACACAGCGTCTTTTAATGCAGCAAGCTCCTTCATCCGCTCATTAAGCAGGGTAGGCGACAGCGCAAGTTCTTTTTTTATGTTAAACTGCACCAGCCTGTAATATTTGTCGTCTTTTTCAGTTTCTTGAATACCTGACGCAGAGCCAAAGCTCATCACATAGTCCGTAAGCAAAAGAAACGGGTCTTTATCAAGAGGAAGAAGCGTCAGCCCCATAGGGTTGTACAGCCTTTCATAAGCCTCCTGCTTCAGGGCTTCATACTGATTTGTTTTTATAAGATTTGCGCTGTGCTGCGACAAAAGTCCGCCCCTGTATTTTTTATACGCCTCAAGCATAGGCGCAACATCGGTATTGTCAGTATAAAAAGCGTTTTTATCAAGTTTTTCAAAAAAGTTTTTAAAAGCGTCGTCGAGTTTTTCGTAATCTTCGCTTTCAAAGACAACGTTAATTTTATTAGACTGGCGTTTGCTCAGGTCAACAAGAATCGTATCTGTTGTACTGTTAGTCAAAACCGCCTTGAGAATATTGGTTTCTGACGGTTTGGGATTAAAAAACACAACAGCGCTCAACACAAATATTGCGGCAATGAATGCTATTCGTGCTATGTTTATTAATTGTTTTTTCATTAACTATGTAAATCCGTAAAATCTTTTTAGTATAATTATACTGCATATAAATTATATGGATTTAGATTTTGTTTTTTACTGGGTGTACCCTTAAAAACGTAATTGATGAGTAGGACAATTAATTAATTTATAAAAAATGTTAGATAAAAAATAAAGATTTATGCATTCTTTGGTTTGTTTTTTAAGACCATAGATTAGGCTTTACTCTACCACTAACCTCGTCACAAAACTTAATATTTTCTAAAAAATCACGATTTGACCCCTCAAAAAATAAAAAAACACAAATCACCTTAAAACGCTTATAAAATCATCTTTTTAAGGGATTACATAATTCCATTTTTGTAACAATTTTGTAATAAATTCCTAAAAAACTGTTATAAAATCAAAAAAATGGGAATTAAGAATATAGAAGGATTTTAAATTTAGTAAGGTAATTAAGATGAGTGATACGGTAAATATTAATAACGAAAAACCTCTAAAACCCTTGTCTCCCAATGGTTTGAGTCCAAATGAGGGGGGGGGGCTCTGTAAGATGTCCCATAACAAACTTTTAGCAAGCGCAATCGCAACGCTTATAACCATCTCTGCCCCTGCAATGGCCGACACACCTCCAGTGCCTACCTTGGATAACCTTCACAATCAGGGCGCAATCAACCCTGCCACGCAGGAAAAGGACGACCAGGGCAACCCTATAGATGGCACCGGCACTGTGTACCCTGAATCTGCATATACATTAACTGAAATAGAAAACGCAGATCCAAACAACCTGCCGGAAAACGCAATAACCCTTTATGAACAAAACGAGGACGGCACAGTCACGCCAAAATATTACACGGTATCTTTAAAACAAACCGCCTACGGCGACCCCAATGGCACAACGACACTAACATACGGCTGGGAAAAGAACACAGAAGGTGAACTTGAATTCAAACAAGACCCGACAACACCCGTTGGCCAGACAATTACATATTCCTATAATCCTGACTCTTTTTCAGAGACTAAAATTGACACAATTGATAATGGAACTATAAGAAATCCGTCAGGCACATCTTTAAGCAAGCCCTATATTATTGAAGGCGGTGCAGGATTAAATAACCCTGAAGGCGCCAAAGCAAGCATTAATAATGAGCTTTACATAGGCAACAAAGTAACCGGTACACTTGAATCTACAACTTATTCTGATAAATACGCACAGGTCTTAGGCGGTGCAGTTTATAACGCAGGTGAGTTAACCTCTGTAACAGGAGCATTTATAAACAACAGTGTTGAGGCAAGTAGGACAGGTTCTAGATCTTCCTATGCTTACAACTCTGCGTATGGCGGTGCGTTATACAATTCCGGAACAATAGGTGATATAACCACTGATTTCATCGATAACTATGCATCTTCAACTGGTTCTACTGCCAGTGGCGGAGCGATTTATAACGGTGGAGCAACAATCGGAGATATAACCGGAGATTTTATCGGCAACTATGCGTTTTCAACTAACGGAGATGCCTATGGAGGAGCGATTTATAACACTAGAATAATCGGAAATGTAACAGGAGATTTCATAGGCAACTATGCGTCATCAACAGGTTATGGTGATTCTGCCGGTGGCGGAGCGATTTATAATAGCGGAACAATTGTAAATATAACGGGTGATTTCATAGGCAACTATGCATCCGGTAGTTCATCTGTCAATGGCGGGGCGATTTACAACGATAACGGAACAATTGAAAATATTAGCGGTACTTTTATAGGCAATCAGTTTTCAACTATTAAAAATGTTGGAACAATTGGGACAATATCAGGAGATTTTATAGGCAATCATGGCGGTGCAGCAATTAATAATGCTGTATATGATGTGAACTCTTATATTACAAGCATTAAAGGTAATTTTATCGGCAATTCCCACGGTGCTATATACAACAATGCCTATACGGGCGTTGCTACGATTGGTAATATAAATGCTGATTTTATTAATAACTACATTACCTCTGTGAATGATGCGGCTGGTGGAGCCATACATAATGCAGGTGATGTTGATTCTAGGCTTGGAGGGAGTTCCTATATCGGAGATATAACCGGCGATTTTATTGGTAATTACGCCAAATCCGAAGCGGGAACTGCTCTTGGAGGTGCAATATACAATGATATTTATATGGGTGGGGATGTTTTAATAGGCTCAAAAGATGAGTCTGGAAAACTTGTCGGCGGCATTGTTAATTCCAATTTTATAGGTAACTATGCTGAATCACAAAATGGCTCGGCACACGGTGGGGCTATTTATACCGATAATAATTTAAATATCATAGCTCAAGACGGTGGACGGTCAATATTTTCCGGCAACTACACGGAATCAAACGGAACCAAAACACCCAACGCAATATACATTGAAACAACAATAAGAGATACAGTAGATCCAAATAGAACTTTAGTGTCAATAAATGATACAACGCTTGTGACTGAAAGTATACCGGTGCATACAATACCTACATTAACATTAAATGCAAACACAAACGGAACAATTCGTTTTGAAGACACAATAGAGGGCAATATAGAAACACTAAATATTACAACAACATCTTATGATTTATCCGTCAAGAGCTGGCTTCAAAGTAGTTACGGTGTATCAACTGTGGCAGAGTTCGTTGAGTACATAAAAGCAAACCCTGATAGTTTTTATTGGTATAACGAGGATATGTCTGATACGGAAATTTTGACATATTTATACAATCGTAACTATCTGAACACCTCAAACGAACAAACAATTTCAGAGACAGAACGGCCAATCGGCTATACCCTTGCCCTCACAGGCGACGGCACCGGTACAATCAGCCTTTACAACGACGTTAAAAATGCAAACGTCACTGCGGACAATGTTACGGTCGACTTTGCCAACAACGAAACCCGTGACTACAACTTCGTCTCAATGGATGCCGGCGAAAACACAAAACTGAACATAGATCTTGACCTTGCCGATACAGCTAACCCAAAAGCAGACACAATCACCACGCAAAACCACTCAACCGGCACACTCATTTTGAATTCCATAAACGCAATGAACCCGCAGGATGCAACAAATATAGTGGTTCAGATAATTAAAAACACTGACCCAACCTCTGACCTTCAGCTTGCAATAGGAGACAACATCCAAAATGTTGCCGAGGATTTCAAGCTAGAATCGGACATCGTTAACAACACAGATCTGTTTGTCGAATACGGCGGACTCGCCCTCACCACAACCGACACTATAAACGACTCAATCACAATCGATGCAACAAAGGTCTTTGACACTCTGCAGTTGATAAATCAAAAAGAATCAACAGGCGAGCGCATCTTTCAGTTTGTTGACGGCTCAACCTACTTTGCCAAAGAAGATTTAACACCGGCAACATCGGGCACATTGAGCATAAACGGCTTGAACAACACAACCTCTTCAACCATAAACGCCAACAACCACACAATGTTCAACCTTCAAAACGAAACAACCCTTAACATCTCAAATGTTTCCATAGAAGGCGCAAAAGACTATGCAATAAAAGCAGAAAACGCAAACGCTGTAGTTAATTTAACCAACGCATCCTTTAAAAACACAGACGGCACTGCAATACAATCCAACGTTGACATAAACATCACAGCCGACGGCGGAAAATCAGAGTTCACCGGCAATACCTCTGCAATTCA
>CALUQO010000053.1 GCA_944322935.1 Candidatus Gastranaerophilales bacterium | reverse complement strand
CGTTTACAAGAGTCTGTTTTAAGATTTCAAGGGTGGGTTCAACGCCTTGTCTTACAAACTGCAAAGCATGTTCTTTATCTTCTTTTTCTTTTAAAATCACAAATTCCCAATTTCTTTAATGGTCATGAGTAGGGGCTTGCAGCCCTGCGTTAATAATTTTTTTAAGGTTTCCTCAGGTACGATTTTGTCTTTAAAATCTCTTACAATGCGTCCTGTTATAAACAGCTTCATATAAATCCATTATATTCCCCTTTATGTATTAGAAATTTCTATATTATCAAACTTATTTTTCATATAATCATAAATAATTGTTATTAGTCTGACAAGTTCTTTAATATCATTTGAATTAAGTTAGTCCCAAAATACATAGTGACAGCCCCTGGCTTTTTATATATACTAAGCTTATGACAAGAAGAAACATTAAAAACGTAAGAAATTTTTGCATAATAGCGCATATCGACCACGGCAAATCCACACTTGCCGACCGTTTGCTGGAATACACAGGCACGGTTGCCCAGCGTGATATGCAAAATCAGCTTCTTGACTCTATGGACATAGAAAGAGAACGCGGAATAACCATAAAACTTAACGCCGCCAGAATGAAATATAAGGCAAAAGACGGTCAGGAATATGAACTCAACCTCATTGATACCCCCGGCCACGTTGATTTTTCTTATGAGGTTTCACGCTCCCTTGCGGCCTGCGAAGGCGCTTTGCTTATCGTGGATTCAACACAGGGCGTGGAAGCACAAACACTGGCGAACGCATATCTTGCCATTGAACAGAATCTTGAAATTATCCCCGTAATCAACAAAATCGACTTGCCTTCGGCCGATGTCGACAGGGTAAAAGAGGAAATAGAAGAGGTCCTCGGCATAGACGCCGAACACGCTATCCCTGCAAGCGCAAAAGCGGGTATAGGTATTGAAGATATTTTAGAGGCGATTGTAAAACTTGTTCCGCCGCCGGAAGATACCTCGGACAAACCGTTGAGGGCACTGGTCTTTGATAGTGCGTATGACCCGTATCTGGGAACGTTATGCTTCTTCAAAATCGTGGACGGAAGCGTAAAAGTGGGCGACAGAGTCAAGTTTATGGCCTCCGGCAATAAATATGAGGTTACTGAACTCGGATACCTTAATCCTAATAGAGTTCCTGTAAATGAGCTTTGTACAGGTGATGTAGGATATATGGCCTGCTCAATTAAAGAATTGACAAGGTTTGTCGGTGATACGGTTACGCTGGCTGATACGCCTGCTGCAGAACCTTTGCCGGGATATAAAGAGGCTTTGCCTGTTGTGTTTTCAGGTTTGTACCCCGTTGACAACGATGATTATCAGGATTTGAAAGAGTCTTTGGAAAAACTAAAGCTCAATGACTCCTCTATTACCTTTGAGCCGGAAACTTCTTCTGCTCTCGGGTTTGGCTTCAGGTGCGGATTTCTGGGGATGCTGCACATGGAGATTGCACAGGAAAGACTTGAGAGAGAATATGACCTCTCGCTTGTTACAACAGCGCCCTCTGTAGTTTATCGCGTGCATAAAACAGACGGCTCGGTCGTCGAGATTGATAACCCAGCGAACCTTCCTGACCCGCAGTACAGAGAATACATAGAAGAACCCTATGTGAAGGTTAATATCATCGCTCCTAACGAATATACAGGCACCTTGATGGATTTGTGCCAGACCAAACGCGGCATTTTCGTAAATATGCACTACATTGACAAGGTGCGTGTTGATATTGAGTATGAAATGCCTTTGAGCGAGGTTATTGTTGATTTTTACGACCAGTTAAAATCACGTACAAAGGGATATGCCAGCATGGATTACGAGTTTAAGGAGTACAAACGCTCGGATCTCGTAAAACTCGATGTTATGCTTGCGGGCGAGGTTGTGGACGCGTTGAGCGCAATCGTTCACAAAGACAATGCTTTTTATGTCGGTCAGAAACTTACTGCAAAACTTAAAGACATTATTCCGCGCCAGATGTTCGAGGTGCCTATTCAGGCTGCTGTCGGCGGAAGGATTATCGCAAGAACTAATATAAAAGCTCTGAGAAAAAGCGTGCTCGATAAGTGCTATGGCGGTGATATCTCCCGTAAGCGAAAGCTGCTTGAAAAACAGAAAAAAGGTAAAAAACGTATGAAGGCGGTGGGCCGCGTCGAAGTTCCGCAGGAAGCTTTTATGGCTGTGCTCTCGCTTAATGACGAATAATATTTTGCCTATGTTTTTTATGGTCTTATGAAACAACGAATAAACATGGCGAATTTGGTTGGATTACGACGGTTCAGACTCTTCAACCTTACACCGTTGCAAAAGGTTGCCGTACGGTCTGTTCGCTAAAATGTGTAAAATGTCGCTAACACAAGGGCTTTAGAGTTCAATGTTATATGTATTTTACTATTGGTTTTGACAATATTATCTCTGTGCCATGTCGGCTATAAAAATCTAACAAACTGATTATAGGCATTTGTTCGATAAGCGGCTATAATATTTTTATGCAAACGCTTGTTGATATAAAAAATTTGAATATGTATTACAGGATTTTGTCGGGGAGCTGGAGTTCTAAAAAAGAATATATCCATGCACTTAACAACATAAATCTTGAAATAAAAAAAGGTGAGATTCTCGGGCTTGTAGGAGAATCGGGCTGCGGCAAATCAACTCTGGGCAAAGCCGTGCTAAAGCTTATTGAACCTCAGGGTATAATAAACTTTGACGGCCGTAATGTGCTCGAGCTTAAAAATCAAGAGCTTAAAGATTTCAGAAAAAAATCCCAGATGATTTTTCAAAACCCCTATTCCAGTCTTGACCCGAGGATGACTATATACAAAATTTTGCGAGAACCCCTTGTTGTACACGGAATCCGCGATAAAAACGAGATAAACTCGAGAATACATGAGATAATCAATCTTACGGGCTTGAACGATGAGGATTTAAAACGTTATCCGCATGAGTTTTCCGGCGGACAAAGACAGAGAATAGCCATTGCGCGGGCGTTGATTTTAAAGCCGGACTTTCTTGTTGCGGATGAGCCGGTTTCTGCTCTGGATGTGAGTATTCAGGCGCAAATAATAACTCTTTTAAAACATTTAAAAGAAAAACTTAACCTCACGATACTGTTTATATCTCACGATTTGGGCGTTGTAAAATACCTGTGTGACAGGATTGCTGTTATGTATCTCGGGGATATTGTAGAACTCTCAGATGCGCAGGCTCTGTTTGAAAATCCGAAACATCCTTACACACATGCTTTGATAAGCGCTGTGCCTTCTATTCACAAAAAGGAATCTGACACAATAAAGCTGGAGGGCGAGCTGCCCTCGCCTAAAAATCCGCCTTCTGGCTGTCGTTTTAACACACGCTGCCCTTATGCACAAGAGGTTTGCAAACAAAAAGAGCCTGAAATAACCAAAATTTCAGACTCTCATTATGTTCGTTGTGTACTTTATGAGTAATTACTTTTTGTTAGCGTATTTTAAGAATTTTTGCTGTTTTGTATACATCATTTCTTCTTTAATTTTTAAATCACCGTTAGCATCCAGCCCGATTACAAAGTGAGCCGGAATTTTGTAGTCGCTTGTGGACGGCTGTCTTAAACAGGTGATTTTGTAGTCATTGCCCTGTTTGGTGATTTTGCGGTCTGTATAGAAGTTTTTGTATTTATTAATCTTTGCGAGGTTAGCTCCGAGCCTCATCTGGTTAAAATACTGTTTTGTGTTGGCTGTAACTGTTGCAGTTGTGCCGTCCGGTTTCATGACGACCCTTATTATTTTTGCATTTGGTGAATAATAATCTGTAATTGTTTCGCTGTAATTATTTGCAGCATCTACATATTTATTAAAAAAAGCTAATACCTTCTCCGGAGTGGTTGTTGCAGCATTTGCCGCAAGCATGACACCTGCCATTACGAATACCCCGAGTGCTGCCAGTAGTTTTTTCATTTATTATCTTCTCCTTCTCACACGTAATAAATAATATTAGTACACATATTATATAACGAAAAAAGAGGCATTTTGTTCAGTTGTTAAGATATTCTGTTACAAACTAAAAAACGGATTGTAATATGATGTTTTGTTTTATGCATTATATTATGTCTTTTAACATAAGGTATTTTGTGTATTCCGCTACTCGTCTTGGTGTTGCCCAGGAGGTGCCGTTTCGGTATATTGCGGCCGGGTAGGCATATTTAAAATAACAGTTGGTTTTTACAGGTATTCCTTTATAAAATTTTTGTCCGTCTTTTTCTTCAATCTCTTTTGATTCTCTGTCGAGTTTTTTTATATCTTTGTATAAATCTTTTACCTGTTTTGAATAAGGAACATCTATGCCGGCTCCGCCGGCAATGTTAAAGCCTCTTTGACGGTATTCAATGAGTAAATCACCGTTTTCATAGTTGGGGGTAAATATACTTTTTCTGCTGGCCGAGTAGCCTGCAATTTTTCCCTCATGATTCAGCGCACCCACTCCTTGCGTACCGTTGTTAAATAAATCTGCGTTTATGGCATTTTCTTTTTTGCCGTCGATGATTTTGTTTGAGTTTCCTGCTCCGACAAATATTTTGACCCCGTGCTCGTTCAATTGTTCAAAGAGTTTGTTATTGTCTATCAGTTCTTTTAAATCATCATAACTGCCTGCCGCTTCTTGTATAACTTCTTTTTGTTCAACCATAGTTCTGTTTTTTAGCTTTATAGCAAGCATATCTTCAAGCGTTTCTTCGCTGAATTCTTTGGCGAACGAACAGGAAATTGCATCTATTTTTTCACCGGCTTCTACCCTTTTTAAAATCTGCACCAGTGCGGCATAAGGATTGAGCCTGTTCTCACCTGCTGAAATATCAATAAACTCATAATGGTTAAAGGGGTTGCTTCGTTGGATGATTTTTTTGACAACTTCGCCGTGCGGGATTTTTTGTTTATTATCAAAAGTCAAGGGAACATTCGCATTCGAAAAATTGTCGAGTACAATAATCTTTTTCGGCTTAATTTGCGCTTCTTTGATAAATTTTCCGTAATCGTCAAGTATGCGGACATTGAGCGTTCCGTCTTTGTTTTTGGATTTTAAAAGTATGTTGTAGGTCTTAAGGTCTTTGGGGCTTACGTAAGAGCATTTTTTTTGAATATCTCTCTGACTTCCGGACAAAAGCAGCTTCAAATCTTCGCCCGAAGCATCTGGATAGAAACCTTCAATCGGTTTTCTGTTAATTGTGTCTAGCGGGTCACGGTATAGTGCGGTTTTGTTCAAGGTACGGGCTATCTTTCCGTCTTGAGATGAAAAGACTTTTTGATTTTGCGCTCTTATATAGGGTGAGCCTTTGCTGTAATCTTTAGTTATCTGCATAGTTGCATAAAACAGCTAAAGAAGAAAAATTGCCTTATTATAAATTTATCTTTAATCTCGGACAAAAAACACGATTTATGCTAAAATGCCTAAGTAAAGACAAATACAGGCGGGGAGTATGGTTAACAGTAAAACATTAATTTTGATAGATGGTCACGCACTTGCTTTCAGAAGCTTTTATGCACTCGAGAGAACAGGCATGAAAACCTCTGATAAAGAACCTACATGGGCTGTTTTCGGTTTCTTTAAGGCTATATTTGACCTTCTTAAAAACCCGCAGATTAACCCCGATTGTATTGCGGTGGCGTTTGATGTAAGCCATCACACTTTTAGAACAGAATGCTACGAAGAATATAAAGCTAACCGCCAGCAGATGCCGGACACTATGCAAAGCCAGATGGGTTTGATTATGGAAGGGCTGAAGGCTTTTAATATCCCTATTTATACAAAAGAGGGCTTTGAGGCGGACGACGTTATCGGTACTATTGTTACAAAAGCCTCAAAACTCGGGCATAAAACAATTATCCTTACCGGCGATCAGGACGCTTTTCAGCTTATTGACAGGGAAGGGACAGTCAGTGTTTTGATTCCGTCAAAAGGCGAACTCATTAACTATGACTGGGCCGCCGTGTATAACAAACTGGGCATATATCCGGATCAGGTTGTTGATTACAAAGCTCTTAGAGGCGACACCTCTGATAACATCCCCGGTATAAAAGGAATCGGCGAAAAAACAGCAGTAAAACTTTTGGACAGATACCAGACACTCGATAACGTGCTCTCTCACGCTGATGAGGTCGACGGAAAGTCTCTTAAAGAAAAGCTCAAAAACGGGGTAGAAGACGCGAAACTCAGCTATTACCTCGCCACAATAAAACGCGATGTTGATATAGATTTTGATTTTGACAAAACAAAACTGGAAATGCCTGATATAGATGAGGTAAGCGCATTTTTTAAACGGGTTCAGTTTTTCAGCTACTTAAAAAATCTTGAAGAAATCTTGCGCCCGTTCAGTGTATGCTCTGTTAAATCACGTCCCGAAAGCGTTGATAACGGCTTGATGAAAAGACAACAAATGGCTGATGAAAAGCTTATTGATTTTATAAGTCTTAAAGACGGCAGTGCAAAACCTAAAGAAACTGAACTTGAACAAGCACCTGCCGCAAAGGTTGAAACAGATACGCAACAGCAGCTCGGATTGTTTGCCGCTGTGAACGCTAAACCGGCACTTGTAAACGAGCGCAAAACCATCGTCACAGAAAAAGACCTTGAAGATTTAATCGAGGTTTTAAACAAACAAACTCTTATTGCAATCGATACGGAAACAACGTCAGTTAATGCGCTTGAGGCGGATTTGGTCGGGATTTCTATTGCATATAACGAACAGATTCAGGCAAAAGATGGGAAAGTAGTTGTATCTCAAGAACGCGGCCAGACAAAATCCTTCTATATACCTGTTTTTCATAAGGTCGGAGAACAGCTTGAGATGGATTATGTTCTTGAAAAGCTCAAGCCTTTACTGGAATCACCGTCTTTATACAAAACCTTTCAAAACGCAAAGTATGAGATAAACGCGCTTTTAAAATACGATATACACATCAATGGCATAATTTTTGACACAATGCTCGCAAGCTATATAAATGACCCGTCGAGAAAGCACGGGCTCAAGGTGCAGGCGGCCGAGAACCTCGATTATTTTATGACAGAGATTGCAGAGTTGATAGGCAAGGGCAAAAACCAGATAACCATGGATGATGTACCTGTTGAACAGGCGTCTGATTACGCTTGTGACGATGCTTTCGCCACTCTTGAGCTTACACGTTTCTGGCAGGAAAAACTCGATGACGACGGATTAAAACTGCTGTATGATATGGATTTGCCGGTTTCTATTGTGCTTGCAAAGATGGAAGCGCAGGGAGTTTCGCTCGATACGCAATACCTCGCAGAACTGAACAAAGAGCTGGATGAAAAATTAAAAGAGATAGAAGAAAAAATCTACTCTCTTGCCGGTGAAAAGTTTAATATAAACTCTCCCAAGCAGGTCGGAGCGATTCTTTTTGAAAAGCTGCAAATTCAGCCAAAGACAAAGAAAAGAGGCGCTCAGAAATTTTCTACGGATGCAAAAGTGCTAGAGGAGCTGGCAAAAGAGTATGAAATAGCTGACTGTCTTTTGCAATACAGGCATTACGCAAAGATGAAATCCACTTATGTTGATGCACTGCCGGATTTGATAAGCCATGTTGACGGAAAAATCCACACAAGCTATAACCAGACAATCACCGTGACAGGAAGGTTGTCTTCATCTAACCCGAATTTGCAGAATATTCCCGTGAGAACGCAACTCGGCGGAAGGATAAGAAAAGCTTTTGTTCCTCAGGATAAAGAAAATCAGGTGTTGTTGTCGGCGGATTACTCACAGATAGAGTTGAGGCTGCTTGCGCACTGTTCAAAGGATGAAAATTTAATTCATGCCTTCAACTCGGGTGAGGATATCCATGCACAAACAGCCGCAAAGGTATTTGCTGTAGGTTTGAATGAAGTTACCAAAGAAATGCGAAGCAGAGCAAAGGCCGTAAACTTCGGTATAGTATACGGCCAGACACGCTACGGGCTGGCTTCGGCGCTGGGGATTTCAAATGAGGAAGCGCAGATATTTATTAACAAATATTTTGCCACTTATCCGCAGGTTAAAGAGTATATGGAATCTTCTATTCAAAAAGCCTATTCGAACGGTTATGCACAAACTATCTACGGAAGAAAAAGGTATCTGCTTGATGAGTTGATGAGCACAAACCACAGCATAAAAGAATTTGCGCAGCGTGCGGCGATAAACACTCCGCTGCAGGGGTCGGCTTCTGATTTAATAAAGCTAGCGATGATTGATTTGGACAAAAAGTTTGAAAAAGAAAAAATTAAATCAAAAATAATCATGCAGGTGCACGACGAACTCATTATCGAAACATACAAAGACGAGCTTGAGAAGGTAAAAGAACTGACCAAAGAAGCGATGGAGCTCGGACAGCCGCTTGCGGTGCCGCTGGTTGTGGATATGGAGTGGGGGGCAAACTGGCTTGAGGAAGGAGAATAAAATGAAAAAAACGCTACGCAGGTTAGCTGCAGTTTTGTTTGTTCTGGTGAGTTTAGTTTCCTTATGTGCACAGAGCAGAGCCGAATCCACTCTGGACAAAACCCACAAACAGACTCAAGCGTCTTACACAAGTTATCATGACTGCATAAGGCTTTATAAGCTTCCTTTTGGCAAGCTGTATTTTCTTGCGCTCTCTGCTGCAAACTCGCTTGGTTACGAGATAAAAGAGATGCAGTCGAGAAACGGGTATATTATTATCGAGGCCGAGGGGCGCGAGTTTTTGCTCTCGGCTAACGCAAAGAACAAGTCATATACCTATCTAAAGCTCTCTCCGTGTGACAACAACTATTATTTCAACCCTCAGATTCCTAAAAAGATTTTTAATTATGTTGATTTGAATTTTAATATGGATATAAAGGATTTGAAGTTTTAGAGGGGG
>CALUQO010000052.1 GCA_944322935.1 Candidatus Gastranaerophilales bacterium | reverse complement strand
TATCGCTTACGCTCTACTGTTCGCTTTGTCAAAAAATTCGTTCACGTCGCTTACCTCTCACAAAACCGGCCACTGGCTGCTTTTGTTCGGCAGAACCTTATCACGAATTTTTCTCGAACAAAATATCGGCAGGATTTTTAAAATCTTTTTATAAAAACGAAATTTTCCTCCAAATGTATGATTTTTGGTTATTTTTGTATTTTTTTTGACTTTTTGGTCGACATCATTAATGAATAAGTACGCATTAATAAAGGACTTAATCATGACAACATTACGCGGCGGAATTAACTTTTTTGAAAACGGTTTGACAACCAGCATACGAGCAATGCACCTGCAGACGGAAATCTTTGGCGTGATAAACGAAAACTATAACTCGTTTGATAAAGTAGGCTACCAGAGAAAAGACCCCGTAGTCTCTTCTTTTGCCGAATGGATAGGCACACACGCATTGTCCACTGCTCTTGATGATTCTATCGGCAGAATCGGACATTCCGACAACCCTCTTGATTTAGCTATTGCAAACAAAGGCTATTTCCAATACCAGAGCCCTGACGGTATAAAAATTACACGTGACGGCCGTTTCAAAATAGACAAGGACGGAAACCTTCTCACACTTGAAAACGCACACGTGCTGGCAAATGACGGAACCCCGATAAGGCTGCATATTGTACCGGAAAAACTTGAAGACGTAAAAGTTTACAAAAACGGCGATATCAGGGTTTTCAACAAAGCGACAAATCAGCTTGAATACGTAGCAACCCTGTCCGTTGTTACAAACGAGGGCGTTGCTGTCTTAGACCCGAACATCAAACAGGGGTTTAACGAATATTCAAACGTTTCTTTAAACAGCGAAATCCTGCAGATTATACCCGTAAAAAGAAATTTTGAAGCTAATAGACAACTGTTTATAATGCAAAACAACAACCTGTCGCGCGCAATACAATCATTGAGCAGCACGTCATAATTAAATTAATAAAAGGCAAAAATAAGTTAAGAAAGGTTAGTTATAAATGACAACATTACAAGGTTTAATCAGAAGAGGTATCATAAACACCAACATTCAGTTTGAAAGATTGGGCTATATCTCTAATAACATAGGCAACCTCAATACTAACGCATATAAAGCCGTAAGATTCGAACAAATTCTTGACGAAAACGGATACTTAGACGGTGTTGTCCGCTATGACTACAAGCAGGGTGCTTTTATGAGAACAGAACGTCCTTTGGATATCTGCCTTACAGGCCCCGGCTTTATCCCCGTAACCTCACCAAACGGTGACGTGCAATACACCAGAGACGGCTCTTTTAAGCTTGATAAAGACGGCTATATCGTTACAAACGACGGCTATCTCGTGGGCGACGGCATTAAAGTTCCGGTTAACCACGAAGGCCTGAGAATCAAACAAGACGGCACGGTAATGATTATCAAAAAAGGGCATACAGAATACGAAACACTCGGCAAAATCCCGGTTGTTCAGTTTCAAAATCCCGAAGGCCTAAAATCTGCGGAATACAACAAAGTAATCGCTACCGCAGAATCAGGCGAACCCAGATTAATTAAAGAACACAGCTACATTGCCCAGGGCGGGCTTGAACGTTCAAATGCAAATTACATCGGCAACGTTAATGAGGTATTAAGACTCAACTCCTCAATGATTGCCGGCACAAGGCTTATCCACGTAATTGATGATATGTACCAAAAATCAATCAATCTCACTCAATAATTTTATTAATTGATTAACAATCAATAAACAAAGAAAGTAAAACAATATGTACACACCAAAAGACCCTATTATTAAAACAAACCTGATGCTGGATTTGATTTCTCAAAGACAAAGAGCTTTGAGCACAAACCTTGCCAACATGGATACCCCAAACTATGTAAGAAAAGACATCAGCTTTGACCAGTATCTGGGCACAATGAACAATCCGCTGGAAACGGAATTGTCCATAAAACTCGGGCCGTCGGGTTTGATAGAAGAACAGGATGTCGGTGTTGACCCTACGTATGAACTTGCGGAAATGCAAAAGATGTCGATTTTGTATGCCGTAGCCTCAAGAAAAATGTCCGCTATAATAAGCGAAATGCGTACAGCCGCAGGCGTAGGCAGATAATAAAGAATTTTAAAACAGCAAAGAAGGTGACAATATGAGTTTAATGGAAACAATGAACATAGGTGAAAAGAGCTTGCAAGCCCACGGCGCAAGACTCAAAATTCACGCTAAAAACATTGCCAACATGGACACGCCTAACTATGTAAGAAAAATCCCCGTACTCAACGCAACGGACGATATCTCTTTCCACGGGTTATTAAATTCTATGAAAGAAGATGTATTCGGCGTTGGTACAATCCCGTTTCAGCAGGGCGGCGTAAGGTTAACCGGCGTTGTGGAAGACCCGACACTGGGCGAAAGGCTTTACCGTCCGGGGCACCCCGACGCGGATGCAAACGGTTACATACGTTCATCAAACGTAAACCCCATTGTTGATATTGCGGATGCAAACATAGCGCAACGCGCCTATGAAGCAAACCTTGCAGTAATCAACATAACAAAAAGTATGGCTCAAAGAGCCGTGGAAATAGGCAGACAGTAGGATAAAATTTCAGGCAGGTAAGTAAAAAATGTTCTCTCCGACAATACAGGCATATATAAATCAAGGCGGAAAAGAAGCGGCCATGCAGCGTGTGCAGCAGATACAAACACACGTGGCAAGCATCGAAAGGCAGCTTAATCCCGATGCCGTAAAAACAGAGAAACCCTCATTTGCCGAAATTTTAAAAGCAAGCCAAAAGGGCGAAGGCCAGTTCAGAACAGGCAAGAGTAATTTTCTTGCACTAACCAACGCTTTTGCAAATTTAAAAGCCAACACCATCAATGCCGGAGAATCTCTTGAAGAAACATACGGACGTGTTGTAAACCCTTCAAGAGCACAGATAATGAACATAATTTCCAAAGCCTGCCAAAAATACGGTGTTGATGAAAAACTTGTGCAGGCCGTAGTAAGGCAGGAATCCGGATTTAACCCCAATGCAACCTCTCATTGCGGTGCAATGGGCCTAATGCAGCTGATGCCGGCGACAGCCAAAGGGCTGGGGGTAAAAAATGCGTATGACCCCGTGCAGAACGTAGACGGAGGCGTAAAGCACCTTAAAGGTTTGCTGGCAAGATACAATGGCAATGTGGTACTTGCACTTGCCGCCTACAACGCAGGCGGTGGCAATGTCGACAAATACGGCGGGGTTCCTCCGTTTAAAGAAACTCAAAATTATGTAAAAAGTATTTTGGCCAATTACTTAAGCTAGATTGAAGGTAACGTAAGATGATAGAAAAGAAGTTTGCACCAAACATAAATTTATTTGAAAGAATGCAGCCCACCAAACTGGATACGGGCGTGGGCGGGGTAAGTCCGTTTCGTATGGGAAGGGTTGAAAAACTCGAAACAACTGATTTTAAATCTGTTTTTTCCGGTTTGGTTGAAAACTTTAACAGAGAACTAAACGCGCCTGACCAGCTTATGAAAGACGTTATGGAAGAAAACGGAAACGCCGATATCCACGATGTTATGACAGCCATGGCCAAGGCAGAACTGGGTGTTACCGTCGCAACAAATATTACAACAAAAATTATTCAGGCTTACGATAAAGTTATGCAGATTCAATTGTAAAATATCCTCAGCGCTGCGTAATCTGTCCCCCAAAAAACGTAATCAATCAGCAAAACATTTTTAAGATAAAAACATTATTATTTTAAAAATTAAAATATCCTGCTCATTAATTACATTTTCCGGCGGACGGAACAATATGAAGAACTTAAAAAAAACTGCAGAAGCATTATAGCTTTTGCAGTGAAGAATTTCAATTTATTAAGTCATTAAGTATGAGTTAGTTTTTTGAATCTTGTGTTTTTTCCGTTTCATTAGCAACGGGTGCGCTCAAATCCCCGTCCATAAAAATATATCCGAAAAGTTTAGTGCCTGCATAAATAAGTAAACTTCCTATAATAAATAAACTGTCTAAAGTTTAAAGTAAAGCGTAAACACTAACATCATCCATATAATGTATTACTCAAGCAACCCGGCAAGATAGGCAATTGTTCTGGGAAAATACTGCTGCCAGTAGTGCGAGCGAATCGACTGTATCTCGTTTTTGGGGCAGGTGCTCAAAACTGCATTTGTTTCCGCAATACCTTCGTGTACGGAGTTTGCTCCAAGATAGTGATAATCCGCAGTAAAATAATCTATTTTTGTAAGCTCTGCGTCGCCAAAATGCTCACGGTAAGCGTCTTTTTCTTCGGTAAATATTTTTTTCAGTTTTGGGTCTTTGTTTATTTCCTGTGCAATTTCCTTAAACATCATCATATCTTTTGCGTGCCCCAGCTCGTGCAAGAGTATTGCCTCGTCGAGATATTCCGGCTTCATCATAATGGCTTCTTCAGAGGGGCTGAAAGCGGCATTGTCCATTTTTTCGTTTGCATACAAAGCTTTTAAATCAATTTCTTTCATTTTGAAAAGCTCATCTCCGGGGAGAGTTTTTAACACCGGCAGTACAAGCTCTTTTGTATCACGGGTAAAGCTTTTAAGCTCAAGAGTCTTTGTCTGCTGTGTTTTTAAATCTTTGACAATAAGATTGTCGCCCTGTATTTTTATGTCGAATTTTTTGTTGTTGCGCGAAGAAACAAAGTGGTTTTCGTCAATCACTTCAAACGTAACGGATTGATTCAAAAGCTTTTTGCCTGATTTATCCGTTATTACATAATCAAAAATCCTGTTTCCGTCAGGGTCATCTTCAAAGCGGTAGTAGGTTGTTGTTCCGTCAAACGAGGTCATGTTTTTTTCTATGATTTCATTGCCGTCTTTTGTTTTTTGGGCGGTGCTGATTTTTTCGATTTTGCCGTCGGGGTAAGTTCTTGTTATATCAAAGACATTCGGGATAACCGAGGGCTTTATTTCTTCTTCGTAAAGCAAATTGTTATCATCATCAAATTTTTTCAAAATCTGGGATTCCAATCTTTCGTAATCCGCAAAATTTTCATATACAATCTTGTTTCTGTATTCTGTAACAGTGTTGTTTTTAAAGTCTTTTTCTTTTCTTGTAACACGCTTATCCCATTTGCGTTCGTGGATTTCTGCCGTCGGAACGCCTTTTTTTATGTCATAAAGCAGTTTCTTTCTGTCGTAAGCCGGCCCTGTTGTAAGCTCGACAATGCTTGAGATATTTTGGTTAAGCTTAATATCAACGGATTCGACATTTTTGTCTTTAAGGTAATCTTTTAAATATTCTTTAAAGTGCAGCAGTTCTTCTTCTGTTGCATATTTAAAAATGCCTTTTGAAACCTGTCCGGTTTTAAGTCCGAGTTCCATAAAGTCAATTTTTTCAAGCTTTTCAACAGTGTCTATGTCCTGATAAACCATAAAATTGGCAAAGGCATCACGTGAGGACATCGGCAGTTTCATTGTCATAAGTTTATTTAGATTATCCAATACTTTTTCGTAACAAGGACGCTGAGGAGCACCATTGTTCTCCATACAGCACATCATAAGAATAAAATGCAGGGTTTGTCTGTCTAATAATTCTTCCGAACCGAAACGGCTGCCTGTTTTCCATCTTAAATTATATAATTTTGCAAAGGTATCAAGCGCATAGTCATCTTCTTCCAGCGCTAAACATTTTGCCATATATTCAATATCGGCTATCGGGTTTAAATAGCGGTTCTTGCGATAAATATCAATATATTTTTCAAGTGTTGCGGAATCGAATTTGCCTTTATTCTTGCCTGCTTTTCTTATGGAAGCGTCAACAAACATTTCAACATTTTCTTTGTCAACACTCTGGCACAGGTCTTTTATAACCTCAATATCTTTTTGAGAAAATGCATTGTGTGCCAGCTCTGTTTTTTTCAGTATAATTTTTGTCTTTTCAAAACTGTAATCGCCGGAGGTTTCCATTTCCGTTAAAAAGTCGACGGTGTTTTTGTCAAACTCAAGAGAGGATTTTGTTTTTTCATCGGCTTTTATTTCTTTAATAAAATTAAATATTTGATAAAAATCGGGTTTGTTTTTCATTGATTTTGCCAGTTCAATGAACTCATCACGTTCTTTTTTCTTATCTTCGGGAAACGACAGAGCAATTTCTTTTACGTAATCAGCCTGTGTTTTTTCAAAAGTTTCCGATAAAGAATTGCGAAGCTCGTTTATTTTATACGAAAAATTCCCGTCCCTGTCTTTTGCCCCGAAAAGCTGTGTAACAACATTTTTGTACTCTTCGCCGCTGCTTAATTTTTCATCGGCAAAGGCCAGAGCCTTCGGGTCAAATTCTCCCTTATTGTTTTTAAGCGGTGCAAAAGCGTATTTTGGTTCAAAGTTAAAAATCTTTGTATAAGCGTCAGCGTGTTTGATAAAATATTTCAGCGCCGTTTTGTTAAACGAGCCGTCACTGTTTTTAATACCGGTCATAACATTTTTGATGTTGTCGCCGCCGTAAAAGACGCCCGTATCTCTTTGCGGCATTATTAAATCAACAAGTTTTAACAGGGCATAATTGATTTTTCCGTCTTCTTTTGCTCTGCCAAAAATCTGTGAAGTCAGAAGTAACGGATTGTTTTTTGATTGAAAACTTTTTAAAAAATCAAAACTTAACTGCGTGATTTCGCCGTTCTCATCCCCGAGATTTTTGAGTATTTCCTCGCAGAGATGTTCGTTTTTTAATCCCGTATTTTTTAAGTACTCAACAACTTCTTCTCTGGAAACTTTTTTGTTTTTATCCTCAATGCCTGCATAGGCTTTTAAAGTGTCAGCCGGTACTGCGGCAGCTTCCTCTTTTTGAGGGCTTTCCGGCGCAGAATTTTGAGGCTGCACTTTTTGCGCAGGCTTGTTAATTTCTTTTTTAACCGGTTTTATGTCGGAATTGTTAACAATCATACTTATAAAAACATCTGTTAAGGTTTAAAATTTACAAATTAAAAAGTTTTTTTAAGGATTGTTAAGTACATAACCCGTTATTTTTGTATAAAAAATTCTGCTGATTACCTGAACACCGTTAACGCATCGTTAGTATATATTGCATAATACATTGTTATCCATAGTGCAACAAGCGCAATAGGTGCCATTATAACAGACAGCGGCAAAAAACAGAAGTACACAAAATTAGAGGTGGTTGAAACACTCTGCTCTATGGCAGCCGTTATTATATCAGCGTCTTCGTTTTCTTCTTGCGTGATTACAGCATTTTCTATACTGTTTTGCAGATATGTGCAATCAGCCTCATAAACATTATGCACAGTTTTGCAACATTCAATTTCAGGCATTGCAAATTCCTGTGCACGGGCTGAATTAAATATCAGGCACATTAAAACAATAACCACACAAACTGTTTTTAAAAAAAATCTGTTTTGCATTAACAATAGGGTATCTTATACAACCCCGGCCGTCATCATACATTTATATTGAATTTTACGGGCAGCATAAATTTTCTGCGGCTGTATATGCCGAAGTGCACCCTTGAAAATTACATAAACAATTAAAACCAGATTCCCACATTGTTCAGATTCTGAACACAAACGATTGATGTGTGCTTCAAAAGACTGACGCTTCGCAATGACAGCGGCTGCAGGCTTGTACATAATACACGCCATAACAACAATTATCTGGCGACCCTGCCCCACCAGCGGATTTCTCCGATTACTTCAAAATCGTAATCCCGTTTTTCCGTCAAATCTATCTCAAAACTGCGGTATTTCGGATTGTCGGAAACCACAAGCACCCTGTCGGGCGGAATTTTTTGCAGCCTTTTGGCGTACAATTGGCCGTCAATACGCACGCAATAAATTTTTCCGTCATAAATCTCTTTGCGGCCATGGTCAACAAGCAAACTGTCTCCGCCGTCAATAGTGGGCATCATGCTGTCGCCCTGCGCAAAAATTATTTCAGATTCGTGCACGTTTAAACCCAAATCAGCAGCAAGCTTTCGGCTTATCGGGTAATATGCCGTTGTGACCTCATTGTATACTGTCACGCCAAAACCCATGCTCGCTTTTACCTCGCCCAGAACAGGAATGTTTACACAATCATTCGGGTCTGTGGAAAGCGGTAAATTTACAATTGTCAAGTCAGTATTAAAGTATTTGTCAAGCTTTTGCAGCTGCTCATCGGACAGCTCTCTGTCTTTTATCTGGTTTGCATACTGTCTTGTAACGTCCAGTGCCGCAGCGATATCGGCATAACTAATCTTTTTTTTAAATTTTGCGGTAAGCTCCGCTATTGCTTCCTGAAGATTCATTGCGCACTCCGTTTTTTATTTTTCTTTGTTTCATTTTATTACATAACTTGACATTTGTAAAGTAATTTTCTATAATGATATTAACAAACTTAATAAAAAAAAGCCTGACCCCCGAGATCAGGCAAGATATATACTTCTGTTTTTAAAATACCATGAAACGAAGTAAAAATCAACAAAACGGTTTGTTAAAGTGTCCCTCAAGCAGATAAAGTACTTCTAAAATGAACAAACACACAAACCTTTCACAATCTTCACCTTACAGCACAACAACACTTTTGGGCATGACCGATGTGCTTTTAAACAGGCTTATAGAAAACAATGACTGTTACTTATGTCGCATTTACAATTGTCAAGACGAACGGTGCTTAAACGTAGACTTGTGTAAAAATTTGCTGTTCGACGGGGTATTGAGACACGCGCTGCAGGAGGATGGTTACAAATAAAAGACAGGGAGTGAGTATGCAGCAATCCTATTTTTCGCATGACATTTACACAAGAGAGAACCTTAAAATTAAAAAACTAATCAGCACACACGGCATGCAGGGGTATGGCGTGTTTTGGGCTGTTGTCGAGTTTTTGCACAACAATAACAACAGGCTGTCTATGGATGAGCTTGGTATCGTCGCACACGATTTGGGTGTTGATATAAAAATTGTTGAATCCGTTGTTAAGGATTTTAAATTTTTTGTTATAAGAAAAAGTGTGATTTCTTCAAACAGAGTTGCTCAAAACATCAAGTTAAGATTAGAGAAAAGTGAAAAAGCTAAAAAGTCTGCAAACCGCAGATGGCAAGCTTCTCCGGATTATGCGAACGCATTGCCATCGCAATGCGAACGCAATGCAATAAAAGAAAAGGAAAGTAAAGAAAAGGAAAGTAAAGAAAAGGAAAGTAAAGAAAAGGAAAGTAAAGAAAAGGAAAGTAA
>CALUQO010000051.1 GCA_944322935.1 Candidatus Gastranaerophilales bacterium | reverse complement strand
CCCCCACTGTTCAGATTCTGAACACAAACGATTGAAGTGTGTTTCAAAAGCCTGACGCTTCGCAATGGCAGAATGTTTTTGCAAGAAAGAACAGTGTGTAGTAATTCACAACAAAAACAGTTTCAGATAACAAAATAATCTCTAAAAAATTAAAACAAGGACATCCCCTATATAACAAACAAAAATAGCCAACAGGCTATAAGAATTTCCTTCATTTTCAAATAAGCTTTGATATGTGCATGAGTATTTGAAAATGGGGAGCAGATGAAAGCATTTATAAAAATCATTTTTATATGTTTCTTATCTTCGCTTCCTGCATTTTGTGCTGATTCCGGCGGGCTCATATGGAATTATCGCAGCGACAATTTTCTGGAATCATTAAAAGAAGGCTACGGTGCGTATGACAAGGCAACGCAAAAAGATCTCGACAATCAGATACGCAAAGGGCTGGATATAGATTTAATTCCCGTTGATTTGGAAGGCTGCATCTATACTGCACTAAAAAACAATTACGATATAAAAATAGCAGGAACTCAAATGAATGAAGCAAAGTGGACGTATTACAATTCTCTTGCTCAACTTCTGCCTGATTTTTATTACAGATACCAGATACAGTCTGTACACGGTGAATTTTTGGTCGGTGACATCTTACCGCGAACTGTTGACCAGAATCCAGTATATAGCGGTATTATGGTGAATTACCCGCTTGTAGGAAACGGCAGCCCTTTTTTCGATATTGCAAGCGCTAACAATCTTTACAAAGCTCAAAAACACAATCTAAAATACACTGTAAGCGAGCTGTTACTTAAAACAGCAACCTACTACTATGACCTACTTGAAGCAAAATTGAATATAGAAGTTCTTATCTCTAATATGAGAGATAGACAGGAACAGCTAAAACTTATGCAGGCAAGATACCAGATAGGTATTGGTTCAAAATATGATATTCTGAGAGCAGAAGCCCAATTTGCAGATGCAAAACAGGAGCTTATAACCGCACTAAACGACCTCAGACTGAAACAGGCACAGCTCGCTAATATAATGGGGATAAATGTGACTTTGACGCTTTATCCATTTGAACATATTGTATCCCCGAGGGAACTTGTAAAAAAGAAGAATAATATTGACTGCCTTTATAATGTTGCGCTGCAGGCAAGAGAAGATGTTCAAACAAAACGTGCACAGATACGCTCTCTTGTTAATTTAAAAAATAAAAATTATACAGACTTTGCCCCAAATATAAACCTGAGCTTCGAGTTTGCAAAGGTCGGAACAACCTCAACAGGCAGCCTGCGTGCAAATCACACATTAAGTTTGAATGTCGATGTTCCTGTTGGAAAAAAAATGGGTGTTGGTACAATAACACAAAAAAATGCAGATGTTGCAAAAATAAAAACCGCTCGCTACGAACTCACAAATCTGGAAAGACAGATTAAAGAAAGTATCGTCGGCTCGTATTACAGTTCCAGAACTGCTCTTGAAAAAATCGAATCAAACAAAATTCAGGTAAAAGCAGCTGATGAAGGACTAAAATTTTCATTGATAGGGTTTGACGTAGGGCAAAACACATTTATTGACGTTTTGACATCACAAACTGAAAAAACAAGCGCGCGCCAGCAGCTTTTGCGCTCAATTATTGAATACAATAAGGCTCAGGCACAGCTTTTATTTGATATCGGGCTAATTAGTCCTAAAGCTCTGCTTTTGAATTACAAAGGCATGCAATTTTATCAAAATCCCTCAAATTCTTCAGCAAAAAATAAACCCGCTAACAAAAAATAGCGGGTTTATTGTATATAAAGTTATTTTTCTATTCAGAATCAATGCTAAGGCTGATTCTTCTATCATCCGGATTAAACTTGATAATAGTTGTTTTAATTTTATCTCCGGGAGCAAGAATACAACCGTTTTTGTTCTGGTATTCAACAACCTCGTTATTGGGAAGCAATGCTTCAACACCTGCAAACACCTCAACAAACGCACCGAAATGTTTGATACGAGTAATTGTACCTTCTACCTTATCGCCTTCTTTTATTTGTTTTTTAGCCTCAATCCAAGGATCAGCTTCTAAATTTTTCAGGCTTAAGCTTACGCGCTGTTTGTCGTGGTCAATGCCAATGATTTCAACGTTAATAGTATCCGCAATTTTTAAGACATCAGACGGGTGATCAACCCAGCGCCATGACATCTGTGAAAGCGGCAATAAGCCGTCCATACCGCCGATATCGATGAAAGCACCGAAATCAGTAATTCTGACAACTTCGCCCTTAACGACCTGTCCGACCTCAAGATTAGAGAACATATTTTCTTTTGTCTCTTCCTGAGTATCCGAATATACTTTTTTGTTTGAGAGAATAAAATTATTCTGCGCAGGATCAAGTGTAAGTATTTTAAGCTCAATTTTTTGGCCGATAATATTTTCCGTATCTTTTGCCCTTAAGTGGCTGGACGGAACAAAGCCTCTGACACCCTTAATTTCAACAAGCACACCGCCTTTAACAACAGAAACGACCGTTCCTTCAAGAGTTTCATCTTTTTCTTTAAGTTCTTCCAGTTCTTTCCAGGCATAAGCCATTGCAACTTTTTTGCGAGAGAGCATAAAACGCCCGTCTTCATCTTCTTCCTTTATTATAAGAAACTCATAAACTTCTCCCTTTTTAAGCGTATCCTCTATAGATACAGAAGTGTCTATTCTTGCTTCTCTTTCGGGAACACAGGCTGACGTTTTGGCACCTATATCAACAATTACGCCCTCAGAATCATAACCGCAGACCATTCCCTTGACTAAATCGCCCTTTTGAAATTTGTAGTCGTACTGTGAAATAAGTGATTCAAATTCGTCATCCGTGTAGGCTTTTGTGACCATTAGTTTTCTCCATTTAAATTATCCTAGTGTTTATTACTATAATTATAATATTAAAAATTTTAGCGTATTTTGTCAAATAAAAAGTTAATCAAAATTAATAATCCTCAACGTTTCGAGGTTTTTTTTATGCAAAAATTATACTTATTTAAACAAAGAATTTCCGAATTTCAGAAATTTACAAATTGTAACAATAAACATAAAAAATATAAAGTTTTAAAAATAAATGCCGATATATTCCATGTAATGTCTAAATAAGGGAGTATACATGGAATTTAATAACGAATACGATGAAAATCAAATACAACATATGAAAATGCAGCAGGATTTGATTGAACTAATGAAAGTAATCGACGACTGCATGGAAGAAATGGACAAATTTTATTTCTATGCAATGAAAAAACGGATGCTTGCCGGTTCAACAAATAACTAATAACGTATTTTAAATAAATATTGTTTTGGCTATAATCTTTGTAGAATTATAAAATTTTACAAGGTGGATTATGTTAAAACAGTATATTATTGACGTTACAACTGATGCAATTAAAACAGCTGCTAAAGAAGGCAAACTCAATCAACTTAAAGTTGACGATGTTTTTTCCTTGAATGCGGAAATTCCAAAAAATGAGGAATTTGGAGATATTGCGGTTAACGTGTCATCTCTGGCTAAATTTGCAAAAATGGCACCTCCGGCTATTGCACAGGCTGTGGCTGAGGCAATAAAGCTTGAAGATTGTGAAATATCCACTGTTGCAGGTTTTATAAACTTTAAACTCGGCAAATCATTTCTTAATGCGATAGTTAAAGAAATTATGAACCAAAAATCCGACTACGGTTCAAATGACCATGGCGCAGGTCAAAAAGTTATTTTGGAATACGTTTCAGCAAACCCGACAGGCCCTTTCCATATCGGCCACGGACGCTGGGCGGCAATGGGCAGCGCGCTGGCTAATTTGTTAAAATTTGCCGGATATAATGTATATCAGGAGTTTTACATTAACGATGCTGGCAATCAGATTAAGAATCTCGGACGTTCTTTGCATATAAGAGTATTGCAAGAATTGGGCGAAAAAATTGATTTTCCGACTGACGAAATCGAGAAAAAATCGTATTATCCGGGTGAGTACCTTATTCCGGTTGCAAAAGAGTTTGTTAAAGAAAATCCTGATTTTGCAAGAAATTTAACAAAGGACTTAACACAAGAACAGCTTGATACATTAAGCAGCTTTGCAAAAGCAAAGATGTTAGAACTGCAAAAAGAGCTTTTGAATAAATTTCATACTCATTTTGACAACTTTTATTCAGAAACAGACCTGCACAAATCCGGAAAAGTTGAACAGTGCGTAAACAAATTGAATGAGCTTGGAATGTTATATGAGAAGGAAGGCGCACTGTGGTTTAAGTCCTCGCTTTTCGGTGACGATCAAGACAGAGTTTTAAGAAAAACTGACGGTTCAAACACCTATCTTACAGCGGATATAGCATATCATCACGACAAAATCAAAAGAGGTTTTGACAAACTTATCAATATCTGGGGCGCAGACCACCACGGTTATGTTGCAAGGATGAGAGCATCTATTGAAGCACTGGGAGATGACCCGAACAAGCTCGAAGTACTTCTCGGACAGCTGGTTAATATTGTTCTAAACGGTGAAGCAACCAGAATGGGGAAAAGAAAGAATATGGTCACATTAGAAGACCTTATTGACGAGGTTGGGGTTGATGCGACAAGGTACTGGATGATAATAAGAAGCATTGACACAACTCTGGATTTTGATATAGAACTTGCAAAATCAAAAACAGATGACAATCCGGTATTCTATGTTCAATACGCACATGCCCGTGCGTGCTCAATTTTCAGAAATGCAAAAACAGAGCGCATTAATGTAGAAACAAAAGAAAAAATTGCCCCGCTTTTTGAAGAGGATGAACTGGACAAAGCAATTATGGACGCGGATTTAGATCTTTTATGGTCAGTTGACGATGAAAAATCTATTGCATCAGCCAGAAAACTAATTTTAAAACTTGAAGAATTTAAACCGCTGATACTTGCGGCGGCTAAAAACAGAGCGCCTTATATGATTTGCAAATACCTGCAGGAAATTTCCGGCTGTTTCCACCAGTTTTATACTTTTTCAAGAGTGCTGACAGAGGACAAAAAGCTTGCAGCAGCAAGACTTGCACTTGTTAAATCAGTATCAACAGTAATAAAAACCTCTCTGGGTTTGCTTGCGGTAGAAGCACCCGAAAGAATGTAATTCTGTTAGAGATATTTAACACAACAAAAACACAATTTAGGCCAATTGTGTTTTTGTTTTTAGCGATTTAACTGAGTCTTTACATAAGGCAATAAAAGATTATTCTTCGTTTTCTTCTTCAAGACGCTCTTTTACTGATTTTCTTCTTCTGACAAGTTTTGAAGGAGATGGCTCTTCATTATCATTTTCTTCATCTTCTTCATAAATTCCGTCGTCAATAAAATTAGAAAGTACACAGTTTAAAAGCGTTCTTTGTCCGAGATCAAAGTTGCCTCTGAATATTAACTGCGCATCTTTTGTGTCCATTGCGTTCAAGAATCTTGAAAATTCTTTTACTATATTGCCCAAATCAGCAGGATTTTTAACCTTTGCAGCTGCTTTCGCAAGTTTTGCAATTGAAATTTTATATTCTCCCGCTTCAGAAGAAAAACCGCCCTTTTTACCTTTTATTCTATCTTTTAATGACAATGTTCTCTCTCCAACTATATTCTTACTTCTCTGTTATAATTTTTATTTAACTTTTGCGTAATCAAATAATCCGAAATCTTTGATGCAAACTCTTTATAATTAACCGCAACATTGGAATCAGGATTTATTTCGTTTACAGGAACGCCTTTGTTAATCGCCGACATCATTATAAGATAATTGTTAGGTATTTTCCAGTAAACTTTTTGTTTAACAACTTCTTCTATATCAGATGTCTTTATATCTTCGTTTTCCATATACCTGTTTAGAACAAGCTTTATTTTATCAGCATTGTACCCGAGTTTATCAAACAATTCCATACATCTTTGAGTACTTCTGATAGCAGGAAGATTTACTATCGCAATCAATAGAACTAAATCACTGAAATCAAGAGCAGTAATAGTTTTTGAATCAATATTTGTACCGATATCAATAACAATGTATGAAAAAGTCTTTTTTAAAGCAGTTAATATATTCTTTATTTGTTCTGCCGTTATATCTTTAGATTTATCTATATTTAACGGGTCAGCAATAACATACAGGCTTGTATTTTTGTATCTTGTCATTGCTTTCAACAGTTCATCTTCGTCAAGATTGTTGATATTATCCGCAATATAATCCATTGCAAAAGGCGGAGTCATATCCAAAAATGTCGCAACATCCCCAAGCTGCAGGTTTAAATCAATGAGCGCAACTTTTTCCTTGGACATTTGCGCCAGCTCAACAGCAAGATTCACAGCGATAGAGGTTTTTCCAATACCGCCTTTATTAGAAAATGTTGAAATAATCTTACAGGTATCTTTGGCTTCCTCAGAATTAATATCCTTGATTATGGATTTAAAAATTTCAACAAACTCTGTCTTAATAACAGGTTTTGCAATAAACTCTTTAGCTCCTGAGCGCAAAGCTTTTATAATCACATCAGCAGAAGCTCTGTTAGACAAAGCAACAACAAAAGCCTCACTGTTGAGTGTTTTGAGTTCTTTTATTGCAGAAGAAATTCTATCCATATTCTCCGATACATCAACAACAACAATACACCTGCCAGAGTTTCCGGCAAGTTTAAAACCTTCTTCAAAATCAGAAAATTCAGCAGCAATACCGACACCTTCTATCTCGGTGAGGTAAGCTTTTATAACGCTTCTCGAATTTTCATCCCTGTCTATAAGTAATACGTTCAAATTGTTATCCATAAAAGTCCCCAAAATTCACATAAAAAATTATAGTGTTATTTTACCATAAATTTTAAGCAAATGTTAAGTTTTACAGAGGAATTTGAACTACGGCTGTATAAAAACGAGAAAAAATATTATCTTCTGGAGTATCTATCACAATCTACTGTGATATAAACAGGTGCCAACTCGCAAAGACCAAAAAGAACGGATTCAATAAAATTGCTGATAAGTTTTAACATTCAGATTACTTCCTTTCACACACAATTTTTGATTCAACTTCACATATAAATAAAAACATGAGGCGGAAAAAAATTGCCCGTTTTTTAAAGTTTGTATAAAAAATCTTAACACATCTTTTTGCATTTGAAAAGTACAAAGTACACTTTATGTTAAATAACATTAAAATTGTATATAAATCATAAATAAAGCTTATTAAAACGAACAAAAATTATTTTGTTGAACGGGTAAATATTGTGAGTAAAAAACGTTTTTATTGTAAAATTTAAGTATGGATATGTAAAAAGTAAGGAATGAAATATGTCAGAAACAGTTAATAAACCTTTGACAGGAACTCAGATTAGAGAAGCTTTTTTAAAGTTTTTTGCAGAAAAGCACCAGTCGACAATTGTAAAAAGCTCATCGCTCGTTCCGGATAACCCGACGGTACTTTTGACGACAGCAGGCATGCTGCAGTTTGTACCGTATTTTCTCGGTTATGAAGAATGCCCGTATGAGCCTAAAAGAATTACCACCTGCCAAAAATGTGCACGTGCGGGCGGAAAAGATTCTGACATAGAAAACGTTGGCAGAACCCCCAGACACCATACCTTTTTTGAGATGCTGGGCAACTTCTCTTTCGGTGATTATTACAAAGAAGAAGTTATTCCCTGGGCGTGGGATTTTGTCACAAACTATCTTCACTTAGATCCTAACAGACTTTACATAACTATCTATAAAGATGATGATGAAGCCTTTGATATATGGCACAACAAGGTTGGCATACCTGCCGAAAAAATCTTCAGAAAAGGTAAAAAAGACAACTTCTGGGGCCCTGTTTCAGATGTAGGCTCCTGCGGTCCGTGCTCTGAAATACATTATGATCTAGGCGAAGAGTTAAAATGCTCTGACGACTGTTCTGTTGCTACCTGCGAATGCGACAGATGGGTCGAAATATGGAATCTTGTATTTACAGAACTTTTCAAAGATAAAGAAGGCAACTACACCCCTCTTGAAAAGAAAAACGTTGATACAGGCATGGGGCTTGAAAGAATTGCAATGGTTGTACAGGGTAAAACCTCTACTTTTGAAACAGACCTTCTAACCCCTATCTTGAACAAAGTCTGCGAAATGACAGGCAAAGAATACAAAAAAGATAACAAAACTGACATCTCTTTAAGAATAATAACAGACCACGCAAGATGCGTAACCTTTATGATTTCTGACGGAATCGTTCCGGGTAACGAAGGAAGAAATTACGTTCTGCGTATGATTATGCGCCGTGCCTTAAGACACGGAAAAATGCTCGGGCTGGAACTTCCCTTCCTGTACAACATAGTTGACACGGTTGTGGACAACTACAAAGAAGCTTATCCGGAACTTGAAGAAAATCGTCAAAGAATAAAAGACATTATCAAAAAAGAAGAAGAAAAATTCAAACAAACTCTCGACAGAGGTCAAAAACTTCTTGACGACTTACTTTCTGATGGTTCTAAAGAAATCAGCGGAGAAAATGCTTTTAAACTCTACGATACATACGGTTTCCCTCTTGAGTTAACAGTTGAAATTGCAGCTGAAAAAGGCGTAAAAGTTGATGAAGATGGCTTTAAAGCCTGCATGAAGGAACAAAAAGAACGCGCTAAAGCTGCCGCTCAAAAAATTATTCTTACAGACGATCTTATCTATATAGATATAGAAAAAGAAAACGGTGAAACAAACTTTACAGGCTACGAACAGACCTGCGAAGAGGCTAAGGTTGTTGCACTTGTTAAAGACGCTAAAAAAATCGACTCCGCTGATGAGGGCGAAACAGTTGATATCATACTTGATACAACACCTTTTTATGCTGAATGCGGCGGTCAGGTAGGCGACAGCGGTGTTATAGAAGGCAAAAACTTTAAAGCAAAAGTATTAAATACCTTTAAAGTTGACAATCTGTATGCTCACAGAGCAGAAATCACTGAAGGTACAGTCACACCAAACGACAGTGTGTGCGCGGCAATTGACGTATACAGAAGAAAACAAATAACAGCACACCACACAACAGCCCACCTGTTGCAATCAGCATTGAGAAAAGTTCTCGGCGACGGCGTTAAACAGGCCGGTTCTCAGGTAGAACCGGATAAAACCCGTTTTGACTTCTCTTTTGACAGAGCTTTGACACCTGCTGAAATTGAGCAGGTAGAAGAGCTTATGAACGATTGGATTTCTCGTGGACTGGAACAGCACACAGACATTATGGATGCAGAAGATGCTAAAAAATGCGGTGCAATGGCTCTGTTCGGTGAAAAATACGGCGACAAAGTAAGAGTTGTCGGAATTAAGGATGAAAAAGGCGAGTTTGTATCACGCGAGCTTTGCGGCGGTACTCACGTAAACAATACAGCTCAAATAAGACTAGCAAAAGTTGTTCAGGAATCCGCAATTTCCGCAGGCTCCAGACGTATAGAAGTTGTTGTTGCGGATGCAGCGTTTAAGTTCTTAAACGACAAAGCTAAAGAAGCAGACAAACTTGCTCACCTGTTTAAAGCACAGACAAACGAAATCTGTGAGCGTGTGGACAAGCTGATTGAGACAAACAAGGCACTGACTAAAAAAACAGAAGAACTGCAAAACGAAATCGCAAGCTCAAAATTTGCAACCTTTCTTAGCAGAACTCAGGATATTGAAGGCGGCAAGCTGTTTATTTCAAAAATAGAAGACTTTGAGCCCAACATGGTAAAAACTTTTGTTGAAAAACTTTCTGACAAACTCGGCGAAAGTGTTATTGTTGTTGCTTCTTTGAAAAAAGACGGCGGAATCTTCATTATGGTTAAAGTAACAGATTCCTTTGTTAAAAAAGGTTTAAATGCCGGCAAAATTGTGGGCGAGATTGCTTCAGCAACAGGCGGCAAAGGCGGCGGACGTCCTAACTTTGCGCAAGGCGCAGGCAAAGATGCTTCTCAATTAGACAGCATACTGTCTAAAGTTGAGACAGAAATAAAATCAGTTTAAGAGTATTCTTAATAACATAAAAACGGGACTT
>CALUQO010000050.1 GCA_944322935.1 Candidatus Gastranaerophilales bacterium | reverse complement strand
TCACTTGGGAGCTACGATCCCACACCTTGTATTCAATTTTCAAATTTGGAATTGTAGCTCAGTTGGTTTCTTAATCTAAAACCGTTCGCTTTCGCTCACTTGAGAGCTACGATACCATTTTATATTCTATTTTCAATCCGGAACCTCATGTCCGTGAAACTATTATAAAACGCTAAATTTTAATTTTCAATAACTTTATCAAAAAATTTATTGTCTTTTTTAACATTGCTTTTGTATAATCTTAATATTAGACAGAATTTTACGGAGAATGCATGAAAAAATTACTTATATTAGTATTTGCACTCATGGTATCTTTGCCTGCTGGTGCAGCCCAAAAGGTTAAGGTTTCGGCGCTGACACCGTTTAACTCACTTAATCCCTCAGAAAAAATGAAAGTTATCACTCTTGAAAGAGCTGAATTTAATAACGGCATAGTTTTCGAGGACGGCACTGTAGTTTATGGTGATATTGTAGAGGTTAAACAGCCTAAAAGAGCCAAGCTAAATGCATCCTTTAAGTTCAAACCAACCGCGTACATGTATAACGGCAAAACTTACACAGTAAATGACCCAAATTTTATAGCAAAATATGCGGAATATAAAGAGCTCAACAAGGTAGAACTTGCAACCTCGGCCGCTGCTACAGCCGGAGGGTTTATTTTCCACATACCTCTTTTATCAGAGGGCGTTTCTTTTGTAAAAGGCGCAATAAAAAATCCTGATGACAATCGTTTTAAATCCGGTGCAAAACAGGTTTACAAAGATTCCATATTCTCCTATGTTGAAGAAGGAAAGGATGTGGACATAAAAGAGAATACAATGTTTATACTTAAATTTAAGTCCTCTGATATTGAGGATTTAGACGCAGAAGATGCGGAAGGTCAACAGGAAGCAGAATCACAATCTACACAAGAAACAGACACTGCTTCGCCGGAACCGGCAAAAGTAAAACAGGAGATAAAAAATATCCCCGAAACAACAGAACAAGATGAAACTCAGCTTAATACAGACCCTGTTGAGGAACAGCAGCAAAGTAGCCTGCCTGCAAAACATATAGTCGCAGTTGACCCTGAAAAAATATTGCAAGAAGCTGAATTATACTCCAAGTGAAAAAATGTTGTATATTTCTTCGTCTGACAGTTCTGTTATAATTTTTTCACCTTCAAACACGGCAACATTAGCCAAATCCTTTTTGTTGCTAATCATCTCGTCAATTTTTTCTTCAAATGTGCCCAGCGTAATAAACCTGTGCACCATAACATTTTTATCCTGACCGATTCGGTAAGTACGGTCAGTAGCCTGGTCTTCAACAGCAGGATTCCACCATAAATCGTAGTGTATTACGTTTGTTGCCGCAGTAAGGTTTAATCCCGTCCCCCCTGCTTTTAACGAAAGTATCATTACATTGGAATCGGAATTTTCCTGAAAATCTTTAATCAACTCTTCTCTTTGTGTTCTGTTAAGCGACCCGTGGAAGAACAACGGGTTTACACCCAATTCCTCGTTCAAAATGGTGCACAGAATATTGCCCATCTCTTTATACTGGGTAAAAATAAGAGTTTTTTCGTTATTTTCAAGTATCTGATTTGTAATCGAAACAAGCTTTTCCGCCTTACCGGAAACATCTTTTGAAACATCACCGGTCTTCAGGTATTGATAAGGATGGTTACAAATCTGTTTTAATGCGGTAATAAGCTTAAATATCATGCCCCTTCTGTTAATACCATTTAATTTGGATATATCGGACATCAGATTGTCCAGAACACTTTGATACAAAGCTGCCTGAGCTTTTGTAAGATAACAATATTCATTTAACACAACCTTATCAGGCAAATCAGAAATAATAGACTTGTCTGTTTTTAGTCTCCTTAAAATAAACGGAGAAATCGCCAAACGCAGTTTTTCCGCACGATTAGTCTGTTTAAATTTTTCAATCGGAATCGCATAACTTTTTTGGAAATCCCTGATAGTACCTAGATATCCGCGATTGATAAAATCAAAGATGCTCCATAGCTCTGTGAGTTTGTTTTCAACAGGTGTACCAGTCATCGCGATTTTTGTATCTGCCTTAATCTGCTTAACAGCCTGAGTCTGCGATGTGTCGGGGTTTTTGATATTCTGGGCTTCGTCAATAATAAGCATTGACCATTTGGATTTTTTAACTTCTTCTATATCAATCCTTAAAATAGAGTAAGTAGTAATAATAACATCGGCTGTTTTATCCAGCTTTCTTTCTATCCCGTGGTATACAGAGGTCTTTAACTGCGGTGCAAAATTTTTGATTTCTTTTACCCAGTTACCGAGAAGTGTTGTAGGACAAACAACAAGAGCGGGATTTTTAAGGTTTCCGTTTTCTTTTTCTTTAAGCAAAAAACTGATAACCTGTATAGTTTTACCAAGCCCCATATCATCAGCCATGCAGCAGCCAAATCCTTTATGAATATTTGTATAAAGCCATTTAAACCCACGTTCCTGATAAGGTCTTAATACTCCTTTGAGCGATTCCGGCGGAGGTACCTCTTCTGTTTTCGTAAGGTCTTTTAAGATATTGGCAAAAGCCTCATCGTAGTCAAAATCATAATCGTCCATTTGAGAAGACAAGGCGGCATGGAGTATTTCCATCTTGTTTTTATCAGTAATTTTGGGATTTTTAACTTTTTCTATTAATTTTGCATTCTCTTCTCTATCAATCAAAACATAATGATTTTTGTATTTAATAAGCCCGTTTGCATTTTTTGTAAGCTCTTCGTACTCTTCAACCGAAAGCTTATCATCACCTATTGCAATAGTATACGAAAACTCAAAAAGGTTATTTAAAGAAGAAACAGAAGTTCCGTTCGATGTCAAAATTTCTCTCAGCTCTGCAGTTTTAGCAGCTTTAACCCTTGCATTAATAGATGCTCTCGGCGTAACAATATTATCTATCCCCTCAGGTAAAATTACGTCAATAGACGCCTTTTGCAGATAATAAGAAACCTGTGCAATGATTTTATAAACCTCGTTAAGGGTCATATTAAGTTCAAACTGGTGCTCAGGCGCAAAAAAGTCTTCAAGCTCCGGATAATACCTTGCAACATAATTGAGCTGTTTTTCTATCAGATCAACAACTTCCTGATTTGTATAATTTTCAAAATGCTCGGTTTCATCATAGATGTGCTCTATGCGGTGTTTTTCATTAGTATGTTTATTCTTTACATTAATTTTCAGTTGATATTCCTCATCCGTAAGCTTAAGGATTTCAAACTCGGGGAGAATATTATATTTGCCGATGTATATTTCATCCAGCCATTCCGATATCGCAAGAGCAAGGTCTAACCCCCTGAAAAATCTTTTGTTAGAAGCTTGTTTTACAAAGTAAACAGAAGCCTTTCCGTCTTTAAACTTTGTTGCTTTGATATGCAGAAAGTTAAATATAATATAGTTTAAAAAACTGTCAATTAGCTTGTTTATATCGTACTTTTGCTGATTTGTTACAAAATCTTTCGGGATATCATTTTTAATTGAGTTCAGCGCAAGTGTTACATCTTTGCTGTTTTTATAAATTTCATATCTTATTTGAAAGATTGTATCTGATTCTTTAACAACAGGTATAAAATGAAGTTTTTCAACTATTTTCATTATTGTATAAACAAATTTATTCAAATAATTGAAACTTTCAGAACCGTTTTCAAAGTTTAGTATTTCATTAAAGCTGGTAAAATATTCAAATATAAGATTTTGTTTTATTACATAGCCAATCATATCCTTTGTTTCGCCATTGGCCGTAATTTCTTTTACCTCGGAGCGGAATCTGTATAAAGAGCCCTTGGATTTTGCATAAAAATCAAAATTATTAGTCGGAGTTACAAAAAAATCTCCATTATCCAAAAGATAAAAGTCAGTGTTTCTTAAAGGTGTATTTTTCCCGACAAAAGCGTCCTCAAATTCATCTTCGAAAATTTGATATATAGTGCTTAATTGAAGTCTAAAATCTTTATTTTCCAACCCTACCGGATTTTCCGTGAGGTTTAAAAACAACTCATCAATGTTATTCTTTTTTATATTTAATGACATAACCACCTGCTAATGTTTCCGCATAGCCGTTTGTGCCGGCATACTAATTTTTATTTATCCCAATTGATAGTTAATTATATCAAAAACAAAAAATAATTTAAAAGAAAAATTCTAAATCATTATTTATTATACAACTGATTGTTGTAATTAATAAAAAATGTATTATAATACTTTTTATGTTTAAACGTTTTATACTGTTGGTTGTTCTGATTCTGGTGACGATATGTCCGGTGTTTGCTGATTCTCGGTATAATTTCAATGCATTTATTTCGGACAACGCTAACATTTTGGACGAAAATGCAGAGAACTCAATAAACACATTTTTGTGGGATTTGCAAAAAAAGACAGGTACGGATATTGCCGTCGTAACAGTGAATTCACTTGACGGACGAAGTGTTGAAGAAACTGCGTTAAATATTGGCAGAAAATACAAGCTCGGTAAAAAAGGCAAAGACAACGGCGCCGTGGTGCTGGTTGCCCCCAATGAGCGCAGGATGAGGATAGAAATAGGCTATGGATTGGAAGGCATAATAACAGACGGTCGTGCCGGCAGAATCCGTGATGAAGATATGCTCCCTTATTTTAAAAAAGGAGACTATCAAAGCGGAATCTGGCGCGGAACATATACACTTGCCAGCACAATTGCAAAAGCGGAAGGCTACACCCTCAGCACGACAGGAAACATACCTAAAGCACCGGCAAGCAGCAGGTATGACGACTTCTGGTTTCTTTTATTTGTAATAATATTTGCAATGCTAAGATTCGGTATTATTCCTGTTCCTTTCTACTATGGCGGATACAGAGATTCAGGCTATGGCAGTGGAGGCTTCGGCGGTTTTGGAGGAGGCGGCGGCTTCGGAGGCGGCGGAGCATCCGGCAGCTGGTAATTTAACTTTTATTTAGGAGAATTTTGTTAATGAAAAAACTCGATAATTTTATTCAGGACATAAAAAAGGTCTTTAATCAGAGGTTAAAAAGCATTTTTATTTACGGCTCAAAAGCAAATATTGATACGGACAAACTCTCCTCTGATATAGATATTATGGTTATAACGGAAAGCGTAAGCGGCGATGACCTGAAAAAATGTGCACCCATTGTAAAAAAATGGATGGGCATAGGCTGCCCCTGCAGAATATTTGATAAAGAGAAAAACCCTCTGCCTGTCTTTATGGGAGAGCGTGAGTGGTTCAACTCGGCTGATGTTTATGCAATGGAGTATTCCGATATCAAAGACAATCACAAAATACTTTACGGCGAAAATCTTATATGTTCGCTGAATATAAAAAAAGAGGATTTAAGGCTGCAATGTGAAGCTGAAATGAAAAATCTTTTAATGCGTTTTCGAAAACATTATCTTTTGTTTGCAGATAACCCTAAAGAAATCAACAATGCTCTTTTTTCAGTTACAAAAACTATAAACGCAATCTTTAAAGCGATTTTGAGATTAAAAGAAATAGAAGTTTCAAAATCTGCTTACGCAAACCTGAATAAAATTTGCGAAATCTTTGATGCGGACAAACAGTTTTATGAAAAGCTGCTGTGTGCAAAAGACAGACACTGCAAATTTTCAAAAGCGGAAACCTACAAACTTGCTGATGAGGCGATAATGCAGCTGGAAAAACTTTTGGAATTTATAAACAATATGTAAATTAATAAATAAAAGGAGAAAAAATGAAAAAAACAGTATGGATTGTATTAGGAGTCTTGCTTCTGCTTATCATAATGATAGCAGGTTCGTTTATCGGTGTTTACAACAGACTCCAGCTCATGGACGAAAACGTTAACGCCCAGTGGGCGCAGGTCGACAACCAATTGAAAAGAAGAAACGACCTTATCCCGAACCTTGTGGCTACAGTAAAAGGATATGCCGCACACGAAAAATCTCTGTTCACGGAAATTGCGGAATCTCGTGCCAAACTCGGCGGCGCAATGAACAAAAACGATATGAAAGCAATACAGCAAAGCAACAGCGACCTTTCTAACGCACTGTCAAGACTGTTGATGGTTGTTGAAAGGTATCCTGATTTAAAGGCCGACAAGCAGTTTATTAATCTTCAAGATGAGCTTGCAGGAACGGAAAACAGGCTTGCTGTGGCAAGAAAAGACTATAATGAAAGCGTAAAACAAATAAACGCAACTGTCAGAACCTTCCCGACCTCGATTGTTGCCGCAATGTCGGGCATAAAAGCAAGAGAATACTTTGAAACTCCTGAGGCTGAAAAGAAAGCTCCGGAAGTTAAGTTCTGATATTCCGGGATATTCTGATTTAGAGCTGTATATTTTATATAACCAAAGAGGGCTCAGGCCCTCTTTGTCTTTAATTTTTAGCCGAGTTTTCTTTTAAACGTGCGTCCGGCAAGGGTGAGTGTTATTGAGGCTATTATAATAAGCGGAATCAGATTTGTTATAACATCTTCCAATCCCATTCCTTTTAAAAATATTCCTCTTGTCAGCACCATAAAAAATCTTACGGGATTCAGCCAGGTTATATATTGCAGAAAAACAGGCATATCTTCAATCGGGGAAATAAAGCCTGACAAAAGCACTGCAGGCATCATAAACGTCATAACACTTAAGATGGCTTGCTGCTGGGTATTGCATACGGCGGAAATATACAGCCCGACGCCGACTATCGCAAGCAGAGATATAAAAATTGAAACCATAAACAAAATAAACGATCCTGCAAATGGTATATGGAAAAAGATTATTACAAAGCCTGTCATAACCATTGTCAATGCCATTGCTATGATTAAGGGCGGGATGGATTTTCCTAAAAGAATTTCAAAAGAGGACAGCGGGCTTACGATAAGCTGGTCAAAGGTGCCGAGTTCTCTTTCTCGGGCAATGGAAAGCGATGTTAAAATTAATGTGGTTACAAGCGAGAGCATTGCAACAATTACCGTTAAGATATACCACTTGTATTCAAGATTCGGGTTAAACCAGTTGCGCACGGAAAGATTTATGCCTGCAGCGTTTATCACTCCATTGCCGTTTGCATTTGGTGTGGTAATTTCTGTTCCGTAGCCCGAAATTATTTGTGAGGCATACCCCGAAGCAATCGAGGCTGAATTTGTCTGTCTGCCGTCTGCTACAACCTGTACTTCCGCAGGCTTTCCGGATTTTATATTGCGGGCAAAATCATTATTAATCAACAGTCCTATTTGTACTTTCTGGGTATCAAGTTTGTTTTTAAAATCCGCTTCATTATCAACGTAATAAAAATTTCTGAATCTCGGAGAATTTTCAAATCTGGATATCAGTTCTCTGGACTCGACGCTTTGCGAGCGGTCAAGTACTGCTGTATCAATGTTTTGCACCTCCATTGTTGCTGCATTTGAAAAAATCAAAAGCTGCATAATTGGCAGACCGATAATTATCCCCTTGGTTTTCGGGTCATTCCAGATGGTTATAAATTCTTTTTTTATCAGGGCAAAAACACGCCGCAAAAAATCTCTAAGCATTTAGTTCACCCGCCTTTCCCTTGCTTCTATACTTTCTCTCAGCGGTTGGGGCAAGTGTTTTTCCAATCTCATAGATGTGTTTTTATAAACAGCGGCAAAAAACAGCAAGCCGAGAATTGTTAAATATATACCGTTTTCCAGCCTGATACTGTTTACGCCGCCTGTCATAAATTCGCTTTCAACAAACGAAACATAGTATCTCGGCGGAAGAATTCTTGTTAAATACTGGAAAAATACCGGCATGGAATTTATGGGAAACATAAGCCCCGAAAGCATTAACGCAGGTAAAAATCCTGCACTCATTGCGACCATACTTGCTAAAAACTGGTTTTTTAAAAGAGTTGAAATATTTAACCCTATGCCAAGGCACGTAAAAAGGAAAAGGGCGCTTACCACAAACAAAACAAGATAACTCCCCCTAAACGGTATTTGAAAGATAACAACACAAAGAAAAATATTGAAAGCCAGAGACAGCATACCCAGAATAAAATAGGGGATGTATTTGCCTAAAACTATATGAATCGCTTTAACTGATGTGGAAAGTATTGCTTCCATTGTTCCCCGTTCCCATTCTCTTGCAACGACGAGCGAGGTCAATAAAATTCCTATGAGCGTCATTGTAATTGCAATCGAACCGGGGACAATAAAGTAGTGGCTGTTTAAGTCGGGGTTGTACCAGGTACGGATTTGTGCGGTTACGGCAGGCTGTTTTAGCGATTTTGCATATTTGCTTGTTGAAAGCCAGTTGTTTGTAATGGCAAGAGCGTAGTTTTGCACATAATTTGCCGTGTTGACCTCCGAACCATCCGTTATAACAAGCAAATTCGCATTTTGCCCCCTTGCAAGTTTTGTTGAAAAGTCATTGGGAATGATAACGGCGCCTTTTATTCTTGAGCGGGCAATTGCCGTTTCTATGTCCTTTACGTTGTCAAAATATATTGAATTAACATACTTGCTGTGCCCGAAAGATTTTACAAGCGTTGCTACCTCGGGGGCTGGGTCATCGTTTTTAATTCCCATGGTTACTCTTACGGAATCGAGATTTATTCCGTACATATAAATTAAAATGGAAATTAAGGGCAGAACAAAGGCTATTATTATACTGCTCGGGTCACGCAGAATCTGTTTTATTTCTTTTTTTATCAGTGCAAGAAGTATTCTCATTCTCCCTCACTTTCTTTAATAAGGGTGATAAAGGTTTCTTCCATTGTGGGAAGTGCCCCCTCACCTGCCCTAACACTTTCTCCCGCAAGGGGCGCGGGGTTAGATAATTCATAGGCTTTGCGTTTAAGTTCTTCGGGTGTACCGAGGGCTATGGTTTCCCCGTGGTAGAAAAGGCTTATTCTGTCACAGTATTCCGCTTCGTCCATAAAGTGTGTAGTTACAAGGATTGTTACACCCTTTTTGGCTAAGGAGGTGATATGGTTCCAAAAATCACGGCGGGTTAAAACATCAACACCCGAGGTAGGTTCATCAAGAAACAACACAGGCGGGTTATGTATTAATGCACAAGCCATTGATAACCTTTGTTTTAAGCCCAGCGGCAATTCTTCGCTTTTTTGCCGTGCATAATCCTTCAGTCCGAAAACATCAATGATTTCCTGAACTTTTGAAGTCCTGTTTTTAAATTTTATGCCGTATGCAGAGGCGAAAAATTCAAGATTTTCCTGTACTGTCAGGCTTCCGTACAGGGAAAATTTTTGCGCCATATATCCCAAATTTGCACGGGCTTTTTCCGGATCTTTTGTAATATCAATCCCCATAATCCTTGCTGTTCCGTTTGTGGGTTTTGCAAGTCCGCACATCATTTTAAAAGACGTGGATTTTCCTGCTCCGTTCGGGCCGAGCAGGCCGAAGATTTCTCCTTTTTTTATGCAGAAGGAATTGTTTTTTACCGCATAAAAGTTTCCGTATTTTTTCTCAAGATTATCTGCCTCTACTGTGTATAATTCTGCTTGACCGCTACCCCGACATTTCGTGCCATCATCTTCCCTTGCGCTCGAGGGGGAAATATCAGTATATTCATAATTTTTAGCAATCAAAGATTCTTCCTGTTTGTAACCGCCCATTAAATCAATTACTTTATTCTCAAATTCCTGCGGAGTCGGTGCAAGGTCGTGCGGTTTACCTTCATAAATTACTTTTCCTTTATCGATAACAACGGCAGTGTCAAAGCTGTGAGCTTCATCCAGATAAGCTGTTGACCACAAAACGGTTGTGTCGGGGGTAATCATTTCACGCACCATTTGCATTAAATCCCGTCTTGAAATAGGGTCAACCCCGACGGAAGGCTCGTCAAGAAGCAAAAATTCGGGGCTGCCAAGTAATGTGCACGCCAGACCGAGTTTCTGTTTCATCCCGCCTGACAATGCACCCGCAAGTCTTTGCTGAAATGGGGCAAGTTTGGTAAATTCCAGCATTTTTGCTATTCTGTTCCCATCTCCTATTGCGGGAGAGGGGTTAGGGGCGATGGGCTCTTTTATGTTTATTCCTTTTAAATCCGCATAAAGCGTTAAATTTTCAATAACGGTTAAATCCTCGTATAGACCGAATTTTTGAGGCATATAACCTATATGAGGCGTTAATTCGTCCTTTTGGGCTGTCGGGTCGAACCCGAGTACGGAGATTTCACCATTATCGGGAACCAAAAGGCCGATAATGGCTCTTAAAAGAGTTGTTTTACCGGCTCCGTCCGCACCTATGAGCCCTGTGATTTTACCTTTTTCAATGTTTAAAGAAAGGTTAT
>CALUQO010000049.1 GCA_944322935.1 Candidatus Gastranaerophilales bacterium | reverse complement strand
CGTGTTTTTTCAAATATATCTTGTTCGGGAGATTTCTGCATAGAACAAGAAGTTAGCCCTGCAGCAAGAGCAGCCGGAAAAATCAGTTTTTTAGAGTACTTTTGCACTGTATTCATCATTTGTGTTGAAATTACTTTCATAAATAAGAACCTTTCTTTATAATATTGTGTTTGCTATAAGGCTCAAAAAATTTCCTTTTTGCTCATATTGTGAAGAAATGAAAAATAAATTTACAAATACCGTACAACAACCCGTTTAAAACACTTGTCTTCTAAGATTTTTGCCGTTTTTTTGATAATGTTTTTCCTAATCTCAATTTCAATAGGTAAGTTCGGGTCATAATATTTTGTCAGGCAATGCCTGACCTACTCGGCTACTACTTAAAAAATCGGCACTCTGCATCCGTCAAACTACGGCTCGGCTTTGCCTGCGCCTTGTTTGTCGTAGCATTCTCACCCTCTTCTCGTGTAAATTAACAGTTGATTTGACAAAAAATAGCAGAGATAAAGACTATTATTCAAAATCTAAATCTTTTAATACTTTGCGCTGTACCGGTTATTTTTATACAAATCCTGATTTACATATTTATGCAAAGATGAATGCTTCCAGTTTTTTATGTTGTTGACAAGTCAGTGTTTAACTGGGGTATAGTGAATACAATCAATTTGACTTTATTCAATAAAGTCACTCATCCAAAACGTTACAAATTTAGTAACAAAATGATAATTTTGTTGCTTGTTTGGATATGTTTTTAATATTCAAAGCTAAGATGTGTAACAGTAAGGAAGAATGGTTAAATGATATGCGTAGAGCCGATTAGGGACAAAGGAAAAATTGAAATTGTAAAACGAATTTTAAAAGAACATGGCAGTTGTGATTACTTGTTATTCTTAATGAGGATAAACAAAGGATTGCGGATTTCAGATATTTTAAAACTGAAAGTTAGTGATGTAAAAAACAAGAAATACATAGAACTAATAGAGCAAAAGACCGGGAAATACAAGCGTTTTCCAATAACTAAAGCGTTACATTAAGATATATTGGATTAATCAAGATATTATAGATTCTCGGTTCAATGCATTTTGTCTGTAAATTGTAACGATTTCTTTATAATTGTAGAAATTGCCGCTAAAATCCTAAAGTTTTCAAAAAAAATGACGTTATCTAATGTGGAAGCAACATCAAACATGCAACAAAATTATCATTTTGTTACATCTGGAAGCAAAAGGAGTGCGATGTCGGACAAAGTAAGTATAGAACAAAAAATACAGCAGTATAAACAGGCTAATCCAATGCTTAAAAATCTCACGGATAAGCAGGTTCTGTCTATTATGGTTAAAAATGCTCAGATTACACTTTCTGAAGCACAAAATATTTCAATTTATGCAGATACCAAAAGCAAGGCAGATGATACAGGTATAACTGTACCAAAACAAACAAAATCTCAAACAATCAACCTTGAATCAGGTAGAAAAATTATAATACAAGATGGTACGGCAAAATATTATGCAGCAGATGGAGAGGAATTAAAAAAAGAATATTTTGAAAAACAAGAAGGTCAAATTGAAGTAAAACCGTCAGGCAGGTATTCCATAACAAAATCCGGTACAACAACATATTATGCTGCTGATGGTACAGAATTAAAAGAAAGCTACTTTAAACAGGTAGAAAGAACAGATGTAAAGATAAAAAGTACAGACGGGAAAACATATAACCTGAATAAAACAATAGAAAAAAGAATTAATAACGTAAGTGACAATCTTAAAAAATCAGAAGACAGCAATGGTTTTATCGGCTCAGCATGGAGCGGATTTAAGAACTTAACAGGAATCGGCGATAGCTCTGATAAAGTAAGAGAGCAGCAAGAAGCAGAAAAGAAACTGTTACAGCAATTTAATAGCAATGAACAAAAACGACCCGAATTATTTAAAAATTTAACAGGGGCGGATTATACACCCGAAAACCTTGAAAAATTTATCAAAGGTGAAATAAAACTAAAATCAGAACAAGCCCTTGAAGGTTATAAAGAAGGTCAGGAAATGGCAGCGGATGTAGGTGCAGATATTGTTTCCGGTATAGCAGCAGTAGGTATATATACCGCAGCCGTAGCAGCAGCGCCGTTTACTGGCGGTGCCAGCATTGCTGTCGGGATAGCCGCAGCAGGGGCAAGCGGGGCGCTGATAAAAACAGGAATTAAAGCCGCTGATGCAGCAGTTGGGGGCAGAGAATATACGCTTAACAACGCGGGACAAGATGCAGCAACCGGAGCATTTTCAGGATTAATAGCACCGGTAACCGGCGGTATGGGCGGAGCTGTCGGTAAAACTGTTGCAACAAAACTGGGCATTCAAGCAGTAAAACAAGTCGGCAAAGAAGTAGCGGAAGAAACAGTAAAAGGCGGAGTAAAACAGACGATAAAGACAGCCTTCACAAATCCGACAGGATATGAATATGTTGGAGGAAATATCGCAAAACGAGCATTAGCAACTGGAGCAGAAATGGCAACGGACGGAGCTGTCGGGGGAGCAGTAGATAATGCATTCAGAACAGCATACGACGGAGGCAGTTTAGAAGATATCGGTAATTCTGCCGTAGAAGGTTTTGTCGGCGGTGCAATAATGTCGCCTCTAATCGGCGGCGGAATGAAAGCTACTGGCAAAGCAGGACAAAAGCTTTTTGGCAAAGATAATGTTAATATAGACGCTAATGGTAATAGAGTTAGTGTTAACGAAGATGGCACTGTTGTTAAAATAGACGGAAATGGAAACGAAATTAGTGATGCAATTACTAGAAGTACCAATAGTGAACAGTTTAGCATTACAGAAAGATTATCCACTGCAAGTTCCAGAAAAGATTTTGTTGCAATTCGTGATGAAATAAAGAAACTCCCAAATGGTGAAGAGAAGACACGATTGCAGCAAGAATATATGAAAAAATATAATGAATGGTCATCAGATCCTGCAAGACCTGATATTAGAATGGAGTATAAACCTGAAACCCAAAAGCCAGTCAAAATAGAATTAAAAGAAAATGAACCCGTCTCCATAGAAAAAGCAAAAGCAATGCTTTCGGAGTTAGGTTTTCCAAAAGATGAAATTGATGCATTTGATTTTGATAATAATTCACTCATAAATATAAATTTTATTCATTTTGTTCTCAAAGAAAAATTATTCCCGGATTTTAAGGACGTCAATTTTTCAAGTAAAGAAGCGGCAGAATTACGTAAAGATGTTTATGAATTTTTAAAAGAAGAACCTTACTCTATGTCTAAATTTCTTAATAAAGAAAATTTAGATGAGATAAAAAAATATATACAAATTGACGACATTGTAAAAGATTGTGAAATTATTATAGATACATTGCAGAATAGTCCATTTAAAGAAAATTATGATGAGTATATGAGAATAATTCCTATTTTGACAAAAAATGGAACAGTAAAAATGACACCCAAAGAATTTGAAGAATTAAGGTGGATAAACGGAAATTGCTTATCATATATTACACCTGAACGTGTAGACTTTGTAAATAAAATTAACTCAAAGGTTCCTGCGGAATATAAATTAAGTGTAAATACTTTTGATTGTTTAGGTGATACAGAAACATTAACGGACAATCTTGTTTCTGAATATGTTAATGAAGTAAACAGATTTTTAAACCATAACATAAACGACAGAATAAATTTATGGAGTAGTAGTTTAAAAGCCAAAACAGCCCAAATGAAAGAGATATCAGATTTTCTTGATGAATTTCCTATTGAATTAGAACGAAATGAAAAAGGTTTAATTTCAAGTAATGAAATTGAAAGAATAATGAAAAGAACTGATATTAAGAAAATTCAAAAATTATTAAGTGAAATGACACCCGAAGCAAGAAGAGATGTAGGAGTTGATGGACTTCCTGAACCAAATAGCGATATACCTTTTGATAAATGGAGAGATTTCTATAATTTTATTTCAGAGGGTACATTTGTTGAAGGTTCAGACATACATCCATATAATTTTATAAATTATGTTAAATCTCATAACATAAAAGATTTAGATAGCTTTACCGGATATATGCAAGAGTTAAAAAACACTTATGCATTCAAAAATGATTTTAAAAAAGATCAATTCTTTAATGTTTTAAATGGAGATTATACAGGGGCATCTGCTTTGCTCAAAGAAATAAAATCCTTAACAGATGATAATAAAATATTTAATAATTTTATAACCTATAATTGGGAATATATAATTAATGATAAAAATATGGATTTTAAAAAAGCATTAGATTCTATTGCCTCTCTTAAGAAACAAGGTGTAGAAATAAATCTTAATCCTGATGTTAAGTATATTGTAAAATCAAAAGATCCTAAAAATATTGTAGAAAAATTTAGAATAATGAAACAATCCGGATTTGAAATTGAATATTCTGCTGCTGAATGTGTATTCGATAATCCCGAGATTTCTCCAAAACAATTGCAGGATATAATTGATAACTTTGACGAACAATTAAGTATGAAATACGGCAGCACTGTTGATATAGATATAGTAAGACATGCTGCACTTAGGCGTGATTCAGGTAGTACTATATTTTGTTTAACTTCAAAAAACGGATTATATGATGATAACTGGGCAAGTATATTAGCTAATTGCAGGCAAGCAATTAACGATGATAACAAAATTTTCTATGATAAATTCTGGAATAATCCTGAATCTATCTTTGACAAAAGAAATCTTGTATACTTTGCGCAATATGTAAACAAAGAAAATAGTGATTTGGCATTAAAAATATGTACAACTAAAGACAATGAGTTGGCTTTTTATAAGAATCAGATTGAAATGGTTTTGAAGCACACCAACAAAGACAATATAGCATTAGCTGAAAGACTTTGCTTTGATAAAGATTTCCCTAAGGAGCAGATTGGAAGTGTTTTGGAGCACACCAACAAAGACAATATATCCTTTGTTGAAAGACTTTGCTTTGATAAAGATTTTCCTAAGGAGCAGATTGGAAATATTTTGAAGCACACCAACAAAGACAATATAGCATTAGCTGAAAGATTATGTACAGATGAAAAACTTAATTTCCCTAAAGAATATATATCGTTATTATTAAAAACGGATTGTACGGAATTAACTTTAAAACGATTAAATAATCCTCAGTTTGTAAAAGACGTTATTGATATATGTGAATCGGGTAGTTTTATTTCTACATTATTTATACAAGCATACAATTTATTGGGTAAAAATTCTTTAGCAGAACTTACAAAAACTGAAAAAAGAGAATTTATAGAAGTTTTATTGGCAAATAAGAAGAATTTAACTGCTGGAATTTCAAATAAAATAGAAAAAGAAAAAATACCACTTTTACCAACAAATACAAATGATTATGTATTAATTATGAAAAAACTTGCTAATAGCTTGAATATTGCTATGGAAACAGTATCAGATGAACAAATTGCTAAATTTAATAAAGTAATTAATGATTTTTCTCATTATCTAAAAAGTGCTGATTTATCAAAATTAGACGATATTAATCTTACAATGCCGCATTCGGAATTTATATCACGAGTTCAAGGTATGATTAAACATTTACCACTTGAAGAACAAGCTAAAATACAAGAATTTTATGGCTTCAAAATAATAGATGGAAAATTATCGGGTTATCCAAATCTTAATACGAAAGATTTAAATTTATCAGAAATAACAGATGAACAATCCATTATTGTTGTAAATAAATTAAGAAAAGTTATAGATGATTATATAAATAATAATTTTGTAACAGTAAAAGATAATCCATCATTAAATCAACAGCTTAAAGAACTTTCAAAAGTTTTACCGGAAATCTTCAATCAAATTGATGGCTCAACTTCTTCTGTTAATATGCTAAAAAGTTTGCAGAAAATTGTTAAAAATTCTTCTTTTGAAAAGCTATCAGAGAGTGATAAACGTGTTTTAATGGTCGCGACTTTATTACATAACACAGATAAAGTTTCAAATAATATTTCAGAAGCAGCTTTTGACGCTTTCTTTATTGCTAAAAAATTCAATATGACAGATGAAGAAGCACAGAAAGTTTATTGTATTATAGAATCAAGTGATTTTGTTGAAAAATTTATGAGAACACATAAACGACCTACTGAAGTTAATTTAAGAGCTGCTATAATCGGTCAAGAAAGAGAAGATAAATTTGACTTAATGGCTTTCAGACTTAAAGAAGGAAATAATTTTGAATTGGCTCAAATGTTGTATTCTTCTAGATTTCAAGAAGGATTTACAAGATATTTTGATAAAATTCTTGCAGAAAGAATACAACAAATGAAAACAACAGATTTTATATTGCCTCAAACTACTACTGAAACTTATTTATCTCATGCCAAATTACAAACAATAAAGAGAGATAGCAACTATTATAACGTACAAATAGTAGAATCTAAAGATATCAAGGATTTTTATGCTTATATTCACACTCCGGAAGCTTCATTTTCAACCGGCGGTACTCGTGGAGCAAACTTTGCTAACTTTGATGCTTTTGCTGTATTAAATGATGATAAAGTTATTTGCACAAGTTATGTAGGGAACAATTTAGCCGGACTTGTAAGAGAATATCATAACGGTTTTATATTTAAGGTTCAAAATGATAAGCAATATGTAGGATATGGAAACGATATTTTCTCTTTAGCAAAAAATATACCTAATATGATAGTTGAATACTTTAGAGATAGAGGTTTTCAGGCTAATCGCGGCAGAGGTCCTAAATATGAACACCGCAGAATGATTAGCAATGTATTGAAATCTCTTTTATATGGAAAAGATTATTATACTATGACTATAAAGATAGATGCTGAAATAACCGGTATTAGACAAAAATATAAAGCACAAATTGATAATATAAATTTACAAAGAAAAAATTATATTCGTAATAAATTCGGCACAGATAAAATTACGCATGAACAGTTTAAAATTCTAAGAACTGATGAAAATTTTATAAAAATAGAAAACCAAATAAAAGCATTGGAAAAACAACAAGCAGATGAAATAAAAAATATTCCCGGATATGCAGATATAAAAGAAATGGATGAATTGTACATAAAAAGATTAGACGAATTAAAAACTAAACTCGGTAATCGAACTATGACAATGGAAAATATAGAAGAAATTGATCCTGAATTTGCAAAAGCTTATAGAGAATTTTTAAAACGTAATGGCACTGAGCATACAGGAGAAGCTTCTTTGTTAAGAAGTGATTGGCATAATGAAGTTTTAGTATCAAATCCGGAAATCTCTGCTATATTTACTGATAATATAGATAAAATACCGGAAGAATATTTAATAAAAGCACAAGAGGAAAATTTGCCAATAGTTATAATTAATATTTAAAATTTCCCCAACTAACCACTTCAATATGTTACATGTTTTATATCAGCAATTTTTAGAAAAACCTTAGGATTTTAAGACAAATCTTTATATATTTCTATAGAAGATATGCTGACAATAACAGATGATGCAACTGATTTATTAGATAAACCAAAATATTCCAATATGCATTATATGAGTTTGTAGATGAAGTCATAAAGATGTATACTTATTAATTACATTTTAATGAGTACATTTTATACTACCCAACATTAACTCAAACACATATAACTTCTTATTCCGGCTTGTCCTGCCTAAATTTCCGACCTCGTTTTAAATTTTTCTGAAAATTTGCGGAACTGGACTTTTTCGAAATAATCAATTTATCCGTACAACTCAAAAATGGTGCGTATCTCATTGAAATCCCGCAAATCTCAATCTATACGTACAGTCCAGAAAAAGTCCAGTTATCCAGTTTGATTTCTTTGGTAAACTTAATTTTTCCGACCCGGAAACTCCCACACAAAGCCAACTTTACCAAAATAATCTATCTATCCGTAAAAAATCAAACTGGACAAAAAAGTACACACCCTCTTCTCGGGTTCGTGTAAAATGACATGCAGTTTGATGATTTTGAACAAGGTATTTGATTATTTTTCGCTGTGAAAATTGTACCCTTCAAACTAAATTCGTAATATTTCTTAATTATCAAGCAATTTTTTGTAAGAAAAAAATTTTATATGTATAGAGGAAATTAAACGAGGTATTTTTACATGGGGAAAGAACAGCTAATAATTGGAACAATGGATGATATCACAAAGCTTGTAAAAGCAAGGTTTAAGTCTGCTGCGGTAACCAAACCAGATGCGATTGTTCAAGGTACAAAAGCATTAACTAGAGAAGTTGATTCGGTTGTACTTAATGAAACAAGAACTTTTGCACACAAATTAAAATCCAAATATCCTAGTATTGAAACTTTGATAAACGGAGAAAAATTTATCAAATATGAATTTTCTCAAATGGGTTCAAACCCTGCATTTTGGGCAGAGAGTGCAAACGGAGAACTTTTTTATATAAAATATGCAAGAGGTGCAGCAAAACAAGAACATTTGGAATCAGAACTTATGGCTTCCAAATTATATCGTCTTGCAGGAATTAATACTCCAGAAATCGAAATTTGCGAACTTGCCGGAGGGATAAAAGGTATTAAGAGTAAATATGTAGGAACTACAGACTTTATAACAGATGCTCATTCTGTACAAGAAGATTTTGCTGCAGATGCTTGGCTTGCCAATTGGGATTCATTACTAAACGGAAATACTATAATTCAAAACAGAAAATCTGTAAAAGTTGATTGTGGCGGGGCGTTAAGATATAGAGCTCAAGGACGATTAAAACCAAACTTCTGTGGTAGAGTTGATGAGTTAAAAACTTTAGTAGATGGAAGAAATAGGGAAAGCACAAGAGCTTATTCAACAATGTCTCACTTAAAACTTGTCAATTCTTTTAAGAAGGTTACTTCAATTTCGGACGATGCAATTAGAGAAGTCGTAAAAGATGAAGAACTTGCAAGAACTTTAATTAACAGAAGAAATTATATGCAAAGAGTTTTAAATGAAATGGAAGCAAATCCAAAACAAGGAGAAGATTTAGCTGAATATTTTGCAAGCATAGATAAAAAAATAGCACAAAGCACAAAAGAATTTTCTGATAATTGGAATGCAGTTTTAAAACATATAGAAGGTGTAGAAAGAAAACCTATCATGGAAGATGGTATTGCACCAGAAGTCTATGCAACTTTTAACGAGGAAGAACGAGTTTTAGCCTCATATGTAACTGAAGATTTTTCTGATGCTACAAATAGATTTTTAAGGGGTGGTATCGCAAATAGAAACTATGATTGGTGGGCAAAAAAAGGACTTGATAAAGAATCCATTCCAAGATATATAGAAGCTTTGAAATACGCAATGGATGGTCTTCCTAGTAGAGTTGGAACTAGTTATAGATGGCAGCCAGCCGGCTCATTTAATCGCGATTTTGGAGTTTATAAAGTAGGACAAAAATTAGGGTATGATATTCCGGTAACAGACCCGGCATATATGTCAGTAAAAAGAAAGATTCTAGAGTCAAGAAGAATAAAACCCAAAGTAGGAGACATTATTGAAGATCCAACAATTGTTTCATCTGGTGAAAACTTAAGAGGCCTTGAAGAATTCAGAAGCAGGTTATTTTATGATAGCTATCGTAGTCAACATCCAGAACTTGTAATCATTAAAGGGAAAAATGGCAAAATGTTGCCATCTAAGGTTGCCGGATTTAGGGCTTATGAGAAAGAAGTTTTTTATAAACCAAATACTCAATATCGTTATTTAGGTGAAAAAACAATTACAGCACCATCAGAAATAGAAGGCTTTGAAGAAGTTGTAGCTATGAGTGAGCAAAGGCATCGTCCGGGGTTCGTTCAAGAATTTAAAGTTATTTATCTTGAAGAAGTTTAATTTACTTCTTAAAAACATTTTATTTATTAGATTGGTAAACAACAAAATAAGGTAATTAAAGTAAGTAGGTTGTGCAAAAGCATAACATTGCACACCTCTTTAAAATAATTCAATAGGCTATGTTTTGGAAATCTTCTAAAATGCCGTTTTAATTGGATATTTTTTGGGGGGGCAGGGTAAATATTAGTTCAAATCAACTCCATCCTAGCCATCTCACTATAAATAGAAGAATCTTTTACTTGAAGAAAAGCAGACCAGAAAAAGAACACATGTGTCCAATTTTGTTTCCCCAAAATTTACCCACTTATGATCGCTAAGATTTAGTTTGTAGGTTGGGCTTATTGAATTGTCCCCACTAAAACGTAATCGGTCAGTAGGACATTGCAAGGTATTCTCTGTATTCACAAGGTGTCATTTTGTTTAACCCCCATTGATATCTTCTATTATTGTA
>CALUQO010000048.1 GCA_944322935.1 Candidatus Gastranaerophilales bacterium | reverse complement strand
GTATTTGCAATATCATAATGAAGTCGTGAAGCCATTTTGCACGTTTCGCCGCAGCTCAACGGCAAAAGAAGGCAACCTCCTACGGCTCACTTTGTCTGAGCCGTGTATATAATAAAATAATCCGTCATTCTGAGCGAAGCAAAGAATCTATTTCTTTCAATTTTACATAATAAATATTATCACTCTCCCCAAAAAGCCACACCTTCAATAATACATCGCACTCAAATACTGAGTGCATGGTAATAGCTCTAATATTTCAAAAATGTTAATAGATTGTATTAATTTTATCCGGAAGATTTTGTATAAACCTCTTGTTTAATATATACTAAGTGTGAACACATAAAGTGAAAGTAGAAAAAGAAAAAGGAAAAAAACATGGTAGATGTTAAAAGAATTGAAATTCCTGTAGGTAACAAAGTGGTTACTATCGAAACAGGAAAGTATGCCAAATCAGCGAGCGGTTCGGTAGTTGTCCGTTGCGGCGACACAATGTTACTGGTTCACGCTGTAGTAAGCCCTGAACCAAGAGTCGGGATAGACTTTTTCCCGTTATTGATTGATTATGAAGAAAGAATGTCAGCTGTCGGCAGAATTCCCGGCGGTTATAACAGAAGCGAAGGCAAAGCTTCTGATAAAGCAATTTTGATTTCAAGATTAATAGATAGACCAATAAGACCACTATTTCCTAAAGGATATAGAAACGACGTACAAATCGTAGGTCAATTAGTAAGCTTGGATCACGAAAACCAGCCTGACACTTTAGCCATGCTGGGTGCATCAGCTGCATTAATGTTGACGGAAGCACCTTTCGAAGGCCCTATCGGGGCAGTAAGAGTAGGCAGAATCGACGGTCAGTTTATTGCTAACCCATCATATGCAGATGCAGCAAAATCAGATATTGATATTGTAGTTGCCGGTACTCACGATTCCGTAATCATGGTTGAAGCAGGTGCAAAATTCGTTACAGAAGATGATATTATGAACGCTGTTGAATTTGCACAAAAAGAAATCGCAAGACAATGCGAACTTCAACTTCAATTTATGAATGACTGCGGTATTGTAAAACCAGAATTTGTTAACCCTTACGACACAACTACTATCGCAAAAATCATTAATGAAATAGCTTATGACAAAGTTACAGAAGCTTATCACGACTTTGACAGAGAAGGCAGAAAAGCTAAACTCGAAGAAGCTAAAAAAATGGTAAAAGCAGAGTTTGACTCATACGGCGATGATCACGAAGCTAAAATCATGATGGCCGAAACTGGTATAGACTTTGTTGCAGAGGAATTTAAAGCTCTTGAAAAGAAAGTCATGAGAAAAATGATTAAAGAAGAAAGAGTTAGAGCTGACGGACGTAAATTCAACGAAGTACGTCCAATCTGGTGCGAAGTCGGAGTTGTACCAAGAGCTCACGGTTCTGCAGTATTCACAAGAGGTCAAACTCAAATTATGTCAGTAGCAACACTTGCAGGTCCTGGAATGGCTCAAGAACTTGACGGTGTTGATCCTGAAACTAAAAAAACATTTATGCACAAATATATTTTCCCTGGGTTCTCTGTAGGTGAAGTTAAGCCATTAAGGGGGCCTGGAAGACGTGAAGTCGGTCACGGTCACTTAGCAGAAAGAGCTAATGTTCCGGCGCTGCCTTCACAGGAAGAATTTGGCTATACTATCAGAGTTACTTCCGATGTATTAGAATCTAACGGTTCAACATCAATGGGTTCAACATGCGCTACCTCAATGGCATTAATGAACGCCGGTGTTCCAGTAAAATGCATGATTGGCGGTGTTGCAATGGGTCTTATTAAAGAACCTGATGAAGATATCGTATTAACAGATATTCAGGGTATCGAAGACTTCCTAGGTGATATGGACTTTAAAGTTACAGGTAATGATGAAGGTATCACAGCTCTTCAAATGGATATGAAGGCAAAAGGAATTTCTAACGAAACTTTAAGAAGAGCATTGCTTCAAGCTAAAGAAGGTAGATTACATATTTTAGGTAAGATGAGAGAAGTAATCACAGAGCCGGCTAAGGAAATGTCACCTTATGCACCGAGAATTCACACAATGAAAATTGCTAACGAAGACATCGGCGCAGTAATCGGACCCGGCGGCAAAAATATCAGACACATTATTGAATGTTCCGGCGCTGAAATTGATATCCAAGATGACGGCACGGTTACAATCACAAGCAACGATAAAGAAGGTACTGACATCGCAATCAGAATGATTGATGCAATTACCTTTAAGCCTGAAGTCGGAATGATAAGAAAAGGTAAAGTTGTAAGAATCATTCCTATCGGCGCATTTGTTGAACTTGCACCGGGCAAAGACGGCATGGTTCATATTTCTCAAGTATGCCAGGAAAGAATCGAATCAATCGAACCACACCTCAAAGTCGGTGATGAAGTTATTGTTAAAGTAATAAAAATCGATGACAAAGGTCGTGTAAATCTTACAATTAAAGGTGTTTCAGAAGAAGAAAAAGCTTCTGTATAAATACTATACTAAAAAGGGAACTTGTTTTTACAGGTTCCCTTTTTATATTAAAAAGAGGGGTAAAATGTATAAAAACATTAAATACATTATAATTGCAACAATGGTGCTATTGATTTTTGTTGTTGTAATAACACTTGACGCAACAACAAGATACAATGTATCCAACAAAAAAACTAAACAAAAAAATATAGAAGCACTTAGAGAGCTTAATAACCGGTATTACAATATGCAAAAGAGCAACCAAATACAAAACGGAGCCAAGAGTATACAGTTAAAAGATGGTAGAAAAATTGTATTCGGACAAGCTCCGACTAATGCAAGCAACACTCAAATTTTGGATAACTCAAATAATGGTATTAATGCAGCAACACAAGAAAATGAACCTCAAAATATAAAACAAATGTCACATGAAAGAGAACTTCCTCCTGCAGCAAAAAAATATATAACAAGTTATGACTACAATCTGATGGATACATTCCCCGAGGAGAAACAAAAAGCAGCAAAAGCAAATTTAGAAGCAATACAAAAATTAAATGAAAAAAACGAAATTACTGTCAAAACAAGTGAAGATTTAATAATAACAAGTGATAACACAGAAATTCAGGTAAACACACCGCAGGAACTAAGTTCATACACTTATGAAATAGAAAAAACATTCACTTATCAAGGTCAAATGTTTTCGATATTTGCTTTTACTCCAAAACAGGATAATTTCTCTGATTACATTCCAGTAAAATATTATTTATTTAAAAAGGTTGACACTACTTATGAAAAACCATACTACCTTTTTGATACAACTGAAAAAAAGGGAACAACAACAGAGTTTACACTTACAGCTAAAGATGGCTATTTATACATAAACTATGCGGGCTTAAATAACATAAAAAGAAATGTTAGTTTTGTACAGATAATGAATAACTAAATTTTGCAGAAAACAACGTTTTTCGGTATAATCATTTGTATACTTAAAATCCACAGGTATAAAACATGGACAATAAATTAAAATATAAAAGGGTATTATTAAAAGTAAGCGGTGAGGCTTTGCTCGGTGACCAAGAATTTGGTATAGACCAAAAACCGGTCGAAATGATTGCAAATGAAATAAAAGAAGCACATGACATGGGTGCAGAAATCGCAGTTGTTGTCGGCGGCGGAAACATCTTCAGAGGAATGAAAAACAGTGCCAAACTTGGTATGGATCAAGCCTCAGGAGATTACGTGGGAATGTTGGCTACAGTTATGAACGCCATTGCCTTACAAAGTGCGTTGAGAAAACTCAATGTGTCTTGCAGGGTTCAGTCGGCAATTGATATGGATAAAATAGCTGAGCCATATATCAGGTTTAAAGCAATAAGACATCTTGAAAAAAACAGAGTAGTTATTTTTGCAGCAGGCACGGGAAACCCGTTTTTTACAACCGATACGGCTGCAGCATTAAGAGCCTCTGAAATAGATGCACAGGTTATGCTTATGGCTAAAAATGGTGTTGACGGGGTATACTCAGATGACCCCAAAATTAACCCGAATGCAAAAAAATATGACAGAATATCTTATGATGATATAATTGTTAAAGGTCTAAAAGTTATGGATACTGCATCATGTGCGCTTTGCAAACAAAACAATATACCGATTATTGTATTTGACTTTGCAGCTAAGGGCAGTATTGCAAAACTTTTAAGAGGCGAAAAGTTAGGTACTATTGTAGGAGAATAAAAATGACAGTAGAAGAAATGCTATCCAATGGCACAGATAAAATGGAAAAAGCTATCAATGCACTTAAAAAGGAATTTGCAGCAATCCGTACAGGAAGAGCAAATCCGCTTATACTTGATAAAGTTGTTGTAGACTACTACGGAGTACCAACACCATTAAGACAAATGTCACAGGTAAGCGTACAAGATGGCCAAACACTTGTTATCACACCATACGACAAAACGATAATTAAAGAAATTGAAAAGGCAATGATTAAAGCGGAATTGGGTATTACTCCAAACTCTGACGGTATAGTTATAAGATTGACTTTCCCGCCGCTTACGGAAGACAGAAGAAAAGAAATATCTAAAGATGTTAAAAAGATAGGCGAAGAAGCTAAAGTAGCAATAAGAAATATCAGACGCGACATGACTGATGAGCTCAAAAAAATAGAAAAGGCTGAAAACCTCCCTGAAGATGCAGTAAAAGACAATCAGGATAAAATTCAAAAAATCACTGATAAATATGTAAAAATTGTTGATGAACATGCTGCAGAAAAAGAAAAAGAGGTTATGACAGTATAGTGGCTATCTCAAAAATTTTTAATAACAGTACATTAAGACTTATTACAGGGATACTTATAGGTTTTCTTGTACTAGGATGTGTTATCGCAGGCGGCATACCTTTGATGCTGCTTGTTATGTACGTTGCATATATTGGGTCAAAAGAATACGTCAGTATATTAGAAAAAAAAGGATTCAGACCTTTTTTACATCTAATAATAGTAGCCGATATTTGTTTTGTAATCCTAACTGCGTTAAAAAGATTTGATTTAGTTCCGGTAGTGCTAACATTTGGCACAATAGGGGCATTCACACTTGTTTTATGCAAAGGACGCCAGCCGTATATTGCAAACGTTGCAACTACCGTACTTGGCTTCATATATGGCGGCTGGCTTCCCTGCTTTGTCATCTTGTTACGACAGCTCAACATGGATTCATCTTTAGGCTTTTTCAGTATAAAAATGAACTCCGGCTTGGGTTTTCTAGTGCTATTATTCTTTACAATACTAATGACAGATGTAGGAGGATATGTTTTTGGTTCAAAATTCGGCAAAACTCCGCTTGCACCTGTTGTCAGCCCCAAAAAGACAGTAGAAGGTGCAGTTGGGGGCTCTTTACTTGCAATCGCAGCCTCTCTATTAATTGGATTTATAATACATATAGAGTGGTATCAAGCTCTAATTGCTGGTATATTAATTACTGCATTTGCACAAATTGGTGATCTTGCAGAATCACTAATAAAAAGAGATGCAGGAGTAAAAGATTCCGGCAACTCGCTCCCAGGACACGGTGGTTTTCTAGACAGAGCAGACAGCTACCTGTTCAGCACACCTGTTGCTTACTTTTACTTTAACTATTTTGTTGCCAGCAACCAGCTTACATTAGATTTCATAAGTTTTGCCAGAAAGGCGATTCATGCAGTCGGACTGTAGTGACACGAAATTGAACAATTTTATAAAAAGTCTAGGGTTTAACGAGTTTTCACAAGAACTCGTACAGATTGCCTTCACACATAGTTCATATACGAAGGAAAACAACCTTTCTTATAATAAATGTTATGAAAGGCTGGAATTTTTGGGCGATGCCGTTTTAAAAATGGTCATCACGGATTATTTGTATGAAAAATTTCCTGATTCCCCTGAAGGTGATCTAACCAAAATAAGAGCTGTTGCGGTTAGTGATGAAATTTTACACAAAATAGCACTAAAACTAAATATTGAACCATATATAAAAGTAAGTGAAGCAGAAGAAAAATGCGGCGGCAAAAAGCTTGAATCTATTCAGGCATGCGTTATGGAAGCTCTTTTCGGGGCGTTATACCTGTCATCAAATAAAATTACCTTAAAAAAATTTATAACAGATAACCTATCAGAGTTGATAGACGATATTGCTGCTAATAGAACAGTTTATAATGCAAAAGCTATTTTACAGGAATATACTCAAAGCAAAAACAAAGATTTGCCAGAATATGAACTTGTTAAAACAACGGGAGCAGCCCACAACAGAACTTTTACAATAAAAGTTACTTATCACGGAGAAGAACTTGCACAGGCAAGCGGAAAAACCAAAAAACAAGCTCAACAGGAGGCTGCATTTATTGCGTGTCAAAAATTAGGTATTATTAATACGGAAGGAACACTGAATGAGTAAAATTATAGTATCGCCATCCATACTTTCAGCCGACTTTGCAAATCTTGAAAACGAAGTTACCGAGCTTCAAGAATGCGGTGCAGACTGGATACATGTTGATGTTATGGACGGACATTTTGTTCCTAACCTGACAATAGGCGCTCCTGTAGTAAAAGCAATAAAACCGCACTGCAAAATACCTCTTGACGTGCATTTGATGATAGAAAATCCGCAAAATTATATAGAGGATTTTGTCAATGCAGGTGCTGATATAATTACATTCCATTACGAAGCAGCAAAAGATTTGACAGAAGATATAATATCTCACATAAAATCACACGATATACTTGCCGGAATTTCAATAAAGCCCGACACGGAGCCGCAGGAAATTTTAAAATACCTTCTAATGGTTGATATGGTTCTTATTATGACAGTAGAACCCGGATTCGGCGGACAGTCTTTCATGCTTGATTGTGCAAAAAAAATACCGGTAATTAAGCAAAATGCACCCGAAAACCTGATTATACAGGTGGATGGCGGGATAAATAAAGAAACAGCAAAAATTTGCAAACAACTCGGAGCAACCTCACTGGTTGCGGGCTCTTATATTTTTAAAGCAACCGATATGGAAGACGCTATTGATTCCTTAAAGGATTCATAACTCTGTGTTGTGAGTCCGTATCTGTTACATAAATGTAATCGCAATAACTCAACATAAAACCTTTACATGCTAATATGTTTTATTTAGTATGAGTTTTGTTACGGATGGGGATAGATGATGTGAGAAAAAGAACTATTTTAAGTATAATTATTACTTTTGTTTGTATAACACTTACAAACAGGCTGTGGTTTAGCATTAATCCTCTGCAAATTTCTTTTAATGCTGAAGGTGCCGGCAACACAAAATTTGAGGTCTTTTTAAACAAAAAAGACAACAATGACTTTAAGAAAGTTAAATACGGAGTTGTGGAAAAAAATCTTGATGAAACAGATTTTGTCGAACTCTTTATAAACCGTGTGCACGGCGCCAAACGTGTAAAATTAAGCATTCAGCCCCCCCCCCCGAATCCCCGCAAAACCCTTGCTATAAGCGGATTTCAACTAAGATACGGTAAGTACAAACTTGACGATTTAAAAGCTTTTTCCGCTGACGGAGCAACGTTAAAAATCGACGGAGATAAATTAATCATTTATCCGCAAAAGGATACGTTTTCTATTATTTATAACAATCCTGTCAATATAAAATCACCGACCAAATTTGATATTAAAGTGCTTATTGTTATAGCTGTTTTGAGCTTTTTACTTGCTTACAAGCTCACCTCTTACCTTGCGGATTTTAAATCTTTGAACAATGCTTCAAGGATGGACATTATTTTTCTTTTGATTTTCTTTGTTATTTTGTTTATTCCTATGAGTAATATTGATACGAAAACTGAAAAATCAGAAAAAGAAAACAGAATGCTGGCTAATTTTAAACCGTTTATTTATAAAAATAAAATTAACTTTAGCTTTGGAAACGACTTTGACAATTGGTTTAATGACAGATTTTATTTGAGAAAATTTATTTTAAAAAGTTATTCAGATATAAAATATGCAATTGCACAAAATTATTATTATCCACAAAAAGGTCTTATTGATAAAAAACACAAAATGTTGTTTAACTTGTGGTATAAAGGAATGAATGAAAAAATTATAAAAAGAAATTTTCCATATCTAGAAACACTGAATGAATTTTGTCGCAATAACAACATAAAATTATATATACTTATAGTTCCAGAAAAAGAGTTTATATATAATATTCCAATTGATGAATCATCTAAAAACTATAATAATATAGACTTATTTAAATACATAAATCAATATTCTGATATAAAAATCAGCTATCCACTTAGGGAACTTCAACAAAAGTCTAAAGAAAATTTAGTATATTTCAAAACAGAACACCATTGGACTGACGATGGAGCATTTGTAGGCTATAGAAGTTTAATGCAAAACATAAAGAAAGACTATCCGAACATAGAAATATTAACATCTGAAGACTTTAACTATTTCTACAATAAAAAAGTAAGAGGTGATTTTGACAGAGAGTTCGGGTTCGGACAGACTTGCAAATATGTTGGAATATCAAATAATAGATGTAAAAAATATTTAGATACAGATTATAGATATTACAGACACAAAGATTTTAAAAGATTAAGTGTAAAAATACATAATAAACCATTAAAATTTGGAAAAGACTATTTTTATCCAAATGGAGCAGATTTAAAAGTAGTACTTCTAGGAACAAGTATGTCCGAAAATCTATGCGAATTTATTCCTTTTACTTTTAAACATGTTAAAAGAATTAGAAACAACAATGTAATAGGAGTTAAAGCGGGAAATGAATTTAAAATTATGAAATATTACAAAAATGAAATATTAAACTATAAACCCGATATTTTAATATTCTGTATAACTTATGGAAATATTCATCGATTACACCAAATATTTAATAAGGAATAACTAAATGCTTTTTTCATCAATGACTTTTGTATATATGTTCTTGCCCATTGTGTGCTTGATTTATTTGTGCTCTAAAAAACAACTCCATAACGGTATTCTCTTAGCCGCAAGTATTCTTTTCTACGCCTGGGGCGAGCCGAGATATCTCGCTATTATGCTGCTTACTATAATTGTCAACTATCTTGGCGCCATTGCCATTGAAAAATGGACTAAATATAAAAAGTTATCTCTGATTCTAACTATCATTGTTAATTTAGCTTTCCTCGCTTATTTTAAATACTTTAATTTCCTTTTAGACAACATCAATCACATCTTCTCTTCTGATATAAAATTTGTTGAAGTTATTCTGCCGCTCGGCATTTCCTTTTATACATTTCAGGCTATGTCTTATCTTATTGATGTGTACAGAGGCGAGTGCAAAGCTCAAATAGATTTTTACAAACTTGCTTTATACATCTGTTTATTCCCTCAATTAATTGCTGGCCCTATTGTCAAATATCACGATATTGCCGAACAAATCGATTCACGTGAGGTTAACTTTGACAAAGTTCAATACGGGGTTAAGCGTTTTATCATCGGGTTATCAAAAAAAATGCTTATTGCTAACACCATGGGCGCAATTGCCGACAAAATATTTATACAGGCTCCTGACACATTTACTCCTCTTGTTGCATGGCTCGGGGCAATTGCTTACTCATTTCAGTTATTCTTTGATTTCTCAGGATATTCCGATATGGCTATTGGGTTAGGGGCAATTTTTGGCTTTAAATTTATGGAAAACTTCAATTATCCATATATTTCTAAGTCCATTACAGAATTTTGGAGAAGATGGCATATTTCTCTGTCAACATGGTTTAAAGAGTATTTGTATATACCATTAGGTGGCAGCAGATGTTCTCTAAAACGAACATGCTTTAATCTCGGGGTCGTTTTCTTTTTAACAGGTCTATGGCACGGCGCAAGCTGGACTTTTATTGTCTGGGGTATTTGGAACGGTTTCTTTATCATTCTTGAAAAAATTACCGGATGGCATAAAGATGTTCAAGGCTTCTGGATTAATTTTACAAAGCACATTTATGCTATTTTTGTCTTTGTGCTCGGATGGGTTTTATTCAGGTCTGATGATTTAGGCTATGCTTTTACTTATATCAAAAATATGTTCGGTCTTGCCACTGTTCACGATATTTCCTACGCTTTACCTTATTATATTGACACTTACGAAGTTATTATGTTCATTGCGGCGATTATTTGTTCAATACCGATATTTAAAAACATCTTAAACATAAATAAGGAAAACAAACTTCTCTACGGTGCAGTAAATATATGGCTGCTGCTCTTGTTTTTGCTATCATCAGCCACAATTGCAGCATCTACTTACAACCCGTTTATTTATTTCAGGTTTTAATATGCTGAGGTAATTATTGAAAATGCGCGCGGACTAATAGCAGCCTAGGGTTGACTTTAGCCTGCCTTTACTATTAATCTATTATCAAACTCTGTCACAAAATTTAACATCCCCTAAAAAATTACGATTACCCCTTTAAAAAATAAAAAAATACAAATCACCTTAAAACCCTAATAAAATCATCTTTTTAAGGGATTACATCATTCCGTTTTTGTAACAATTTTGTAATAAATCCAAAAAAAATGTTATAAAATCAAAAAAATGGGAATTAAGAATATAGGTGCAATTAAACATAGAGGTAAAGTTTATGGGTAGAAACGTTAATAATATAAAATCTATAAATCTCTTGTTTCCCAACTGTTTAAGCCAAGTCTGGGGGGGGCTCTGAACCGCCTTTAACCCATAACAATGTTGTTTGTGCGTACTTGTTCAATAAACTTTCTCAAGAAAAAAT
>CALUQO010000047.1 GCA_944322935.1 Candidatus Gastranaerophilales bacterium | reverse complement strand
TATAAAAATTAACAATGAATAATGTTAACATTAATGTAAAAGCGAATTTTTTGATTATTGGTTTTTTGTTTTTGTAATCTAATTTAGTGTCGCAATTGTTGCCGGCTGACCTCAATCTGTCCCCCAAAAAACGTAATCAATCAGTAGGACATTTTTAAGATAATAACATTGTTATTTATGCATGTAGCATCATAGCCGACCTTTGCAAGAACTCTAAAGTATAATACTTAATCATTTTGAACAGAGTTCTTTTCAAAGAATGGGTGGGTACATAAAGCATAAATCTTTGTTTTTATTTTTTCTTTAGATACTTTTCTTAATTTCTTTACGGCACGGAGAAACTTTGTTTCTCACTTAGCCTGCCTCTATCTCGAATTGACATTTAGTCAATTCTCGACAGAGTTCTTGACGAAAAGAAAGAAAAGTATCGCAATACTCTACGAGCATCCTGATTCGTACGGCTCGCCTTCGGCTTGCCAACGACTCAAGCAAGAAAGAAAAAGACGCTAATCAAAAAACACTGTAAATTTTTAGAATAAATTTTGCATCCACTTCACTACGTTACGGTCTGTCAAAATTTACCCTAAAAACTAACAGTGTTTAGCCGTATTCCTGCGGCAGAGCCGCTGTCTTGAATTTGCTTTACGCTCGGTACTGCCGTTCGCTACGCTATGCTTTTGCTCACTTCGTACCTCGCTTACCGGACTAGGTCCTTTCAGTCGCAGCGTCCGTCCGCAAATTCGCTCACACCGCTTACGCGGTAAATAATGTTGATTACCCCCCGACCTTTGTAAGAACTCTGTTATAAATTAATATCTTTTCCTTGTTCATGACATAATAAACCTATGGCAAAGAACAAAGAAAGATTAGACAAAATACTTGTTGATAAAGGTTTTTTTGAAACAAAAAGCAAAGCCCAAGGCGCGATAATGGCAGGTGACGTTAAAATTAACGACGAAGTTATTACAAAATCAGGCTATCAGCTTGAGCTTAAGGAAACAACAAGGATAGAAATAAAATCACTGCCTTTTGTGTCACGAGGCGGGCTTAAACTTGATAAGGCAATAAAAGCCTTTGGTATAAATCTTAACAACCGTGTTTGTCTTGATGCAGGTGCTTCAACAGGCGGGTTTACTGATTGTATGCTGCAAAATAATGCTAAAAAGGTCTATGCCGTTGACGTAGGCTACGGGCAGCTTGCCTGGAAACTCAGAAACGACAATCGTGTAAAGGTGGTTGAGCGCACCAATATAAAAAACTGTGACAGGTTGGAAATCTATGATGAAAACGATGTTTTGCCGGATTTTTGTGCAATGGATTTGTCTTTTATTTCCATAACAAAAGTGTTGGATAATATTAAAAAATTGATGAATCCCGATAATCAGGAGATTGTTTCTCTTATAAAACCGCAGTTTGAGGCGGGCAAGGAGCTGGTCGGTAAAAACGGAGTTGTGAGGGAAAAATCCACCCATATAAAAGTAATAACAGAGGTTGTTGAATATGCTCAAAACATTGGATTATACCCTTTGCAGCTGACTTTTTCGCCGATAAAAGGGCCCGCCGGCAATATAGAATACCTTGTGCAGCTGGTCAACCAAAAGACTGATTTCGATAAAGATTTAATCAATAAAATTGTTGAAGAAGCAAATATTAATAACTTTTAGGAGAAAAAAATGCCTAAAAAAAAGAAAAAAAATAACAAAAAACAAAAGAAAAATCATTTTTTCGGGAATATATTTTTCTGTCTGATTCTCGGTGTTGTAATATACTTTGGGGTTAATACGTTTTCTTTTGCCCAAACTCTGAAATTTGCGCAAATTTCAGACGTTCATTTGTCCAACAAAAATGTTGATACAAGCTACAAAGTTCTTGCAAGTTCGCAAGAGCTTTTTGAAGACGCTATTGAACAGATTAACGAAACGCCAAATATTGATTTTGTTATAGAGACAGGCGACCTTGTGGATAAACCCAGAAAAGAACTCGTGGAAAAGGCCTGCAAACAAATGAACCGGCTGCATTCTCCGTGGTACTTTGCTTTTGGCAACCATGACGCTGCTGTCGGAACTACATTTACCAAAGACAAATATTTTGAATATGTTAAAGAGCATAACCAAAATATGAAATCCGGTTCCTATTATTATTCATTTATCCCAAAAGCCGGCTACAGAGCAATAATACTTGACCCGTCAATCGATACAAGAATAACATCAAACGGCGAACTGCCTAAGGAACAATTAGATTGGCTTGATACTGAACTTTCGAAAGCAAAACTCCAGCAGCAAATCCCTTTGATATTTATGCATTTCCCTCTGCAAGAGCCTTATCCCAGCTTTCACCACCGCATAATTAATGCTCAGGATATGCAAAAAATATTAGACAAATATGATATGCCTATTGCCGTATTTACCGGTCATTACCACGCGGCAAAAATTTATCAAAACGGGCATATACTGCATGTCAGCACACCTTCTCTTGTTACTTATCCCAATGCTTTCAGGATAATAACAATAAACAATCTTAAGGACAAAGTTATTTTTACTTTTGATTTCAGGGAAACAAGGCTTAAAGAAATTCAAAAAAAAGCTAAACTTATGACCTTTTCGGCATCAACTTTAAAGGGCGAAGACTCTGACCATAATACTGTTGTTATTATGCAAAAATAGTGTAAAATAGGTTTATGGCGGCTGTTATGCTTTATGCCGGCAAATGACTGCGGTATTAACTTACTGTGATGCTAATTGACTATATTAAAACAGGAGTTTACAAATGATAGATTCAAAAGATAAATTCATAGTCAAATTCAGAGGCGTACGAGGCAGCCACCCAAAACCCGAACGCAATTTTATGGAATACGGCGGCAACACTGCCTGTGTTGAAGTACATGTTAACAACCACCTTATTATTCTTGATGCGGGAACAGGGATAATAAACTGCGGTAATGAGCTGATGCAGGAACATATTGCAAAAGCGCATAAAGAACCCATAAATGCGACCATCCTCTTAAGTCATCTGCATAACGACCATATTATGGGGCTTCCGTTTTTTAAACCGATTCACCAGAAAGATTCCAATATTAATATTGTGGGCTTTTCCGCTTATGAAGAAGGTCTTGATACGGTAATTTCCCAGCTTGTTTTTGAAAAATCTTTTCCATTAGGACTTAACGAAATAAATGCCAAACTCAGCTTTTATGACATAAACGACAACTATGCCCTTATTCTTGATGAAAATGACAATACCCCCGATATGATAAAAACGGAAAAAGAAGAAGACGCTCTCCCACAGGATGAAGAGGTTGTTATAAGCTGTTTAAAATCAAGCTCTCACCCTAAAGAAGGCGTTATGATATACAAAATTGCTTATAAAGATAAGTCCCTTGTTTATGCAACCGACACGGAAGGATATATAGGGGCTGACCAAAAACTAGCACTGTTTGCAAGGAACACAAACCTTTTAATCCACGATGCCCAGTACACAACGGAAGAATACCTTAACACCTGTGCGCCGAAGCAGGGTTACGGACATTCTACTTTTGATATGGCGCTTGATACTTACCAACAATCCAAGGCGGAAAACCTTGCGTTTTTCCATTTTGACCCCAATTATAATGATGAATTTTTACATGAGATAGAAAAACATTATACTAATAGTTGTAAAAATTGCATTGTGCCCAAAGAAGGTATGGAAATTGTACTGCGCTAAAATTTTAACGGTAATATGTCTTTTTATTATGATGCCCGCGGCGGCCTTTGCCGTACCGACCAAATACGGTGTTGTGTCTATTGATGCGCAAAAAAATGCGGTTAACCACAACAACCGCGGGGTAATTTATATGCAGGACAGATACTATGCAGCGGCAATAAAAGAGTTTCAGATGGCTGTGCTTCTTGACCCTGATACACAGGCAAGCGCAGTGTATTATGCAAATCTTGCCAATTGTTATATGAAAATAGGTTATCCGGCCCTGGCGCAAGACACATTGCAAAGGGCAGTGAACCTTAACCCTATGAATTTTAATTATTATCAGGATTTGGTCGCTGTATACAGCAGACTGGATATTCTTGATACACAGCTAAAACGCTGGCGGCGTGATACCGCTGCCAATCCTCTCGGGTTGGTTATGCAGGGGCTTATTTTGATTGAGCAGGGTAAATATGATGCCGGCATGGCTAAGTTATACGAATTTGTTTATACAGAGCCGGATTTGATTATAACGGCAGGGGTTAAAAGCTTTATAGAAAAACAGAACAAAGAAAGATTCTGATATTTGATACAAGCGGGCTAGCCGGCTTGTTCAATGTAAATTTTGATACTTTCCTTTAAATTAAACTCATCAAAAATTTAATTTAAACAGGGAGTATCACATGGACGATAAAGAATTTTTAAACGCAGTAAAAGACACACACAAAGCCCGCAACTATTTTTTGGACCAAATTGCTTATACAATAGGCCCCGACCGCTTAATGAAATTGAAAGAAAAACATCTCGAAGACTTTAATCTGTTTGACATAAGAGATTACGACGATTACATAAAAGGACATATACCTTATGCGCTGCATGTGCCCTTCAAACAGCTTGAACAGCAGCTTGTAAAATTTTCAAAAGATAAGGTTAACATAGTCTATAGCTATTCGCTTTTGTGTCAGCGCAGCAAAAAGGCGGCTTATATGCTTTCCGATAAAGGTTATCCCGTGATGGAACTTGTCGGCGGATTTAAGGGCTGGCAAAAAAGAGATTTTGAAATTGTGGAAGACGATGTGTCGGATTTTCCGGGATAACAACGGCACCTAAAAGAAACCTGCGAATTTTTCCGAGTTAAAAAAATTGTTTTTTGTAAAAATTTGTGAACTTGAACTATATTGCACCGGAATACTGATTATTGAAACATAGACCCTGATAACGGATTTAAAAAGCAGAAAGACTAAAGTTCAACCCGTTTTTTGGCCTCTGCTTTTTCTTGCTGTATTTCTTCAATACCGGCATCAACTTTATCTTTTTTCTTTCTGACATTATATGCCTTGCTTCGGACGTAGGTTTCTATATAATCAAAATCTATTTTGCCCCTTTTGTCCTTAAATTGCTCCAGCACTTTCAACATTGACATAAATCCTTTTAGTTGAACAATATCGATAAATATATCATCAAGATACTCAAACAGCTCGTTAAAATCTGATTCGTCCGATTCGTAAACATTAGGTTCTTTTTCTTTTTCGGGTTTTGTCATTATTTGTTCCTTTTTTGTTAAGTTATATTTCCTATTTTTATATCACAACATAATATTCTATCTGCCATAACAGATATTATCAACTCTATTTGTCATAACTGTTACAATCCAAAATATGATTCATAATAATTTGTCTACATTAATGGGTGCAAAAAGAATTTCAATTGCAGAGGTTAGCAGAATTGCCGGCGTCCGTTATGAAACAGTTCATAAATTGTATCATGACAAAAATAAGGGAATAGAATTTGAAACATTAAACAAATTATGCTGGGCGCTGGAATGTACGCCGAATGATATTCTTATGTATATTCCAGACCAAAAAACAGAATAATTTTTATCAGGCCAAATGATTTTTTTCAAGCTCTTTTCTTATCTTGTTTAAACCCGATTGAATTATCCTTGAAATACGAGACGGAGAAATATTAAAATCTTCAGAGAGTTCTCTAAGTTTTTTATCATGGAAAAATTTTGCCTCAATAAGGTCACGTTCTCTCTGGGGAAGTTTTTTCATCGCTTCTTTTATGGCTGTGCTCATTTCGTGAAAATCAGCAAGTTCTGCAGGGGTTTTGGCGGTGTCTTTAATTTGTGTCGGGTTTTCCGCTTCCGCCATTTCGTCGATGGACAAAATGGTTTTGTACACGGCCTCTCTTATATCATCATGCATTGTTTCTGCATCTTCGGACAATGCGGATATGTCCTGTTTTGTTTTTTGAGAATACCATTTGTATCTTCTTCTGACTTCGTTTCTGATAGCCCATTTTATGGCTGTAGAAATATATGAGTTATTGTAATTCGTCATATCAGAAGTTGAACACAAATGATGGACAACCTGTGTACCTATGTTAACCAGTTCCGAAAAATCTATAAGATAAGACGAAGAGAGCTTTTTAAACTCAATTTTTGCGATGGTTTCTATAAGTTCGTTATACTCTAACAAACTTTTTCTTATAGCAGCCCTGGTACTAATGTCCATTTTGTCTCGCTTTTCGGTCATAGAATTCTAATCAATCATTCGTATCAATATTCTAAATTAAAAATACCAAACTGTAAAATAATTATAAACTTTTGTAATTGTTTATAAAAAATTTAGCAATATTTAAAAGCAGCCGTACTTTTTTAATATAAGTGCAGGTTAGAATTTTATGCATTTATTACGGTAGTAAATTTTAAATCCTAAAAATCGCCAAAGCAGCGGAGTTTTTTAAAACAAATATACAAGGAAGGTCAAATAATGAAAGTGTCATTCAGCGGAGTATCTTTTAACCCTCGAAAACCGGAGAAAAACAATAAACCGGAAGAAAAAAAACTTATGTCCCAAAATGTCAACAAGCAGTTGTCCAAGGCTAAAACAGGCGCAATCATCGGTCTGTTTCTGCTGCCGACTCTCGGGGTTGTAAAACACTGTTCCACCGCCAACAATGACCCTAATAATATTGTTATTGTTGACGAACCTTCCGACACTACGGAACGCGAAAATTATATCGAAAAAAGCGATGCCTCTTTTTATGTTGTAAAATCCGGCGATACTCCGGCAGGAATAGCCAAAAAGCACGGCATATCGACAAGAAGACTGCTTGCGCAAAACGGTATGGATTCAAAATCCGTTATTTACCCAAAGGATACCCTTTTGATTCCCCCGTCTTACACCGCGCAGAATATAGAAACACTCGGAGATGTTGCAAAAATGTCCGGCATGGGTACGGAGTATCTTGATGCATTAATCGGGTTTGAACAATTACACAATTCTGTTTACAAAGACCGTAACGGCAACGAAACAATTGGTGTAGGGCACCTTGTAAAGCCTGATGAACGCTCTTTATACAGAGGCAGAACTCTTTCCGATGCCGAGGTATACACACTTCTGGCACAGGATATACTCGATATCGAAAGTGATTTGCAAACAGTAATAAATGAAGAAGCGTATAAAAATATGCCGTCCAAGCTAAAGGAATCCGTTTTTGACCTTGCATTTAACAAGGGCATCGGCGCAATAAGCGATAATGAAAATCTGCTCAATGCATTAAACGAACAGGATTACCCCGCAGCCGTTGCAAATTTAACCCAGGATTATTCCGTTGTGACAAATGCAAAGGGCGAGAAAGTTAAAAAGCCGGCTGCAGGTTTGAGCAAACGCCGTTTGTACAATATTGCCAACGCCTCTGAGATATTTAAAAACGGAATGCCCGATGTTGTTGCGATTTCGGCAACAGAGGTTTACAACAGAGGGTTAAAATATCTGGAAGAAGAAAAAAACAGAGGTGAAATTTCCTCCTCAGCTTATGAAAATGTGGTTAAAGAGTATAAAAACCTTGCTTACGAGTGGACAGACGGAAAACTTGGAGAAAAAGGAGAAGTTTCCGTAAAAAAAGCCGACAAAACCGACAAAGGCGGCAAACCTTCTGCCGCAAATATCACAAACCCCATGGATAACTCAAAGACAATATTTTTAAACGGCCATAAAACAAACTGGACTGTTAATTCGCTGTATGAGGACTGGAATAAAACGGCCAAAAGACAGCTCAGGTACGTAAAGCGCCCAATGCCTGAAATTGACAAAAACGGAAATATCACGGCACTGGTAAAAACATATACACCTGCGGGCAAAGGTAAACTCTCAGGACATACTATCATCATTAACCCCGGACACGGCGGTGCAATGAACTGCAAAGAAAAAAACGGCACCCTTAATGTGAACTTTGACCCCGGAACAAGCAACGCTGTTATGAGCAAGCAAAATCCTAATCTTGAAACAAACAACTTTATCGGCAATGGCGGTAAATCTCTTGAAGAATGGGTTGTTAACCAAAGAATAGCCGATGAGCTGGTCGAAAAATTGACCAAAGAAGGTGCAAAGGTTATTTATGTACAGGGTTCCGTATACAGTGCCATGAAAGCAATAAGAAATATCGAAGCAAAAAATAAAACAGACCTTTTTGTAAGCCTGCACAGCAATTCAAGCGGCGGAAAAAGAGGCATCCATGTTTATGCAAACAACAGAGGCGGTCTCGATAAGGAGGATTCCGTTCTGGCAAAATCAATTGTGGACAATCTCAATGAGCACAGCTGGTTTAGAGGTATAACAGAACAAAAATCCAAGTCTTTAGGGGTTTTATCCTCCGGCCCGACCAAAACCTCTCCCGTCCCCGGTGTGCTGATTGAAACAGGCGACCTTAAAAACGAATCGGATGTGGCCAATTTAAACTCAAGAAACTTTAAAACCCAGCTGATAAATTCTATTCTTGACGGAATAACCGATTATTTGAAATAAAACAATATTACAGATTGTTAAGCTGTATTTTGTACACTTAAACATCTGCTATAAGAGATTTTTGCCAAAAATAAATTTTTGTTTTGTAATATTTTGCCAAAAATAATTAAAGTTTTTTTCAAAACTGCCGATAGATTGTGAGTGAACTGAATTTTAAAAGAAAGAGCAGTATTAAGAGACTTAGGTTCACATTATGTGGGTAGATAAATAAACATGAAAGGATTTTTGCTTATGAAGAAAAACAAAATTTTGGTTTGTGCACTGGCTGTTTCTGCATGTTTGATATGTTCAAATATTTCAGCAAACGCACAGGTTCCTCTCAGCTCGGCAGTTCCGTCAATAGCACAGGCACCGACCGTTGAAGGCTCGGTAACAAAAACCGGTGCTGCAATAAATTATTCGGCTATGTCTGCAGCGGAAATGAGTGCACTTGTTAACAAAATAGGCTCTAAAATACTTAGCGCAAACTCTGTTGATACAGCCGTTAAATTTGTTATGATAGACCAGAATGTCCAAAACGCATATACTGACGCATCTGACACTGTAGCTGTTTTTAGCGGTTTGATTAAATATTGCGAAAACGAAGACGAACTCGCTTTTGTTATCGGTCACGAAATAGGCCACGCAGTAGCAAACCATATTATAAAGGGCGTTGTAAGAGATACAGCTGCAGAAATTGGTGCAAATGTAGGTAAACAAGCCGCAAGCAATGCTCTTGCTCGTTCAGGTTTTGCCGGCAAATTTGCAAGATACACCGGTGTTGATGTAACAAGTGTAGCTGCCACCGGCATTGAATACACAAAAGAAGCAGGCAAAAGCAAAATGGACAGAGGACAGGAAAACGATGCTGATGAACTCGGTCTGGATTATCTTGTAAAAGCAGGCTATAACCCGCTTGCAGGTATTTCAATTATGTATAAAATAGGCGCAAACTATTCCGATTTCTGGTCTGACCACCCGTCTACAGACAGAAGAATTGTTTCCATGTACAAATATGTAAACAAACAATACCCGCAGTATATACAAAGCGGATTCAACACAGCTGCATATAAAGAAGCTGTAGCAAAATATATTACAAATCAGTAAACAGCACATAACCTATATATAGTCGCAAAACGGTCATATCATTAGCCGTTTTGTGTCATTAATATATAATCCGCCGCCCCGCTCACAACTGTCCGTGATAATTTTAGATGTTTAAAATATGGACTTAATATCTATACATTCCTCCACATTTAATGCGGTGCACCTCTCGCCCCCTGCGCAACGGCAGACTAAAGTCTGCCCTGCGTCATCAGCTTGCCCAACCGACATACCACTTTTTGTGGGGAAGACAGTTCAACCCCTCGCCCCTTGCGGGCACGGCTGTCCAAGATAAATTCATAAGCTATAAAAATTATTATATAAAAAATACGATTTATGCGTTCTTTGCACCACATTTTTTGTAGGCCGTATGGCAGGCTTTAGTCTGCCAAAACGCCATCCCCCCCAAATTTTTTAATTAGGGAGGGCCGGACGGGGAGCGGCAATATCAATGAGGGAAGGTCGGTTGGGCATACCTGTCCAACGCAAAATTCTGCTGTCATTCTGAAGCATCAGGCTTTTTAGACACACATCAATCGTTTGTGTTCAGAATCTGAACAATGGGGGAATCCGGTTTAAATGTTTATGTAAAATCTTTTATGCGCAAAAATGTGTGCATTTATTATACGATTTATTTTTTTTAGATACTTTTCTTTCTTTGAGTTGCGCAGGCAAAGAAAGAAAAGTATCACAAAAGAAAGAACACCGGCGCTGTACAAAAGAGATTTTAAAACTCAGAAACGAAAATTTCCGTCCACTCACAAAATGTCAAATTCGGTACGGTAAATTTTCATTCCTTCGTTAAAAATCTCTAACTGTATTCCATCAGGGCTCCGCCCCAGTTCACTATTAAAAGAACAATCGTATTTGCAATATCATAATGAAGTCGTGAAGCCATTTTGCACGTTTCGCCACAGCTCAACGGCAAAAGAAGGCAACCCCCTACGGCTCACAAAGTGAGCCGTTATAATCAGAGTTTTTCTATTCATACGAAAAACACCTCAAAAGCCGACCTTTGTGAAGTGAATTACAGAAAGTTTATTAAACAACAATTAGTCTCATCTGTTTGAGCAGCCCGTAATTATTTTCAATATACCGCTTCTGTTATTTTTATTTTTTGCGGCAATTTGGGCTGCGAGTTATGAGACTCGGGTTTAATTTACTTTCTGTATGAACGGAACAACTGGTCGGAAGTTTCTTGAGGGCACCCCGTTCTTTGCGTCAAAGAATGGGGTGCAAATTATTTTTTTATCTTACATTTTTTCTAAATTAATTAATATGTCCTAACATTATATAATTACATTCATATACAGATATATTCTTATATGGGGCATTTGCTTATGAATTTATCTTTGACAGCAGTGCAGCCCCAGGGGTAAATACCCGCAGCGCAACAAAAAATGTGTCGCTAATCAAAGATTGCCAAAACCTGCCTGCCGCTAAAACTTCTTTACGATACACAAAGAAACACAGCAAAAAATACCTGAATACGAAAAACGTATTTGCTGTTAAATTTTTAACAATTTTTGAGCATTAGCGCCGGTCGCCGCTGCCACCTCATCAAAACT
>CALUQO010000046.1 GCA_944322935.1 Candidatus Gastranaerophilales bacterium | reverse complement strand
GCAACAAGAGGAGCTGCAAGTTCAGGATGACAAAAATTTTGGTTCGCTTGGTCAAACAAGTTTATCAAGACAGTTTATTTTCTTATGCATAACTTTCAGCGATTAGCACAAGACGCTTGTCTTTTCTGTCAAATGGGGGATTGATATATTTTTACCTATCATAGATAACACATCAAAAAGTTGTTGATAAGCTTCAGTGCATTCCGCTATCCTGTAATCGTTATCAACAAACTGAATATTAACATTAACATTTTTTTGTTTTCTTTGCATAATATTCTTTTAATAATAATTTTCAAAAAGTAAACAGAAATCTTAATACCAAAAGAAAAGAGGAAGAGCATTTAGCCTTCCTCTTTTTGTTATATACACTGAATTATTCTAAAACATCCGAGCCGTCAGCGAATTTGAGCTTTTTCTGCAAAATAAATACAAGGTCAACAATCCACCAAATAAATACTGCAAGGTAGAATATTAACCCTATACCAATAACTGCAGTTAACATACCCAGTATAGTCAGCGCCAGCATACCGCAAGCACTTTTTTTCCATCCGAGGTAAAATCTGTGTGCACCAAAACCACCCAGAAAGAACCAGAATAAAAGTGTAATTAATAATTTTTGATTTTTAGCATTTTGCTCTTCCATTTTCAACTCCTAACTACTGTATAAATTGTATCAAAACATTAATATTATAGCATTTTTAGCAAACATAATAACTATACCAAAGTAGTACTTTTGTGCTGCTATTGCATAAAGGTAATATATGTGTATATTTATAAATATATAATCCCTATTAAGTAACAGTAATAAGAGGGATGTATTTATGAAAAAATTATTAATTGCTTTTTTGTTGTTGATTTGTAGCGCAGGTGCCGGATTTGCCATAGCTAACACAGTGATGCAAAGAGGCGGTTGCTGTTCTCATCACGGCGGAGTGTGCGGCTGCAGCAACGGACGCGCTGTTTGCTGCGACGGAAGCTATAGTCCGTCTTGCGGTTGCAATTAGTGCGCCTATTATTGTTACTTTTGTCCCTCATATACGCGCCTTCAGCTGTAGCTCACATTTATCTTGAAAAAGAGTACCAGAATTACTGGTGCCGAATTAACGGCGGACAAACAGAGGTACGGCTGCAGGATACTACACGAATAGACTGTCTTACCGGTAAATATGCAATAGAATTTGACTTTGCCTCCAAATGGGCTGAAGCAATAGGACAATCGCTTTATTATGCCTCGTGCACAGGTAAAAAAGCCGGCATAGTTTTAATCATTGAAGACGACAAAAGAGATTTAAAATATCTGCACAGACTTAAAAATGTTACAGACAAATATAACATTCAAGTTTGGACTATTACACCCGAAGATATACAACCTGTATACAATTGCGGAAATTAATAATTAACATTAAATTATATAATGTTAAGAAATCTTTACAAAAATAACAAAAAATAGGCAATTACTGAAAACTAAATGTTTTTATTTATATACGAGGAATTAATTACTAAACACGAGAGGAAAACCAACAATGGGTTATGCAATTTTCACAGCACGAAAATTGATGTTGACCAACCGCGTTAACCAACTACAAATGAGGATAATGCAGTTGAGCCAACAACAACAAACCTTATCCGACAACGCCGGACGGTTGGAACGCGCATTAGCCAATACGCGGAACCTCTTTTCTAACATTGGTAATGCATTCCAAATGGGCTTCACAATGCAGCAGCAGGCTATGAGCGCAAGTTTAATGAAATCGCTTCAAGAAAGCGGAGGGGACATGAACAATACAAATGTTCAAAACGCTCTGGCATCTATGGGAAGTCTTTTAAACGGCGGTGCAAACTTTATGGCAACCCCGATGGGTATGGGTTTAAATTTGATGAATCAATCGCTCAATGCTATAAACGAAAGCAAGATGAGGCAGATAAAAGAGATGGAAAACCAGATAGAACTAGAAAGAAAATCTCTGGAAACTCAGCTTGCGGCAGCTCAAAAAGAATTGGAAAGCGTCGAAAAGGCGGAAGAAAAGGCTATCGACAACGCCGCACCGAAGTTCGCATAATAATTTTAATAATCACAAATACACCAAAATTAAAGCCAAATTCAAAAATATTGAATTTGGCTTTTTACCTAATTAAAGTATTTTTTGTTCACAAGTTCATCCGGCATAAACTGTTGCTTGTAATCAGGATTGTCGTGAGTGTATACATACCCTTTGCCGAATCCGTATTTCTTTGCATCTTTGTAATGAGCATCTCTTAAATGCATAGGAGGAGGATAATCCAACCCGCTCATAATATCTGAAAGCGCTGCATCAACAGCACAAATTGCTTTGTTCGACTTTGGTGCATCACAAATATACGCAACAGCCAGCGCAAGAGGAATACGGCCTTCGGGCATACCGAGCAATTCAACGGATTTATAGGCGTTTGTAGCAATATTAAACGCATTCGGGTCAGCAAGCCCAACGTCCTCTGCCGCGCAGACTATCATCCTTCTTGCAATAAACCTCGGGTCTTCACCGCCTGCTATCATTTTTGCAAGCCAGTATATTGCAGCATCTTTATCGGAACCTCGCATACTTTTTTGAAAAGCGGAAGCCATGTCGTAGTGTTCTTGTCTTGAATATTTGATGGTTTTTTCCTGGGCAAGACTTTCCAATATTTCTATTGAAAGGCATCTTTTATTGTCTTTGTAATCCGCTGCAAAATATGAGTTTTCAACCAGATTTAAAGCAAGCCTTGCATCTCCGCCGGAATATTTTACGATAAAGTCTATAACCTGCTGTTTCAATATAATAGGCCCATGCTTATCCGAAAGGTATGTAAACCCTTTTTGTACAATAGCATACATATTTTCTTCATCAATCGGCTGCAGCATAAGCACCTGTACACGGGATATCAAAGCGGGTACAACCTGAAATGACGGATTCTCCGTAGTTGAGCCTATTAAATAAAAAGTACCGTTTTCCAAATACGGAAGCAGAGCATCCTGCTGGGTTTTGCTGTATCGGTGTATTTCATCAATAAAAAGTATGGTCTTTTTATTGTAGCGCAAATTTTCTTTAGCCTTTTCAACGCAATCCTTTATATCCTTGATACCTGAATTAACAGCACTTATTTCAATAAATTCACTATTTGTATTTGTTGCAATGAGCCTTGCTAGAGTTGTCTTTCCGCAGCCGGGAGGCCCCCAAAAAATACAGGAAAAAAGTCTGCCGGAGCGCAGCAGATTTATAAATGCAGCGTTGTCTCCGACAATTTGATTTTGCCCCAGATACTCTTCAAGAGTTTTCGGACGCAAAAGTTCTGCCAGAGGCACCTGTTTGTTTGAGTTTTCCATTGCATCAAATAAATTCATAAAAATATGATATGTTGGAAACATATTTAAGTCAAAATATGACACATGGCAAAATTTAGTTATAATAAAATTATGAAAAAGACTTATTCAAAACTGCTAATATTGGCACTTAGCATCATCATTTGCAGCGGTTCCGGCTACAGAGGAACTCTGCCGGATATTAACATGCAGTTTGAATACAAACGAACATCGACAGAAGAATCACAGCCTTTTTACAGAACCATTGATGAGATTGACCACCCGGCACAGTTTAAAAATGTACCGAGAGAAAATCCGTCTTACATAGATATTATTTTAAAAAAAGATAAGTCATCACCTTATATTAACGACCTTAACGATGTCATATTTCTTCTGGAAAAATTGCAAAAGTGTATTCAAAACAACGGCAATATACAAAAATTCAATGCTATTTCCAGCTCAATAATCGACCATGCTGACTACATTGCACAAAAATATGCGGACAAACCTGAAAGATACTACATCTCTTTTTCAAAATTGCAAAGTATAGCAGCACAGGTAAGAAGTGTTGCAACCTTAAGATGCGAAGCAACGGTTTATGTAAAATACCTTGCTGCGCAGGGCGAAGGTGCAATTTACAGCAAAGAAAGTTTGCAGCAGCAGATTGATATGCTGGAAAGAGATCTTGATATAACAATTAAAATTTTAAAAGATTCAACATAGCCGCAATATTTTATTTACCTGACTAATGCATAAAATATAGAACTTATCTAAGTTTGTATTGTTAGCAATCTTAGACAGGGGTTTATTATGCATACAAGAACCAAAATAGTTTGTATTTTATCAATATTGTTTATTTTTGCCATGCCCGCTCAAGCTTACAAAGTAAAAACATTTCAGCCGTTAAGGATAAATCCTCTGGAAGTACCGTACAATCCGTATCAGGCTCCGGGTATAAACGAAAGTTATCCCAAAATAACGCAGATAGAATATGCTTTATTTAATAAAAATTACGAAAAACAAAATATATATACAAGACTGGCTAGGATAGAGCGTAAACTTTTTAAAAAGTCATTCAACAACCTGTCACTTGCTGCCAGAATGGAAAATATCTCCAATAATATGGATTCGGGGGTTATGTATAACATATCAAGCAAAGAGCTTTCCAAACTTGAACGAAAAGTACTGGGCAGAACATACGAGTATGACGATACGGAATCGCGCATAACAAGAATGGAAAAAGAAATGCTCGGTGCAATGCAAAGCGGTAACCTAAAAACAAGGCTTGAAACAATTAAAACCGCATCTAAACACTACAACTCTTATCCGGAGGTTCTTCAATCACAAACGATAACTCCACAGACAATTTATCCGCAGTATTACGGTCAACCTTCTTCAATGGCATACTATCCGCCCTCTTACGGATATTGGAACAGAAGTTCAAACAGGGGTATGGGCGGTTTTTTAAGAAATATGCTCGGCACCATGTTTAACAGCGGCTACGGAACAATGACCGGATACACTCCGCCCATTTATGACCCGTACAGCCAATTTGACCCCGGCATGGGTATAAGAAATGAATATCGAAGCAACACAAGAAGCTACATAAGAAACAGAAACTACGGTACTGGCTCTGGCGTACGAATTTTAGACTAACGCAAAAAAATTTGCTATAATAACAAAATCAGATAGTTTATTGAGGAGGTTATTATGGCTAAAGAATGCAGTTTTGATGTAGTTTCGGAATTCGACAAACAGGAGCTTGTTAACGCGGTTGATCAGGCCAAAAGAGAATTAACAACAAGATTTGATTTAAAAAATACAAATTCAGACATTGAATTGGAAGCGGATAAATGCATCACAATCACAACAGGTGATGATATGAAGTTGAGAAATATTCTCGATATCTTACAAACAAAACTGGTTAAAAGAAATATTAACATAAAGATTTTAGACCCGCAGCCGATAGAAAACGCTCTTGGCGGCAACGTACGTCAGGTCTTTAACCTAAAAAAAGGCTTATCAACAGAGCTTGCCAAAAAAATTGTTGCTGATATCAAAAATTCAAAAATCAAAGTACAGGCATCAATTCAAGGTGATCAGGTGAGAGTTTCCGGCAAAAGCAAAGACGATTTACAAGATGTAATTAAGCTACTCAAAGGCAATGAAGACTCTTACGACATACCTTTGCAGTTCCAAAATTACAGATAATTTTTATCCGCCCTTAATGTTACGATATGTTGCATTGTAAAATTTACAATAGCAAAAAAATTGTTGCACAAACTTTAAGCTATTGTCGGGTTTCCACAACATTATTAAAATAAGTTAAAAATTTTTTATAATGCATTGAAAAACCTTTATTCTTGTGCGAAAGTACATATGGGCAGGAAAAATGATAATAAATCAAAAACCGAACATTATACAAAAAGAGCGAATAAGTCACGGACAAAAGTCATTTGTGACAAAAGATAAGCTTTCTAAGAATATTTATGATAATAAGCAAACGCCTTTAATGAGAGAGTCAGTTAATTCTTCCTTTAAAGGCGTTTCTTTTAAAGGCATTTCCGCGTCACAGCTGAAAAAGTCTTTCGCATTATACAATGAGCACAAGTACAATCTGCATGACAGTTTAAAATTGCTGGAAAAATATATCGGCAAAGCTCCGGTAGAACTTGAAGCAAACACTAGCGAATGGAACGAAATAGCCGGTCATATTGTCAAAGCAAAAAACGATACTACTGTTGTTATCAAGGAAAAAAACTGGACAAAACAGCTGCTTGATGCAATGGCTTCGCCTATTACCGATTTACCTTTCAGAATAGCAAAATCCTTTAAAAAATCGTTTTTGGGCGGACACATTACCAAAGCTGCAGAACAAACAGCAGAAAAACATCAGAATTTTATACAGAAAAAAATGAATTCCATCGATAACCCCGATATTGTAAACTCGTTTATCGGATATATGGAATCTGCACAAAAATATAAATATGATACGGATAAAACACGTTCGGCAGGGCTGATGTCCAACGCATTAAAAATGTTTGATGCAAAATCTGGCAACTACAATGCCGTTCACGAAAGAGCGTTAACAAGAATCGTAACCGGTTTTATACCTGCGTTCTTCCTTGCAAATGATGCATACAACCTTTCAAGGCTCTGTGATGATGATCCGCAAAAGGCTGAAAAAGAAAGAAAACTCCGTTTTAATCAGGAAACAAAACGTGTTCTTTCAAACGCATACTTGCAGTTGATTACACTGGGTGCGCTTTCAAAATGGATTAACAAGAGCAAGGCTACCTTTGTTGGAGTTACAGCCTTCAGCGTACTCATAACAGAGGCATTTTCAAGATTATCAAACGGTAAAAAAATACATATGATAAACAAGGAAGAAGCCATTGAAATGAACAAAAAAGAGGGCTTGCTTCCTGCAGATTACCAGCCGCCAAAAGACGGAAAATCAGATGACAAAACAGCAGCTTTCATACCCGCATTTAAAGGTTCTAAAGTATTCCATGGCTTCGGCGTAGCTGACATGCCGCTTGCCCAAATGAGCAATGTAAATATGACCGGCAAGTCTGTTGATGAAAAACTTAAAGCCGTTAATGATTCAAAACCCCTTCTTACCTTCTCAACCCTTGCAAAATGGTTTGTCGGTACAATTGTATTAGGTTTTGCTCTAAAACGTGCTAAAAATATAAATATTGCAAAGAACGTTAAGATTAACGACTACTTTAAAGTACTTGCAAACAAATATGACAAACTTTATGATTCATTGACAAGAGTGGACTACAAAATTTCAAAACAAGACTACAACAAGATAATCAGCAAACTTAAAGAATATGACGAAGTTGTAGGCGGCTACTTTGAAAATGTCATCCAAAATTATCAAAAATCAAATAAAGTTAAATCCATATCAAAAGATTTTTCAAATGTATTAAAAGAAGCAGGGCTTGACAAATACGCTAAAAGCTTTGAACATATTGCAAATTTAAAACTGAAAACCTCTTTCAATGACATTGCTTCTTACAATCAGGCTCAGGGCTTTATATCCGCAAGAAATAAACTGGTTATCACCCGTAACTTGAATGACCTTTTCGAAACAATGAAAGGCAACGGTCTTGAAGATAAAGCACAGCAGCTTAAAGCCATAATACTTGATGAAAACGGTAAAGTTAATACATCAAATTACAACAGGGCTAAAAAATTCATTAATGAAAATGTAAAAGAATATGCCTTTACTTTTGACAACAGATTTAAGGTAGATGACGGTGCAGAAAATCTTAAACTCTTTGAAAATGCAATAAAAGCATTAAAAGAAGTTAACCCGAAAGCCGCAGAAAAATATCAAAAAATTGTTGATGACACAGTCTATGCAGGTACAATATATATGGGGCAAAAAGGTATCCCCGTTGTAAAAGAGGTTGCAGACTTTATTACCGAGCCATTCAAGTTTATTTGGGGAACAATTACACTACCTTACAAACATATTGCAAAACCGATTTCAAAATTGATAAATCCCGAAGTTAAACTCCCGCAATGGCCTAAAGAAAATGAAATGGTGGCTGCAGCGGTAAAAAGAATGAGCAAAAAACCGTTTATTAAACTGCCGCCTGTATTTGGGCCGCATCAGGGTATTGCAAAAATCGATTACAGCAAAGAAGATTTTGCAAAATATATGAACCTGCAGTTTAACAAAGGCTTTAACACTGCTACAATGTCGAGCCTTTCAAACTCTGATTTGTCTGCATTAGCCAAAAATACTTCAACCGCAGCTACTGCGTGGTTCCTTATGACTGATAACCATAACATGGTTATGCAGAAATCAAACGGCGAAAACAAACAGGGTGCAATCCTTAAGGCAAAAGAAAGAGCTATACAGGAAACTTCAAGACAGTTTTATAACGTAATGTTTATATCTCTGTTTAACAATACGTTCAGAAGCCTTTATAACTCGAGCTTGTTCGGTGCACAAACGGTTAATACGGCATCAACCCTTGTGGGTGAATACGTAAACAGAAAAGCAATCGGCATGTCAGTAACACCTCAAACAAGAGATGAAATACTGGAAAATGAATATAAAAATGTTACAAGAAAAGGCCCTATGGGCGACTTCTTCAGGTTTATGTCAAGATTAACCGGCAAAAAAGTGCTTTCTCAGCGAACACCGCAATCTCAACAAAAAAACAAAGAACCGGAAATTAAAAAATAAAGCATAGCTAAAGCTTAAATTTGGGAAATACAATCAGTGTTCTTTCTGTTTCGGCTGATAATTTTTTATGTACATTTGCACCCAAAACACCGTAAAACTCTTATATTTTAAATTGCGCAATAACTTTGTTGCTGACAGACAAAACGATAGTAATAAACCGGCATTGACTCAAAGAACAATATATGAACTTATAGAGTACTTTAAAACCAAACCCCAAAATTTTGTTGGTATTTTGGGTTAATTAAAACAGAAAAATAAACTTGAAAATTATATAACCCAAAGCTGATACAACGAAGATAATAATACAAATTAAAAATAATACCGTTATTATTCTTCTGAACAGAGATACGTTTTTAAGTTCAATTTTTATTTTTTGTAAAAATGATAACCTTTTACCCGTCTTTATAAAATGTTCAACATCGGCTTTTATTACAGGATTGTTTGTTTTAAGTTTGTATTTGAAGTTCGGCAAATGAGCGGCGAATTTTATAAAATTAAGGAAAAATGAATATCCTTCACCCCAGGGGGCGTTGTTCGTTCCTACGGAAAAATATATAATATCCTGATTTTTTACTGTAATTTGTACATAAGTGTAATAAAGTAAATGTAATGCTCCAATACGGGAAGATAATACTTCTACCTCAAGTTTTAAATACACATCTTTAATGTCGGATATCGGTATTGATATTACGTCTGTTATTTTATTTCGCTTTTTATATATTATTGTGAGGTCTGTATCTGTCAGCTGTATTTCTGTTGGTCGGCAAACATCTGATAATATTTACGGGTATTATGTTTTGAATACAGCTATTTCGTTTGAATATAAAGTGCTGGATTTATCGGAATTTACACACCGAATTGAATCTATATCGTCAAAATACCCCTACTATGTTGCGGTTATTGATAATAAAATAGTTGGTTATGCCTATGCAAATGCATTTGGGGTGCGTGAGGCATACAAATTTTCCGTTGAATTGAGTGTTTATATTGATAAGGATTATAAAAAACGGGGAATAGGCAGGCTTTTGTATAACCACCTTGAAAAAGAACTTAAAAAAAGCGGAATAACAAATCTTTACGCACGTGTTGTTGTATCTGATGTTGAAGATGAATATATAAGTTTGAACAGTTTATTGTTTCATAAACATCTCGGTTTCAAACAGGTCTGCGAACTTCATAAATGCGGGTATAAGTTCAACCGCTGGTATAATGTTGTTTATATGGAAAAATTTATCAATGAATATCCGTAATATTGATAAATAAACTCTTTACGATTAGAATATTTTGCGGAGGTGAGCTGTCAAATGTGGAAGTTGTATGCTGTTTTGTCTGCTGTGTTTGCTTCTTTAACGGCAATATTTTGCAAAATGGGTGTAAAAGGAGTCAACTCAAATCTTGCAACCGGTATAAGAACCATTGTTATACTTCTGTTAATATGGGGGATTGTGTTCGCTACGCATTCCGCAGACCAGATAAAGAATTTAACCTATAAAAACTATTTGTTTTTGATAATTTCCGGCATTGCAACGGGCTTGTCGTGGCTTTTTTACTTTAAGGCAATACAAATCGGAGATTTGTCCAAAATTGCACCTATAGACAAGCTCAGCCTTGTTTTAACAATGATATTAAGCTTTATTGTTTTTAAAGAAACAATTACGCTTCCGCTTGTCCTCGGGGCAGGACTGATTGTCGGCGGTGTAGTTGTACTTTTGTGTTTTACGTAAATATTTTTTGACACAAATTATAATATTTGCGGGTTTTATATATCAACAGTTGTATTAATGACTGGACGCAAACTTTAACTATTTACAATATACAGTTCTATGGTATAAAATACCAAAATAGTCTATAGTCTCTGTTAAAAGGTATTTATGTATGAAAAATTGGTGTAAAAATATTTTAGATTATTTTAAACGATATCCGTTTACTTCTTTATCAATATTATTGTCATTGTTGATTAGTTTATATACGTTTTTTATTCTATTTGATGATTTTAAGCCAACCACTTACTCCTTGCTCGGGATTATCCCAACTATTATATTCATTTTAGGCGCATATTTTTGGCAAAAGATTTTTAAAGATAAGCATAAAATAATTCAAGGAGTATTCCTGTTTATTATTAATACAATTTTTCTGTTATGTCAGTTTGGATACGGCATAGCAACAGAGATTAACGGAAAATGGCAAATAGAGTTAAGACATCTTAATAATTATAAACATTACGCAAAAGTTATAAACAGCAATGATGAGTATTTAAAAGATGTATTTCCTTCCGCAATTCCTGCAGATGCTACAAATATCAGAATGTCAGGCAGTGTATCTTCTCCGTTATTAATTGCCAGTCATAAAAAAATAGCACTGTCTTTTACTGCAACACCGGAATATATTAATAAAGAATTAAAACGTTTTGAGAATATTAAGCCATATAAGGTAAAAAAGTCGGAATTAAAAGAGTATAATGAAACGGATGCTATGTTTAAAGGGAGACAAAATCCGGTATTACGACAAAAATTACCTATTGACCATTTAGATGACGGGGATTACAGCGGGTATTTTGTAATATTAAAATACGAGTATCCTGATGAAAACCACAAGAACACTTTCAATGGAGGATGCTTGATTAATAAAGACAGCAATAAAATTGTTTATTATTATGACAAATTATACGGGGATTACTGTGACGGGTGTTATAAAAAACGTGTAAATTAATTTTTTTATATCAAAATTTAATTAACAACACACTTTTACAGTGAGTAGGCCAGGCAATGTCTAACCTACTACTCCTGCAGTGAATTCAACATCTGCAGACGGATTAATCAAAGTTATTGCAAAGACAAATTTTGCTTTTCTGTTTGTTTTACCTTTTAAGGCATCAAGAAGTTTGTCACCCGCCTAAATGCTTAACTATTCATAAAATGGATAAAACAAAACCCACGTTTTACAAAACGACAGGTATGTATTTTACATTTTGACAGGCCTATAAAATAGCCTAGTATTTATCATTCAACCGGTATTTTCGTTTTTTCCCTTCACCTTCGGCAATGATAAATCCAGCATCTACCAACCCTGAAGCAAGTAACCTTGCCGTGCGTGGAGCAAATTTAAAAAAATCAGCAATTTCTTTTGCTGTAATATACTTTTGTATTTCAAACAGATTAAGTATTTGACGTTGCTTAGAGTCAAGCTCTCTTAAAACTTTAACGAATATAGACAATATTACCGAATAATGAGTCAGTAATTACATTTTGGCCTTCTCTATATTTATTAGGTTTTACTTTTGTGCTTCCGCATCCGGTTACACAGGCATGGATAAGTTTAATATTATACTCTGTTATAGGTGATTTACTCTTAGCAAGTCAATGTAATCAAGCGCTGCATAGTAACCTCTAATTTCCTTCTCATCACGTATTCTGCCTGTATTAGAAATAACCTTGTTTTTCTTGATAACTTCAAAAACTTCTTCTCTGGAAAGTCTGTGCCTTCAAATTGGGTCGAATAGTGAATATTTAATCGCTGGAACGCCAAGTAGGGACTCTATTCCTAAGGCTCACAAGTTCGCCAAGGGCTGATGTTAACGATGGTCACTGTGTCTTTTTTCGTGTTATACTCTTCAATTTATTTATCCACACTTTGAGCAAATAGAGGGAGCGACCGTAGGTCGCGAGTTCGTTAAATACGCAAAAAAAGAAGTCTTATTTTTAAGACTTCTTTTTTAATGGCGGGACCGACGAGGCTCACTGTGTCTGTTTGCGTTGCAGAAAAAGGTGACTAAATGTCACCTTTTTCGTGTTATACTCTTCAATTTATTTATCCACACTTTGAGCAAATAGAGGGAGCGACCGTAGGTCGCGAGTTCGTTAAATACGCAAAAAAAGAAGTCTTATTTTTAAGACTTCTTTTTTAATGGCGGGACCGCCCAATAATATATTTACTGTAAAGACCAATATATTGTGAGGCTCGTGTCTTGCTCGCTCGCATTTAACGGCAATTCCGTGTTTTGCTTTGAATTTTCAATCTGCAGCAAAACACTCCAGCCTCAGCTCGCTCGCGCAACTCGCAAAAAGCGATTCTCGCCACTATCAATCTTGCCATTAAAAAAGAGCCCTTAGGGCTCTTTTTTAATGGCGGGACCGACGAGGCTCGAACTCGCGACCTTCTGCGTGACAGGCAGACACTCTAACCAAACTGAGCTACGATCCCACACCTTGTATTCAATTTTCAAATTTGGAATTGTAGCTCAGTTTGGTTTCTTAATCTAAAACCG
>CALUQO010000045.1 GCA_944322935.1 Candidatus Gastranaerophilales bacterium | reverse complement strand
AATAGTTAACGAACCCGGAAAGTTAACACAAGCGCCACAGATGCGCAAAAATCCCGCTGTCATTCTGAAGCATCAGGATTTTTGCAGGCATGTGATGATGTTGTTAATGACAGATTGAAATCTATCCTAGGCTTAAATCACCCCTCAAGCGAATTTCTAAGTTTCGCAACAGCTCAACTTGAAATTCTACCCTCTCCCGCAAGGGGCGAGGGATTGAACTGAACTGTCCCCCAAAAAGTGGCAGGTCGAAATCTCTGATTTTATTGATAACGCAACGGTAGCATGAAGTCTGTGCTACGTCTTTGCGACAAAGAATGGGTGGCAATTCTACCATCGATAAGATTCTGAACACAAACGATTGAAGTGTGTTTCAAAAGCCTGATGCTTCAGAATGACAGCAGGATTTTGCGTTGGGCAGGGTACGCCCAAGCGACGCCCCCAACAATCAATGACCAAAAGTTATAGAGAAGAAGTTATGACTTGTTATTTTTATGCATACTTTTATTAACAAAATTTAATGATTTTTGAACATTTTCAAATTTTATTCGTTATAGTAATTAAGAAATAAAGACTGCATCGCTTAAAATACTTCATACAATTGAAATACCCAGGATTGTTGAGTATAAACAACGATTCCTGTGAAATTTAAAACCATCATTTTATTTGATTTTTATTCCGTTTGCATTCCGATTTTCACTCCGACACATAATAACTACCCCAAAGAAAGAATATACGCGTATGAAAAAATTTTTAATTTTGGCAAGTTTGATGTTTTTTTCGCTCGGTTTAAATCAGGCGCAAGCGCAAGAAGTAATATTCACAATGGAGCAAAAAATTCCTGAATACGACTTTTTGACCGGCGAATCAACAGGCACCATACTTGAGGGAACCTCATTCAGCAAAGGTAATACGGATTACATCCTTTTGCCTCCTCAACAATATGAGATTGAAAAAATGTCATTACATGAAATATCTGTATCCGATCCGTTTGTTATAAAAATTGACGGAGTGCAATATGTAATACTGAAAGACAACAAAGACGGCGTATGGAACGAACAGGATATACTCGGTTTTTACGATACACCGGAGCTTCTTTTTTCATCGCTTGTGGCGCTGAATCAAAATGCCGATACAAAGCTCACTCCAAACGAGTTAAAAAACAACAACGTAAGACTTGCTGCCGTAGGGACTGACGGCAAACTGCTTGTTGAAAACACGGAAAAAGACTTTGATCTGAATAAAATTAACTATATCGATATTAAAAAACTCAGAAAACTAGCAAATTACACACCTGACGGCGTGTTCGGCCATTTTAACGTTTATTTAAATGACGGCAGGATGATTGTAGGACTTGTTACTTTCAGCGAATGCGAACATTTAAAAGACTTGTTTTAAACTCACAAAAAATATAGGAATTCTGTTATGACTATGAAAAATATTATGAGAAAATTTGTTTTAGTAATTTTGTGCCTTTTCGTCAACACATTTTTAACCTGCGCACCTTCTGTGGCAGAAGATTTTGTGCAGCGGCAGGCTCCCGCTTTTAATATAATAACCGTGCCCGCCGGTACCTCTTTTGTCGCTAAAATGCAATCTGCAGTCAGTTCGGCTTCACTAAAAGCCGGCGACAACATTGCTGCAACTCTTAATGAAGATTGGGTTTACAACGGCAAAGTTATTGCACCTGCGGGAAGTATTTTGTACGGCAATGCAATACAGGTTGAACAAGCAGGCAGAGCCTACCAAAACGGTGAACTTGAATTGCGCTTTAATGAAATAATTACCCCTGACGGGCAAAGTATTCCTATTGCTTCCAACACTTTTGCCGTAGGTGTTGACGAAAACCGACCGCTAAGAATCGCTTACCATGTAGGCAAAACCGGGGTGGCTGTAGCCTATGACAATATTTTGCGAGGAAAAGTTTCAGACGCTAAAGATTTATTGAAATATGTAAGCATAGGAATTGCCGACGGAGCAATAATGTCCTATGTACAAAAGGGCAATGACGTTGAACTCCCGAGAAACACCCTAGTCAAAGTAAAACTCTCTCATGATATAAAAGTAATTGTTTATTCTTAAAAGCAAAAAAAAGCTGTTGAATTAGGGTCCAACAGCACAGTCTAAACAGGGATGATAAAATAAACTTTAGTTAGCATTGGTATTAGGCAGAACGCCGATACCCGATGAACGTTTATGCAGAACTTCTGTAAGTTCATCATAAGAGTCGATAAATGTTAATGATTTGTCATTCATCATTCTCAAGGTTCTTTGCTCTAATGTGGAGTTAGTTATGATTGTTTGAATGGGAAAATACTCGGAGAATTGTTCAATCACCGATGCAATCACAAAATTATACATGTTTGCATCTATTATTACATAAGAGATTCCCGCAATCTCAAGGTATCTTTCAGCAGCATCGGCTTCTGTTACGGAAAAAATATTTTTTTCTGAAATACCAGCCTCTATACATTTTTCAGTAATTTCAGCAATAGTATTCAAATTTTCCTGTATTATGAGTACACTTGTTTTGCTAATCATTTCTTTCTAAAACCTCTTACAATTATGTTATCGAATTTTAATCAAATATCTTTACAACTTTAGTTGTAATATCCTCTAAATGATGTAGACACATTTTTACCCCCGTGTCCGATTGTTTGTTGTGATAACGCCTTATACAATGTAGCAATGAAACAAAAAGTTGTAATTATAGGCGGGGTCGCTGCAGGGCCCAAAATAACAGCAAAATTACTCAGGACAAAAGACTTTGACTGCACAATAGATTTATACACGGACGAAAACCTTATCTCTTATTCGGCATGCGGTTTGCCCTACTACATAGAAGGGCTTATAAGCGATTCCGAAAAATTGATAGTCAGACGACCCGAACAGTTTGAGCAGCAGGGCGCACGTATTCATCTGAACAAAAGATGCACAAAAATTCTGCCCGAAGAACACAAAATTATCGTTCAAGACACAATCACAGGCGAAATTCAAAACGTTGAATATGACAAACTTGCAATCACAACCGGTGCAAGGCCAATTATCCCGTCAATTCCCAATATTGGCTTAAAAAACATTTTTACTATACGCACGCTGCAAGACGGCATAAATATCCGCAAAAAAATGCTGGAATCAAAACACGCGGTTATTCTCGGCGGCGGATACATAGGCATTGAGCTTTTAGAAGCATTCCATGCAAACAAAATCCATACTGTAATGATAGAGCGTGAAAATCACATTCTATCGATTTTTGACCCGGAAATCAGCGACATGATTGCAAAACAAATAACGCAAATGGGTGACGGTTCTATTGAAATAATAACCTCTGACGCAATAACCGCTTTTGAAGGCAATGACAGCGTAGAAAGAGTCATCACCAGAAGCGGCCGAACAATAGAAACGGATATGGTAATAATTGCCGCAGGCATAAGACCAAATACGGAAATTGCTGCAGAGGCGGGGATTGAGCTGGGCGTAAGCGGAGCAATAAGAGTCAACAACCGCATGCAGACCTCTAAAAAAGACATTTACGCTGCCGGTGACTGCACGGAAAATTTCCACCTCGTATCAAGAAACTATACCTGGATTCCGCTGGGCTCAACCGCCAACAAACAGGGACGCTGTGCCGCAATAAACATATCAGGCAAATACGATGCCTTCCCCGGAATTTTAGGTTCCGCCGTAACAAGATTCGGCAAACTTTCAATATCTTTAACGGGTCTGAGTGAAACCGAGGCTAAAAAGTTCGGTTTTGATGTGATAACTTCAACCATGACCAAAAAAGATAAAGCAGGCTACATGCCCAATGCAGAGGACATTACACTCAAGCTTGTTGTAGACAGAAGACTAAAAAAAATTCTTGGAGCACAGGCGTTTGGCGGCGGTGATGCGGACAAAAGAGTTAACACGGTAGCCTCGGCCATTCTGGCAGAACAAACAGTAGACGAGTTTTTGCATCTTGATATGACATACGCACCGCCTTTTTCTACAGCCGTTGACCCGCTTTTGTCAGCAGCACTGCTTATTAATAATCAAATGTACAAATAAAAAACTGACGCTCGATGCGTCAGTTTTTGTATTTTTCCCCAAATCCAGTATTGCCTAATTATTATTTTTTGCTTTTCTCTATTAGTCTAGTTTTGCTTTTATTTTATATTTCCCAATTAGTCCAGTTTAGCCGTTGTTTTAATTATCCCCTAATTTAATAGCCGTTTGACAGCCCTTATTAATCTTAGTCAAGCAGTGCTTCTAAGATGTTTGCATTTTTTGTTGCCAGTGAGTTTTCTCTTACTTTTTGTTTGTGAATATATGTTCTGAGTGCTTCACGGATAAGTTCGCTTCTTGTACGATTTTCTGTTTCTGCTACTCCATCGATTTTGTTTAAAAATTCTTCGGGCATTGAAATTAAAACTCTTGCCATATTTTATTCCTCCAATATGTTATGTAATCTCTTATGTGGTTTAGGTTTCGGATTGTTTAATCCTTACTCTTATATAAAGTATTTTTGAAATAAAATATTGCTAAATTTTATCTACAAAATATATATTAATTTTCCAAACCGGCTCTATAGTGCTAATTTACAACTTTACAAAACTTAATATTTTGTTAAAAATACATTTATACTAAAGCAAAGCAGCACGGCAGACTGTGCATTAAATATTATTAGACCCGAAATAGCAGTTGTATTTTTTTTCGTAACCTATGCTGGTTTTTGAGTCGTGGCCGGGGTAAACATCTATGTCATCATCCAGTTTGAACAATTTTTCTTTAATAGAATTGCTCAGCTGCGCAAAGCTGCCGCCTTCAAAATCAGTTCTGCCGACAGAAGTGTAAAACAATGTATCGCCTGAAAAAAGCAGTTTCCCGACTAAAAAGCATACGCTGCCGGGCGTATGACCGGGGGTATGTATAACTTTTATCTCTTTATCGCCGATTTTGAATGTATCTTTTTCGCTAAAAGTTTTTAAATTTTCAGGCGGCAGTGCATTTTCAACAAATCCGAAACGTTCCAGTTGTTTCGGCAAATTTTCCACAAGGTACTTGTCTTCTTCATGTACATAAACCGGCACACCAAAAACTTCCTGTGCATCTCTTTCACCTAAAATATGGTCAAAATGTCCGTGGGTATTAAGGATATATTTTAAGGAAGCGTTGTTTTTTTCAAGTTCGTCTTTTATTGCATGATAGTCACCGCCAAGGTCAATTAAAACAGCATCTTTTGACTCTTCATCAATAAGCAAATATGCGTTTGTGCCTATAAGACCGAGCGAAAAAGTTTTTACAATCATTTTGAATCCCCGTAATGTGTATGATAGCGATTATATCATAAAATTGACGGTTTGTTTATTTGCATCCAGTTCTGCCTGCTGTGTGGGAGTTCTTTTTTCCGGCGGAATGCTTTCAAGTTTGGCTATTCTTTTTTGCACAAGTCTGCTTTTTAAATTGTCTATAATACGTGTAACAAACGATTTTTTAGTTGTTTCGCCGTTATCACCGACAACATCGCCGACTTTTACGCTGGCAATAACAGGTGTGGCGGTTTGTGTCTGCCAATTTTGCGACGGTTTTTGCATTGTGGAAATTAAACTTGTGCCTGCTATCATGATTTTCCTTTCATAATACGTTAGTATTATAAAACACAAAATGAAATTTTTTTGCTAGTGTATGAAAAATTTGTTTGAGAAGCAGCAGGATGGCTTTCAGTCCAATAAGGATTAATAGCCCGCAGACCCGACTTTAGTCTGCCCTTAGGTACTATCTTCGGATTCAAGACACAGTCACAACATAATGGAGTTGAAAACTTATTCACATATAAAATATGCATTTCACAGTTATTTCATTTAAGTCAATGATTTGTATATCTAAAATTTGACTTTTAAACAAAATTTATTAATACATAATCATACAAACAGATGTAGTAATCATCGGGGCAATACCCGATAATTAACATGTAGAATAGTAAATTAAAAAACTCCATGCCTTTTCGTTACAGACTCCAAAAAATTCTTGATTTCAGAATAAGAAAAAAGGAAGAACAACTCCAAAACGTACGCAACGCTCAGGCACTGGTGCTAAAAATCGAAGGACTCATCGAAAGAAACAACCAAGAAATCGCCTCAACAAGACAAAACATGCGGCAGGCAGATTTCATAATGTACGAATCTTACGACACATACCTGAAACATCTTTATGTCAAAGGTGAAGGTCTTGAGGCTGACAGGCAAAAGGCTCAGGAGGCTCTTGATATAGAAAAAGACAAATTAAGAGAACTCGAAAAGGCCGTAAAGGTGCTTGAAAAACACAAAGAACACTGCAGAGAAGCCTATATAGAAGAAGAAAAAAAGGCGGAACTCAAACAGCTTTCGGAAGTAGCAATACAAAAATACTTCGCAAAAACAAAAGAAAAACAAGAAGAAGAACAGGAAGAACTTCTTAAAGAACTAATGAAAAACCCCCTCTACAATGAAGAAGGAATGTAAACCATGAACGTCTCGGCAAGCAGCACAACAACAAAAACAGAAACAATCCAAACCAGAGATACGGATAATGATATAAAATCATCATCAACTTCTAAAGATGAAAAAGTTTCTTCTTCCTCAAAAACCGAAGACAAAAAAGACAAAACCGAAGAAAAAACAGAAGAAAAAGGCAGCGATTTTAAAACAGTCCTGCAGGAACAAAAAAACGCTGACAAAGCTCAAGCAGACCAGCTGCAGCAGCAGAACATGCAAAACCAGAATATGTTAAACCAGCAATATATAAACCAATTTAACTTTGATACTGTTGGCGGGATAAAAAACATTACATCAATGTACAACTACGATACTTTAAAAATATCGAAAGAAGACGCAAAATTCTTTGCTGATTTAGTTGATAACAAACAGTTTGCAATGCAGCAAACCGGCGACAAAACAAGCGTAATAAAATTTGCTGATGAAATAGGTCCAACCTACAAAACCCAGCAAACATCGAAAGTTTTAACTGATTTGATAACAAAGGCCTATAACGAGCAAAAACCTGTACGTATAAGCTTTGACAACAATGTTTCGGTAGTGCTTAAAATAGACACTAAAGGCAAAATCTCGGCAGAGTTTATCCCCGGTGACAAAGCGGTTGAAATGTATCTAAGAAACAACATTGACTCTTTAAGACAAAGATTCGATGACCAGAATCTGCCATACAATGACCTGTTTTACAGACAATCAAATAACGGGCAGAAAAACAAAGAACGACAAAATCAACAACAAGAAAAAGGAGAGTAACAAATGAATGATTCATTCGTAAATGCTCTGAATACACAAAAAGCAACGGCAAGCTGGATGGATGCAATAGGTGAAAACTTAACAAACATCTATACTCCCGGCTACAGAGAAACACAGGCAACGTTTAAAACATTTTTAAACTCGGCTATTATTGACGGCTACAGCAAAAATGTCGGTCAGGGAAAATCTACCCCCGGTACATCTAACGAAAACGTATTTCTCGAAGGCGAAGGCTACTTTACACTGCGTCGTGATGACGGTCAAATAGTATATTCCAGATTGGGTGAATTTACATTTGACAAAGAAGGTGTATACAAAAACCCGAGCGGATATACTGTTCAAGGTTATATTCTTAATGATAAAGGCGAAATTATGCAGGGGACAAAACCGATTGATGCTGATATTTATGCAGAAACAGGCATTAAAGGCGGAGCAGTTAACCTGCCTACAACAAACATAAAACTCTGGATAGACCCCAACAACGGAAAATACCTCGGCAAATACGATGAATTTGAATTCAAAGGCGACGGTATTTTATACGGGAAATCAGACGGTGGTAAAAATGTTGTACCGTTGTACAAACTTGCTATTATGAACTTCCACAACCCTGAAGGTTTATATGAAGTAAAACAGGGTGAGTTTATTGAAACTGCTGAATCCGGCAGACCCGTTATAGGAAGAGGTGAAGTAAGAGGCGGTCTTTTAGAAATGTCAAACTGCGACTTTAAAGCAAACATAACCTATTACCAGCAGGCTAAGATGCAGCTTGATGTAGCCAACAAACTCATCTCAACAAACAAATCACTTCTGCAGGAAGTACTGCAGTTAATCAGTTCATAATTTTAAATTTTAAATTTTAAATTCATAAATCTTATAAATCTTATAAATCAATACTCAAGAATCCTAATTTATTAACATCAGTGCCTTTGCCGGTTGAGACTGCAGGGGCTTTTTATTTGCGAAAAATTCTTTCGCAAACCGTGTTAAAAATTAAATTAGGGAATTTTGTTATTTTGCCGTTGCTTTTTAAAACAGTGCTGCCGTCAAGCGCTTTTTCATAAACATCACATCTGTTTTTAGCCAAATCAACTATTCTGTATGGATTTTCCATTGCATCGCAACTAACTGCCTTTACCCCAATGCGTTTTCCGGCTATCTCATTAGTTAAAATATGAGTAATATTACCATTTCTCATATTTTTATACGTTCTCAAAAGAGAACCGTCAACTTTTCTAAATTCACTTATTAATGCCATAGCTAATTCACCTTTCTTAATTTGTACAAAAATTAAAACATCAACAAAAAATTTTTTGCCAATTTTTGCCTATTTTTACATTTTTAAATATAAAATATTTAATTTTCGTAAGAAACAGTTAAAATATAATGTACATCCGTTATATCAACAATTGCCCATCTCAAAGGTTTTATACCTAATTTGGAAAGCTCTTGTTCAATGTAAGAGCTTTCCAAATTTTGAGTTTTATTAATTTCAAATTGATTTGTCAATATCATTACTCTACCGTAACCGATTTAGCCAGATTTCTCGGCTGGTCAACATCTTTGCCTAAAAATTCAGCAATGTAATATGCGAGTAATTGCAAAGGTACCGACGCAATTACCGGAGATAAGTACTCATCAACACTCGGAACTCTTAGAATGTATTCAAACACATCATCAAGATGCGGGTCTTGCGCCGATGTAAGAGCAATCATTCTTGCATTTCTGGCTTTTGCTTCTTCAGCGTTAGAAAGCACTTTTTCATAAACAATGCTGCCCGGCATAAGGATAGCTAAAACAGGCATTGTTTCATCCAGCATTGCAATAGGCCCGTGTTTTAACTCACCCGCAGGATATCCGGTTGCATTAATGTAGCTGATTTCTTTAAGCTTTAAAGCGCCCTCTAATGCAGTAGGATAGTTGATGCCTCTTGCTATATAAATAAAGTTTTTATAAGAAGCAAACGCTCTTGCACATTTGATAATACTTTCTTCATGAGAAAGTATAGTTTCAATCTTTTGAGGCAGCATCATCATTTCATGTTTGAGCTGCTCAATTTTAGCGGAATCAAAAGATTCTTTAATTTCAGCAACATACATAGAGAACAAATACAATGCTATCAACTGAGCATTAAAAGACTTTGTCGCCGCAACACTGACTTCTATACCGGCGTTAACCGGAATCAAACTATCAGCTTCTCTGGCCATGATTGAATCAGGTCTGTTTGTAATAATCAAAACGTGCGACCCGACAGCTTTAGCCTGTCTTATTGCAGTAATCGTATCAGATGTTTCACCCGACTGAGATATACCTATAACCAGAGTATTGGCATCTGTAACAGTCTTTCTGTAAATATATTCGCTTGAAGGTTCAACATCAACAGGAATATTAGTAAACGCTTCAAGTATGTATTTGGCAACCATTGCGGCATGCAATGATGTACCGCAGGCAATAATTTCTATTCTTTTTAAATTTTTAATCTGTTCTTTTGTAAGCTTCACCTCGTCAAGCACAATCGGTTTTGTAATATCCGGAAGTTTACCCGAGAGAACATTTCTTATGACATCAGGCTGTTCATGGATTTCCTTCAGCATAAAATGCTTGTAACCCATTTTGCTCATTGCAATAGGTTCCCATGGAAGAATTTCTTCTTTTTTAGTAACCTGTTTGCCCTCAATATCAGTTACAAGAACGCTTGTCGGAGTAAGCACAGCAAACTGGTCATCATCAAGATAAATAACACGTTTAGTATATTCAATAATTGCAGGAGAATCAGAAGCCAGATAATTTTCACCCTGACCCATTGCAACAATCAACGGTGCATTTTTTCTTGTTCCAACAATCATATTAGGGTCATCCTGATGCATTACACAAAGAGCATAAGCACCTTTTAACCTTTTTGCTGCAGCTCTAACGGACTTAGGCAAATCATTTAGTTTTCCGTATTCGTGTGCAATCAAATGCGCAACAACTTCGGTATCGGTTTCCGTCTTAAAAATACATCCGTAACCGGTGAGCTCTTCTCGCAGTTCTTTATAATTCTCGATAATCCCGTTATGAACAAGTGCGAGTTTTCCGCAGTTGCAAGAATGCGGGTGCGCATTAATCGTAGTCGGGGCTCCGTGTGTTGCCCAGCGGATATGTCCGATGCCCGCTGTTGTATTAGTTATTTCGCTTCTGTGAGCGTCCAATAAATCTTTAAGATTTTGGAGTTTGCCTTCTGCCTTGTATATTTTTATTTTGCCGTTGCTGTTAACAGCAACACCGGCAGAATCATATCCTCTGTACTCAAGTTTGCTCAAGCCGTTTGTTAAAATATCTATAACCGACTTGGCTCCTACATATCCGACAATTCCGCACATATCTTATAAAATCCTCTATTAACTGTCTACAAAAATCCTTTAATTATAAGATTCTATTTCAAAAATCCGTTTTTGAAAAGACTGTTTAAATTAATATTTTATAAAGATTTAATAAAAGGCGCACAAGAAAAAGCCCGTCCTACAGAAGGGCGAGCTTTTGGTCTGCATTTACGGATAGATGATGAATAAAATTATTCTACAACAAGTTTTTTGTTGTTATTGTTTTCTTTTTTCATCTTGGGTGCTTCAATTTTTAACACACCATGTTCAAGTTTAGCTTTTGTATTTTCGGTATCAATTTCTTCGGAAAAATAAACCGTTCTTGAAAATTCACCGTATTGAAATTCCGATTTCTTGTAGGTTTTAGTATTTTCTTCTGTTTCTTCTTCTTTTTTAGCATTGATAGTGATATGAGATTTATCCATATCAATGTCTAAGTCTTCTTTTTTAACGCCCGGAAGTTCCGCTCTAATTTCAAAGCGATCTTCTTTTTCTTTAATTTCGACCGGCATCATCAATTTGTCGGCATCTTCAGCAAAGCCGTATTCAGGATATAAACTGCCGAAGTTTCTGTTCAAAATTGAACTGATTTCATCGTTAACTGTTTTTAAAAATGTGTCCGGTGTTTTTTTTATTAAAAATCTCATAATGTTCTCCTTTCGCTATCTAACTTTCTTATCCTCTTAACACTTATATTATTGCTCTGTTTTTTGAGGGGCTTTTGTTTTTTAACCAAAATTTAACAATTACCGACTTTGCTGTTTGCGGCAAAAAACACTAATCTGAGAGATTTTCTAAAAAATCATATACCTAATGTATTTAATTTGCCCTAATCCTTAAAATTTTATAAAATAGTATGGCGCTGCGTTTTTCGCTAATTTGTAAATAATTGATAAGATTTTCCAAAAAAATGTTATAAATTTCTTTAATTGGGAATTATTAACATGTAGGTTTAGTGCCCAAAAGATAGAATATACGGATAAAAATGAATTTTTACAATAAAAATCAGAATAGTTTAAATTTCGGTCATCACAAGGAATATCCCCTGCGCAAAGATGACTGTGTGTTTAAACCAACGCCGTTAAACACCTGTGCACTTGCCGTATTGATAAAACTGTCACCGCGCCGTATAGTTTTTGTGCAGCGCAAACCCTGGTGGGATAATGTCAAACAGCGCAGCTTTAAAGTATTAAAAAACATAAAAAAAAATCAACTGATACAGGGTCTTCAAACCGCTGCATTGTCGCTTGCACTGTCGTTTTTCATAACCGCACCGGCAATGGCCGAAGCTCCGCCGGTTCCATTGTCGGAAAACAATACGGAATCCGGCGTTTCTGCAAAAACAACCCTATCGGGTTCAGCTTATACGCTTAATGAAATCCCTGACGCAGACCCGCAAAACCTTCCCGATGGCGCAATCACACTGTATGAAAAAACAGCCGTAACAAAATACTTTGACCCGACAACGGGTCAGGAAGTCGCCGCAGGTGACAGACAACCGGATGTAGAATACAAAGAAGTCACAACCTACGAAACCACGCCGAAATATTATACCCTTTCTTTAAATAAAACCGAATACGGAGACAAAAACGCCCCGGGCGCTATACCCATATATTATAAATGGACAACGGACGGCAGCGGAAATAAACAGCTCACGCAAGGGAGCGCGGACGACTATAACATAGTCTACTACGGGCCTGACACAAGCAGCGCAACTGTGCCGGACTTGTCAGATATGAAAGTTGAATACGGCGACCCCGACGCACCCAACGCCACACCTATATATTTTAAATGGACAACTGACGGCAGCGGTAATAAACAGCTCACACAGGGCAGTGCAGGAGACTATAACATCGTCTACTACGGTCCTGACACAAGCAGCGCAACAGTTCCGGATTTGTCCGGCATGCAGCTTGAATATGGAGACCCCGACGCACCCGGCGCCACACCTATATATTTTAAATGGACAGAGGACGGCAGCGGAAATAAACAGCTCACACAAGGCAGCGCGGACGACTACAACATAGTCTATTACGGCCCCGATACAAGCAGCGCAACAGTTCCGGATTTGTCCGGCATGCAGCTTGAATACGGCGACAAAGACGCACCCAACGCTACACCTATATATTATAAATGGACAACGGACGGCAGCGGTAATAAACAGCTTACGCAAGGGACTGCAGACGACTATAACATAGTCTACTACGGGCCTGACACAAGCAGCGCAACAGTTCCGGATTTGTCCGGCATGCAGCTTGAATATGGAGACCCCGACGCACCCGGCGC
>CALUQO010000044.1 GCA_944322935.1 Candidatus Gastranaerophilales bacterium | reverse complement strand
TAAAACGGGAGGTTTCACCGCTTAATATAACAAATGTCGATTTTACCTGCCCGACAATACGGTTTTAGCCCTGGCAGAGCCTTATCACGAATTTTTCTCGAACAATTAATCCACGGTTATGTTAAACCCTTTTTCCATTTTTCGCTGAAGTCTGGCATTTGCATGTGCTTTTTTAACTATCTTAAACAGGTTCAGGTAATATCCTGCCGCCATAATAGTGGAAGCGGAAATCCAGGCAATGGGCCCTGCATAAAAAATTCCGTAATAACCGAATTTTACGGCAAGATAAATTGCTGCAAACGAGCGCACAACCAGCTCTGCTATACTTGCTGACAACGGCAGTATTGTTTCTCCCATACCTTGCAGAGCGTTTCTGAACACAAATATTTGCCCGAGGAAAAAGTAAAACATGGTGCTTATTAACAGGTAGCTTCGTGCGATGGATACAATTTCGTGTGCTTTGGTGCCTAAAAATGCGGCTACAATATCGCTTCCGTAAAAGTGCATAATAAGTGTCATAACTATGCTTAATGAAAGGCAAAGCAGCGAGCACCTGTTTACCCCGTAACGTATTCTGGAAAAATTGTATGCGCCGAAGTTTTGTGCCGTATATGCCGATATTGCAACACCTAAAGACATCATGGGCATTGTTGCTATTTGTTCTATCCTTAAAGCTGCCGTAAAAGCCGCAATCAAATTCGGCCCGAAGGTGTTGCATACACTCTGTAAAATCAGTATTCCGATTCCTAAAACAGAAAACTGAACAGCCATTGGAATCCCTACGTTTAAATGTTCCATTGCAAAATCAATATTTCGTTTACGGATTGCAAATAACCAGTCCTCTTTTTTGAGATGAAGTATAGGAAATTTTTTCTTTATGTAAAACACGCACAAGAGAGCCGAAAATGCCTGTGAAAGCACAACTGCTATTGCAGAACCGGGAACTCCCATTTTAAACTGCATGATAAAAACAAGCGCGAGTATAATGTTTAAAATTGAAGCAAAAATCAAAAAGTAAAGCGGTGTTTTGCTGTCGCCAAGCGCCCTTACAATGCTCGCCAAAAGGTTGTAAAAGTTGGCCGTGATAAGCCCCGCCGTGACAATCATTATGTAATAATACGCGTCTGTGTAAATTTCTTTCGGTACATTCATCCAGTATAGAATTTGGTGCATCAAAATCATAAGTATCACGGAAAAAACAATGGTAATAACGCTGCTTAATACGGCCGATACAGTCACGGAATGCCTTACTCCGTTCATATCTTTAGCACCGAATCTTTGCCCCGTAATAATTGCAAAACCGTTAGTCAGACCGACTACAACAAACATTACAAAGAAAAATACCGGAGATATTGCGCCAACAGCGGCAAGCGCGTTTGTTCCGATTGTTCTGCCTACTATTACAATATCCGCAATATTATATAACTGTTGAAATACGTTTCCTATCAAAAGCGGCACGGTAAAAAGCAGTATGTGCTTCAGCGGGCTGCCTTTTGTCATATCGTTTATCATATAAAAACCTTAGCTTGTTAAGTTTTATTTTACTATAGAAAAATTAAAAAAATATCGGCATATTTGTTTTATATATTTGGTGACAAAAATTGCCGCAAATAAAAAATTGCCCGCATATTTTTTGCACCCCTTGTGATGATATGTTAAAGGCAAGCTCTCCGCTCTAAAGTTTGTTTGGCCGTTTTGTGCTTTATACGAGAGACGGCAGCCGTAAAAATTACAGCCGCCGTTAAGAGAGACATTTTTGTGTCTTTTATAATGGATATTTGGGGATATTTGGAAATTTTATAGTTGTTTATTATGCCCCTTGTAATAATTGCATTGCAATTGCTGGAATCTGGTTTGCCTGAGCCAACATTGTAGCCGATGTTTGCTGCAATACCTGATATTTAACCATGTTAGCGCTTTCTTCAGCCATATCAACATCCATAATCTGGGATTTAGAACGTTCATAGTTTTCGTTCATTGTTGTAAGGTTGTCAGCTGCAGATTGAAGTCTGTTCTGGTAAGCACCTAATGTTGATCTGTTTTGTGAGATAAGGTCAATAGCATTACTGATTTTATCTATGTAAGCTCTGATTGCCTCGTTAGACCAGTTGTCGCCGTTAACTTTAGGCGGGTTTGCCGGGTCATAACCGCCGCCTTGGTCCATATAATCTTCGCCCAAATCACCGTCGTTTGCTTCGTCCATACTAACAATGTCAAGTGCGATACCAAGTGCCGTACAGAGCATGTTTGTCATGGCTGATGTGATATCTATTGTATTGTTGTCTGCATTTGAGCCTGCGCCAGATTGCAAAATAACTTCGGGGTTAGAACCGTTTGTAAGTTCCATACCGTTAAATACCGTAGAGTTTGCAATAACGTCGATGTTTTCAAGTCTTTCTTTGATTTCGTTCATCAATGTTTGTTTCTGGTCTGCTGAATAGATACCGTTAGCAGCCTGAATACATAATTCACGAATTCTCTGCAAGTCTTCTGTTACACCGGACATACCGCCTTCTGTGATGTACATCATGTTTAAGCCGTCTTCAATGTTGAGCATAGCTCTTTTGTTGCCTCTGATTTGCGTATCCAAGCCTTGAGCCACGCAAAGACCTGCTGCATCATCGCCTGAGTGGTTAACTCTGTAACCTGTGGATAACCTTTCGATTGCTGTTTGTAAAGTACTTGTAGCGCCGTTCAAACATCTTTGTGCAATCATAGAGTTAATGTTTGTGTTAATAAATAAAGCCATTTTTGTCTCTCTTTCTCTCTTTTTGCTTTTTCTCTCTTTATTGCATTTTGTGAACATTTATTATATCGAACGAATTTGGTTTATACTTTAGTATGATTTTTTGGTGTTTTTTCTTAAAAAACAGGTTCAAATGCTTGCCACAATGCCGTTTTGCTGATACCATACTTTAGTATGACAAATCATCTGTTTGGTGTAGAAAAAAGACGAAAGGGCCACTATGCCGCATTTTTTTATCACAACAAAAGACATAAACGGCGATAAAATCATTATTTCGGACAAAGAAAATTTTCATCACATTGCAAAAGTTTTAAGAGCAAAATCCGGTGAAACCCTTTTGCTTGTTGATGAAAACAGAACACAGTATAAAGCTGTAATTGAAAACATTGATACTTCAATAATTACAACTAAAGTTGTAGAACAGTCAAAATCCAATCATATACTCGATTTACAACTGTATCTGGCTCAGAGTGTCCTGAAAACAGATGCACAGAATCTTGTTATTCAAAAGGCTACGGAGCTCGGGGTAAAGGGGATAATTCCTTTTGTGAGCGATAATTCTGTTATTAAATCCTCTGTTGTTGATTTGAAAATTAACAAGTGGCAAAAAATAGCAAACGAAGCTGTAAAACAGTGTGAAAGGCCGGATTTTCCGGTTATTGAAAAACGCTCTTCACTTCGGGAGATTTTAAACAGCTCTGATTATGATATAAAAATTGCCTGTGTGGAGCGCTGTACAGACTCTACTTTAAAAACCTGCTTAAAAAACATTAAGGATTACAAAGATAAGAAAATTGTTGTTATAATAGGACCCGAGGGCGGGTTTTCAGCCGGTGAACTTTCGCTTTTACAAGAAGCTGAAGACGTTTATAAAGCAAGCCTCGGCAAGCTTATTTTAAGGGCGGAAACGGCTGTTATATCGGCATTATCCAATATTATTTATGAACTGGAGCAGGATGATTGATAATATACGGGACAATTTTATACTAAAAACAATTACGCCGTTTTTAAATAAACAGCCGGCATGCTCATATATTGTCGGCGGTTTTTTAAGAGATTGTCTTTTAAATCGTGAGAGCTGTGATGTTGATATTGTGGTAGACAAAAACTGTGCGTGTTCGACGGCAAGACAGCTCGCTGATGCTATCGGCGGATACTTTATTGAACTCGATGAGTTTAATAATATATACAGAGTAATGTTTGAGGATAAAATCCACTATGTGGATATAGCGGATTGTGCCGGCAGCTGCATTGAAGAAGATTTGAAAAGACGTGATTTTACAATAAATGCTCTCGCTTTTGACCTGAAACAACAGAGTTTGATTGATGTTACCGGCGGTTTAAAGGATATTGAAAACAGAATTATTCGGGAAATTTCCGAATTCAACATGACAGATGACCCGCTAAGGATTCTAAGAGCTTTCAGATTCCACAGTGAACTGGGGTTTAGCTTTTCTGAGGAGTTAAAAAGTATAATAAAAAAACAGGCGCGACTTTTGCAAACTCCGGCGAAAGAACGTGTCAACACAGAAGTTGTAAAGCTTTTTGGCGGAGATTATGCGCACAAAACTCTTCTTGAAATGGATTCTTACGGGGTGTTAGAGGTTGTGTTTCCGTTTGCGGCTGACCTGAAAAAGATTCCGCCTAATTCTCATCATCATCTCGGGCTGCTGGAGCATTCCATAGAAACCGTAAAACAGGTTCAGCTGTATTATGAAAATGCCTGTGATGAAGTAAAAACGCATCTTGAAGAAGAACTTTTTGCGGGGCTCAGACGTATTGCTTACTTAAAGCTCGGTGCTTTTTTACATGATATAGGCAAGCCTTCTACATGGACAATAGAGCCTCAAACCGGACGCCATCGTTTTATTATGCATGACAGCGAAGGGGCAAAGATTGTTGTTCCTTATTTAAGAGATTTGAAATTTTCTAAAAAGCAGTCTGCTTATTTGCAAAAAATAATCAAAAACCACATATATCCGGCCGGTGTAGTTACTTCAGAGGACGCTTCTGAAAAAGCATATCTGCGTTTTTACAGAAAAGTGGGAGAAGAAACAATCGACCTCATTGCAATAGCTTACGCGGACAGAATGTCCGCCCTTGGACCGGAGATTACACAGGCCATGCTTGAGAAAAATATAAACGGTTTGAATAAGCTTTTAGCCGGATATTTAAAACAAAAAAATGAGCTTAAACCTCTTCCCAAACTTTTGGACGGAAATGAGATTATGCAGATACTTAATATTCCCGCATCAAAAGAGCTCGGAAAAATCATAGAAAAACTTAAGGAAGCACAAATCTCCTCGGAGGTTGTGACACGAGAAGACGCAATAGAGTTTATAAAACGGATTTAATATTTAATCCGGCAATATTTGTCGTCGTTCTGGATGCTTTCCATGTATCTGCTTTCAGCGGAAAAAGGTTCACAATTTCCTTCCAGCGTATTGTTTATGTGTTTTATCGCAGCTTTTGTGTATTTTTTGAGCACACTGTCAGGCAAATAGCAGTCGTTATGCGAATATCTTATATGGCACATCTTATTTTCTTTGCCGTATACCTGCAGGCTGCCGTCATTGGATTTTGCGGGTTCGCATTTTGCGGCCTTTTCCCATATAGGGAGCATGACTTTAGCCTGCTCTTTGGCACCCTGCGTATATCCCTGCCAGAATATATCGTCCGCGGTTTTGTCTTTTGCTGTTGCAGCGCAGCCAACCGACACGGCCAACAATGATATTGTTAAAATTGTTTTTATATTCTTTTTCATAATTTCTCCTTATGTTTTAGAACATTAACCTGAAGAGAAGGAAGCGTTTGTTCAGTTTTTCCGAGAACTTGCGCAGGTTCTTAGAGGTTTCGTTAACGTTATTTATTGTGTCGTTAAGCTCTTCTTTCTTATCTGTTGTAAGGCTGTTAACCGTTTCTAAAGTACAAGACAGGTCGTCGAGTGCTTTGTTAAACTTGGTAACGGTTGTGTTAATCTGTTCTTTTAACACGGGGTCTTTTGTCATTGTGTTTACGTATTGCGCAATTTCTGAGATATTTTTGCTTGCTGCGTTCAGGTTGTCCATTGTCTCTTTGGTTTTAGGATCTTCCAGCACCTTGTTAAGGTTTTGAGACAATCTGTCAATAGATTTTGTTGTAGACATCAATGTGTCTTTAAATTCCTCATCACCTATGATGTTGTTTATGTTATCCGTAAGAACAATGATTTTTGCAGACAACTTGTCGGTTGTAACCATTAAAGCATCCAAATCTTTTTTGGAAGAATCAAGCAGCGCCTGAGTTTTATCAAGGGTTGAATTTGCTTTTATTGTCAGCATATCAATATTACCGACAATATTTTTAAGGTCGGCAATAATGTCGTCAGACATAAGCGCACTTAATTTTTCGTTTGTTTCAGCAAGCGCCATAGCCGCTCTGTATTGCAATTCCATAAAGTCAGAGAGCCTTAACGGTTCGATGACTGTGAATCTCGAGGTGGATTGCGGATAAGCAAGCTCCATTTTTGTATAAGGTTTTAAGAATAAATAATGTTTTGAATCAGCTGTTTGTACTTTTGCCTGAAGCCTGTCAGGAAGCTGAAGCCCCGGCAAGGTGATAATATATCCGACCTTGTACGCCGAAGGAGTCTTTATTTCTTCTTGAATGTTGATGGGCAGTGTTTTAGTTTGTATGATTTCTATTTTTTTGACTTTGCCAACCTCATGAGGTTGGTTGCTCAAAATCATCTGCACTTTGTCATTTGCGTGCAATACCTGCGAGCGTCTGTTTATTGGAAGGTAAACTGTCCTTAATTTAGGCGGGGTAATTTCAAGGAACTGTTCGCCAATAATACCGGACTGCTGGATAGAAATTGTTGATGCGTTAGGAATAGTTATATCCGGCTCCGTAATAACAAATTTTACTCTGACATAAGGGTCGTCGGGGTTTGTTAAAACAGGTGTAATATCCTCAACCTGACCGATTCTAAGCCCCATTAACTGAACAGCCGAACCCGGGCGCATGCCGTTTATATCTTTAAAATCAACAAAAAGTCTTTCTCCGGCTGATAATGCCCTGCCTTTTATCCATAATATTGAAAAAAGTAATATTATCAGGGCTGTTAATGTTAATAAACCGACTTTGAATGAGGATGAAAAACGCATTTTTATAAAATTCCTTTAATTTTCTTTTTCTTCTTCGTCGCTTCCCGCAACTTTCATAGGACCTTGTATGCTGGCGTTGATAAACTGTCTTGTGTATTCATTGCCGCCGTCTATCATATCCTGAGGCGTACCGGAGTATACGATTTTAGTATTATATAACATAATAACTTTAGTCGCACACCTTTGAATGGTGGATAATTGGTGAGTAACAATAACCGAAGCCGGATTGAATTCGTCTTTGAGCCTTACAATGTAGTCTTCAATCATTGTGGAAGATACTGGGTCAAGACCGGCCGTAGGTTCATCGTAAAGAATTGTTTTAGGGTCAGTTACAACCGCACGTGCAAAGCTTACACGCTTTTGCATGCCGCCGGAAAGTTCATGCGGCATTTTTTCTTCAATACCTTCAAGACCTACCAGTTTTAGTTTTTGGTCAACAATTTCTTTTAATTGTGCGTCAGTGTATTTGTTTTTAAACTCTTTTCTCTCTTTTAGCGCAAAAGCAATGTTCTCAAAAACATCAAGCGAGTCAAACAATGCTGAATACTGAAAAACCATCGCAATATCACCGGGGGATACAATAATCTCCCCGCTGTCAGGTTTTGTCAAACCGCAAATGAGTTTTAATATGGTACTTTTCCCCGCACCGCTTAACCCTACCACGGCAAGAATTTCTCCGTCTTCTACTCTGAACGAAATATCGTCTAAAACCGTTCTGCCTTTAAATGATTTTTTTAAATGTCTTACATCTATGCTCATTGTTTTTTTGTTCCTTGTATCAAGCCTTACGGCTTTTTTTATTAAAAGAAAAATATTGTCGCAAATATGTAGTCGATTATGCAGATTGCAACAAACGACCATACAACGGCTTTTGTTGTGGAAAGACCGACCCCTTTGGCTCCGCCGTATGCGAGATACCCGCAGGTGCTGCTTATTATTGCTATTGCAGCACCAAAGCACGCTGATTTGCCCAGAGATACAAAAATATCTTTAAGATACAGCCCCTGCCACAGTGAACTTATATAATTAAGCCGGCTTATATGCGCGCTTAAATAAGCCGCAACACCGGAGCAAATAAGCCCGAAAGTTGAGGCCACAATAACAACAACCGGCATCATTACAAAACCGGCTATAACTCGCGGGATAAAAAGGTATTCAATAGGGTTAACTTTCAGCACTTTAAGAGCGTCAATCTGCTCTGTTACCCTCATTGTTGCTATTTCGGATGCGTATGATGACCCAATCATGGAAATAATCGCAAATCCTGACATTATAGCCCCGAGTTCTCTTGTTGTGACGACAGCCATTAAAGCACCGACGAATTTTTCTCCGCCCTGTTTAACCATCTCGGGTGCAACCTGCATTGATATGATAACAGATACCATCCCGACAATTGTAAGAGTTATGGGCAGAGAATCAACAGCAAACCTCGAGCACTGGTCTATAATGAGTTTCCATTTCATCTGTCTTTGTACAAGTGCTTTCAGTGTTAAATAAATAACTTGCCATGTTCTTATCCCCATTTCTCCGAGCGTTTCAAAAAAATCCCGCGTTTGGTTAAGCAGCATTTTCCCGAGAGCATAGGTTGCACTTTGTTTAAAGATTTGTATTACTCCGGTTTTATTCATGAAATATATTGTATCAAAATTTATATTATTTGGTAATACTTATAATGTTCGAGAAAAATTCGTAATAAGGCGCTGCCGAACAAAAGCAGCCAGTGGACGGTTTTGTGAGTTCGTAGGGCAGACTTTAGCCTGCTGTTACCCCCCTCGCCCCTTGCGGGAGATGGCAAAATTTCAAGTTGAGCTGCTGCGAAACTTAAAAATTCGCTTGAGGGGTGATTTAAGCCTAGGATAGATTTCAATCTGTCATTAACAACATCGTCCCATGCCTGCAAAAATTCTGTTGTCATTTGCGAAGCATCAGGCTTTTAATTTAAACACCAATCGTTTGTGTTCAGAATCTGAATAGTGGGGGAATCTGTTTTAATTGTTTATGTAAAATCTTTTATGCGCTAAAGTATGCATTATTATACGTTTTATTTTATATGTTCATTTCTTTTCTTTTGTGTTGCAAGGACTCCGTTTCGAGTTGACTAAATGTTCATTTTGTCACATTTAGTCAATTCTCGACAGAGTTCTTTCCAAAGAATGGGTAACAAATAAAGCTTAAATCTTTGTTTTTTTATCTAACATTTTTTATAAATTAATTAATTATCCTACTGAATGATTACGTTTTTTGGGGGACAGATTACGGTCAGCCGTCAGCAACTGCGACACCGGATTAGATTGAATGTTTTTGACCGTCAAAATACAAAATTTTGAATTTGTAAATTGTAAATATAATTTAATAAACTAACAAAAAAAATAATGCAGGCATGTTATATTTTACGTATCAACTTTATTTTTATGGGAAATTGAAATGAGAATTTTTAAACTTGTACACAAACCGACACAGGTGCATATAACAAAGTTAGCTAAAAAGAATTGTGTTTTAAAGTATGGCGAGGATTATGCCAGTTTGATGTTCGAATCCGTAAAAAATCTTGAGACTCAAAAATCGGGCAAAGCAGCAAAGAACACACTGCTCAGGTTTGTTGACAAAATCAGACCCAAAAAAGAATTCAGCATAAATATTTCCAGCAATGCCAAGAGTGTTTTTTTTGTAAATTCGAATTTAAAAATAGGAAATTACAATTTTGTAAGCCAAAAACAGCCCTTTGATTTCTCTAAAACTTTGCATACCCTTAAGGACTTTAGAGGAACCGTTCAAAAGACAAGAGACGACATACTTGAGCAGCTGACGGATTTTAACAAACTCAGGCGTAAATTTGACAGAAAAATATTCAGACACAATTTTTAATTCTTAATATATTTTTTTGCTCGTGATATGATAATGTCATTGTCACATTACAGTTAGACGGGGATAGAGTAAACATGTTTGAAAAATTCAGAGTTGGTGTAGATATTGGCGGTACAAACGTTAAAATTGCGCTTGTTAACAAAGACGGTGAAATTTCTCATCCAAAAACGGTTCCCACCCGTGCGGAAATGGGATATGAATACACCATAGGCAATATTACGCAGTGTATTAAAGACTTGCTTAAAGAAGCGGAAATTACAACAAATGATATTGAAGGTATAGGTTTCGGTTTTCCGGGACAAATTGATTGTGATAACGGAGTAGTCAGAATATTGCCGAATATTCCGGGGTGGATAGATGTGCCTATAGCGGAAATTATGCAAAAAGAATTTAATGTTCCCGTGAAAGTGGACAATGACGTACGTTGTATGGCTCTTGCGGAACTTAACTACGGTGCGGGCGCAGGCTGCAAAAATCTTATCTGTATTACTGTCGGTACGGGTATTGGCTCGGGACTTGTTATTAACGGCAAACTGGTACGCGGTGCAAGCAATGCGGCCGGCGAAATAGGACATATAAAAATGGAAATGCACAACGGACACCTTTGCGGCTGCGGCGATACAGGATGTTTTGAGGCTTATGTGTCCGGCCCGTCTATTGTTGCAATGGCAAAGGATTATGTAAAAGGCGGAAAAAGTGCAAAATTCAGAGAACTTGCCGGTTCCACATCTGCCATTACTCCCGCAATTGTTTGTCAGGCTGCATTGCAGGGTGATGTTGTAGCCAAAAAGATTTTTGAAAGAATGGGTGAGTATCTGGGCATCGGTTTATCCAGTGTTGTAAATCTGCTTAACCCTGAACGCATTGTTATAGGCGGCGGAGTTGCCGAAGCCGGTGATATTCTTTTTGAACCGTTGAAAAAAACACTCAAAGACAGAGCAATGCCTATCCAAGGTGCGGCTGTTGAGGTTGTGCCCGCTCAATTGGGCAACAGTGCCGGATTAATAGGCGCAAGTCTTTTGATTGATAACTAATCGGTCAAAAAACAAAAAATTACAAATGGCCGGAGTGTTAAATATTAAAACGCTCCGGCTTTTTTATTGTCCTAATAAGCTGGTTAAAGAGGTATTTAAACAGCTTCAAAAGTTTCAAACGCTCTGTAAGAGCTTCTTACAAGACCGGAGGCAACAACATTTTTTATCCCCGCATTTTTTGCAAGCTCTTTTACAATGTCAAAATCTTCTTGAGTGTAATATCTTTCCACTTCAAGGTGTTTCTTTGACGGCTGCATGTACTGGCCCACAGTAACAATATCGCAGTTTACCGAGTAAAGGTCTTTAAAAGTTTGGGCTAATTCGTCAAAAGTTTCACCGAGTCCGACCATAAGGCCTGATTTGGTAATCATTTTGGGATTGTGCTCTTTTATGTGTTTTAAAAAGTTTAAAGAACGTTCGTATCTTGCAAGCGGTCTGGCTTTTGGGTAGAGCCTTTGTACTGTTTCTATGTTATGGTTAAACACATCGGGGCCGGCGTCTGCCACAATATCCGTTAAATCGTCTATTCCCTCAAAATCCGGGGTTAAAACCTCAATTTTTATGTCCGGCACAAGCTTTTTTGTTTCGACAATTACCTTCGCAAACACATCCGCCCCCTGTAAAGGCAGGTCATCGCGCGTAACAGAAGTTATAACAGCGTATTTTAAACCGAGTTCTTTTATTGCACGTGCAACTTTATAGGGCTCTGTTTCGTCTAAGGGTTCGGGTGTACCGCCCGAGATATTGCAAAAACGGCAGTTTCTTGTACAAATATTGCCGAGAATCAAAAACGTTGCAGTGTTCTTTGCGTAACATTCCGCTTTGTTCGGGCATCTGGCAGCTTCGCATACCGTGTTAAGGCAGCCCTGTTTTAAAATGGAGCGTACGAGTTTTGTCTTTTCCGTGTCGACGATTCCGCGTTTTAAATAATCCGGTAAACGTTTTCTTTGCATGTTTTAAGTTTAGCGCATAAAAAAATTTTTTTAAAGTTTCTGCGGCTTTCTGTTTTTATTATGGCAATAATTTATATTCACCTGTTTTATGCAGGTATGAATATAAATTTTGATTTTATAAAATTTAATACAAATATACATTTGCCGAACAAATCTGCAAATATCTCTTTTAAAGCGGCAGCTCCCAAAAAAAACGACACTTTTGAAAGAACTTCCGCGCTGAAAAATATTGATATGACGGTTTACAATCCTTTTGACAATGTTACGTGCACGAACAGCGTGAGGGTTGATTTGAGCAAACCTCAAAAAATTCATCTTAAAAGCAATAAACCGGTAACTAAGTACAGAGGCTTTATTCCCAGGGTTGAAATACCTGATATTGAACTGGATTATAACCCGAAAAGAACAGGGGTTATATGGGACAAAGAAAAAAACAAACCGATTAAAGTTGTTATTCTTAAATCTTCAAAGGGTAAAAATGATACGGCATATCATTTTATGTCGCCGAACCTTAAAAAAGAATACGGTTATGTTTATCTGTCATTTTGCGACCATCCGAAAGAAGCATACTCCTCCTCATTTTTTGACAGTGAAATTTATCTGAATTACCCTGAACAACACGTAACGGGTCCGAGAGTTGTTGTCGATTTTTTACAAAATAATAACGATTCCAAATACGGCGGCATTGGCAAACTTGCGGACAAAACAGCCGTACGGTATTGTCTGGAAAACGGCATAGAGCCCGTTATTGTATCTGTTGCTGATTGTGACTCTCATGTTGCGCATTACCTCAGGGGGAAAAGATTTTTGCCCTTGCCAAAAGACTCTGAGGCACAGAAATTTTTTATGAAAAAGTACGGCAGTACGGATGTGAATAAGATACTCGAAAAACTTATTGCAGACGCCGATAAAAAAGGCGAAAAAGTTGACTTAACCGGCTGGGGCTTTACCCCTATGTATATGCCTCAAGAGCTTGCTCAAAAGTATATAAACGAGTTAAAATCAGAAAAGAAATAAATTGGTCAGCAAACACGGGGGCTTTATCATGAGTGAAAACACATACATAAAAGAACGCAATAGCAAACTTTCACAGAAGGTTGTAAAGGCTTTGCAAAAAAGGCATTTCAGCGCAATATATTGCGAAACCGCCGCAGAAGCGCTTGATGAAATAAAAAAACTCGTTACAAAAGAAGAAACAATCTCCTGGGGCGGTTCCGTTACACTGGAACAAACAGGAATAACCAAATATCTGATTGAAAACGGCTACAACGTGATAAACCGTGACAGCGCAAAAACTCCGGAAGAAAAAGCACAGCTTTTGAGAAAGGGACTTGTGTGCGACACATTTTTGATGAGCTCGAACGCAATAAGCGAGGACGGACAGCTTGTTAATATAGACGGTACCGGCAACAGAGTTGCTGCCCTTTGCTACGGGCCTAAAAGGGTTATCGTGGTTGCAGGCATGAATAAGGTTGCCAAAACGGTTGAAGACGCACTTTCCAGAGCAAGAAATATCGCCGCACCGGTAAATATGCAGCGCATTAATGCGGTTATGTCGCACAGAGAAACTCCCTGCTCGTATACCGGTTCTTGTGCTGACTGTGTTAGCGAAGATTCTATCTGTGCACAAATTGTTACCACAAGGTTATGTAAACCGGCCGGAAAAATAACGGTAATTCTGGTTAATGAAGAGCTGGGGTATTAAAATTATAATATTAATTTCCCTGACGTATGACGGGTGGGGCAATTTAATACCTCCCGTCAGAGGGCAGTTTAAGTCTCCGCATCAGGCGTAGCGCACCCCTCGCCCCTTGCACAACGGTAGGCTAAAGTCTGCCCTACGCACTAAAAAGTGTAAAATACGTTTTATTTTTTTTATGTTTTTATATGTTCATTTCTTTTCTTTTGTATTGCAAGGACTCCGTTTCGAGTTGACTAAATGTGACAAAGTGAACATTTGAACGAAGTGAAAATTGTGAACCTGTCCTTACGAAGTGCAAGTCGAAATGGAGACTCTGCCGAA
>CALUQO010000043.1 GCA_944322935.1 Candidatus Gastranaerophilales bacterium | reverse complement strand
TATGCCGCCTGTGAGGTTGCCTTCATCGTCAAGCTGACCGATTGTTGAATTGAAATTATAAATCGCACCGCCATAGGTTTCATCATTATTTGATGTCGCATAGTTGCCGATGAAATCACCTGTTATATTTCCGATTGTTGCACCGTCGTTATAAATCGCTCCTCCATTGCTAGAAGCAGTTGAAGACGCATAGTTTCCTATGAAATCGCCCGTTATGTCGCCGATTGTTCCATATTTGTTATAAATCGCTCCGCCATAGACACTACCATCAGCAGAAGATGCATAGTTGCCGATAAAATCACCTGTTATATTTCCGATTTCTGCATTGTAGTAGTTATAAATCGCCCCACCAGAGGCATTGCCATAATTAGCAGTTGAAAACGCATAGTTGCCAATGAAATCACCTGTTATATCGCCGATTGTTTCATCGTTAACAATCGCTCCGCCTTCGGCAGAAGAATCAGTTGAAAACGCATAGTTGCCTATAAAATCGCCTGTTATATTTCCGATTTCTGCATTAAAATAGTTGTGTATCGCACCGCCTGCGGCAGAAGAATAAGAACCGGAAGCAGACACATAGTTGCCTATGAAATCTCCTGTTATATCTCCGATTGTTCCTTCATTGTTAAAAATCGCTCCGCCATAGGCATAATTATTACCAGACGCATAGTTTCCTATGAAATCACCTGTTATATCTCCGATTTCTGCATCATCACCGTTATAAATCGCTCCGCCATTGGCAGAAGAATAATAACCGGAAGCAGACGCATAGTTTCCTATGAAATCACCTGTTATATCTCCGATTGTTCTATCGTTATAAATCGCTCCGCCTCTAACTGAAGATTCCGTTGAAGACGCATAGTTGCAGATGAAATCTGCTGCAATATCTCCTATAGTACCTGAATTGTATAATGCACCGCCATAACCATAGTTATGAGCAATATCACCTATACTATTGGCCTCAACGCTGTTGTTTATAAATGCTCCGGTTACTGATGTTAACTCTCCGGCATTGTATACCGCACCGCCTGATACTTGTGCGTATTTATAAGAACTTGTAGTAGATTCAAGCGTACCGGTTACTTTGTTGCCTATGTAAAGTACATTGTCTATGCTATCTTTACGACCTTCGGGGTTATTCAAACCTGCTCCGCCGTTGAATATATACGGATTGCTAGACGTATTGGATGGGTTAGTTACCGTAGGGTTATTAATTGTTTGACCTTCTATTTTTTGGGCAAAAGAATCAGAGTTATACGAATATGTAATTGTTGTGTTACCTTCTGTGGGTGTTGAAACCTCTTTTAGTTCTAGATTTCCGGTATCTGTGTTTTGGCTCCACTCAAAGTATTTTGTTGTGTCGCCGGAGCCTATATTTGTTACTGAGTCTTTGAGGTTTACAAGGTAGTATTTGGGTGTGACAGTTCCGTCCTCGTTTTTATCATAGAGGGTTATTGCATTTTGAGGAAGGTTGTCAGGGTCTGCGTTTTCTATTTCCGTAAGGGTATATGCCGATTCAGGATAAGTTTGTGCAGGGGCAGTGTCAGGGATTGTTGCGCCCTGATTATGAAGGTTGTCCAATGTCGGCACCGGAGGTGTGTCGGCCAATGCAGGTGCTGCTATGAAAAATGATAGTGCCAGGGGGATTATTGCGGCTGATTTAAAATATTTATTCATATTTGTTTATCCTTTGTTTCATTTTTTGCTGTATCCGAATTGCTGCTTTTATTGCTCCTCATCCCTGCCTTCCATAATTAAAAAATTGGGGGAAAGGAGTAAAGGTTGATTAGATATTAGGTTCTCACCCCTGCTTGGGGCGGATTATTTGTCATTCTGAAGCGCTCATCTTTGCGGCTTTGCGATGATTGAGTATGTTCAGAATCTGACAAATCTGATGCTAAAGAATCAAGCTGGTAAGATCCTGAAACAAGTTGTCTTGGATTTCCTTCACGCTCGCAGAGTTTCGCATATGGACATTCTGTCTTTGTATGCTCAATCTGCTCGCTCCTCGGGCTGGGTTCACTTTCGTTCACACGGCGCCCGTCCGGAAATCCGCCAGGATGACAGTTAATTTTATTGTCATTTTGACAAGGCATTTCGTTGGGCAGATATGCACAATCGACTTTGTTATGGGTTAAAGGCGGTTCAGAGCCCCCCCCCCCTCGACTTGGCTTAAACCATTGGGAGACAAGGGTTTTTCGGATTTTTTGTTGTTAACGTTTCTAACCATCTTAATGCCCTCTATATTTGCATGCTTCTATATTCTTAATTCCCATTTTTTTGATTTTATAACAGTTTTTTAGGGATTTATTACAAAATTGTTACAAAAACGAAATGATGTAATCCCTTAAAAAGATGATTTTATTAGGGTTTTATGATGATTTATTGATTTTTAAATTTTTGGGATTTTAAATGGGGTTTTATAGTGAATGTTAAGTTTTGTGATGGGGTTTGAGGATAGATTAAGTGGCGGATAAAAGTTTGCACAATGTTTTTCCCTACGGGCCACCCCCCACCCCTGCCTTCCCCGAGCTGGGGTGGGAGTTAACATTCTTTACCGCGTAAGCTGTGATGATTGTTATTTATTTCCATTTTCAAATGCGGCAATAACAATAACGGCTCACTTTGTGAGCCGTAGGGGGTTCGGGGCGTAGCCCTGATGGAATACGATTAGAGATTTTTAACGAAGGAATGAAAATTTACCGTACCGATTTTGACATTTTGGGAGTGGACGGAAATTTTCGTTTCTGAGTTTTAAAATCTCTTTTATACAGCGTTATTTTCTCTTTCTTTGGTTCATTTCTTTCTCTTTTGGTCGCAAAAAAGAGAAAGAAATGAACATATAAAAACATAAAAAAATAAAACGTATTTTACACTTTTTAATGTCGCAGGGTAGACTTCAGTCTACCGCTACCCTCTCCGGCGGGAGCGGATTTGCCTTCTTTTTCGGCTGAGCTGGGGCGAAGCCTGAAAAATGGCTTCACGATAACACAAAGATATTTCAAATACAGCAACGGTTTTTTAATAGTGAACTTGGGGGCACAATTACTATACGGCACGCAAAAGCTGCGCTTTTGACTTAGCCTGCCTCTATGTAAAACGTGCCACTGGCACCTTTTACACAGAGTTCTTTCCAAAGAATGGGTAACAAATAAAGCATAAATCTTTGGGTTTATTCAACAAACAAAATACAGATTCCACAATTGTTCAGATTCTGAACACAAACGATTGGTGTTTAAATCAAAAGCCTGATGCTTCAGAATGACAGCAGGATTTTGCGTTGGGCAGGTATGCCAAACCGACGTTCCCCTCAAGCGAATTTCTAAGTTTCGCAGCAGCTCAACTTGAAATTCAACCCTCTCCCGCAAGGGGTGAGGGGGGCAGCAGGCTAAAGTCTATCCTACGGCACCTTTTACACAGAGTAGCGGCTTTGCCGCCGGAATACGGCTAAACACTGTTAGTTTTTAGGGTAAATTTTGACAGACCGAAACAGAGTGGAGTGGATGCAAAATTTATTCTAAAAATTTACAGTGTTTTTTGAATAGCGCCGGTGTTCTTTCTTGCTTGAGTCGTTGGCAAGCCGAAGGCGAGCCTTACGAATCAGGATGCTCGTAGAGTATTGCGATACTTATTTGATTTTTATACAGCACGCAGAAGCTTCGCTTCTGACTTAGCCCTCTCAGAAAAGCAACATTTAGTTGCTTTTCTTCGGCAGAGTCTCCGTTTCGACTTGACATTTAGTCAACTCAAAACGGAGTCCTTGCAATACAAAGAAAGAAAAGTATCAAAGAAAAGAAAAACGTATTTTACGCAACAAACAAAATACAGATTCCTCCATTGCTCAGATTCTGAACACAAACGATTAATAAAGACCTAAAAGCCTGATGCTTCGCAATGACAGCGAGTTTTTTCCTTCAGGATGACGTGTTTTTGTCAAGAATTACGTAACACGTGCAAAATGAACATAAATTCGATATCGGGGTAATTGAGTTTTTCATATTTTTATACCAATCTTAAAGAACATAAAAAAGATAATAAGATTTATTAATTTTATGTTCTTTTTGTTATACAAAAAATTACGGGTGTAATAAAATAAAGCAATGAAAAAATTAATTACCTCAATTATTCTAACATCTTTTTTGGCAACACCTTGTGCATACGCGCAAGAAGCACTTCAGCCCTCTAAAGCAGCAGAAACTAATACTGCAGTTCAAACGACACAAACTTTGAATCAGCCTGTTATCCCTGCAAAACTCGAAGCTGAGATAAAGGCTTCTATTTCGCAAATATACGGTAAAGAGCACTGTGAAGAAATTTATAACAAAATCACGGAAATTGCGGCACAGGCAATCAAAAATCGTCCTGCAGAGTTAAAGAAAAATGATTTGAACCGTTCCGATGACTGGTATAAAGACGAAATTATTTATATGTTTTATACTGACCAGTTCGGCGTAAGCAACACGGACGGAAAAAACACTTTTAAAGATACAGAAAGAATGTTCGGCTATCTTAAAGACCTCGGGGTCACGACATTGTATATGCTTCCGTTTGCGGATTCTCCAATGCAGGATTCCGGATTTGACGTAAAAAATCCCCGTGATGTACGCTCGGATTTAGGCGGGATGAAAGAATTCAAGGATTTTATTACCAAAGCTAAACAATCAGGGTTTAAAATTAAAGCGGACTTAGTCTTGAACCATTTTTCACAGGAGCATGAATGGTTTAAACAGATAGAAAAAGGCGACCTGTCTAAACTGGATTACTTTGTAGTTACGGACGAAATGCCGCTTTATAAAAAATATCAGGACGAAAAGCTCGGCACGGTCGTTGAGTATTTTGAAAAAGACGGCAGTGTTTCAAAAAGAAGGCTAATCTTTCCCGAAAACACTGAAAATCACTGGCGTAAAGTCACAATAAACGGAAAAGACTACTATTTTTATCACACGTTTTATCCTTTTCAGCTTGATATAAACTGGGAAAATCCAGAGGTTTTGTATTATTGTCTTGAAACAATAAGCTACTGGAGCAATATGGGGATAGATATTTTCCGTATGGACGCAATACCGTATCTGTCAAAAGAGCCCGGAACAAATGCGGAAAATCAGCCAAAAACACACGCTATAATACGTTTGTTGAGTAATTATATTCAAGCTACTGCGCCGTCTTCCGTTATTCAGGTAGAGGCTTGCCAGCATCCGAAGGATATTTTGCAGTATTTTGGCAAAGAAAGAACAGTTGATTTAAAAATTGATAACAAAACAGAAACCTTAAAAAGAACGGATGAAGCACAAATAGCTTATCATTTCCCTTATATGCCGGCTATATGGGCGAGTTTGATTACTCAGGATAAAAAATATTTCTTTGACGCAAACAAAGAAACTCCGGCTATTCCTGAATCAGCAGTATGGGCGATGTTTTTAAGGGTTCATGATGAGCTTACGCTCGAGATGGTAACACCTGAGATAAGAGAAATTATCCACAACGACCTGGTGAAAAAAGGCGCTGATTTTAGAAAAGGATTTGGCGTAAGCGGAAGACTGGCTAATTTTCTTGACAATAATCCCGATAGAATAGAACTGGCATTTTCAATATTATTGTCTTTGCCGGGGGTTCCGATTATTTATTACGGTGATGAGATAGGTGCAAGAAATAACTTCCAGAACGCAAAAGAAACCGAACAGGAACGTAAAGACCAGCAAAAAAAATCCAAAACAAAATCAAAACTTTTGAGCTATTTTGATTCGAGAGATATTCACAGAGGCAATATTCCATATAAACTATTTTATGGCTCGGCCAAAGACTATTATGAATTTAACAGCAAGGTCTATAAAAAGGTGAAAAATCTTATCCATCTTAGAAGAGAACTCCCTGTTATGTCACGCGGCCAGTTTATTTTGCTTAATACCAAGCTTCCGGCAAATTTTGCATACATAAGAAAAGACAAAGACAAACAAATACTCGTTGTTAATAATCTTTCTGACAAAAAAATTACAGCAGAAATAACTTTGCCAGTTGACATTATTCTGAAAAATAACGGACACATAAGAGTACTTAAAAACCTTGTAAACGATGATAACGTATGGGTAAATCTGTCTTTGAAGAATAAGACAATGCACCTTAGAGTAAAGCCATACGGCGTGTTGTGGCTTGAATTATAGAGTGTTCAGATACATCATTCCGTAGTTTAAATATGTTGCAAAACATACCCACAAAAAGTACGGAACAAGCAGTGCCGCCGATACTTTAGATACTTTATAAAATTCTGCCATAGTCATGAACACAAAAACCAGCATTAAAATTATTATGACAAAACTCATTATTATATTTTGTAAATAAAAAAATGCCGGTGTCCAGCAGAAATTAAGTACCATTTGTATCCCAAAAAGAAAGTAGCCAAGCTTTTTATCTTTATCCGTTTTGGTATAGATAAATGTAAACAAAGCAAGAAATATAAGAACATACAAATAAATCCAAGCCGGAGTGAAAATCCAATCCGGCGGGGTTAGTGCGGGTTTATTTAAAGATTCATACCATATCATATCCATAGTATTGTTATTATTGGGCAGAATATTGTAAAGTTCGATACTCAATTGTAGTGCAGCAAAGCTATATTTTAAGATTTCACAATTTGAATAACATCAAATTGTATAACTTTATTACCTTATTGCTTTTAAAAAATATTGTTTGCATGCAAATTGTATTCACTGCAGCTTGTAGTAAATGCTGTTAATTTATGGGTGCCGTTTTTTTGAAAAATTTTTGTTATTTCTGCAATTGTACTGCCTGTTGTTAATATATCGTCAAAAATAAGTATATTTTTTTCTGTTATAGTTTCAAAGTTTTCTTTTACCGCTTCAAACGCACCTTTAAGGTTTTTGGCTCTTTCTGTTTTATTAAGCTTGTATTGCGGTTTTGTATCTTTAACCCTTATTATAAGATTTTCATTTATTTCATATCCTGTTAGTTTTGCAAACTCTTTTGCCACAAGAGACATGTGATTGTAATGTCTTTCTTTCATTCTTTTTGCGCTTATCGGAACAGGTACTATGATAAATTGTTGTTTTGATATTTCAAGATTTTTCCAGTATTCATACATAAATTTGGCAAGATAAACGGAGAGTTCCCGCTGTTTGTGATATTTTAACCCACGAATTATTTTTTGTACATTATTTTTGTAAACGGTCGCACTGTATACTTTGACCCCGTTTATTACTTCCAAACTGTTATACGAAAACTGTTTTATGCTTTTATAACACTTTGAACAGAGATAAGAGTTTTCTTTTGTGCTTTTGCAGCAATAACAGCGCTTTTTATATATCAGGTCGAGTAATTGAGATAAAAATTTAAGCATATAATAATTATAATAACTGTTTTACGTAAAATTGTATATGATAGAATAAATGTATTACAACAGTTTGAGGTTACAGAGGATAAAATTTTTATGAATATCATTATAATGATTTTGTTAATAAGCTTTTTGATACTTGTTCATGAACTCGGGCATCTGCTTACTGCAAAAATGCTTGGATTTAAGGTAACAAGATTCGGATTTGGTTTGCCTGTCGGGCCTACTCTTTATAAAGGCAAAATCGGTGATATAGAAATCCTCGTGCATGCGCTTTTACTTGGCGGTTATGTTTCTTTCCCGGATGATGATGAGGACGAAAACATTCCCAAAGATTCACCCGAGCTTTTTCAAAATCAGCCGGCATGGAAAAGAGCACTTGTTCTTGTTGCTGGGGTTGCAGCCAATATGCTTTGCGCCATAGCGTTAATTATGTTGACCGGGGCAATTACACACAAACTGCCTTCTGACAGAGCAATAGTTTTTGTTAAAAGTGTCGGCGAGGCAAAGGGGGCTTCCGTAAAAGCTTCGGGATTACAAAAGGGTGATATTATTTTAAGAATAAATAACTCTAATATTATTCAGCCTTTCCAGACCAATATTTATGCAAAAGCAAGCAGAAAATTTGACGGTTATATTTCGGACAAGGCATACAACACTTCTTTAAAAGAATTGCAAACCCAAAATCCGGGAATTAAAGATATTTCACAGCCGATTTCAAAAGGAACTGCAGTAAAGCTTATTAAACCCGAGGACGAAGAGGCAATGCATCTTTCTGCAGCTGCATTAATGGGTATTGAAAAGATAAAAAATGACAGAATAAGGTTAAATAAAACACAGATTGCCTTAAGAAACGCTCTTGAAAACAAAAGTGAATATATCGCAGACGGTCAAACGACTCTCTCGGATATAGCAAAAGCTATTTCAGATACGAGAAAACCAATGTTTTTCACGGTTAAACGCGGGGACAAAGTTCTCAATCTGCCTGCAATATACTCTAACGAAGAGGGCTTAATCGGCATAGAACGTGACGGAACAAGAATATTTATAGAGACGGATACGCCTGTAAAAATTGTGACCGGCTCTCTTAAATATACCTGGATAAATACAAAATATACTCTCATAGGCCTTGAAAAGCTTATTACCGGGCAGATACCGGTAAAAGAATTGCGCGGCATAGTTGCGGCAACAAAAATGGGCGGAGATATGATTGAACAAACCGGTATATTAAACGGCATTTTGCTAACCGCAATAATTAGTATAAACCTTGCAGTGATGAACCTTTTACCGATACCGGCATTAGACGGCGGTCATTTGATGTTCTTGATTATAGAAAAATGCAAAGGAAAACCTCTTGATGAAAAGGTTACGGCAAAGATAAGCAATTTCTTCTTTTTGCTTTTGATTATACTTATGATGGTGTTAATCTTTAATGATATTATCGCTATCGTAACAAAACAGATATGATTTTTATGTCGAAAATACTCTGCAGGTGTTAAGTTTTAATGTACAAAAACTAACCGGATTTTTTTGCCTATAATATTTTAAACCTTAAAGGAAAGAATATGGAAAATTTGGAATATAAAATGAAAAAGTTTGAACTAATGATTAATACTGCGGATAAAACTCTTGCAGAGGAACTTATCTCACCTACGGCATTTTTTCTTACGCCTGCGTCAACAAAACCTTTATATGGACCGCAGGGATATTTGTCGGTGGTTAAATGGATGCGCAGCGGTTTTTCTGATGTGCAATGGAAACTGGAAGAAATGATAGCAAAGGATAATAAAGTTGCGGTCATGTGGACTTGCGCAGGCACACATGACGGCGTCTTTATGGGGCTGGAGCCTACGCATAAACATTTTTCTGCCTGTGTCATGAATTTTTATTATTTTGATGAAGACGGAAAAATTGTTAATGACATTGCCGCAGAAGGTATGATTGCAATATTGAGACAAATTGGTGTATTTGCGGTTTAGTTAAATCTTTGTCTGCTAGCGGCAAACATCACCGCTTTTTACGCAAAAATTCATATACAAGGGTGTAAAAATTTGACCCAATTTCCCGAATAGTTTTAAACCGCTCACTTTTGCTATTTTATTATCCCCTGTTATAATCCAGAGTGCTCTTTTATTCTTTTTTAAGATAAGCCCCGGTTTGTTATACTTTGTATGATTTTCAAAAAAAATAACTTTTCCTGCACGTAAAAAAGTATTTTTATGTGCAATATAAGCCGGCTGCCAAGGGGTCAATGCCCGTACTAGTCGGTTTATTTCATCTGATGATTTATCAAAATTTATTAAAATATCTTGCTCCGAAATTTGAGGATAATACGAGGCGTCTTTAACGCTTTGGTTTGTCGGTATTATCATTTCGTTATTCATTGCTGTCAAAAGTTCGGCAATACCTGTTTTAGCAAGATTGCAGCATTTGTTTTTCAAAGTTTCGCCCGTGTCTCCGTTAAAGCCTTGCATAATCGGTATTTTTTTCTGCATAAGAATCGGCCCGGTGTCAAGATTTTCATCCATCAAATGAAAAGTAATACCTGTTTCGCTTTCACCGTTCATAATCACTCGTATATAAGGGTTTGGGCCTCTGTATTTCGGCAAAAGCGAAGGGTGACAGTTAATAGTACCAATTTTAGGCAGGTCAATAATAGGCTTTTTAAATTTTTCACTCCAGGAACCGACAAGAATTATATCGGGGTGAAGCTTTAATATTTCTTTTCTAAAAGACGGAGAATTAACGCTTCTTGCTTTAATCTCATACAAGTTCAAGCTTTTTATAAAAGAATAGTCTTTCCCGGGTGCAAATATATCTTTGAAAAATAAAAAGAATGGATGTATCTTAACCCGTTCATGACGAAAAACGCCCACAACTTTGTTTTTAGATTCCATTGAACCCAAAATAAGACTGGAAAACATTTTATCGTATCCGACTACTACTATTTTCATTAGTTATTAAATTTCATTTTGTAATTTTTTAGTACAAGCAGAACAAAGCATGTTTGTTTTACCTGCAATAGGAACAATCTTTCCGCATTTGGCACATTTCATTGTAACCTTTTGAGCAATTTTAATAAATTTACCTGCTGCATAAAATGCCTCAAATTCATCAATTGTTAAATTGAATTTTTTAAGTATTTCTTCCAGCGCAATATGTTCTTCGGGATACATTATTACAAAAGTATTTATTTCACTTAACAATTTGTTCTGTTCTTCAAAACACTTGTCACAAACGTCTATTTTATTGGAGGTTTGCATAAAAAGTGCTCCGCATTTTTTACAATTAGCAACATTTGCCATAACATTTATACCCTTGTCAAAAAAACTTTCGATAAAATATTATATGAATAAAAAAGCAAAAAACAACATACATACGAAGTATAAGCGTATTATGTTGACAAAATCTTAAAATAAATAGTATAAGTGTGTTGTATTGTAAAAAAAGTTAACAATTATATACATATATTGTAAAATTTTGTATACAATATTGTTACGAGTGTCTAAAAGAACTACTTCGAAGTAAATGGCACTAGATTATAAGAGAGATAATTTGGATAACAACTTTAACAGCTTTGATAACCTTGAAACGTCTATTAGAAAATCTTCCGTTATTCAAGAGAGGATTAATCTTGTTTCAACTCATATGTACAAACAGTTTTTGGAATACCAGCGTTCAACAATGAATGCTGCCGAGACTTTTGTAAAAATCACGGATAACATGCAAGCTACCGTTGAATATCTTAAACAATCTTTTTCGGCCAGAGGAGTTGCCACTGATAATATTTACTATGAATCGGATGATTCAAAATCTGTTTTGATTTTGCATATTTTGTGGCATACCATAAGCTTTACCACACGGTGGAACAATCAGCCTCAGGCGCTTTACCGCGGTGTTGAAATGCCTATGATATCAAACAGGATTATTGCTCTTAAAGGTGATTTCAATGAAATAATTAAAAATGTAAAAGAAGAAGAGCAGCTGCACGCGGTGTTGGAACAGGAGGTTGCGTCTCTGTTTATTCCTGCCGAAAGAGGACAAAACTGTATTATAAAAATAAATCACCTCGGCAACAAAGAGTTTTATATAAACCATATGGATGCCCCGAGAGAATTTTTGCTTAAGGTCATAGAAACTATTTGCGGCGGCGGTGTATACCATGAAGAGTTAAGACAGTAAGAGGGCTGGTATGGCGGACATACAACAGGCTCTTAACTTGCAGGCACAAGGTAAATTAGACGAAGCTCAAAAAATTTATCTCGATTTTCTTAAAGAAAACCCAAAACAACCTGATGTGTCTAATCTTTTGGGGCTTATTTATTTACATAAGCAAGAATATAAAGAAGCTCAAAAATATTTTGAATATGCAATAGATGGTTTCCCCTGTGCTGAATATTATCAAAATCTTGGGCTGGCTTTTTACAAACAAAAAATATTTGAACAGGCAATGTCTTGTTTTGACAAAGCTGTTGAATATGAAGCAAACAATGTCGATTTTATAAGAAATTTTGCTAAAATGGCCAAAACGGCTGGGCAGGTGGATTATGCAATAAAATTTTATCAAAAATCACTTGATATAGAACAGGAAGATTCAATAGGACTGAATAATATAGGGCTGTTATACGAACAAAAACACGATTATAAATCAGCAAAAGAGGCATATATTAAATCATTAAAAATAAAAAAGAACTACGAGGCTTTGCATAACCTCGGGGTTTTATACCGGATGGAGAGAAATTTTCAAGAGTCCGTAAAATGCCTTAAAGATGCACTAAAGCTGAAGCCTTCTTCTGAAAAAACACTGCTTGCGCTGGGGATGTCGTATTTGTCGCAAAAAGATTTTAAAAATGGCTACAAATATTACATGACTAAAAAACCGGAAATAAAAGCCTTATACAAAAATCACTGGGACGGAACGGAGCATAAAGACAAAACTCTGCTTGTGTATTACGATTCCGGATTTGGCGACCAGATAATGTTTTGCAGGTATTTGAATTTTGTAAAAAACAAATTCAAAAACGTAAAATTTCTTACACACCTGTCATTGTTTAATTTGTTTAAAACCAATTTCCCGGATATTGAAGTTGTGCTTAACAATGACGGAAACTATGACTGCAGCGATAACATAATGTATCTTAATTATCATCTCGGCATGGATTTTGATAATATCCCCTGTGCTGAGGGGTATTTAAGGGTAAAAAAATCATCAGACGCACGATTTAATACAACCAGGAAAAAAATAGGGCTTTTCTGGCAGGGGAACTATGACGGGTATAAAAACAGAGCAATTGCTCTTAAAGAGCTTGCCCCTTTGTTTGATATTGAAAATACACAATTTTACGGTTTTGTAAAGGAGGATAAATTAAATCAGATTCAAGCTTTTCCTCAAATTGTTGATATAGGCAAAGATATAACTGATTTTGCGGACACTGCTTCAAAATTGATGAATCTGGACTTATTCATAACAATCGACACAGCTGCAGCAAACCTTGCCGGTGCCTTAGGGGTGAAAACATTTTTGATTTTACCGTATGCAAGCGAATGGCGCTGGTTTAGCGATACACAAAAAACACCATGGTATGACAGTGTAACAATTTTTAAGCAAAAGCAGCACTGGGACTGGTCAATACCAGTGCAGGAAATACAAAAACAGTTGTTAATTTAGTATACACTTATTGTTGATTCAAATTATTCTTATTTTCAAAAAAACCGGTAACTAAATTTGATATATTTTTTGCGTCTGTTTCTATATCTTCAAATTTTTGTTGCTGTTTAATATATTCTTCAGAATTTTTTATTGCATCAATTTCTTCATCAGAAATAATTCCATCTTTATTTGTGTCCATATCTCTAAGTTTGTCTGTTAATTCTTCTTGTGAAATACCGCCTGCAACACCCAGGGTTAATATCATTGCATCATCGAGAGTTCCGTCTTCATTTTTGAAAATGTCTGCCACGGAATTTGTCTCAAGTTGATTTTCTATTTCCTCCGGTGTAATGATACCGTCATCGTTTGTATCAAGATTAAAAGTAGATTTAATTATAGGAGATTGTTTTGTGAGTTCATCTATAGTTTTTTCTACAGTAGAAGTCGCTTGTTCTGTGATTTCCACAAGGCCATCTTCATCTTTCTCTTGTGCAAACTCTAATGTTGAATCTTCTTGATTTTGATAATTACCTGTAAAAACCTTAAAAACTTCAGAAGTTATTCTGCTTATTATTGTAGATTGCTGTATTTTAGATAACATAAATCTGCCTCCATAGTTAATGTAACCTTAATTACTATATCGACAATTTATGACAGTATCTTTAGATTCGTAATAATTATTGTTACATTTCTTATTATTAAAATTATGTTTAATAAAAAAGTATTATTGACCACTTGACACTTTAACATGTCCTTAATATTATAATCCTATGCCGAAGTGGCTCAATGGTAGAGCAACGGTTTTGTAAACCGTAGGTTGTAGGTTCGATTCCTATCTTCGGCATTTTCTCCTAAAAGGGAAGCCGGTATATGGTTAAACCATAGCCCAAAATGCCTTTGTGGCGCAGGGGTAGCGCACTCCCTTGGTAAGGGAGAGGCCACGGGTTCAAATCCCGTCAAAGGCAAATTTAATAAGGGTAGGTGCCCGAGTGGCTAAAGGGAGCAGACTGTAAATCTGCCGTCTAACGACTACGGTGGTTCGAATCCACCCCTGCCCAAATAATAAAAAAAGAGAGGTTTTTTACCTCTCTTTTTTTATTATTTATGTATGTGTTATTGAGAACCACACAAAGCGCAGCTTTGTAAGTGGTTCGAGCGGATTTGCGGACGGACGCTGCGACTGAAAGGAGCTAGTCCGGTATGCGAGGTACGAAGTGAGTAAAACGTAGTGCTACGAACGACAGTACCGAGCGTAAAGCAAATCCAAGAAATCCACCCCTGCCCACCACTTTTAAGACCCCGTAAGGGGTCTTTTTTGTTATAGTGGATTCGAAATCAATATTTATACGGCACGCAGATAAAGAATCAGTCATTTTTTATAACCTGTATAAGCCTTTCAGTATCTTTTATAAAA
>CALUQO010000042.1 GCA_944322935.1 Candidatus Gastranaerophilales bacterium | reverse complement strand
CAATATATATCAAAATGTTTACAATTTGTTACAAAACACCCGAAACCTGATGGTACGGGTGTTTATAGGATAATAAAAAATTATGTTAGTCCATTTTTCTTTCTTTAATCAAAGCAGTTATTGCAAGAGCAGTAAATAACACGGCCGCTCCTACGAAAAATGAATATTCCCAGTGATAATTTATTAATCCGCCGGAGAGTTGTATCTCGCATTTTGAGATAAACCATGCAACTAAAGTGCAAACCAGAACCTGAGGCCCTGCTATAAATATATTAAATATTCCCATGACAGCACCTTCGGAGCCTTTTTTTATGTATTCAGAAAGCATTGCAAACGGTAGAGCAAGTATGCTTGACCAGCCGATGCCGGCAAGTCCCATTAAAAGCATAATTGCTTTAGGATTTTTTGTAAGGGCCATTAGCAAATAAGCGATAGTCATTGTTAACAATGAAATCAAATGTACTTTTTTGTTTCCGAATTTTGTTGATAACAAGCCAATCGGTATTGAAACCAGAAAACAAACAAGGTTTAGCACAGCAAAGCAAATTGAAGAAAAGTTTGTTGCATCGGCAGTTGCATTTTCGTATTGCAGAATCAATTCATCAGAAACACTGGTTAAATCAGGAACGTTAAATATTGTATGTATAGAAAATTGTGTAAAGAAAATAAACATACACATAACACCTATCCAGGTAAAGAATTGCATCATGCAGATTTTGTAAACTTCAGGAGAGGATTTCAAGAAGGTTTTAAAGTTATCAATAAAAGTCGGTTTTTTGGTTTCTTGTTTATCTATTTCGTCTTTTTTGTCAAAATGACGTTCTTTGAAGGTTATGCAAGTCCAAGTCATACCAAGTGAAAAAGCTAACGCCGCCATAATAAATTGAGCTTCAATCGACATTTGATAGCCGAATGCCCAATTTAAAAAGGGCGCTGTACCTGCGGCAACAACAGACCCGAGTCCAATAGCAAAACTTAAATAAGAGTTAGCAATGGAGTGTTGTTCTGGAACAATGTTATCGGGGATAAGAGCTCTGTATGGCCCTTGTGCTGCATTTACACAGGCATCTATAATCCATATCATAATGGCTGCAATAATTAATGCTCCGAATTCTGGCACTGCAATGTGCAGTTTGCCTGCTGTTATGTTGGCAATGCCTTCAGAGTTTGGGAATGCCCATAAAGCAATAGCGGCAAGAATTGCACCCAGCATTAGGTAAGGTCTTCTTCTTCCAAATATTGTGTGAGTATTATCACTCAAAGCTCCGATGATTGGTTGTACCACCATACCTGTTACAGGGCCGGCAAGCCAGATTAATCCGAATATAAACGGTGAAGCACCAAGACCTTCTGTTACAGGTCCTGATAAAATAATTCTCATCTGCCAAGCAAATTGTAAACCAAAAAAACCCAAACAAAAGTTTAATAGCTGAAGTGTTGTCAGTTTCCTTAATCCCGAATGTTCCTCTGTCATAAAAATCCCCTCTACTGTTATAGATGCATTTTTATTATATTAAGAAATTTAAATAAAATCAAAGTAAAATTTATCTGATTGTACGGAAGAATTGACCAAACGCTTTAAAGATGTATAAAATTATAGAAGAAATTAAGGTAAATTATGGAAAAAGCCAAAACATTATTTGACGTAATAGGCCCTGTAATGATAGGGCCATCAAGTTCTCACACTGCTGGAGCTGTGCGTATAGGTTATCTTGCCGGTAAGATTTTTGGTGAAAAACCGGATAAAGTTACCTTCAGACTTTACAATTCTTTTGCCAAAACCGGTAAAGGGCACGGTACTGATAAAGGTTTGTTAGGCGGTGTGTTGGGCTATGATGTTGATAATGAGAATATAAAAACTGCTTACGAAGAAGCCGATAAGCTTGCAATTGTGTATAGCTTTGAATATCGTGACGATTATACCCGCCATCCTAATTCTGTTGATATTATTCTTGAAAATAAACATATCGGCAAAATGGAAATTGGCGGCATTTCTGTCGGTGCCGGAGAAGTTGCTATTACAAAGATAAACGGATACAAGTTTAACATAAACGGCGATTACGATACTTTGATTTTAATTTACAAAGATAAACCCGGTATGATTTACAGGGTAACTGCTTTGCTGCAGGGGCAAAATATAAATATAGCTTCAATGCACTGCGACAGAAAAGCAAAAGGAAAGCAGGCTTCTATGGGTATTTGTGTTGACGGAAGTATTTCTGATTATATTATTAATGAACTAAGTAAAATAGAAGAAGTTTATCTTATAAGAAATATAGAAGTGTTAAAAAAATGAATGATTTAAAAAACTTTGCTGATATACTTGAAACCGCTGAAAATAGAGGCAAAAAGATATATGAAATTTGCCAGATGTTAGAAGCGGAAAATACAGAAAGACCTGTAGCCGAAATAAGAGAAAGGGTTAAAAATATTATTGCCGCAATGAAATCTGCTATAAGAGCGGGGCTTGAATCAGAAGAAAAATCAACAAGCGGTATGTGTGGCGATGATTGTGCAAAACTGATTAATATGTATAAGAATGGCAAATCTTTGTTCGGCGAACTCCATAAAAAAATTCTTAAATATTCACTTGCAACAGTTGAACAAAATGCCAGAATGGGCAAAATTGCGGCCTGCCCTACAGCCGGTTCCTGCGGTATTGTTCCGTCAGTAATTATTGCTGTAGCTGAAGAGTTAAAAGTAAGTGACGAGCGAGAGATTGATGCCCTTGTAACAGCGGGACTTGTAGGGAAAATTGTTTCAAACAAACTGGCTCTTGCCGGTGCTGTTGCCGGATGTCAGAGTGAATGCGGTGTTGCTGCTGCAATGGCGGCTGCTGCAGTTGTTGAATTGTACAACGGAACTAATGAACAGATTATTAATGCGGCTGCACTGACATTGAAAAACATCATGGGGCTAGTTTGCGACCCTGTTGCGGGGTTGGTCGAAATTCCTTGTGTAAAGCGCAATGCTTTTCTTGCAATTTATGCACTGGTCGGGGCAGAATTAGCACTTGCAGGTATAAAATCCGTAATTCCTGTTGATGAAGTTGTAGATGCGATTAAGCAGGTCGGGGAGATGATGTCTCCAAAACTTAAAGAAAGCTCTGAAGCAGGTTTGGCTACTACTCCGACGGGGTTGCAAATTACTGAAGAATTAAGCAGGCAGTGGAATGCACAATAAAATGTCGGTTTAAGTTTTGGTACTCTTTAATAATTTAGCGGCAAAATTTACATAATACCGCATAATAAACACCTGTAATATAATAAAAATTATAGCTGTTTTGCAGCTCGAGCAGAGAGGGGTTTATGGAAAATTTATTTGATTTGGGAATTATAGGCGGAGGGCCTGCAGGATATAGCGCTGCCATACGAGCTGCACAAAAAGGGCTTTCTGTTATATTGTTTGAAAAAAACAGTATGGGCGGTGTTTGTCTTAACAGAGGATGTATACCCACAAAAACTATTTTGCATTGTTCGGATGTGTATAAAAGTATGAAAAAAGCCGAAAAATTCGGCATTAATACCGGAGAAATTTCATACAGCTACGAAAAAATATTTAACCGTAAAAACGAAGTTGTCGAAAAACTCCAAAAATCTTTGATAAAACTTGTGCAAAGTTATGGGGTGCTGATAATTTCAGCGGAGGCAAAGCTCAATGCTCCTGATAAAATTGAAGCTGACGGACGTATTTATAACTGCAAAAGTATCATACTATCAACAGGCTCAAAACCGGCTAAAATTAAGGGGCTTGAAGCTGACGGCAATTTTATTTTAACCTCTGATGACATTTTGAACCTTAACAATCTTCCGCAAAATCTTCTAATAATCGGCTCCGGCGCTATAGGTGTTGAATGGGCAAGGATTTTTAGCGCATTTGATTGCGAAGTAACAGTTGTGGAAGCGGCAGACAGGCTTTTGCCCGCTGCTGATACTGATATATCCAAAAGGCTTGAGCGTCTGTTTAAAAAGTCTAAAATAAAATTTTATACAAGCGCAAAGGTTGACAGTATAGATGACAGAGTCGTCACATTATCAAATTTACAGATTTTGACTCCGGATATAATACTTTGTGCCGCGGGCAGAGAGCCGGTTATTCCGCAAGGATTGGACTTTGAAAAGGACGGACGCTTTATTAAAGTAAATGAAAATTTTCAAACTAATTTTGCAAACATTTATGCGCTCGGAGATTTAAACGGCAAGCTACAGCTTGCTCATAGTGCAGTGCATCAGGCGCTCGGTGTTGTGGATTATATCACGGAGAAAAAAGAAATTCACTTTGACAAAACACGTGTTCCGTCAGTAATTTACGGAACTCCGGAGATTGCCTGGGTGGGAAAAACCGAAGAAATGCTTCAAGGCTGTGAATATAAAGTGTCAATTTTCCCTGTATCTGCCTTGGGTAAGGCATTTGCTGATGACGAAATTGACGGCTTTGTTAAAGTTCTGTCGGTTGCGGGCAAAATTGTCGGGGCGCATGTTGTTTGTCCGGAAGCTTCGTCTCTAATCCATCAGTTTGCTTTGATGATTGATAACTGTTTAAAAACAGATGAAATTTTGAATACTGTTTTTGCTCATCCAACGTACTCGGAAGCTATTTTTGAAGCAATACTCGGCCTTGATAATATGAGTTTAAGCCTTCCCCGCTTATAATAGGGTATAAAAAAAATAGATATTTAATCATCTTTGTGCTATTTTATAGGCATTGAATATATAAAACACCTGAGAGAGGCAATAATGGAAAATACTAAGACTGTTAACTTTAGCGAGTTGCCGACTACTTATGACGCAAAAGCTACCGAAGAAAGAATTTATAAATTTTGGGAGGATAACGAATGCTTTAAAGCTGATGCCAAATCCCCCAAAAAACCGTTTTCAATAGTTATCCCGCCTCCGAACGTTACAGGTGTACTGCATATGGGACACGCTATTGACGAAACTCTGCAGGATATTCTTGTTCGTTATCACAGAATGTCGGGTTATGAAACTTTATGGGTTCCTGGGACTGACCACGCAGGTATTGCGACACAAAACGTTGTTGAAAAACAGTTGAGAGCAGAAGGTACAAACCGCCACGAACTGGGCAGAGAAAAGTTTTTGGAACGTACATGGGAATGGGCAAACGAGCACAAAAGCGCTATATTAGACCAGTGCAAACGCCTCGGGGCATCTTTTGACCGTACAAGAGAAAGATTTACCCTCGACAAAGGCTGTTCTGACGCTGTTAAAGAGGTTTTTGTCAGATTATACGAAAAAGGCTTGATATACAAAGGCTCTTACATCGTAAACTGGTGTCCGCGCTGTCAGTCAGCAATTTCAGACGTTGAAACGGAATATGAAACAGAAGCAAGCCACCTGTGGGAAATCAGTTATTCTTTAAAAGATGAACCCGGGGCGATTGTAATTGCGACAACAAGACCGGAAACCATGTTCGGCGATGCTGCTATTGCTGTTAACCCTACAGATTACAAATACAAAGATTTAATCGGTAAAACCGTTGTTATTCCTCTCACAGGAAGAGAAATCCCTATCATTGCCGATGAATATGTTGATAAAAAATTCGGTACCGGTGCATTAAAAATTACTCCGGCGCACGACCCGAATGATTATGAAATTGCTAAACGTCACAACCTTAAACCTATCTGGGTTATTGACGGTGAAGGCAAGATGAAGGCCTGTGCGGAAGTTCCGGAAGAACTCCACGGCTTAGACCGCGACGAAGCTCGTAAGAAAACAGTTGATATGCTGCGTTATCATAATGATTTAATCAGAATCACCGACCTTGAACATAACGTAGGCAAATGCCAGAGATGCCACACAACCATTGAACCTCTTTTAAGCGAACAATGGTTTGTGAAAATGAAACCTCTCGCAGAAGCTGCAATCAGAGCGGTAAAAACAGGTGAAATTAAATTTGTTCCTGAAAAATGGGAGAAAAATTATCTCGGCTGGATGGAAAATATTCGTGACTGGTGTATTTCCCGTCAGTTATGGTGGGGACATCAGATTCCTGCATATTATCACAACCAAACAGGTAAAATGGTTGTTGCAAAAGAAAATCCTGATCCTGAAAATTATACTCAGGAAACCGATGTTCTTGACACCTGGTTTTCATCAGGCTTGTGGCCGTTTTCTACAATGGGCTGGCCTAATAAGGAGTCAGAAGATTTTAAAAAATTCTATCCTACAACAACTCTTGTAACGGGTTTTGATATTATTTTCTTCTGGGTTGCAAGAATGATTACCATGGGGTACGAATTTACGGGCAAAGCACCTTTTTCAACTGTTTATATCCACGGTTTAATCCGTGATGAAAAAGGTCAGAAGATGTCAAAATCAAAAGGCAACACTGTTGACCCTGTTATCATTATCGACAAATACGGCTGCGACGCATTGAGATTCACAATGACATCAATGTGTACATATGGCGGTCAGGATATTAAAATCAGTGAAGACAAGTTTGAATACGGCAGAAACTTTGCAAACAAAATCTGGAACGCTTCAAGATTTGTACTTATGAACCTTGAAGGCGTGGATAACAAAGCGATTGACACAGATAACCTGACAATTGCCGACAGATGGATTTTGCATAGACTTAACGAAACTGCAAAACTCGTTAATGAAAATATTCAAACTTACAGAATAGGTGAAACAGCTCACGTATTGTACGACTTCTTCTGGAACGAATACTGCGACTGGTATGTTGAAATTGCAAAAATCCAATTGCAGGATGCCGCTCAAAAAGCCAATACTCAAAGAGTTTTGAGATATGTTCTTGATATGGCTTTGAGAATGCTGCACCCGATTATGCCGCATATTACGGAAGCCATCTGGCAGTTGATTCCGCAGGAAAAAGAAACTATTGGAATTATCAAAGCAGAGTTCCCTACATACAAAAAAGAATTTGTTTTTGAAACGGAAAACAAAGAAATGGAGCTTGTTTTTGAAACAATTAAGTCTTTAAGAAACGTACGTCAGGGCTTGAATATCCCTCTTTCTGCACAGATGAATATTACAATCCTTGCCGGTGCTTCGGAAAAACCGATTTTTGAAGCGGTTGTACCTTACTTAAAGCGTCTTGCTAGAATAGAGAGCGTTGAGTTTAAAGGCGAAGATACCCAGATGCCCAAGAAGTCTGCTTCTGCGGTTGTCGGAAATTCAAAAATAATTATTCCGCTTGAAGGTTTGATTAATTTTGACGAAGAAATTGCCCGTCAGAACAAGAAGATTGAAAAACTCAATAAAGAACAAATGAGTCTTGAGGGCAGACTGAAGAATAAAAACTTTGTTGAAAAAGCACCTAAAGAGTTGATTGAAGAAACTCAGGCACGTGCTGATGAGCTGAATGCACAAATTAAGGCTATCAATGAACTTATAGAAACATTGAAATAAAATTGAACAAATATATTAAAAACAGAGCCTATTTTTTGTTTTAGGCTCTGTTTTTTTGTTAAGTTAACTTGTATTATTTTAAATATATTAAATCTCTTGTTATTATAGATTAACAACTTTAACTTATAATAACAAGATTGTTATTATAAGTTAATATGTTATACTTATAATAAGATGGACTTTATTGTAAAAAATGGAGCATTGATTACATTATGGACAAATTCGATAAAGGTTATTATGTACAATGTGATGGATATAAGGCATTTGTGCCTTCCAAAATTAATCGTGAATTTGTTTGTACGGATCCCAAAATACTTTCGATGCTGGAAAAAGCAAGCCGCTATATCGGAGAATTGAATGCATACTCAAAAAACTTACCAAATATTTTCTTTTTTCTTTTTATGCTTGCGATGGATGAAGCAACATTTTCTAATAAAATTGAAGGAACCAAAATAACTTTAAATGAAGTTATGGCACCTGATGAGGAAATATTACCGGAAAAAAGAGATGAGAAAAAAGAGGTAATAAACTATCTTGTTGCATTAACTCTTTCATACAGAAGATTAACAGGTGTAGAAGATATTTTAACATCTCCGAAAAAATCAGAGTGCGAAACATTGCCATTTTGTACCAGATTGATAAAAGAAGCTCATAGAGAATTGTTAGAGGGAACAAGGGGCAAGAACAAACTTCCCGGTGAATTTAGAAAATCTCAAAATTGGATAGGCGGCAATATGCCTTCTACAGCTGCTTTTGTGCCACCGCCTGCAGATTATGTGGGCGAACTATTGTCTGATTTTGAAAATTTCTGGCATAATGAAGAAATTTATGTGCCTAACTTGATAAAAATAGCAATAAGCCATTATCAATTTGAAACTATACACCCATTCCTCGACGGCAACGGAAGAATAGGTCGTTTGATACTGCTTTTGCAGTTGATTGACAGTGGACTACTTGAACTGCCTACTTTGTATCTTTCAAAATATTTTGAAAGAAACAGGAAACAATATTATGATGCACTGAATTTGGTTAGAGAAAATAATGATCTAAATCAGTGGATAAGATATTTTCTTGAAGGGGTATGTGATACGGCGAAATACACGGTTGTAATGTTGAAAAATATTGATGATTTGAATAATGAATGTGAAGAAAAAATAAAGCTACTTACCCGTTCACACATCAATGCAAGCAGATTATTAAAAATGTTGTATATTGATCCGTATGTTAATGCCAATATAGTTAGTGAAAAATTGAAAATTGATTATCAAAATGCAAATAATTTGTTAAAATCTTTTGTAAAACTGGGAATTTTAGAAGTGAATAACAAAAAAAGAAACAGAACTTATACTTTTAAAAAATATTTGGATATATTTAATTCATAAAACAGTTTTAATTTTTCGGCTGCTGATAGAGAGAAATAGGATAGACTTTAGTCTATTGAAAATAGCTCTCCGCTTTCACATCCGTAAGTTTTTTTGTTTTCGCCTGCTTCGACGGAGCACGGCTCAAACTTACACAACTTGAACCGTATAACCTAATTCTTTAATAATTTTCAATGCGGTAGATAGTTGCGGCTTCTGTAGAGTTTGTTTAAATAAGTGTTATTGAACATTGGGTCAAAGTATTAAATAAAATAGTTTTGTATCTTTCGAGTTGTGATATAATTTTTTATAAAAACAAAATATATAGGAGTATGATATGAGAACATCACAGAGATTGGATAAGATTCCCCCGTATTTGTTTGCGGAAATAGACAGAAAGATTGCCGAAGCAAAGGCAAAAGGTCATGATATAATTTCTCTGGGTATAGGTGATCCGGATACACCTACAATTCCCAGCGTTGTGGAAGCTATGCACAAAGCTATAGACAATCCTAAAAACCATGATTATCCGCCTTATAATGGTACTGCGGAATTTAGAAAAGCATCTTGTGAATGGATGAAAAAACGTTTCGGTGTTGAGTTAAATCCTGATACTGAAATGCTCTGTAACATAGGTTCAAAAGAAGCTATTGCCCACGTTTTCTTTGCGTTTGTTGATGACGGCGATTACACGCTTGTGCCGGATCCGGGATATCCTGTATACAAAAATGCAACTATTTTTGCGGGCGGCACTCCTTACTCCATGCCATTGAGCGCAGAAAATAAATTTTTGCCTGATTTTGATGCAATTCCCGAAGAAGTTGCAAAAAAATCAAAATTGATGTTCTTAAATTATCCCAATAATCCTACTGCTGCTGTTGCAGACTTAGATTTTTATAAAAAGGCCGTTGATTTTTGTAAAAAGTACGATATCCTGCTGTGCTCCGATATGGCATATTCAGAAATGACATACGACGGGTACAAGGCTCCTTCAGTATTGCAGGTTGAAGGTGCAATGGATTGTGCAATAGAATTTTATTCGCACTCAAAATCTTACAATATGACCGGCTGGAGAGTAGGTTTCTGCTGCGGTAATGCCAAAGCAATAAAAGCTCTGGGAACTATCAAAAACAATATAGATTCCGGTACGTTTAAAGCTATTCAAGAAGCTGCAATTCAGGCATATAACGCCCCGCAGGAGCAAATAGACAGGCTTAACCAGATGTACAAAGAACGTAAAGAGGTTATGGAAGAGGGGCTAAGGGATTTAGGCTGGAAAGTTGAACCATCTAAGGCTACTTTCTATTTGTGGCTGCCGGTACCTGAAGGATTCACTTCCGAAGAGTTTGTTACGGTAATGCTTGAAAAAGCACACGTAGTTGTTCCGCCCGGAAATGGTTATGGCAAATGCGGTGAAGGATTTTTCCGTATTGCATTAACTAAACCCGTTGAGCAAATTCAAGAAGCTTTAAGACGTATGAAACGCGCAGGCATAAGCTACAAAATGACAAAATAATAGGGTATAGCGGACAAGTTCTTACTTTGTCTGCTATATTTTTTGAATATAAAAGCAAATATAAAAATAAAAGCCGCTATTCATATCGAATAACGGCCCTTTTTAATTTTGATTTTGAAATTTAAAGAAGTTACTACTTGATTTCTACAGTAGCGCCAGCAGCTTCCAATTGTTTTTTGATAGCTTCAGCATCTTCTTTTTTAACGCCTTCTTTGATAGCTTTAGGAGCAGCATCAACGAGGTCTTTAGCTTCTTTTAAGCCAAGGCCTGTGATAGCTCTAACTTCTTTTAATACAGCGATTTTGTTAGCACCTGCAGAAGCTAAGATAACGTTAACTTCAGAAGCTTCTTCAGCAGCACCTGCTTCAGCACCGGCAGCAGCGGGAGCAGCAGCTACAGCAACGGGAGCAGCAGCAGAAACGCCGAATTTTTCTTCCATAGCTTTTACTAATTCAGCAGCTTCTAACAATGTTAATTTTTCAATTGATTCTAAAATAGATTCTACACTCATGATTTTCTCCTTTTTATATTGTTGAGTATTTTGTACTTAGTTTTTTTAAGAGCCTGTGGCTCCTGTCAAATTTCTTTCAGAATGTTCCGGTGTTACGTCGGTCACCTGAGTGGCCTATGTCACACCTTCACATCGGCTACGCACTTTTTTGTTTTGCAACAGCGTCGATAGCTCTTACAAGACTGCTCATTACAGCATTGATAGAACCTACGATACCGGTTGCAGGTGAATTTACGCAGCCAAGCATTTTGGCGTAAAGTTCTTCTTTAGAAGGTGTTTTAGCCAATGCATCAACCTGTTTTGCATCAAGCAATTGACCGTCTAAAGCGCCGCAGATAACTTCTGCTTTTTTCTTTTCTTTGATGAATTTTGCAAGCACTTTTGCTGCAGAAACTTCATCATCAAAACCGAAGGCAATAGCTGTTGATTCTTTCATAGAATCTGCAAGTACTGCAAAGTCAGTATCTTTCATAGCTATTTTGGCTAATGTATTTTTTGTAACTGTATAGTCTGCGCCTGCTTTTTGAAGCTCTCTTCTTAACAAAGTGATTTCTTCAACGGACAAACCTTTGTAGTTAGTTACAATTGCTACTTTAGCCTTTTGCGCATAATCTTTAATATGTGCGATTTTTTGTTCTTTAAAGGCTTTTGTTGCCATGATTTGCTCCTTTTTATTTTATGTTTGTATTGTGTCGACCTAAATCATTCCATACTAAAAAATGATTTCACGTAAAACCGCAAAATCATCAGACAAAACATTATTCCTATGTTTCCGGCGAAAGTTAATGTTGAAATTTTACCTTTATTCCAATCTTGGCTTACGCCGACCTGATCCTCGACAGGCTTGTTTTTTGAGAGAGCTTGGCTTTGTTGATGGGTTATCTTTAAGGTTTAATCTCTTAGACATTGCGCCGGTCGTTTTATCAACCATTGTGTCAACTGCTTTGTCGGCCACTGTTCCGATTGTTTTATTAACCATAGCGCCGGCTGCCCTTACAGCCACCTTTGCCAGCCCCCGCCTGTTGTCTGCGGTTCGTATGAATTATATTATGCGAAACAGAACTAAAAATCAACATGGAATAAAAAAAACAGGCAACATTGTAAATAAATGTTACCTGTTTTTAACGTTTTTTATGAGCTTATTATGCTTGAACTTCTGCAGCAGCAGCTTTTTTGTCGGCAACTTTGGCTCTGTGGTGGTTGATGGCTTTGTTAACAAGAGCACCCAGACCAAGACCTATTGTTCCTGCTAAGGCTGCACCAGCTGCTATACTTCCGGGGATAGCAGAATATTTAGTAAATCTTTTGGCTTCTGTTTTGGACATTGTTTCTTTTAATGCCGAATATATTTTTGCAATTTCTCTTTTTCCTGCCATTGAATTAACAAATCTGGATGAATTAATTGTACCGAGTCCTGCTCCTACAGCGGCACCGGTGATAGTAGCTGCGTGAGTTTTTTTATATTCGTTGCCGTTTTTTGTTGTGATCGTTTTGCCGAAAGATACTGATTGGATAGACATGTCTGTTTCCTTTTTATTGTGTACGTTTGTATAAGTTTGTGAAGAATTTTTTTTGCTATTTTGAATGTATTTTTTTACAATTCTTATTCTACTGTTCGGGCTGTTTGTCGGGCAAAAATCTTACAAAGTAAGACAATACAACCGGTATAAAGGAGATTATCACAAGAACCTTTATTATGCCGATGTTTTGTGCAACAAAACCTATCAACGGCAGCATTACACCTACTATCCCCCAACTGAATCCAGCAATAAAGCCTGAAATCATACTTTTATACTGCGGCATTGTTTTTTGCGCCATTACCATGTTTATGGAAACCGAAAGCATTGTCACAAACCCCGTCAGTATAAACAAAATAAAGGACAATACAGGTGATAATTTCAACAGGCTTACAAAAATAACCGTCAGTATAAACGGAACAATTAACGAAGTGTAAAACACGTTTTTGTAGCCGATAATTTTCTCATATTTACTGCTTATGTATGTGCCAAAAGCTCCGACTGTAAGGAATAAAAATACCGCAATCCCTATTTGAAATGCGCTAAAGCCCATTGATTTCCAATAAAACGGCAGCAACACGCTAAAGCTTGAAGTAACAAGCGATTTTAGCGCAGACACCATTATTAAAATTCTTACTGTTTTGTTTTTGAAAATATCCGTTACCGCTGTTTTGAAAGAAGTTGTGTTTTTAGGGGCCGGCTGATCGCTAATTTTAGGAACAAAAACAAACCCGAGCAGCGCAAAAATTATCCCCCAGGTTGCAGCAAAAGGCATTTTTGTAATCCCGAAAAACTGGGTAATGGTTGATGAGATTATAGGCCCTACGGAATAACCGATTGTACCGGCAGCAATAAAAATGCTCATATTCTGCGCAAGATTTTTTCCGCTATATCGGACAACAAACCCCGTTGCCTGCGGGTGATAAAATCCCACACCGACGCCGCCTAGAATCAGGCACAAAGCCAGCTGCCAGATGTTATGCACAAGTCCCGTCAGTGACAAAAATACTGATGCCATAATGATTCCCCAGAAAATAAAGAACCTTTTGCGCCATTTGTCCGCAATAAAGCCAAACACCGGCTGCATCATTGATGAAAACAGCTGAGAAGCGCTCATTGCACACGTCGCCATAGCAAGGCTTGCCCCGATATTTGCAACAATAAAAGGCAAAATCGGGTTTATGAACCCCGAATAGCTGTCTGCCATACCGTGCCCGAGAGTCAGCCAGGCAACGGCTTTTTTATTTTCCGGTATATTGGTTTCCTGATTTTTGTTGTTATTATTTTCGTCCATTATGTAAAATTCCTTTAAATTTCAGCTTGTAAATGTTAGGCATTCCTTACATTTAGCATGCACATAAAATTAAATCAACGGACATTAGTGTTTAAAGTGTCTTATACCTGTTGTAATCATTGTGATTTCATATTTATCGGCACAGGCGATTATTTCTTTATCTTTTTCAGCTCCGCCGGTTTGAATAATACCGCTGATTCTGCACTGTGCGGCAGCCTGAATGCTATCTATTGAAGGGATAAAACCGTCACAGGCAATTATTGCTTTTTTGGCTCCGTCACAGGCTCTGTTGAGCGCTGTTTCCACTGCATCAATGCGGCTGGTTTGTCCGCCGACAATTGAAAGCGTTTTAAAATCTTTTGCTATAACAACAGCATTGGTTTTTACGTGTTTTGCTATTTTCCACGCAAACACCATGTCTTCTATCATTTCCGTATCAGGTTTTGTTTTTGTAACAACTTTAAAAGTGTCTTTGTCGAGTTCTTTGTTGTCGGTTTCCTGAACAAGCGTTCCGAAGGGTGTAATGTGAATTTCCTGCTCCTGCATTGTTCTGATTTCTTTTAAAGGTGTGTTAAGTTTTATGATTCTTAAATCTTTATTCTTTTTAAGTATTTCAAGCGCTTCCGGTTCAAAATCCGGAGCAATAACGGAATCAAGACACACAGATGAAGCATGTTTTGCGATTTCTTTATCAACCGGTTTTGAAAATGCGATAGCCGCACCGAAGGTGCTGATTGGATCGGTATCAAAGGCTTTTAAATATGCTTCGTTCAAGGATTTGCCCAGAGCCACACCGCTCGGGGTGTTATGTTTTACGATAACTGCAGCGTTTACATCAAAAAACTCAGCAGCTACTTTAACAGCACAGTTTACATCAAGCATATTGTTGTAAGAAATTTCAACATCGCTAAGGTTTTCCATATTTGCGCTGCCTTCGGTTTTATAAAAGAAAGCTTTTTGGTGAGGGTTTTCGCCGTATTTCAGTGCGATTGGTTCTGCGTCAAAGAGTTTTTCGTAGTTATCGTTCATTATTCCATATCCCTTCTTTTTGGTCTTTATATAATTTAGCACAAAATAATACTAACTGATATGCAATATAAATGCCAAACTCAACTATACAAGTTTTATATTACATGTTAAAATTTCATATCACATTAAAAGGAGATTTATATGTCAACAGAAATTGCACGCTACAGCTTGGAAGAATTCGTAAATTCCACATCTCAAAAAGACAGAAATGAAGGGTTCTTTGAGCAAGAAACCCAAAGAATTATGGAAATTAACCTATCGGATAATCTTGCGTGGATTAAAAAAGGGGCAATGATTGCTTATACAGGCGACATTAAATTTACAATGGAAGATCTTTTTGAACACGGTATTAAAACGGTAATGAAAAGATTTGTGACAGGAGAAAACGGAAACCTGGTAAAAGCAAAAGGGACAGGCAAGCTTTACATTGCTGATGAAGGAAAAAAGATTTCTATTTTAAATTTGAAAAATGATTCATTAATAGTAAATGGCGGGAATATACTAGCATTTGAACCTTCTTTAAAATGGGATATCAAATTAATGAAACTGTCATCAATGATGGCCGGCGGATTGACAAATGTAGAAATATCAGGTGAAGGTATGCTTGCTATAACAACAATGTATGAGCCAATGACGCTGCGGGTTTCTCAAGGATGTCCAGTTATGACTGACCCGTCCGCAACAGTTGCCTGGTCTGCAGGGTTAAAAACCAGCTTTAAAACTGATATTTCTGTAAAAACACTTATTGGCAGAGGCAGTGGTGATTCTATACAGATGAAATTTGAAGGCGACGGTTTTGTTATTGTACAACCAGGAAGTTTTGTTTATCCTGTTTATTCAGGCGAATAAAAATATATAAACCAAACAAAAGTCCTGTACAAAAGTTCTGCTTTTGCTGCAGGGCTTTTTACATGCTTGATAAAAAATATTTATATTATATAATTCTAGTCAGATGCGCCCGTAGCCCGGTTGGCTAAGCAAGCGGTGAGCTTGCGACTTCCGATAAAGTTTGGCTACCAAACGCAAAAT
>CALUQO010000041.1 GCA_944322935.1 Candidatus Gastranaerophilales bacterium | reverse complement strand
AGCTAAACCCCCACGGTTTAAAGATATGTCCGCATCTGCTTTTGCAGATGCTTAATTTTCAAGTTCGTAAAGCTGTTAGCTTTACTTGGGCCTTCGCTAAACCTCTACTGGTTTATCCCCTGCTGGTGTTAACCGCCAGCCTGTTATTTTAGCGACAATTATTATCTTACATGCTGATTTTTTTTTGTAAAGAGCTTTTTTATAAATAATATTTATTTTATTTTTACAAATCTATTCCTATAACCTCTATGCCCTGATATTGTGTTTTGACTTTGCAGTTGTAATCAGTGTCATTGCCAGCCATAATAAGCCCCAAATATGCTCCGAGTATTGCCTCAAGCTGAGACACAGGAATCATATTCGACGGCAGTTCTCTCAAGCCGAATTTGTATTTCAACGCACTTTGCAAAGCTTTACAGTCAACTGGCGAGCGGTCTTTGTATATTCCGGAAAGACCGAATGCATGCTTTAAATCATGGATATCGTATCTAAAAATGTCTAACCCCTGTTCTTTCAGTTCAAGGAAATGGTCGCATCCCCTGTGCGAATATCTTTGTATCCAATCGCTGTCATGGTTAATAAGCTCGCTGCTTTGTATAAGCTGATATTCTCTTGATATAAGCTTCCATTTTGCATTAAGCATTTGTGGATTTTCCGGCAAGGCAATATTTATTATTGCATTTTGTTTTCCGACAAGACGTTTAAGAAAAAACCTGACATCTTCCATGGAAAACAGTTTATCCAGTGTTATAATCTTAAGATTTCTGTCTAAAACAGCGACCCCGGTTTCATTTGTAGAGTTTGACCCTAGCGAAATTCCGACAAAAAATAACTTATTTTCAAATTTTATTTTCTTTTTCAAATTGTTGTCAGTAATCATTAAAAACCTTTAATAAATTGTCCTGTGCACATCAGTGAATCTGTTTTGATTTTTGCTTTCGTACAGTTTTTCAAAGTTGTATTGCACATCTTTGTAATTTTTTATTGTTAATTGGATTGATTTTTTTACCACAATAAACATAATAGGCAAAGAAATCAATATGGTGAGCACGGACACAAGCATATGTTTTGTGAACTTAATCATTTTCTTTTTTTTGTTATTGCTCTCAAGATTGTTTTTGTATTCCGAAAGCAGAGTATTGAACAATTTTGTTCTGTCCTCCATCGGAATTTTATCAAAAAATTCAACATTTTCCGCGTTAACCATAACAACAAACTTTTTAGCGCGAGGGCCCTTTTGTCTTGCAACAGGTCTTTCCAATATTGCATAAGGGTCGTATTCTTCATCCTCTTTGGTTTCGTCAGATTCGGAAATTCCGCCTAAAGCACTTTCACCCATTAAAGCTCGCGGGCTTTGAGAAAGAAAGCCTTCCGAGTCATCTGAAAAATTACTCATGCTCCGTATGGTTGCCTGCAGTTTTTCTATTTCCTTTTTCTCGTCAAAATCCATTTCGTGGTCTTTGTCGGGCATAAGCTTTTATATTCCTTTGCTTTTATTTTTTGTGCTAAACTGATTATATTATACAACATATATTTTAAAATATTAAGGATAGACTTATGGGACAAGAACAGGGATTTCAAAGTTTTGATTTTGACAAACAGAAACTTAAAGGATATATAGAAAAATTAAGTGACCCCAGAGTGCTTATAATAGGCGACATGGGCATTGACGAAATGATTTACGGAGAAACGGAAAGAATTTCCCGTGAAGCACCCGTTCTTATTTTAAGACATTCCAATACAAATATCATATTAGGTCAAGCAGCCAACGCCGCTAACAACCTTGCTTCCATTAACGGAGGAAAAGTTTCCGCAATAGGGCTGTACGGTGATGATTACTACGGGCCTATGCTTTTGGAAGCTTTTGAAAAAGCAGGTATTAACACGGAATTTATGGTTAAAGACAAAAGCCGTCCGACTACCGTAAAATCAAGAATTTCAGGCTCAAGCTTTCATTCCGTTACCCAGCAGGTTGTAAGAATCGACCGCTTAAAGCAAGAGGCACCGTGCGCGCAAATAGAAGATGAGCTTATAAAAAATATAGAAAAAGCAGTGCCGCAGCACGATGCGGTAATTCTTTCCGATTATAACTGCGGTATACTCACGGACAGGCTTATTCAGGCAACCGTGGCCATTTGCAAAAAACACGGAAAAATCCTCGTTGCCGATGTTCAAAAAGATATGCATCGATACAAAGGAGTCTATGCTCTTACACCTAACCAGCCTGACAGCGAAAAGGCCGTCGGATATTTTATAAGAGACCAAAAGACACTTAACTCTGCCGGGGCGGATATTCTTGCATTAACAGATGCACAGGTGCTGCTTCTGACACGAGGTGCTGAAGGCATGGCCGTATTTGAAAAAGGCAAAACCGAGCATACTGATGTGCCGGTGTTTAACAAAACAAGTGTTTTTGATGTAACAGGTGCCGGAGATACGGTAGTCGCTTCCTTTACGCTTGCGTTGGCTTCCGGAGCAGAGCCAAAATACGCTGCTATTATAGGCAATATTGCGGCAAGTATTGTTATTCGCTCGTTTGGTTGTGCAACAACTTCAATTGAAGAAATTTTAAGAAACTTGAATAAATTGGACATGGACAACTATACTATTAAAACGTAAAGCATATTTTGTTAAAATTTTAGTAAAAAATAATAATTAATAATAAATACGGATAAGGAGTTACGGATGAAAAAACTTAAACCATTTGACTACGTGCTTATTGCAGGAGTTATTATACTTGCTGTTGTATTTGTACTTGTGCTTGCTCACAAAAACAAAATATTTTCCAAATCACCTGTAGAAGCAACCAAAAAAATTGCTTTTCAGGTAATGCTGCGAGGCGTTACCTTTACGGATTCTTATGTTCCGCTGCAAATAGGCGATGAATCTTTTATTACCATAAGAAACGTTCCGTATACAAAACTGCAAATCGTTGATTTTGCATATCAGCCTAAAAAAATAGTTATTCCGGTCAATGACCCCAAACAGCCGTTTGCAGTTGTTGATGATTATTCCATGCCTTATCAATATGATTTTGTTGTCACACTTGTTGATGATGCCAAAATCACCAAAGACGGCCCTGTTGTCGGCGGCAACAAATTAAAAATAGGTTTGCCGATTGTGTTAGAAGGATTTAACTACCGTTTCGGCGGAACGGTTGCTAATGTTAAAATCCTTGAGGACAAAGACCTTGCCATAGTTAAGCAATTGCTTATGAACGCCAAAAAAGAACAAAAAGCAAGAGAAACTAAGGATTTAACCAAACATCAGGCATTAAAAATGGACGAAAAAGAATAATTGAATCATGATAATCGAAAGTAAAATTCTGGAATTAATAAACGGCTATTGTTCGTTTTTTCAAGACAAACTTGAAAAAATAGTAAAAAACAGCGCTATACTCACACAAATTGACGGGATAATTCTTTTCTTTACCGGAATTACACTACTTGCGTCAACATTTATGCAAAGCGAGCATATTGCGGTTTTTGCTATAGCTGTTGTATTGCTGACTTTGTTAAAGCTGCATATAACAAAGGGCGCAAAGATTTCTATAACCGGTTTTGACGCGGCTTTGATAATTTATTTTGTTATTTGCTTAATAAGTACAATAAATTCGACATTGCTGACACAGAGCATCCACGGCTTTTTAAAAACCGTTGTTTATATTCTGTATTACTTCAGTGTTGCAAATTACTTTCAGACAAATCAAAGTAAAATAAAATATGTGCTTATGCTTTTATCTGTATTTTGTTGTGCGGAGGGAGTAATAGCCATTGTTCAAAACTGTGCCGGGGTTGAGCAAATTTCCACCTGGCAGGATTCGCGCTACATAAACCCGGAAGATGCAATAGCACGTGCATACGGAACATTAAAACCGTATAATCCGAATCTGCTTGGCGGATATCTTGTGTGCTCGCTGCCGTGTATCATAGCAACGGGTGCGCTGTTTCTTATAAAAAAACATTACAAATCATTATTAATAAGTGTTTGCGCATTTTTGATATCTGCTTTGGCTGTATTTGTTACCGGGTCAAGGGGTGCATATCTTGGGCTCGGGGCAATAGCGGCCGGCCTTGTAATACTTGTGACAATAATTATAAACACCGATTTTAAAACACAGGAAAAATTAAAATCCGTATGGCACAAGATAGTTGCGGCCCTGTGCGGAGCTTTTGTGCTTCTGCTTATTGCGGTGCCGAAGATAACCAAAAGGATTTTGTCCATATTTATTTTAAGAGGAGATTCTTCAACATCTTTCAGAATGAATGTTTACAATTCTTCGTGGCACATGCTCTGCGACAACTGGCTTTTGGGCATAGGCGCAGGAAATCAGACTTTTCGGGAAATTTACGGACTTTATATGATTACCGGCTATGATGCGTTAAGCACATATTCAGTCCCTCTTGAAATCGCAGTTGAGGCCGGAATCTTTGCATTAATAGCGTTTGCGCTGTTTTTGCTGTGGTTTATTTATGACGGATACAAATTTATAACAAATAACGACAATACAAACAACCTAGCCGATAAGGTAATAGTTTGTTCCGTAATATTAACTGTTCTGGGTGTGATGATGCACGGAATGTTTGATACAATATATTTTAGACCGCAGGTGCAATTTGTATTCTGGACTATGATTGCAATGGCGTCGTCTGTTATTAATAAAAAATTATTTGAGAATAACGAGGTATAAAAATGAATTTGGCAAAGAGAATAGCTTTAACGCTTGTTGCGATAATCGGTTTTATCACTTCTTTAAAACTGGCGCTAATATACTGGGATGCTAATTTTAATCCGTATGCATTACCGAGCTTTTGTTCAATAAATGAACTTATAGACTGTGACGGCGTAGCCAAAACAACACATTCTCAATTTTTCGGCATTCCTCTTGCTTTTTGGGGATTGTTTTTGTACTTTGTTTTTCTGTTTTTCACATATGTTGACAAAATTAAGAATATAGAAATCAAGGGCTTCAGAATTTTTGCATATTTCGATGTGTTTAAAAATCCCGAAGCCTATATGTGTGCGCTCGGCGAGATTGCATTTTTGATTTCAATTTCACTTGCTTGTTTGTCGGTGTTCGAAATCCAAAAAATTTGTATACTATGCTTTTTTACGTATTTCTTAAATCTTTTGCTTGCAATAATAGCAAAACCCAAAGGCGAAAACCTCTGGTCTGTAATTGTTATCAGTGTTAAGGATTTGATTGCGGGCTTAAAGGTCAAAAGATATGCGATATTGTTCAGCGTTCTTGTTGTTGCGGCAATCGGCGTGTTAACTTACACAACGCTGAGTGATGTTCTGGCTCCGCAGGTAAAAATGCAAAAAGAGTTTTCTAAAAAAGCAAGCGACTACGGCAGTATAAGCGGCAATGTGCTTGGAGATGAAAAAGCGGCTGTCGTTGTGCACGAATATACAGACTACCAGTGCCCGTACTGTTTTGTTCTTAACACAATGCTGCACAGGGCCGTGAGTGAACTCAAGAATCTTAAAGTAGTTCATCACAATGTGCCGCTTGATATGGAATGTAATCCGCTGCTTAAACAACAAATGCACCCGGGCTCTTGTATGCTGTCAAGATATGCCATAGCAGCCGGATTGCAGGGCAAATACTGGGATATGAATAATCTGCTTTTTGATAAAGAATTTGTTGACGAGGCTGATGTGCTTGAAGCGGCAAAAGAGATAAAAGGTCTTGATACAGAAAGGCTGAAACAGGATGCCGCAAGCGAAAAAGTTAAGCAGGAGCTGAAAAAAGAAATTGATGATGCCATAAAAATCGGCATAGACGGCACTCCTGCAATAAGGTTGAATATGGAAACACATGTCGGGGTCATTCCCTATGAGGAATTGAAGGCAAAACTGATAAAGGCAGGCGCTGTTGAAAGATAATAAAGAGAAAGTCCTGCTGCATGCCTGCTGCGCCGTGTGCATGGCTTATCCGGTTGAAATGCTCAAAACTCTTGATGAATCAGGCTACGACCCCGTAGTCTGGTTTTATAATCCGAATATTTATCCCGAGATGGAATACTTAAGACGACGTGACGAATTGATTCGCTATTGCGAAGAAAAGGGCTACGGATATTCTATCGGGGATTATGATACGGACAGGTGGCGCGTGTATATAGAAGGTCTGGAGCATGAGCCGGAAAAAGGAGCACGCTGCAACAAGTGTTTTGAATTCCGTTTGGACAGGGCTGCTCAAAAAGCAAAAGAATCGGGTATTAAATACTTTACAACAACACTTACGGTAAGCCCGCACAAGGTTTCTAAAAACGTTTTCGCCGCCGGCAACAGCGCCGCGCAAAAGTACGGGGTTAAATTTTTGGCAGTGGATTTTAAAAAACAAAACGGCTTTTTAAAAACAATGCAGCTTGCCAAAGAAAACAATTTTTACAGACAGACATACTGCGGATGCGAGTTCAGCATAAGAAAATAATTTTACGGCATCCTAAAACTTAAACATCAAATTGCTCTGTCCCCCAAAAAACGTAATCAACCAGTAGGACATTTTTAAAATAAAAACATTATTATTTATGTATGTAGCATCATAGCCGACCTTTGTAAGAACTCTAAAGTATAATACTTAATCATTTTGAACAGAGTTCTTTTCAAAGAATGGGTGGGTACATAAAGCATAAATCTTTGTTTTTATTTTTCTTTAGATACTTTTCTTTCTTTTTTGCGACGAAAAGAAAGAAAAGTATCACAAAAGAAAGAAAAAGACGCTAATCAAAAAACACTGTAAATTTTTAGCATAAATTTTGCATCCACTCCACTACGTTCCGGTCTGTCAAAATTCACCCTAAAAACTAACAGTGTTTAGATGTATTCCTGCGGCAAAGCCGCTGTCTTGAATTTGCTTTACGCTCGGTACTGCCGTTCGCTGCGCTATGCTTTTGCTCACTTCGTACCTCGCTTACCGGACTAGCTCCTTTCAGTCGCAGCGTCCGTCCGCAAATTCGCTCACACCGCTTACGCGGTAAAGAATGGTGATTAAAAAATCCGACCTTTGTAAGAACTCTGAAAAAATGATTAAGTATCATTTTTTTAGAGGCAGGCTAAGTGAGAGACTTCGTTTCTCCGTGCCGTATAGTAATTATGCCCCCAAGTTCACTATTAAAAAACTGTTGCTGTATTTGAAATAACCTTGTGTTATCGTGAAGCCATTTTTCAGGCTTCGCCACAGCTCAGCCGAAAAAGAAGGCAAACTTCCGACCTTGATTATAACGGCTCACTTTGTGAGCCGTAGCTGGTTTCAGGGCGGAGCCCTGATGGAATACAGTTAGAGATTTTTAACGAAGGAATGAAAATTTACCGTACCGATTTTGACATTTTGGGAGTGGACGGAAATTTTCGTTTCTGAGTTTTAAAATCTCTTTTATACAGCGTTATTTTCTCTTTCTTTGGTTCGTTTCTTTCTCTTTTGGTCGCAAAAAAGAGAAAGAAATGAACATAATAAAATAATAAATTACTGCATTATTTGCACCCCATTCTTTGATAAGAACTCTGTCGAGAATTGACTAAATGTGACAAAGTGAACATTTGAACGAAGTGAAAATTGTGAACCTGTCCTTACGAAGTGCAATTCGAGATAGAGGCAGGCTAAGTGAGAAACAAAGTTTCTCCGTGCCGTAAAGAAATTAAGAAAAGTATCTAAAAAAAATAAAAACAAAGATTTATGCTTTATTTGTTACCCATTCTTTGGAGCAAAGTCGCAGAGTAGACTTTAGTTTACCGTTGCGCAAGGGGCGAGAGGCGCACCGCATCAATTGTGGAGGAATGTATAGATATTAAGTCAATATTTTAAACATCTAAAATTATCATGGACAGTTGTGCCCATATTAAATTAAATTATTAAATTATAAAATAATTAAATAAAAATTAATTTTTAATGATTTTGTAAAAAACCTCATTAAAATGAGAATATAAATTAAACTAACTGTTTTCTTGTATTGGTCAAAATAATTTTATTTTTATTGCTGACAATCGGAAAAACAGCAGATTGTGAGGTATATACAGAATGATTGATTTTAACAAACTTACAAACCAGACACAGGAGATTATTTTTTCCGCACAACAACTGATGGCAAAGTTTCAAAATACACAGCTTGAGCCTGCTCATATCGTGATGGCTATGCTTGAGGATAAAGAGGGAATTTCAAAAGACTATTTGAAAGCTCTAAAACTTGACCGCCCGCAGTTTGTTGATGCGGTAATGTCAGAGTTGAACAACCTTCCGACGGTTCAGCAGCCTGTTAACACACAGCAGCTTTATCTTTCGCAGGATACAATAAAACTTCTTGACCTTGCTCAAAACGAGGCCGAAGCTCTTAAGGATACGTACATAAGCATCGAGCATATTTTGCTTGCAATAACTTCTTTTGAAGGGTCGAAAATTAAAGCTCTGTTTGACAGATTCGGCGTTAACAGAAACAAAATTTTAAACGAAATGAAAAAAATAAGAGGTCAAAATAAAGTGGATTCAAAAGATTCCGAAGAAAAATTTAAAGCACTTGAAAAATACTCTCAGAACCTGACCGACCTTGCTAAACGGGGAAAACTCGACCCTGTTATAGGTCGTGATGAAGAGGTAAGACGTGTTATTCAGGTGTTGAACAGACGTACAAAAAACAACCCTGTTTTAATCGGTGAACCGGGGGTCGGCAAAACTGCTATTGTAGAAGGGCTTGCTCAGAGAATAGTAAGAGGCGATGTCCCCGAAAGCCTTAAAAATACGCAGCTTATAGCACTTGATTTGGGTGCGTTGGTTGCGGGTGCAAAATTCAGAGGCGAGTTCGAAGAAAGACTCAAAGCCGTGCTAAAAGAGGTTGAAGCCTCGGATGGTGAGATTATACTGTTTATAGACGAATTGCACACCGTAATCGGCGCAGGTGCAACGGAAGGCTCGATGGATGCCGGCAACCTCTTAAAACCAATGCTTGCCAGAGGCCTTTTAAGAACAGTCGGTGCAACCACAATAAACGAATACAGAAAATACATTGAAAAAGATGCCGCTCTTGAAAGAAGATTCCAGCCCGTTATGGTGGATGAACCGTCTGTTGAAGATACAATAAGCATCTTAAGAGGATTAAAAGAAAGATACGAGGTTCACCACGGCATCAGAATCAAAGACTCTGCTCTTGTCGCTGCTGCAAAGCTTTCTGACAGATACATAACGGATAGATTCCTGCCGGATAAGGCTATTGACCTTATTGATGAAGCTGCTTCCGCTTTGAGAATTGACATTGATTCAATGCCGGAAGAAATAGACTCTCTTGTCCGTCAGAAAATGCAGCTTGAAATTGAAAGAAAAGCTCTTGAAAAAGAGGACAAAACAGACGATAACATACAAAAAATTAACGGTTTGAATAAAACAATAAACGAACTCGATGAAAAGCTTACAAAACTCAAAACCCAGTGGGAAATGGAAAAAAGCTCCATTATGGGCGAGGCTCAAATCAAAGAAGAAATAGAAAAAACAAAAGCTCAAATCGAAATTGCCGAACGTGACGCCGACCTCGAAAGAGCAGCAGAACTCAAGTACGGCAAGTTAATTGAACTGCAAAAACAGCTTGAGGATGCCCAGAAACACGGCGGTGAAAAACATAAAAATCAGCTTTTAAAAGAAGAAGTTGATGAAGATGATATTGCGCAAGTCGTAAGCAAATGGACCGGTATTGAAGTTTCCAGACTCGTTGAAAGCGAAATGCAAAAGCTTTTGAGAATGGAAGATTTTCTGCATAAACGTGTAATCGGTCAGGATGAGGCTGTCACGGTTGTGTCCGATGCCATAAGACGTGCTCGTTCCGGATTGAAAGACCCTAAACGTCCGATAGGTTCGTTCATTTTCCTTGGTCCTACGGGCGTTGGTAAAACAGAGCTTGCAAAATCACTTGCTGAGTTCCTGTTCAACGACGAGGACGCTTTGATAAGAATCGATATGTCCGAATATATGGAAAAACACTCCGTTGCAAGACTTGTCGGAGCACCCCCCGGATATGTCGGCTATGACGAAGGCGGACAGTTAACCGAAGCTGTCAGAAGAAAACCTTACTCGGTTGTGCTTTTTGATGAAATCGAAAAGGCTCACCCCGATGTGTTCAACATAATGCTGCAGCTTCTCGATGACGGACGTTTGACAGATTCCAAGGGCAGAACTGTTGACTTTAAAAACACTTTGATTATTATGACAAGCAACATCGGCAGCTCGATAATCCTTGATAATACCCTTAATGCAATGATGTCCGAAAAAGATTTCGAACAGACAAAAGAGCAGGTTATGGAGTTGATGAAGGAACAATTTAAACCAGAGTTCTTAAACAGAATCGATGACATTGTGTTCTTCAGGGCTTTAACATTGCAGCAGTTGAAGGCTATTGTTGATATCTACTTTGATGGTTTGACAAAATTGTTCAAAGAAAGAGATATGAAGCTTGAAATAACTGATGATGCAAAAGAATTGCTCGCAACTCAGGGCTTCAACCCCGTTTACGGCGCAAGACCGCTTAAACGTACGATAAGACAGCTTGTTGAAAACCCTCTTGCAAAGAAAATTCTTGCACAGGATTACAAAGAAGGCGATACTATAACGGTCGACGCCGATGGCGACAAAATTATTTTTAAATGATTTTTGGAATAAAAGTAACAAAAAATCCCCCCGCTTAAAAATTTAAAAAGTGAGGGGATTTTGTTATAAATTTAACCCTGTCGGCAAAAATAAAATATGACAGCCGACTGCGGCTGATAAAATACATGTCTTCCTTGTATATGTTGCATAATTAGGTTACGGAAATTGTAACAATTACTATGAATTTTATACAGTTTGATGTTCTACGGTTATTATGTACGGCTTACAATGTAAGCCGTAATAATCAGCGTATTTCTACTCAGACCAAAAAAACCACAAAGCCGACCTTTATAAACATTTTGAACAGAGTTCTTTCCAAAGAATGGGTGGGCACATAAAGCATAAATCTTTGTTTTTATTTTTTAGCCGTAGGCCGGACTTTAGTCAGCAATTAGAGCCAATACAAAGCCAATACCAAAATTAAACAAGCTTTAAAGCCATCAAAAGCCCCGCAGGCAAATCCAAAACCTGAGATTGGTATCTGGAATCATTTTTTATTGTTTCCAAAAAATCAGCCACTTTAGCAGCATGTGAAATAACATTATCGGCAAGAATTATAGCACCTTTTGGTAATTTATCCTTCAACAAATCAAAATATTGAATGTATTCGGATTTATTTGCATCAATAAAAACCATATCCGGAACAAAGTCCAATTCAGCCAGTATTTCCAGTGCACGGCCCTGCCTGAATGTCACAAAACTTGTTAAGCCGCATTTTTCAATATTTTCTCTGGCAATACATTGTCTTTTTTCATAAAATTCAATTGTTGTTAAGTGTCCGCCATTGCCGGAATTTTTTAGTGCATCAGCTATCCACAATGTAGAATATCCGTTTGAGGTGCCGATTTCCAATATATTTTTGACTCCGGAAATTTTTATTAACATGCTGATAAATTCAGCTGTTTGATGAGATATATTCCAAAATTCGTGCTGTGTTTCTTCCAGTTTTTCACTTAATTCCAGCGTTTCGGCGTCCATTAAAAATACCCTATTTAACCTTTCTGTTCAGCAGCTGCAAATCACTGACGGTAATATTAGTCGGAATTGTTTGAACAACTTTGTTTTTGTCCAAATCAAAGACATGGTAATTTTTATTCAACACGTTCGTTATCAACAATATATTGGATTTTGGAACCGCAACAAGTTTTTTGGAAAAACCGCCGCCGGGAAGTTGAATTTTTGCGGTCATTGAAAAATCCTCAAGATTGAAAATATCCAACTCATTTGAAGCGCATAAAATATACAATTTATTGCCCAAAAGCAGCATATCAACCGGTTTGTCAGCAAGCGGCTGGCTGTATATCAAGTCCTTTAACTCATTATCAACAACTTGAAGTTCATTAGTCGTTCTTGACAGCAGATAAACATTATCGCCTCTTAATGCCAGTTTGGAAATATTTGATGCATTAAATACATATTTATTCAAATAAGTTTCATTCAAAGCAAGAGTATAAATATCACCGTTGTTTCTGTCGGAATATACAATAGAGGCCCCGTCATCGCTCAGCGCAATATTTTTAGGATATCCTTTAACCTTGATTTTTTCCTGCAGCGCCATGTTCTTTAAATCAATAACAAAAATTGCCTGATCATCCAAAACAGAAACGTACGCCTTTGTTTTATCTTTTGTTAATATAATTTCAGCAGGCTGATAAGATAAATCAATCTTTTTTGCGATAACCTCCTGATCAATGTCTGCAACTTCTATATATGTTTTACCTGCTGCAGCAATAAGCAAATACTTGTCATCAACTACAGGCTGAACAAATTTCGGTAAATTTTCCAATCTTAACGTATATTTTGGCACAACCGAATTTGTTGGTATTACATTAACCATTTTGGAATCTAAAGTCGTAACAAGCAGAGTCTTGTCCTGCATAGCAGACACAGGGGTAATTTTTACGCTGTTAGTTAAGCCTGTTTTGTCCACAAGCGCAGTCTCTTTCAATATGTCATTAACTCTGGAATCAGCAACATTTATAACCAAATCCCCCATCATGATTTTCATGTCATCAGGTATGACCAATCCCGGCGGAACAAGCATATCCTGCGGAAACAGGCCGGTTTTTACCACAAAAGGAATGTTTTTTGTGTCTGTTACGGTTAACTGGCCTTTGGCATTTTTAATAACCTTTAACAAAGCGAGATTAGAGTCAAACAAAACGACCTCGGGATATTGCGACAGTTTTTTATTGGCAGGATATGTTGTGACAATTTTTCCCGCAGGATTTTTTTTAGGGTTTGACGGCAAAACCGGCAAATAAATAGTACCGTCGGGCAAAGTAACAAGACCGTCAAAACGTATGCTTGCGCTCGGCAGCTCTGTTTTTATTGTTTGAACTATATAAGGAGGAAGTTTTGTTGCATAAGAGGACATAGCCGATAAACAATACACCAATGTAAGTACAGCTATATTTTTTAAGTTAAACTTCATCATACTATCCTTATATAACCTAATTGTGAATTGCGTTTTTGAATTTGTCTATAAGCTTTTCGCTTGGCTTTTTATTTTCCGATAATTCAAAAAGTTTTTTATAAAGCCTTTTTTGCTCATCATTTAGCGATTTTGGCGGCTTATATTTTATTAATACAAGGTGATCCCCTCTTTTTTCCGGATGCCCGAGATATGGTACACCGGCATTTTTTATAGTAAGTATTTTACCATATTCTATACCGGAGGGCACAACAAGTTCTTTTTCTCCATGAACAGTATTAACCGTTATTGTATCACCCAAAACAGCCTGCGGGATACTGATATTTACCTCGGAATATATATTAAAACCTTCGCGCTTGAATATCTTATGCGGTTTTACATGCATTACAATATATAAATCACCGCTGGAACCGCCGTTTTTACCGGCATCCCCTTCTTTTGCAACACGAATTTTGGCATTGTTGTCAACACCTGCCGGAATCTTAACCTTTATTGTTTTTTCTTTTTCAACTCTGCCCTCGCCGTTGCATGTTTTACAAGGTGTACCTATAATTTGCCCCGTACCATGACATTTGGGGCACACGGCAACCTGCTGTATACTGCCAAGAATTGTTCTTGTAACATGCGTTACTCTGCCCTTGCCGTTGCAATCCGGACAGACAGAAGGTTTTGTGCCGGGCTGTGCACCGGTGCCATAGCAATCTTTGCACATTTCAAGATGGTCAATTTTAATTTCTTTTTCAACGCCAAAAACGGCTTCTTCAAATTCCAGTTCTATATCAAGCCTGAGGTCATGGCCTCTTTGCGGAGCATTAGGGTCAACCTGTCTTGAAGAAAAACCGCCCATGCCGCCAAAAAATGATTCAAAAATATCGTTTATGTCACCAAAGCCGAAGTCAAAAGGCCCGGCACTGTCAAAACCTGCATTAGCCAGCCCTTCTTCGCCGTATCTGTCATACAAAGAGCGTTTTTCTTCGTTGGACAATGTTTCGTAGGCTTTTCCAAGTTCCTTAAAGCGTTCTTCCGCATCCGGTGCCTTGTTTACATCAGGGTGCAGCTCACGGGCTTTTTTTCTAAAAGCCGCTTTAATTTCTACCTGTGTTGCTTCCTTGCTTACACCCAATATCTCGTAATAATTTGCCATATTCCCCACTATTCACTAACTGCAACATTAACCAGAGAAGGTCTTAAAACTTTATCGCCAAGCTTGTATCCCTTTTGCAGTTCCGAAATAATTGTATTTTCAGGATAATCACTTGTCGGAGTCTGCATAACCGCCTCGTGCACGTTAGGATCAAATTCCTTATCTTTTGTGTCAATAACTTCCAGTCCTATTTTTGCCAGGACATCATAAATCTGTTTAAATACAAGATTATAGCTGTCTTTTACGGTATTTACATCATCAACATTTTCAACGGAGGCTTTTGCCCTGTCTATGTTATCAAGCGCTTCTATCATCTTTTTTAAAGTCTCTTCTGCTCCGTATTTTAAAAGAGATTCGCGCTCCAGCATTTGTCTTTTTCTGTAATTATCAAAATCAGCAGCCAGTCTTATATATTGATTATTAATTTTATCTAATTCCGTTTTTAATGAAGTGATTTCATCAGAAATTTGAGAATCGTTTTCTTCTGTATTATTGTTATCTTCAGAATCGGAAACAGCCTGATTATCAGGTGCAAACGGATTGTTGTCCGATTTCAGTTCTTCTGTATTATCAGTTTCTTTATTTTCATTCCCCATAATAAAAACCCTTTATTAAATTAATACTCTAATTATAAAGTATCAAGGGATATACTCAAGGAAATTTAATTATTTTTTAACTTTTCATTAATTTAGACTCATTGGTGCTATTGAAAGTTTCAATTGTTAAGAAATGTAATGAAAATAAATAAAACTGAATTTGGGTAAATCAAAATGTTTTTATATATATGTATAAAGTATGTATAAAATATTTCAGAAGTAAATATTCAAGAAGAAGGAGTAAATTATGAACGTATCAGCAATCGGAAATCTATTTGGAAATTACAAACAGCCGGAAAGGATTGAACACAAACCTGTAGAAACAGCAGGTTCATTGGCATTTGGTTCAGCAGAAACAGCAGGTTCACTCGCAAACAATGTAGGCGGTTCTTTCTCTGCACTGGCTTAAGGCAAAGTTTTTAATCATACGGAGAAACGGACGACTACTATTCAACTGGGGTGGAAATGACTAATGTTACTGAACTAAGATTAGCAAGATATGCACTTATAGCAATATTGCTTATGAGCATGGCCAATTTTTACACATCAATAAATACGCTTGCGCAGGCAACAAATTACGGAAAATACCCATCCGTATTTTCCGGTTATAACAAGTAATAACAGCAAAAGAAATAAAGAGAATCTAGAAAGCACCCCTGCGGGTGCTTTCTCTAATCTAGTGTCGCAGTTGCTGCCGGCTGACCGCAGCCAGCACCTGCTCCCTTTTGCATTCTTTTGCCTTCTTTTTCCACTCTGCCGAATAAAAGCTGACTAAATGTCAGGCTTTATTTTTATGAGGGGCTTTGATTTTGTGAAAATTGTAAAAATTGGGGCTTCACTATGTGAACAATGTGTCACTCGCCTACACTTAACTTCGTTAAGTTTCGGTGACAGGCTCACAAGTAT
>CALUQO010000040.1 GCA_944322935.1 Candidatus Gastranaerophilales bacterium | reverse complement strand
TAAGGAAAAATTAGCTAAAAATGAGTAAACTTTGTAACAAAATTTGTCATCGAATTACGTAACATATACAATTCTGAAGCAGCAGGCTTTTGAATGACAGCGTTTTTTTGCAGATGTGCTGCGCGTAGCAGAAATCAACCCTCACCCGCATGCGTAACTCACTAACGTTCGTACGCAAGCTGCCCTCTCCCATCGGAGAGGGGTATCTTTAGTATCGCAGGGTAGACTTTAGTCTACCGTTGCGCAAGGGGCGCGGGGTGCGCCGCGTCAGGTGTCGGGTATATACAGAGTAAGTTCATATTTTATACCTCTAAAATTAACATGGACTGTAATGCATTTTTACGGCAATAAAGCACATTTCTTATTCTTAATAAAGCTATAAGCTCCATTGACATGGTGTTTTTTCACAAATTATAATTATTATATGAGCAGGAGGAAGATGAAAATTGTAAGATTCGTGTGGGGTGCTTTGGTCGTGCTGCTTGCTTTAAATCCGGTGTTTGCTGATGAACTCCGCTTGAATTCCGACATAAATATACAAAAAGCCATTAATCAAACGGGGTTTTCACTTCTCAATGCAAATAACTATGAGCAGCGCGTTACGTTTTGTTATATTCCTCAAAACAAACCAAAAACAAAAATAAACAAACGCCTTAATAAAATTTGCGTGTACAAGGGGCTGCTGCCGTATGTTGAAGATACAAACGAACTTGCGGCGCTGTTAAGCCTTGAGATTGCAAAACTTATGGATATAAAGGCGGACTTTTTCAGACAGTTTTCAATAAGCTATTCTCCGCGCAAATATGAAATGAAAGCCGACAAAAAGGCGGCAGACTTGATGGTAAAAGCCGGCTACAATCCGGTTGCGCTTATAAATTACATAAACAAAACAGCACCCGAGCCCGACTGGTTTGAATATAATATAATGCACCACAAGGGTTCGGGCAGAACCGCTTATATATATCAATATATTTATGAAAAATATCCGGTGTATCTGGCACAAAACAATTATCTCAAAGATTTTGAATATCAAAATTTTTTAAGAATCACACCCGCGCAGAGAAAAAAAGTTAGAATTATACAGGAAGAAAGAATAAAAATTCAGGAATCAGACGTAAATGATATACAATAAAAAATTGGCAAGCATATTTTTGTTAATATCTTTTATTTTTAGCTTTACATTGCAAAACGGATTTTGTGCCGCTCAAAAACCTGTTAAACCTAAAAGCAATACCGTGCTTAAAGCTACCATCAAAAAAGAAGTACGCCGCAATAATACCCCTAATACCTATAGCGAGCATTATATAGAAGATGAACTTGCAAAAGAAATTGATAGAACTACGGTCAAAAAAATTAAATACAAAAAACTTGAAATAATCGATGAAGGAGTCGCTGTTCTCCCTGAAAATACGCAAAAAAAAGAATATAAAGAGGAAATAGTTAAGGACGAAAAAATTGTTGCAACAGAATCAAACAAAAAGCTTACCCCTTCGGATTATAAAAAGACAGTGATAACGGATAACGGCGCAGAAGTTGTATTGAAACCGCTAAAGAGAGTTTCGACAAAAAGCAAAAAAATAAAAATCAAAAAAGATTCCAACAATGAACAATACAGTGTACCATTCCCGTCTATAGGCGACAGGGTTGCGTTTAAAGTTGTAAAAGACGTAATCAAGGACGGAGAAATTGTGATAGAAAAAGGCACACTCGTATATGCACAGGTGGGCGAAGTTGCTCCGCGTGCCATGGGCGGCGCGCCTGCCGAAATGACACTGGAAAACTTTGAAATGATTGACAAGAACGGAAAGCACATCTCATTAGACGGACAAATAGCCAGCAGCGGCTATTCTCTTTCGTTTTGGATAGGGCTGGCGGAATTGGCAACAACCCCGTTTTTAATCGGCTTTGCCGTTCCTCTTTTGAGGGTGCTGCCCGGCGGGCAGGCTGTTATAACGCCGCGTAAAAACTATATTGTTTACTATTAGCTAACTGCGAGGGAAGTATGAAAAAATTTATTTTATGTTTAATAACTCTTATGCTGTCAGCGCCTGTCTGTATGGCTGATGAATTAAGATTGGATAAAGAAATACCCTACCAAAAAAAGATTATGGCCGTAGGGTTCAGGATACTTAACGCAAACAATATTGATAAGAGAATGACCTTTTATTACTGCAACGACAAGGATGTGAAGGCAAAAACATACAGCATATCAAAAAAAATATGTATTTATAAAGGCTTGATACCGTTTATTGACAGCGATGATGAACTTGCGGCAGTAATAAGCCATGAAATAGCACACGGTATGGATTTGCATGAAGGGTTGTTAAGAAGAATCGCAATGAATTTGCGTCCCGTAAAATACGAAAAGAAAGCAAACCAAACTGCTGTCGATTTGATGGTTAACGCCGGTTACAACCCGCTTGCGCTTATAATTATTTTGAACAAAATCAACGCTGAACCCGGCTTTGCAACAAGCCGCTCAAACGGAACAAAAAAACTCGCTGTTATTTATGAATATATTTATAACAAATATCCTGCTTATCTTGTGTATAACGATTATAAGGAAAATCTGTACTATCAAAATTTCCTGCTCACCTCAAAACATGAAAGAGCACAAATAAGACAAAAGTATCTCAAAAACAACATAACACCGGAAGACTAAACCCTGCCCCTGAAGTAGCGCACCCCTCGTCCCTTGCGTGAGAGGGGAAAAACGTCAAACTAAAGTCTGCCTGCAACGCTAATCCGGCTTACTGTTGCTGATTTTCGCTTCCTGCTTCTTCTGCTTCTTCTTCATTGATTTCATCCTCGTATTCGTAATATTGGGAGTCTTCTTCTGTTTTTATGCTAATCGGAAACATCCCCAAGACTCCCACAAACAGCAACCCTATGGCAAGCACTTTCTCTTTGGCGCTGACAGTGTTATCAAACAAGAAACCTTCTTTAAAAAGTAAAAATAAAATTATCACACATAAAAGCCATACACCCAGTTTTATTCCTGAAAGTTTCAGACATCCTTTTGACATTTTTTGCAGAATAAAATTGCCCACCTTGCCGATTAACCACGGTATGCCAAATATCGGCCCCAGAATGAAAACGATAAATAACAGATATACGAAAAGTGTTTGAAATATGTCTTGTCCAAACATTAATGCGGTTCCTTTCTGTTTGTAGTTTTTTACTCTCCGCATTTATTATAATGTTTGTTATTAATTTTTCATAGTATTTTTGGTATTTTGTTTTGTCTTACACCGGTATAATGTTATTTTTTTCTATAAAGTTGCCTTTTTGCGCATAATTTGCAAAAATTAAACTATGAATTATATCTGGTTTTTTATAATACTGATTTCTATAATTTCCGCGGCTTATACGGGAAGAATAAACGATGTTGTAAACGCAATAATGAAGGGTGCGCAAACTTCTGTTGAAGTTGCCCTGTACCTTGCCGGCATAATGGCTTTTTGGCTCGGGATAATGAAAATTGCGGAAAAGTCCGGACTTGTGGCGGGTATATCAAGACTCTTGACTCCTGTTGCAAAAAAGTTGTTTCCTGATGTACCGAAGGACAATCCTGCAATAGGCGATATAGCTATGAACTTCAGCGCAAATGCCTTCGGGTTGTCTAATGCTGCCACTCCGATGGGCATTAAAGCAATGAAGGAACTCCAAAAACTTAATAAGGATAAAAAATCGGCTTCTAACGATATGTGTACTCTGCTTGCAATGAACACGGCGGGCTGGCAGCTTGTACCGGCAACAGTAATAGCCGTGCTTGTGGCTAACGGCTCTAAAAACGCAACGCAGATAGTGTTCCCTACATTGATTGTTACAACAATCACTTTTGTTAGTGCAATTGTTATTGTTAAGGTGCTCGAAAAAATAAGCCCCGCTCAAAAAATAAAAGTTAAGGGTGATGAGGAGAGAGAAAATGATTAAAACAGCAATCGATTTAATCTCACTCTGGCTTATACCTGCAATAATTCTAGTTGTACTGTTGTGGGGTGTTATAAAAAAAATTCCGGTGTATGAAACTTTTATAGACGGAGCAAAAGACGGGCTCAAGGTTTCGGTTGATATCCTGCCTTATTTGATAGCTATTATTGTGGCTGTTTCAATGCTCAGGGCATCGGGCTTTTTTGAGATTGCACAGCAGCTTTTGGCCGGCATACTCGATTGGCTCAAAATACCTGTGGATGTTCTGCCCGTTATGTTTGTGCGTTCTCTTTCCGGCAGTGCTGTTCTGGGGCTGTTTTCCGAGATTGCAAGCAACTTCGGGCCTGATTCTTATACAACTAAATTGGCGGCAATAATGGTGGGAAGCTCTGAAACGACATTTTATGTGCTGGCTGTATATTTTGGTTCTGTCGGGATAAAAAAATTCAGACATGCCCTGCTTGCTGGCATTCTTGCTGATATAATCGGTATAATCGCAGCGGTAGGCGTTGCAAGATGGCTTTTCTTATAAAAATAAAGGAATCTTTATATGATAAAAAAAATTATTTCGTGCTTAATTTTGTTGTCGGTTGTATTTATTACCGGCTGTACCAAGAAAGAGGAGGAGGAAAAAGACCTTCTTTCCGTTATAAAAAACCGAGGCGAGCTTGTCGTCGGTGTAAAATTTGATTCAAAACCCTTTGGCTTTATTGAAAACGGAAAACTTCAGGGCTATGACATAGATATTGCACATTTGCTGGCTAAAAGAATATTCGGTAATGAAAAGCTTGTACGATTTGTCGAGGTGAATGCTTCTAACCGTATATCCAAACTAAATTCCGGCGAAGTTGATATGCTTATTGCCACTATGACAATCAGCCCTAAAAGAATGGAAGTTGTTGATTTTTCGTACCCGTATTTTTATACCGGACAGGCAATTATGATAAGAAAGGGAACCGATATAAAAACAGTCGGTGACTTAAACGGCAGACGCGTTATTGTTGTACTGGGCACAACAGGCGAAAAAAATATACGCTATTTCGCTCCGGATGTTGTTTTAACCGGTTACAAAACATATCAGGAAGGGTTCGAAGCGTTTTTGCAAAGGCGCGCTCAGGCAATGACGTCTGATGATACAATACTGGCGGGTTTTGTAATGGATCATCCCGAATTTATGATATTGCCGCAAAGATATTCTCAAGATGCATACGCAATTGCATTCAGAAAAGAACCGCAGAGTGCTTCTTTAAAAACAGAAGTTAACCTTGCACTGGATGAACTTAGGAGAAAAGGGCATTTGAACCTTTTAAAATCAAGATGGATGCCCGCAGCAAGCAATAATTTTAAAAAATCTATGAATAAATGATAAATATATATGTTGAAATGTGAAAATCATTAATAAAAATTCGCCCAAAGATAAAGCGGTTTTTTATTTGTGATAAAATTATTATCGGAATTACAAACAATTGAGGAAGTTGAAAATATGGTTTCACAATCAATAAGAGATAAATATGAGGTCGTTATAGGGCTTGAGGTGCATGCTCAGCTGAAAACAAAATCAAAAATATTTGCCCCCGATTCAACTGAATTCGGCGCGGAACCCAATACGCATACAAGCACAATTACACTTGGTATGCCGGGGGTTTTGCCTGTTTTAAACAAAGAATGCGTTAATATGGGGATTTTGTTAGGTCTTGCGCTTAACTGTGAAATTCCGGCCAGATGTAAATTTGACCGTAAGCAGTATTTTTATCCCGATTTGCCGAAAGGTTATCAAATTTCTCAGTATGACCAGCCTATTTGTGTAAACGGTTATATTAATATTAACGGCAAAAAAATCGGTATCACACGTGCTCACCTTGAAGAAGATGCCGGAAAACTTGTACACGCAGGTGCCGACGGCCTTGCTGGTTCTGTGTATTCACTTGTTGACCTTAACAGAGCCGGTACACCTCTTTTGGAAATTGTATCAGAACCTGATATGAGATCTTCTGACGAAGCAAGAGCATACATGGAAGAATTAAGAAACATTGTCCGCTACATAGGCGTATGCGACGGAAACCTTGAAGAAGGCTCCATGAGATGCGATGCCAATGTCTCTGTTATGCCGAAAGGTTCGGATAAATTCGGCACACGTGCGGAAATTAAGAATATCAACAGTTTTTCCGCTTTGCAAAGAGCTATTGAGTACGAAATCGACAGACAAATTGAAATAGTGGAAGAAGGCGGCGAAGTTGATCAGGAAACAAGACTCTGGGATGATAACCAGAAGGTTACAAAAACAATGCGTAGCAAAGAAGATGCAAACGATTACCGCTATTTCCCCGAGCCTGATTTGATGCCTGTTGAAATTTCAAGAGAATGGGTTGAAGAAATCAGAAAGAAAATGCCTGAACTCCCCGAAGCAAAACGCAAAAGATATGAAGCTCTCGGGCTCAGTGCATACGATGCCAACGTTATGGTAGAACAGATGGAAACGGCTCTGTTCTATGATAAGGTTCTGGAACTCGGCGCTGATTACAGAATAGCCAATAATCTGCTTGTCGGTGATATTACGGCTTTCTTAAAAGAACATAATATCAATATCAACCAAACAAAACTTACACCTCAGCATCTTGCAGAACTGGTTAATTTGATTAGCAAAGGAACAATTTCTAATAACATTGCAAAGAAAATCCTTCCGCAAATGCTTGAAAACGGAACAAATCCGCAAGAGATTATAGAAAAAGAAGGCTTGAGCGTAATATCCGATGAAGGTGCAATAAAAGAACTTGTTGAAAAGGTTATTGCTGCAAATCCTGCCCAGGTTCAAGCTTATAAAAACGGCAAAACCAACCTTATGGGATTCTTTGTAGGTCAAATTATGAAAGAAACCAAAGGCAGAGCTAACCCGCAAATTATTAACAAACTATTGGGCGAAGCTTTAAACAAATAAAAGACTTTAAAACAGCAATAAAAAGAAGAGTCGGCGGGCTCTTCTTTTTTATTGATTAAATTAATTGTAAAGAAATGTAACAGATATAACAAATATTGAAATTGTATATATTGTTTTGTTTTTATATATATGTGTGTATTCTAATAAAAGGTGTAAGCAATGACAATTACTGGTATCAATGGTGTAAATAGTTCACAAGGAACTTCAAGAACAACCGGTTCAACAGCTCCCGCTGAAGAAACAACAGGTTTGTTTGAAACTGAAGAAACCTCCGAAACTAAAAATACTCAAGAAACAGATATGTTAGAAGCTGAATTGGCTCAATTGGAAGCCGAGCTAGAAGAATTGCAAAACCAGAGAGCTGAAAAACAAGCTTATAAAAGCGAATTGGAAGCTCAAATGAGAGCTTTGCACAATCAAAAAATGAGTATCGAAGCTCAAATCAAAGCTAATGAAGAAGCTATCAAGGCCAATGAAGATGAAATTCAAGAAAATGAAGAAAACATCACAGCTGAACAAGAAGCTATTGAAGAATTGCAAAATGAATATGATCAGAAAAACAAAGAAGCTGATGCATTAAATCAACAGATTAGCGATAAAATTTCAAAAATGATTAATGATTCGCAAAGCAATGTTGATGAACAAACACAGAAAATCAAAGATGCAACAGAAGAAGCTAACGAAAAAGTTGAAGCAGGTGAGCTTGAAGAAAGCGAAGTTGCTCAATATGTAGCAAACAAAGTCGGCGATCCTTCACTTGCAACCCAAAATCAGGATTTTTCCGCAATCAGCTCATTGATGACTCAGGTAAAATCATTGATAAAAGATTCGACTGATTGTGTATCACAGATGGATATTAAAAAGGCTAATATCGCTTCTTATCAGGCAAATATTTCAGCTGCTGTTTCTGAAAACGATGCTTTGAGACAACAGAATATTCCGTTGAAAAAACAACTTTCAAATATAAACAAACAAATCAACGAAGTACAAAAAGAAATCACAACTACTGATAGCGAAATTGCTGCTATAGACCAACAAATTGCGGCAAAACAGGCAAGCATTCAGTCTGTTGAAAGTCAGATTAGCGGTTCTGGTTCTGATTCCGGTTATTCAAACTATGATTACGGATATGATTATTACGACACTAATACAAACGACCAAACAACAAACAATGACACTTCAACAACTGAAGAAACAACATCATCTGAACCTGCAGTTTCTACATCAAATCCGTTCCTGGCAATATCTTATGATTTCGGCAGCTATACAAATATGACACAGGCTCTGGAAGCAATGGCCAGCAACAACGAACAATCAGTTGCAAGTGCAAAAACTACAATCAGCAACAACAATCAAGAGGTCAGAAGATTATTCCAGGACCTTATCGCCTAATAATCAAGCAGACTATATATAAAAAACAAACTCCGGTTAATTTACAATCGGAGTTTGTTTTTTGTACGGAATATTAAACAAAGTGAATAAAAATACCCATCATCCTGCTTAAAACGTGAATGCAGGGGGCGTCGGTTGGGCATACCTAAAGTGTACCCATAAAAACGTAATCGATGAGTAGGACATATTAATTTATTTATAAAAAATGTTAGATAAAAAAATAAAGATTAATGCATTCATTGGGTTTATTTTTTAAACTTTTATAAACACAAAACTAACAATTCCACCATTGTTCAGATTCTGAACACAAACAATTGTTAAAGACCGCAAAAGCCTGATGCTTCAGAATGACAGCAGGATTTTTGCAGGCATGTGATGATGTTGTTAATGACAGATTGAATTCTATCCTACGGCTTAAATCACCCTCTCAAGCGAATTTCTAAGTTTCGCAGCAGCTCAACTTGAAATTCTGCCCTCTAGCGCAAGGGGCGAGGGGTGCGCAATGCCTTATGTGAAGCCCGTCTCCATCACTCACGATATTCAATCGTGCTTGTGGAGTCCTTACAAAGGTCGGATTTTTTAATCAACATTATTTACCGCGTAAGCGGTGTGAGCGAATTTGCGGACGGACGCTGCGACTGAAAGGAGCTAGTCCGGTAAGCGAGGTACGAAGTGAGCAAAAGCATAGCGCAGCGAACGGCAGTACCGAGCGTAAAGCAAATTCAAGACAGCGGCTCTGCCGCTGGAATACGACTAAACACTGTTAGTTTTTAGGGTAAATTTTGACAGACCGGAACGTAGTGAAGTGGATGCAAAATTTATTCTAAAAATTTACAGTGTTTTTTGATTAGCGTCTTTTTCTTTCTTGCTTGAGTCGTTGGCAAGCCGAAGGCGAGCCGTACGAATCAGGATGCTCGTAGAGTATTGCGATACTTTTCTTTCTTTTCGTCAAGAACTCTGTCGAGAATTGACTAAATGTCAATTCGAGATAGAGGCAGGCTAAGTGAGAAACAAAGTTTCTCCGTGCCGTAAAGAAATTAAGAAAAGTATCTAAAGAAAATAAAAACAAAGATTGATGCATTATTTGCACCCCATTCTTTGGCGCAAAGAACGGGGTGCCCCCAAGAAACTTCCGACCAGTTGTTCCGTTCATACAGAAAGTAACACAAACCTGTGCTCGGCAACTCGGGCTATAAAAATTGCTTTTCTTAGATAAATTAAAGTGATTGTTATAATTACATAGCCCTCAAACAAACCTCGCTCGTAGTTGTTTGTGAAACTTTCTGTAATTCACTTCACAAAGGTCGGATATGATGTTGTCTGCATAAATATAATGTTATTATTTTAAAAATGTCCTACTGATTGATTACGTTTTTTGGGGGACAGATCAGGTATGCCCAACGCAATAGACAAGCTGCAGAGCAGACTTTAGTCCTCCGTTACGCTCCGCAATTAAAAATTTTTGTGGCACAGTTCAGTTTTCAGTTTTATTATAAATCGCCCGCCTGTATATATTAAAAAGGCTGTATTAAACAGTTAATGCTTTCGTTAATTTAATCTAGTGTCGTCTTTTCAAGATGTCACTCAAAAAATTCGTTCACGTCACTTACCTCTCACAAAACCAGCCGCCGGCTGCTTTTGTTCGGCAGAGTCTTATCACGAATTTTTTAGATTACCAATAATAAAAAATAAAGGGAGAGCTTTTATATTGATTCTTTTGGGCAAAAAAAAGTATAAAAATAAAAATTTAGAAGAACTTGTTATTCTTGCACAGCAGGATGACATAGACGCTCTGGAGGAGCTTGTTAAGCGCAATCAAGACAGCGTATACGCATCTTTTTATTACCTGAATAATGATTGCGAGGATATTCTTGATTTGACACAGGAAGCTCTTTTAAAAATGGCAAGGAATATAAAAAAGCTCAAAAATCCGGCTAAATTTAAACCATGGCTTAACCAGATAGTCACCAGACTGTTTTATGACCATTTAAGAAGTAAAAACAGAAAATTAAAAACAGTGCCGATTGACAAAAAGGACGACGAGGAGCAGGACAGATTCAATGTAGCTGAGGTCCCCTGTAAAACTTGCACGCCGGAGGAATCAAGCCTGAACAGTGAATTGAGCTGTACAATAGAAAAATCCATACACAAGCTGCCTGATTCTTTCAGGCTCGCTATAGTTTTGAGGGAGTTTCAGGGGTTGAGCTATGAAGAAATTGCCGATATCACAAATACAAACGTAGGCACAGTTAAATCACGTATTGCCAGAGCAAGAAATAAACTGCAGGAAGACTTAAAAGCTTACATTGCATAAACAACAGGGGATATAAATATAATGGAAAAGGAAAACGAAATTATCTGCAAGCAGGTTTCATCAATGCTTTCTTTGTATATAGACAACAGAGTATCATTCAACGACAGAATTTTGATACAGGAGCATTTAAAGCATTGCCCTTCTTGCAGGAAAAAATATATCTATTTAAAATCTTTGATAAAAAATCTGCAGGATTCGTACAAACAGGTTATGGAGCTTTCCGCAAGAAAACAGAAGCAAAAAAGCTTCAGCATAAGAGAACATCAAAAATTTATGAGCCAGATTTCTCCTTATGTGGATAACGAACTTATGCCGGAAGAGAATTTTGAGTTTCGCAAGTATCTTATGAAATCTAAAAATGCTCAAAAAGAGCTGAAAAATACATATATAATGCAAAAACATATAAAATACGCTTACAATAACACTCTCAAAAAGGCCCCGACAGACATTACACGCAATGTGATGAATAAAATTAATCAAACAAATAATATTTTTGAAAGTGTAATTTTGCAGCAGATATTTACTATGAAAACGGCAAAAATAGCTATACTTGCCGGACTTGTTTTTATAGGAGCATACGAATACAGCCGGTTTAACGCACCGTTAAAGCCCAAAATAGAGCACACAATAGAACAAATCCTCGATAAAAACAGTCCGGATGATGAACCTTTTATCGAGGATTATCAAAGTCAAAATACGGAAATTAATCGCTGAAACGGAATTTCAACAGCGCCCAGATAGCGTGGAATCCGTCTTTCCATGTGATTTTTTTGCCCTCCGAATAATCTCTGCCGTAATAAGAAATCGGCAGTTCATACAATCTCGGTTTTCTTTTTAGAACTTTGGCCGTTATTTCAGGCTCAAAATCGAATCTGTTAGACTTAATTTCAATATCCTCTAAAAAGCTTGTTCTAAAAGCCTTGTAACAGGTTTCCATATCCGTAAGCGTTGCACCGTAAAGGATATTGGTTGTAAGTGTCAGAACCTTGTTGCCCAGCCAGTGTGTGAACATAAATGAGCGCGACGGTTTTGCCCCTGTGAGCCTTGAGCCGTAAACAACATCAGCCTTATCCTCCACAATAAGCTTAACTAATTCTTCGTAATCGGCAGGGTCGTATTCTAAATCAGCGTCTTGAATAACCATAATATCACCGGTTATGTGCGCCATACCTGTTCTTATAGCAGCTCCTTTACCCTGATTGTAGTTGTGATAAAAGACTTTGTATTTGCCCTCAAGCTCCGCAAGGTGCTCGCGAGTGCCGTCCGTTGACATATCGTCTATGAGTATGATTTCTTTTTCAAGCCCGCAAAACGGCGCCTGTTCAACTTTTTCAAGAATTTTATCCAGCGTTCCCATTTCATTAAAAACGGGTATGATTATACTTATTTTGTTCATAATTTAATGAATCCTCCGATTCCCCGATTTTCTTTGTATTTGTTTATTAATTACAAAAAATATTGTATAATTAAATTGAGATTATGTTAAGGGTTTAGTATGGAAGAGTTTATAAAATCTGTTTGTGTTGAAGACTTAAATAACGCCCAAAACACAATGTTTACAATATTCAGAACGCTTGATACCGCCGCCGTAAGTTCGCTTGTTCCAAAGGCGGAAATTATTCATAACACTTTTTTGCTTAATAAATCTTATGAATTTATAGCGCAAAATCTGTCGCTTCTTGCAGTTTTAAAATACAAAATTGATAAAAACAACTATAAAATAGCGATTAACATGCTAGAGGATGCAAGATTTCTTGCTGAAAACTCGCATAACAAAAACGCAATAAAAACAAATCTCTTCTGCTGGGGATATATTTATAATGCGGAAAAAAACTATTCCATGGCTTTGAATGTGCTTAAACAGGCACGAAACATAAATTCTTCAAACGAAGTTATAAACGCAAAAGTCAGCAATTTGATTGTACAAATAGAAAAGTTGAATATTGCAAATCAGGATGAACAGGAACACCACGGAACCGAAAAACCCATTGTTGCGCTGTTGAATGTGGCCCGCACGCTCGCTGCAGAAACAAGCCTTGAACACCTTTTAAAGACGGTTGCGGAAGAGATTAAAAAAGTTCTTGATGCGGACAGATGCACTGTGTTTTTGTTAGACAGACAAAGAAATGAACTTGTGTCAAAAGTAGCGCTCGGCATGGGAACACAGGAATTGAGATTCCCCGCGGATAAGGGGCTGGCAGGATATGCCGCGCAGATGGGCGAGATTATTAACATAAAAGACGCATATAAAGATGAGCGTTTTAATCCTGATATAGACAAAGAAACAGGCTATAAGACAAAAACAATCTTATGTATGCCTATCTGGAATATGAAACATGAGATTCTCGGTGTTTTTCAGGTCTTGAATAAAAACAATGACGCGTTTTTTACAAAAGAAGATGAGGATATTCTTATTGCAATAGGCTCAAGTGCGGGGATTGCAATAGAAAATGCAAAACTTTTTGAGTCCCAGCAAATGATGATAGACCAGCAAAAGGAACTGTTTAAAAACTTTGTGGACACCCTTGCCGCTTCTATTGATGCGCGTGACAAGATTACCGCAGGTCATTCTAACCGTGTAAAAATGTATTCCGAGCTTATTTGCGAGGTGATGAATCTTGATGAAAAAACTACGGCCAACATTATCCATGCGGCAATACTCCATGATATAGGCAAAATCGGTATCCGTGATGCCGTGCTGCAAAAAGACGGAAAGCTTACGGATGACGAGTACAAACATATTCAGGAACACGTAAAAATCACATATGACATATTGAACCGTGTTTATATATCAGAGGAATTTAAAGAGGTGGCTGAAATTGCCTCAAGCCACCACGAAAAATACGACGGCACGGGTTATTTCAGAAAGCTTAAAGGCGAAGAAATTCCGCTTGGCGGCAGGGTGCTCGCCGTAAGCGACGTTTTTGACGCCATTACATCTAAAAGACATTACCGTGATAAAATGCCCATTAAAAATGCACTTGATATAATAAAATCCGGTGCCTGGAAGCATTTTGACGGAGATGTTGTTGAAGCATTTTTCAAAATTAAACTGGACAGGCTTGTGGATGTGTTCTTGAGTGAGGTGGATTCCGTTCTTTACGACCAAAAAGACAGAGAAACACTGGACAAGTACGATGTTGATTATCTGTTTAATCTTTTGACAAATGAACAAGAAAATTATTCTGACTCTGACAGGGCATTGATTGAACTGTTCAATACGTATTATAATTGTAAAGCAGGCAAGTAAAGTAAAAAATAATCAACAAAACCCATTGCCGGAGAAGGCTTATGATAAAAAAAATTGTAACAGCAGCAATAATTATAGCGGGCGCAACAGGCATGTGTTACGCCAAACCTGCTGCCAAAAGTATAATAAAAACACCTATTTCCACCTTTAACAAAGAAAATCTTAAGATGATTAAAAATAATCAGCTTACCAATGATTTTCTCAGACTTTTAACGTATTCCCAAACAGGAACCTCTGCAGCGGAGGATAACGGCACAATTGACTATGCAAAAAAATATGCCGAAGCTAACGAAAAATTTTCTCAAGGGAATATTACATCTGCATACAAGGATTACAAACTCATTTTGCAAAATGGGGCAAACGATGACTTTGTAAACCTCGGGTTTGCATACAAGTTTGCTAATATGGGGTTGTTCACTCTTGCGCAGGAGGCAATAAACAATATTCAGGATAGAGAAACATACAATCATCAAATACAGCTTATGAAATCAAAGCTCTTTCCTATGGTTGTTCTGTCTTATGATGATGAGATTAAACTCGCACAAAATTATACGGAGATATATTACAACAATCTGGCTTTTGAAGTTGCAAGGGATTTAAGCAGACTGCCGGACAATCTTAAACGTGCGGATTATGCTCATTACATACTTTCGCAGGCTTATTACAATACAAAAGAATACAATAAAGCAATTAATGAAATTAACAGGGCTCTGTCAATTAACCCTGACAATATAAACTATCAAAAATATAAAGCCCAAATTTTTTGTGAAACAAACAAGCTTTCCGATTCCATAAAAATAATGGAAGAATTATTGGCACAGGATATAAATATCCTTGATTACAAAAAAGATTTGGAAGGTTTGTATTATTACACGCTGGCCAAGGCGACAAAAGACAGAGAACTTTCAAAATTTTACCTTGCGCAGTACTTTTTAAAAACCGGCGATTACACAAGAGCAATTAAAGAATTAAACCAGAATATTTCCTCTGATTCAAAAGATTACCGCTCGATGACCCTTCTGGCAGAGATTTATTTTAAACAGAATAATCTTGCGGATTCGATGGATATGTTTGAAAAGGCATATAAGGTTAAAAAGAATTATGCTCCTACACTTTTGGGTATAGCTAATATGTATCTTTTCAAAAAAGATTACAAAAACGCTCTTGATTATTTTATAAAAGCCTATAAAAAAGATAAAAAGAATGACGAAGCTATGATTAAGGCTGCGTTGTGCTATAAAATGCTTAATATGACGGATAAATCCGTTGAATTTACAAATAAAGTTTTTGAAAAAAGCAATGTTGACGCAAAAATTTATTACCTTGCCTCAAAAGTTGATGATATTAAAAATACGCAGTATTTAAAAAAGGCTGTTGCTTTAGACCCGCTTATGACGGAGGCATGGCTGGCTCTTGCCGATATGGCAATACAAAATAACAGGCTGGAACTTGCCAGAAACTATTTAAAACCCGTTAAATACGTTGACGCAAAAAACAGCAGATATTATTACTACCAAGGGTTGATTAACAAAAAATCGGGACATATTGATGCAGCAAGAAGTGACTTTAAAAAAGCATTGGAGCTAAACCCGCTGGATGAAGATGTCAATCTGGAAATGCGTTCACAATTATAAGGACAGGTATGAAAAAATACAGTATTTTAATAGTAGAGGATCATTCCTTAACAAGATTCGGTCTTAGGACTGCTTTTGAAACTGATAAAAGCTTTGTCAAAATTTTTGAAGCATCAAATGCCAACTCCGCAATTTCTATTGCCCAAAAAGAAGCAGTTGATGCGGTAATTATGGACCTGGGACTGCCTGATATGAACGGTATTGAAGCCACTAAGGTAATAAAAGATAAAAGACCTTCAACAAAGGTTATCGTACTTTCCTCTCATGAGCAGGAGGAGGATGTTTTAAAATCCTTGCATTGCGGGGCTAATGCCTATTGCACAAAAGATATTGAACCGGACAAACTGATTGATATCACTAAATCCGTTCTGGAAGGGGCCGCATGGTTTGACCCTAAAGTTGCACAGTATGTATTAAAAGCCGCCTGCCAGCCCGAAGTAAAACAAAATGGAACTGCTTTTGACACAAAAGAACCTCAAAAATCTGCCGATATAAATCTTACTGCACGTGAAAAACAGGTGCTGACGCTCATTGTTGAGGGGCTGACAAATAATGAAATAGCACAAAAACTCGATGTAAGTATAAATACGACCAAGGCACACGTCTGCAATATTTTGCAGAAACTTGCCGTTAATGACAGAACCCAGGCTGCAATAAAAGCACTAAAAGATAATTTAATATAAACAAACAGGTACTCAAAATTCTGATATGGCCGGATAGGGACTGATAGGGCTGCGGCTCTTTAATATTAATTAACGGTTAATGCGCCGGACTAAAGGACGGATACATTAACAGTATCAAAATTTGTTTGACTATTTGTTGTTCATATTTTCTAAAACTCTTTGATACCATGGCTTTTTATCAATAGAATCATTGAGTTTTTTGTCCATAAAGGTTATATAATCGGGATAATCGCCGCGAAACTTGTTTATCCTGTCAATAACTTTTTTTTCTGCAGGATTTTGGTAATTCATTATTCTGTAACCGTTTTTAAGCTGAAAAGGCACAGCCAGGTTGTCCGAAGCAAGAAAAACATCAGAATAAACATCTTTTGAACAGTTTATTGCTTTTTCCATTAATATCCTGCCTACGTGGTTGTGTCTGTATTTCTTTTTAACGGCAACGGAGTCCACATAGCAGGTTTTACTGTCGCCCAATCCGGAACAACTGTCTTTAAAAGTTTGTGTAATAACCGCCCCGCAAAGTTCTCCTACTGCATTGCGCGCCTCAAGAGCCGTCAAATTACCGTCGTCTTCTACAAACATTTTTTTGTAGTACTTTGTCATCCTGTCGAGCAAGTCCAAGTAATTTTCAAAGTTTTCGGGATTTTTATACTTTGTAAGCGAAGGGTCATTTGTGTTGTATATAAAATTGTCCGTAAAAAATTTTGTAAGTTCGTATATTTTAGTGTTATAAACTGCATCTTTCACCGTAAATTCTTTTACGTACAATGTACCGTTGTCTGTTTTTATGCTGAATTTTGGTACGGGATTATTATGCGAGCCGAAAGTCACGGCACAATTTTTAGACAATATTCCTGAAACAACCATAGCTTTCTCTCCTGTTATGGTGTTGGAAAACCTCTAAAAAAATTTTTTTGTTACTTTTGTCGCAAAATATTAAATTATATTAATTAAAACTGTTTTAAAAATCTTACGTCATTGTTAAAGAACAGCCTGATGTCGTCTATGCCCCATTTTAGCATTGCAAGTCTTTCAACCCCCATGCCAAAAGCAAAGCCGGAATAGACTTCCGGGTCAACGCCTACGTTTCTTAATACGTTAGGGTCAACCATACCACTGCCGAGAATTTCCAGCCAGCCCGTACCGGAACATACACGGCAGCCCTTGCCCTGACACATAATGCATTGTACGTCGACTTCGGCAGAAGGTTCGGTGAACGGAAAGAAACTGCTTCTGAATCTCGTTGGTCTTGCGGAGCCAAAGTATAATCTTAAAAATTCGTTCATTACACCTTTTAAATCAGCAAAAGTAATGTCTTTATCCACAAGCAAACCTTCTATCTGGTGGAAAAGGTTATTTTTTCTCGCACTTACTGATTCTTTTCTGTAAACACGTCCCGGAGAAATTACTCTGATAGGCGGTTTGCTTGTGAGCATTTCGTGGATTTGTGCACCGGATGTCTGGCTTCTTAAAACAACATTTTTTGCGACCTCCGTATAGAATGTATCCTGCATATCTCTTGCGGGGTGGTCTTTTGGTGTATTTAACATATCAAAGTTGAAGTATTCCGTTTCAACCTCTGGAGAGTTTTCATTGTGCACAAGCGAAAACCCCATTCCCTGAAAGATTTCAACAATTTCATCCACGGTTTGAGTCAGAGGGTGAACTTTGCCAAACGGAGTGTATGACCCCGGCAAAGTGATATCTATACGTTCTTTTTCAAGTTTTTCATCAAGTTCTTTGCGGTAGAAAATTTGAAACTTTTCATTCAGTTTTTCTTCAATATCTTTGGTAATCTGATTAGACAAAGAACCGACAATTCTTTTATCTTCGTTAGAAAGGTCTTTCAGATTTTTTTTGATATTATTAAGCTCGCTTTTTCTGCTTAAATATGTGTTTTTAACTTCTTCTATATCAGCCGTAGATTGAACATTTTCAATGGCTTCAAGTGCACTTTTATGAATTTTTTCTAAAGTTTCTTTCATTTTCACCCTCACAAATATTAGTTGATAAAAATATTATATTATAAATAAGCAAATTGATTGCATTTGAATTGTATAAAAAATTGTATATTGCTTATTTTTATCTAATCTAGTGTCGCAGTTGCTGCCGGCTGACCGCAGCCAGCACCTGCTCCCTTTTGCATTCTTTTGCATTCTTTTGCATTCTTTTGACTTCTTTTTCCACTCTGCCGAATAAAAGCTGACTAAATGTCAGGCTTTATTTTTATGAGAGGCTTTGATTTTGTGAAAATTGTAAAAATTGTAAAAATGGGGGCTTCACTATGTGAACAATGTGTCACTCGCCTACACTTAACTTCGTTAAGTTCCGGTGA
>CALUQO010000039.1 GCA_944322935.1 Candidatus Gastranaerophilales bacterium | reverse complement strand
ACTTTTGTACTGAAGGATAGAATTTCTTAAAAACTGTGCTATAATACTAAATACACAGTACTTTGAAATATGAATATGGGGACGTTTTGGATTTGACGGGGTGATCGTTTGTATCAAACTGCGAGTCCGAGCGCTGTTCTCGGTTATCAACGAGCAACTTAAATTAAACGCTAACAACGTTATCGAAGGCAATTTCGGCGGCAGAGCTCTCAGAGCTCAAGCTGCTTAGTTCGACAGACTGAACTATGCCCACTCTTGCCGCCCAGCTTGCCGGCTGCAAGGGTCAACCATGCAAGACGCAGTACGGGGATGAGAATTAACCGTATCAAGCTTTTTCTCAAAGAGCGTAACTCTTAAAACTGCTTTGTTTTAGCTCAGGTTATGGAAGCTTTCCGTGCTAAGGCGAGATAAAAGACTCCTACGCTCGTAGATGTTTGCTGCATTCCATTTCGGACAGGGGTTCGATTCCCCTCGTCTCCACCATTTTTAAAACTATTTTAGAGTAGAATCCTATAATTACAAATATTTAAGGATGTTAAAATATAACCTATTTTCAGGTTAGAGGGAGGAGTTATGTCTGAAATAATTTTTAAAAGGAATATGAATATAGGTTCAATATCTGCCGAAAATGACTCAGATTTTCTTAAAACTTGTTTTATAAAAACACCAGAATATGAAGATTTATGTGATTTTAACAATAGAAAAATGATTTTATTGGGAAGAACTGGTTCAGGTAAAACCGCTTTATTGAATGAAATTAAAAATAATACAGAATATTTTATTCAAATAAAGCCAGATGTATTCGCTTTTCAGTATTTAACATCTGTTCCATTTGTAAAAAAATTGATTGAAGAAAATGTAAATTTAGATATTTTTTATAAATTTTTATGGTTGCATGAAATAATTTCTCAAATTATCAAAAATTGTTTTGCATATCAAAAAAAAGATTTTTTCTTTGAAATCAAAGAAAAAGTTTCATCATTTGGCAGGATAAATCAGTTGAAAAAATATTTAGAAGAATATGATGACGTTTTCTTTGATGAAGGTTGCACAGAAAAAATAACAAAAGAAATTGAACAACAAGTACAAACAAGTTTAGGATCTCCAATTGGAAAAATAGAAGGAAAGTTGTCAGACTCAGAAAAACGAGAAATTCAAATAAAAACTAGTCAATATATTAATAAAAAGCAAATAGCGCAATTAAAAAATATAATTACTTTACTAAAAGACTATTATTCGGTCAATAAACAAAAAAAGATTGTAATTGCAATTGATAATCTTGACGATAAATGGGTTGAAGATTTTTCTAAGTATAAACTTATAGACGCATTACTTTATGCAATAAAAGAATTTTCTGACATTAAAAATCTAAAAATATTAATAGCAATGCGTTCCGATTTGCTAGCAAAAACTTGTGAAATCACAAAAAGGCAAAATGAGAAGGATAATGCTTTTACATTAAAATTGGAGTGGAGTAAGCAGATGTTAGAAGATGTTTTAAACAAAAGAATATCTTATCTGTTTTCATATAAATATCAAAAACATACTCCAATTACATTTAAAGATATATTCAATTTTAACATTAAAGAAACTCCTGCAACAGACTATATAATTGAACGATCTATGATGCGTCCAAGAGATTTAATAAGTTTTGTAAATCTTTGTATTATTGAAGCAGACGGGCATACCAAAATCACAGCAGATAATGTATTATCTGCAGAAAAGAAATATCAAGCAGAAAGATTACAAGCTCTTGAACATGAATGGTTTAATATGTTTGGCAATATAGAAATTTATTTAAATATAATTTACAAAACAACTAATGGGCATTCTTTTACATTTCAAGATTTTCTAAATAATTATGAAACTATTGAATTGATTTTAATGGAACAAACTAAAAACACAGATTACTCTTTAACTGAAAAATTCTTAGAGACAGATCATAACAACGAAATAGCAAAAGAAAATAATATGAGACATTTATTGAATATATTATTTACAATTGGTCTAATAGGTATCGAGGAAAATAATGGACAAGCTTTTTACACTTCTCCACTTAAACCATCCTTAACAATATTGGATTTTAACAAAAATATAAAATTTATAGTATATCCATTGTTTGCAAAATAAAGATTTATTATTAATTAACTCCAATACGATTTATGCAACTTTTAAAGTATAGCCCAATTCTTTTAATACTTTTAAAACAGTATCAAATTGAGGGGTAACCTCACCTTTAAATATTGCATATAAGTTGCTTCTTGAAATACCTGTTTTTTTAGATAAATTAGAAATGTTATCTTTTGCTCTGACTACATATTCAAGAGAACGAACAAAAGCATTTAAATTACCGTCTTCTAAATATGCCTCAAGATTTAAAGACAACCATTCTTTTATATCATCTTCGGTTTTTAATTCCTGCTCTATCATGTCAGGAAGATTAAAATCTTTTGTATTTTTCATATTACATTCCTTTCAATTTATCAACAATCTCATTTGCCGTTTTTATGTCCTTGTTTTGGGATTTTTTATCTCCTCCGTTTATTAATAATACAATTGTTTTATCTTCTATTATGTAATACATTCGATATCCTGCCCCAAAGTTAAATCGTAATTCATAAAGACAATCATTTAATTGTTTACAATCTCCGAAATTACCGTCTTTAAGCCTGTCAAGTCTTAACAATACTCTTTTTCTTACCGAACCGTCCAGACTTTTTAACCATTCTTTAATCGGTTCTTTACCTTCATCATCAACATAATTTTTTAAAACATATTCATTCATAACCACATTGTACTATATATAGTACAACAATTCAAGAGCACTGGTCCGCAGGCTTCTCGCAAATTGTAAAATCAGTTATAATAAAACTTACAAATGGTATAAGCAAGAATCAGAACCAAAAAGGAAATAACGTTGAAAAAGAAAATTATCTCTCTTTTATTAATAACAATTTTATTAGGAGGAAATATGGGCTTTTGTTCCAATGCCGATTCCCGGGATAATAAAATTATCACGAATGAAAATAAAATAACAAATGAAGAAATTAAAGAATTAATAACTGCATATAACGAAGATATTCTTAAGATTATCAAAAAAGAGAAATATACAATTTCTTACGATGAAATCGAACCGATTTTAAAAAGATATCGTTACTTCACCAAAGATTACGAAAATCCACAGGACTATTTAGAGCCGGAAAATGACGGCAGGATTGAATTACCTCTTTGTGACGGTGATTATGCGGTATGGAACTCAAAAATGTTTGACAGAGAAGGTCCCTTCTATACTGTTTGGAAAGGAAGAAAAGCGGTTCAATATGCAGCAGAATACCATGCAAACAGGGTGCTTATGGGTATCGTAAAAATGAAAAAAATTGATAAAGAAAAATACGCTTTTTACGAATACAGAATTAACACACCCGAAAACGGCTTTGCAAATCTTAAACATATTCTGATTTATTACAATACCGATAACCCCATAACATTTATCGCAACGGCAAACGGAGAAATCAAAGGCATAAAATACAATAATAAAGTTTTTTCGGTTTCACTTTCCAACATAGCGGAAATTCAAGACATCGACCTGTCCTCCTTAAACACTCCAAATCACGCATATGATGCTTTAAACATAGCCGGATACGGAGTTATGGGTATTACTGCAGCAATTGCAACACCGCTTGCAATTGTTATCTGGCCGGCTTTAATGGTTGGATTTATTGTTAATGAAAAAATTCAACAGAAATAAAAAATAACAAATATAAAATTTTTTTATACAGATAAAGCATTATCGCAACTTTGTCAATTTGCAAACCCAAAACATCTATCCCGCAGACTTGTTTTAAACTTAATGCTATAATTAAATAAAATCAGACTTGACGGGTGGGAATCTATGCAGGAAATTAAATGTCCAAAATGCGGCGAAGTATTTCAGGTTGACGAAACAGGCTATGCTGCTATATTAAAACAGGTGCGTGATCAGGAATTTGAAAACGCAATTAAAGAACGTGAGCAAATCTTTTTAACAGAAAAAGAAAACGCCGTAAAACTTGCACAGTCAGAAACCAAAACACAGCTTACGGATGTTTTAAACAAAAAAGAGCTTGAACTTGCCGAACTTAACGCAAAAATCCAGGCGGAAAGCAAGTCCAAAGAACTCGCCATAGCAGAGGTAAAATCCCAAAAGGATATGGAAATTGCAAAGCTGAAAGCTCAAATAGCCTCATTTGAAACTGATAAAGAACTTGCAATAAGCAAAGCAGTTAACGAAAAAGAAAAAGAATTATCCGAAAAAGAAAACTGCATAGTAAAACTCAATGCACAAATTGAAACCAACCAAAAAGAAAACCAGCTTAAAGAACAATCCCTGAAAGACCAGTACGAAGAAAAACTCAGATTTAAAGACGAAGAAATCGCCCACTACAAAGACTTTAAAGCCCGCCTTTCCACAAAAATGATAGGCGAAACCCTTGAACAGCACTGCGAAATCGAGTTCAACAAAATCCGCCCCACCGGTTTTCAAAACGCATACTTTGAAAAAGACAACGATGCACGCACCGGCAGCAAAGGCGATTACATCTTCCGTGAAGCCGATGAAAACGGAACAGAGTTTATTTCAATTATGTTTGAAATGAAAAACGAAATGGACTCAACTTCAACCAAAAAGAAAAACGAAGACTTTTTAAAAGAACTTGATAAAGACAGGTGCGAAAAAAACTGCGAATACGCCGTGCTCGTGTCCCTGCTTGAGCCCGACAACGAGCTGTATAATTCCGGTATTGTGGATATGTCGCACAAATATCCCAAAATGTATGTAATAAGACCCCAGTTTTTTATACCGATGATTACACTGTTAAGAAACGCCTCGCTAAACTCCTTGAAATATAAGCAGGAACTGGCTGTAATCAAAAATCAAAACATCGATATCTCTAACTTTGAAGAAACAATGAACGATTTTAAAGAAAAATTTGCCCGCAACTATGAACTTGCCAGCAAAAAGTTTAAAACAGCCATAGAGGAAATAGACAAAACAATAGACCATCTTCAAAAAACCAAAGAGGCCCTGCTGTCGTCTGAAAACAACCTGCGCCTTGCAAACAACAAAGCGGAAGATTTAACAATCAAGCGTCTGACAAAAAACAACCCCACTATGGCAAGAAAATTTGCGGAACTGGAAAAAAGCAAATTGTCATAAAAGTTTGTTGCAAAATAAAGTCTTACATAAAAAGAAACTTCACTTTTTTATGTAAAACAAATTCCAGCAAATCCTTTTTTTCTTCTGCCATTTTTAAGTTGGGTTTAAATCCTATTGTTTTCAGATAAATCTCAACCGTTTCATCCGTTTCTTTTGCCTGCATTCTTAGTATTAAATTTTTGTGCGGTTTATCAAGACCGTCGGCCAGCCTCAAAACTCCTCCCAGTTTGCATACAAGCTGTCTGTCATTTTCTGTGAGCAGTGCGAACTTTTCGTGCTTATCGGGGGTTGGAAATGAGGCACGGTGATATCTTGCAACATTTGCAATAATAAGCACTTCTTCATGCGAAAAACCTTCTATACCCTCATCAAGAATTATATTCATTGAGTGTTTATGATGAGATTTTTTTTCTACTGCATACCCTATATCATGCAGCAGTGCGGCATTTTCAAGGTAGATAACGGAACGGTCGGTTAAGTTTTTAAATCCGTTAACACCTTGTTTTAACGCATCAAAAATCATTACCGCATATTTTTTTACATCCTGTGCGTGTTCTTTGTTTTGGCAATATTTTTCATAAAGCGTATAATTGTTCATTATTCTATTCTTGTTTAAGGAGTTTTTCTATTACATCAAGCAAGTAATCCTGATTGAAGTTCGATTTTTTTATGAACGCATTAACGTCCGGCATGTCTTTTGTGAGGTGTTCCGTGTCATAAGATGTAATCAAAATGATTGGTATATCCTGAAGTTTTCTGTGGTTTTTAAGTTCTTTAACAAACATTCTTCCGTCCATTTCAGGCATTTCCATATCCGAAAGTATAAGGTCAAAATCATCTTTATAAAGGCTTTCAAATGCTTCTCGCGGATTTTTAACCATTTCAAAGCTGTATCCCCAGTGGACAAGAATATTTTTCAACAGTTCTCTTGTTGTCATTGAATCGTCAACAATAAGTATTTTGTAATCTTTATTTGTTTTGGGCTGCAGCTGGTATTTTGATACGGGTACAAGAGGTTTTTCCGCCGGTACATAGGTGCTTTTATACAGTTCGGGGATATTTAAAATTAAGCAAATATCTCCGTTTGCCAAAGTTGTAATGCCGGAAATATTTTTTAGCTTCATAATCGGCGGCTCGAGCTTTTTTTGCAAAATATTCTGGTCACCCAGTATTTTGTCTACAATAATGCCCATGAAACTGTTTTCCACATCTATTAAAATGACGGTTTTTTGTTCGTTATTTTGATACTCCATGTCAGCGGGCAATTTCATCAAATCACTCAAATAATAGAGATTTACTGTTTTTCCGTCTATGATGATTGATTTATTGTTATTTCTTATATAAATATCTTTGTTTTTAATCCACATAACAGTTTTTATTGCAGTCATAGGCATTGCAAAAAGCTGTTTTGCTGATTGGACAATGAATGCCTTTAATGTTGACATTGTAACCGGCAGTTCTATTGTTATTTTTGTGCCCTGATTGGGTACGGAAAATACTTTTACACTGCCGTTAAGCTGGTTTATTTTGGTTTGTACAATATCAAGCCCGACTCCTCTGCCGGAAATTTCCGTAACGACTTTTTCAGTTGAAAATCCGGGCCAGAAAATTATGTTCATAATCTGTTCCGCAGAAAGATAATCTGCTTCTCTTTTGGTTATAAGATTTTTTTCAAGAGCTCTGTCGAGTATTTTTTGTAAATCAATTCCACGTCCGTCATCGTGAACTTCGATTATAATTTTATTTTGCATACTTTTTGCAATAAGATAAATTTTACCCTTTGGCGGTTTTCCGGCGGCAATTCTTTCCTGCGGTGTTTCAATACCGTGGTCAATAGAGTTCCTTATTATATGCATTAACGGTGCTTTTATTTCTTCAATAACCTTTTTGTCAGCACTGGTTTCACTACCTGAGATAAGAAGCTCTATGTCTTTGCCCGTATCTTTTGAAATATCGCGTATCATCCTTGGAAACATGTGAAATATCGTAGCCAGCGGCAACACTCTGATATTTTTTACCATGCTCTCCAGCTGGGTGATAATAACATTGAGTTTTGTATCTTCTTCATCCACTGATTTTTGCAGACTTAGTATTCTGTTAGTGAGTTTTAAAATTTTTGAGGAATTTTCCTGAAAAATTGAATATATCTGTTTGCTAAAGACAGAAAGTGTTGAATAGTCTATATTGTCCTCTTTATTCAGGTATTTTCTGTCATAATATTTTATAAAACTTTGGGATTTGTGGTTAAAATTGCGCCATTCATTGAGGTCAAGCAGAATCTTTTCCAGTTCCGAAACATTTTTTTTGTGTTTGATTCTGCCTATAATGAGTTCGCCCATCTGGTTTACAAGGCGGTCAAGTTTTTTGGAATCAACACGTAAAGTTCGGATTGATGTAGTTTCAAAAGAATTAAAAAAGTCCTGTGCTTTTTTTACGGGCAGCGGCGATTTATCAAGCGTTGTGCTAAGGTTAACAAGAGGATTGACAGAAGAGTTTAAATCCAGCATCTGCTTGATAATATCAAGCCTTTGCAGAACAAGAGATATATCCTCCTGCTGTTCATTGTCCTCCTGTGCCATTTTTTCCGCAGTGGAAAAACATTGTTTTAATATTGCTATTATTTCTTTTTCGGGTAGTTTTTTAGTGTTTTTAAGAATTTCTAAAATTTCATCCAATTTTTTTGCAAGGCTGGTTATTTCCGGTTTATAGTTGTTTTCTACTATATCTTGTATGAACGTTTGAATTTTTGGTATTTGGGCAAGGTTTGTTTCCAGATGCCCGAGTTCCTCTTTTATGTCATTAATTGTGTTAAGCAAATGTTTTGTTTCGTAATTTTGTTCGGTATCGGAGGTATTTTGTTCCTGCGCTGCTGCTTCTTCTTCATCATGGATTTTTTTTGATATTAATCCTTTTATATCAAGTTTTTCGATATTTTGTGATTCATAAATACCGTTTAAATTATTTAAAATATTGGTTAATTTTTTGTTTAATTCCGCAACCTCATCATTATTTACAATATTAGAGCTTTGCATTACAAAGTCTATTTTTTGCTCAATTTCATTAAGGTTCTTTTTTATTTCTATATAATCAGTTTCGTCAAATTCTTCCTTCAGCTGTTTTATTATATCGTCAAAAGTTTCTATATAAGAAGAGCCTTCTTTGCCTGTCATATTGTTCAGTAAAAGATAGCTTTCTGACAACATTGCATTTATTTTATTAATATTTTTTTGCTGGTTTTCATCAGTCTGTTTACTGTCCGAAGAATTTTTTGCCGTATCTTGAGGTGCTGCCTGTTGAGTCTGTTTGTTTTCTTTCTCTTGTTTGGCTTGTTTTTCTTCTTTTGCTTCGCTTTTTTTTACAATTTCATCAATTTTATCGATTTGTTTTTGTATCTCATCAGTGTAATATTCCTTTTTTAATTTAACAGATTTCTGTATAAGTTCTGACATAAGGTCTATTGCCTGATACAGTGCATCGGAAATTTCTCTGTTAATCTTTATCTTTTTCTCTTTGGCCAGCCCCAGTACATCCTCCGCCTTATGAGCAAGACGCTGTATGTTATTAAATCCTATCATTCTCGCCGCACCCTTTAGAGAATGCGCATCCCTAAAAAGATAGACGAGCAGTTCTTCATTATCCGGATTTGATTCAAGCTGAAGAAGGTTGTTATTTAGTTTTTGAACAATTTCTTCAGTTTCGCCTCTGAATATATTTAAAATTTCGTCAAATTCTTCCGGTGAAAAATCCATTTATATAACCATTTTGTTTCTATATATTTTTTAGTTCATTTATATTTTCAATATTTTTGTTAAAGGTATTGAGCATATCGGATAAATCACTCACGCTTTCTTTTATATCCTTAACAATATCGCCTGACAGCTTTTCTTGATTTTCCGAGTTAAAGGAAACATTTTCGATAAATTTCATTAAAGATGTCAGGGTATTATTCAAAACATTGAAATTTTCTTCTATATTGCTTGCCAGTTTTACGCCGGATTCAATTTCTTTGCTTCCTTCTTCAGTAGCCATAACGGTTGAGTTGGTTGTGTGTTGAATATCGTTAATAAGAGAAGCGATTTTTGTGGTTGCCTGCTTGGATTCATCGGCAAGTTTTCTGATTTCGCCTGCAACTACCGCAAACCCCTTACCGTGTTCTCCTGCTCTTGCTGCTTCTACTGCGGCATTTAACGCAAGCATGTTTGTTTGTTCCGCAATATCTTCAACTAATCCGATAATGGAACCGATTTGCTGGATATATTCGCTCAATTCAAGGATTAATTCCGCGATAATTTGTATGCGCTGTTTGAGCACAATCATTTTATCAATATTTGCCTGCACGGGCTTTTGTTCTATTTCCACATTTTTTAGGGATTGGTTTACTTTGTATAAAATTTCTTTTGAATTCTGTTTTAGCGCAAAAGATAAAGATTTAAGCTTTTCAACATTGTTTGCCGCGGTAAGAAAAGTTTGTTTGTATTTTGATATTTCATTTTTTTGGTTTACCGTAGTTTCGAGTATTTTTTCTGCGGAATTAGATGTTTGAGTGTCTTTAATTTGTATATCATTTTGGAATTCTTTAAAAAGCCAGTTTTTTGACCAGAAATACTGAGATAAGTATGCAATAAACAAAAGCAGCATAGATATCACAGAAACAGGCGTCCAGGCCTGCTTTGCTGAAATTACAATAATCAAAACAAGAAGTATTAAAAGGAAAAATACATCCATTATTAACTTGATATCTGATTTTTGTCTATAATTAAATTCGTTTCCGTTATTCATAATAAATCCTCTTAACTCCCTGTTATTTTTCATCAAAATGCAATATAATTATTTTATTACAAATTTTAATTTATGTCGATGACAAGAACATTTGTCAAAGATAAAATCGGGACTTACAAAAAATGGAATACAAAACACCGCCTAATACTCCTTTGTTGACAATTAACGACCCTGATAACCTTCATCTGTGTTTTTTGCTTGATGACAATATATATGCGCTTAATGCTCAAAATATTCTTGAGGTGACGGCTCTTCCCTTGTTGAATGAACCGCAGAGACTGCCCGAATACATTGTTGGTATTTTAAATTATAATGATTTGTTCATAAAAGTTGTGGATATACGAAAAATTTTTGCACTGCCTCAAAAAAAGTATGAGTTAAATAACAAAATTATAATAGTCAAAGGTGATGAATCTTTGATTGCAATAATTGTTGATGAAGTTACTGATTTCTTTACCGCATTGCCCTCTAAAATACAAAGGGTAATGGGCGAAAATTTTAACAACATAACCAGAACTTTTTATAAACTTGGCGACAAAGTTGTTAATATAATTGATATATTTACTCTGGAAAAGGTAATAAAAAAAGCTCAGTTTAATGAAAATACTATACATTATTTAGATTTATTCCCCGAGGATGAGGAGTCTGTTTGTATTTTAAATAAAAGAAAAAATGAGATTGCGCAAATTCCGACTATGAATTTGGATGCAAATGTATACGGTAAAGACCAGTATGTTATTTTTACCGTTGCTGATTACACATATTGTGTATACTCATTGTTCGTAAGAGAACTCATCAACATGAAAAATTATCCCGTAACAAAAATACCTTATACTCCTGATTTTGTTAGTGGAATTATAAATTTGAAAGGTAATTTTTACAGTATTGTCGATTTAAAAAAACTTATAGGTCTTGAATCACGGGCGAAGGAAGAGGAACCTGAAAGTCAACTTGAGGGTAAAGCTATTGTAATAGATTCCGCAGAGCTTAAACTGGCATTATATGTGGATGAGATAAACAATATAATAAATATTTCCAAGGAATGTATTGTACCTAAAAATGATATGAGTCTGGACAAATTGTTTATCAATGCCGAAGCATTTATTGACAACAATGTCTACAATATCTTGAATCTTGATAAATTGATAAACGACGAAAGACTCTATATTGATATCTCAAACCAGTAAAAAAAACCGTCGGGGTGAATTAACATACCGGCGGCAATAAAGTAAACAGTTTACGAGTGAGAGTGGAATATGCACAGTCTTATAATATAAAATTGTGCTGTTTTTTAAAACTCCCCGGGTGTATAAAAATGTTTCTTATTTAGTATATAATTTTAAATAAAAAACAAACGGAGAGAGAGAAAGATGTATTATATATCACTGTTTATGGTATTTGTTTCATCCTACCTGACAGCAAGCGTGCTGTCGCCCAAAACAGAGGAGAATAAACCATACGGCCCCGCACCGTTTTTATACACATTGCTGATAATGTTTTCCCAGGTGGTATTGACTTTTGAAGTTCTGTCACTATTTAAAGCAATAACGGAAATTAATGTATTAATACTTAATGCTGGCTTTTTTGTATCGTCGATAATACTGTGGATAAAAAAAGATAAACCGCTGTATATCCCGCAAATAAAAGAAAAAATACAAGAAATCTGGAAAGCCCTGAAACGAGACAAAATCTTGATGATAATGTCTTTCGGGTTCCTCTTTTTAATGCTGCTTGTCATATTAATGGATGCATTTTTACCTGTAACAGGCGGAGATGCCCTGACATATCACTTGAATAGAGCATCATACTGGATGCATCAGGGAAGCTTAAACCATTTTGTTATTTCAGATGACAGAAATTTGGTAATGCCGATAAACTCTGAAATCTTGTATCTTTGGAACCTGCTGTTTTTTAAAACAGATATCGGCTTATACTACATTTCATTTATCGGATATATTGCATCTGTTTTTTGCATATTTAATATATTGGAATACTTTAACTTTACCAAAAGAAGAATCCTGTGGAGCATATTTATACTGTCTTCATTCGCTTCAGTAATAGTAGAGATAACAAGCTTGGAAACAGATGTTTTAATAGCCGGCTTGGTGTTGAGTTCTATAACACTGTTTTTGTATGCATTGAAAGAACGCAAGATAAGTATGCTGGTATTTTCAGCATTGTCATATGCACTTGCAATGGGAACAAAATCACCGGCTGTAATAGCATTCCCCGGAGCATTTTTGTTGATGAGCTATTTTGCATATAAAAGCGAGAAAAAAGAATTCTATAAACCATTGCTTGCGTATCTGGTATTTTTGTTCATAACCTTTATGATATTTTCAAGCTATAACTATATACTAAACTTTATTGATTTCGGGAATCCGTTAGGAAGTGAATCCGCCCGAGCCGTGCACGGATTTAGGGGAGGAATAAAGGCTTTTATAGCGAATTACATAAAATATATATTCATGCTGTTTGATTTTTCGGGCTTCAGATACAGCGAATATGTTGGAGAACACATCCTTAACGCAAGAGAATCCCTGCTGTCATTTTTACATATCCCAATGGATTTGGGAGTAGAAATGTCAGATAACAATGAAATAAACAACCGCCTGTTAAATGTAAAAACGGGTGCCGGAATATTGGGATTTTTGGTATTTTTACCCTCATTGATAGTGTCAATAGTGCTGGGGATTTGTAAAAGACACAGCAAGAAACTGCAGGTTGTACTTGTTTTTGGCTTGATGTTTTTAATAAATGTGGCCTGTTTGTCGTTTTCAATAGCATACATGGTATTCAGCGTAAGATTTTTAACATTTTTGATAGTGTTATCTTCGCCGGTTCTTGTTTTATCGTACATAAAGAAAACTAATCTTGTTAAATTGTTAATTCTCTTTTTTGCCATGTCGTATTACCTTGTTATAAGTCTTCACATGACAAATAAAAATGTATATGACGCTATTTTGACAATAAAAAGGTCTAAAACGCTTGCTGAAGCGCGCGAACAAATCAGGTGTTCAGTTTTGCCCGGGTTCTACGGCAGAACTTCTTATTGCTATTTGCGGGATGAAGTTATAAAAAAGCTGCCGCATGGTACTAAGATAGCGCTTTTTCCGAACAATATCGACACAACGTATATCCTTAATATGTTAAACAGCCACGGTTATAAGATAGATACTCTGCTACCGGAAAATGCACCTAATTACAAATATGACGGCTATGATTTTATTATTACAACTAAAGAGGATTATACGGTAAGTTCCCTGTTGTTAAACAGAAAAACAAAGTACATAAAACCCGATTACACTGTTGATAAAAACAAAGTTGTGCATGTAAAAAATTTCGATTTCTTTTGTATTTATATTACACAGGACGATGATTATTATGTAAGCTCAATGAAAGATAAAACAATAGTAAAAAGAGCTAATTGTTATCTCGGTGAAAAGTTCTTTACAGACAGAGGTTTTTATCTTTATAAAGTGTATGACTTTGCAACTTTGCTTCCTACAGTTTATAAAAACTATGTAAGAATATATAAAAATAACTCAAGCAAAATTAATTTTTAGTATATAATTTTAAATAAAAAACAAACGGAGAGAGAGAAAGATGTATTATATATCACTGTTTATGGTATTTGTTTCATCCTACCTGACAGCAAGCGTGCTGTCGCCCAAAACAGAGGAGAATAAACCATACGGCCCCGCACCGTTTTTATACACATTGCTGATAATGTTTTCCCAGGTGGTATTGACTTTTGAAGTTCTGTCACTATTTAAAGCAATAACGGAAATTAATGTATTAATACTTAATGCTGGCTTTTTTGTATCGTCGATAATACTGTGGATAAAAAAAGATAAACCGCTGTATATCCCGCAAATAAAAGAAAAAATACAAGAAATCTGGAAAGCCCTGAAACGAGACAAAATCTTGATGATAATGTCTTTCGGGTTCCTCTTTTTAATGCTGCTTGTCATATTAATGGATGCATTTTTACCTGTAACAGGCGGAGATGCCCTGACATATCACTTGAATAGAGCATCATACTGGATGCATCAGGGAAGCTTAAACCATTTTGTTATTTCAGATGACAGAAATTTGGTAATGCCGATAAACTCTGAAATCTTGTATCTTTGGAACCTGCTGTTTTTTAAAACAGATATCGGCTTATACTACATTTCATTTATCGGATATATTGCATCTGTTTTTTGCATATTTAATATATTGGAATACTTTAACTTTACCAAAAGAAGAATCCTGTGGAGCATATTTATACTGTCTTCATTCGCTTCAGTAATAGTAGAGATAACAAGCTTGGAAACAGATGTTTTAATAGCCGGCTTGGTGTTGAGTTCTATAACACTGTTTTTGTATGCATTGAAAGAACGCAAGATAAGTATGCTGGTATTTTCAGCATTGTCATATGCACTTGCAATGGGAACAAAATCACCGGCTGTAATAGCATTCCCCGGAGCATTTTTGTTGATGAGCTATTTTGCATATAAAAGCGAGAAAAAAGAATTCTATAAACCATTGCTTGCGTATCTGGTATTTTTGTTCATAACCTTTATGATATTTTCAAGCTATAACTATATACTAAACTTTATTGATTTCGGGAATCCGTTAGGAAGTGAATCCGCCCGAGCCGTGCACGGATTTAGGGGAGGAATAAAGGCTTTTATAGCGAATTACATAAAATATATATTCATGCTGTTTGATTTTTCGGGCTTCAGATACAGCGAATATGTTGGAGAACACATCCTTAACGCAAGAGAATCCCTGCTGTCATTTTTACATATCCCAATGGATTTGGGAGTAGAAATGTCAGATAACAATGAAATAAACAACCGCCTGTTAAATGTAAAAACGGGTGCCGGAATATTGGGATTTTTGGTATTTTTACCCTCATTGATAGTGTCAATAGTGCTGGGGATTTGTAAAAGACACAGCAAGAAACTGCAGGTTGTACTTGTTTTTGGCTTGATGTTTTTAATAAATGTGGCCTGTTTGTCGTTTTCAATAGCATACATGGTATTCAGCGTAAGATTTTTAACATTTTTGATAGTGTTATCTTCGCCGGTTCTTGTTTTATCGTACATAAAGAAAACCAATCTTGTTAAGCTGTTAATACTCTTTTTTGCCATGTCGTACTTTTTAATAATAAGTACAAACCTTTCAGGCAGAGGGGTTGTCGATATAACTAACGTTATACTGAAAACTCCGACATTAATGCATGCCAGGGAACGCATAAGATGCGCGCTTTATGTCGGTTTTGACGGTAAAAACGCATATTGCTATATTAGAGATTATATACAAAAAGTTCCCAAAGGCTCTAAAATTGCACTGTTTCCGGATGCAACGGATAATACATATATTGTTGACATTTTAAACAGCCACGGTTATAAGATAGATACTCTGCTGCCGGAAAATGCACCTAATTACAAATATGACGACTATGACTACATAATTGTTACAAAATCTGTTTTAACAAGCACGGTATTGCTTCAAGAAACAAAAGACATTAAAACAACATATAAACTTGCCAAAAACGGAAGCGCATATTATCCGACATACAGACCGTTTTCTTGCATATATGAAAAACACAAGGGCGGGTTCTATACATCTGACCAGTATAAAAACGGTGCAATAGTTATGGATTCAAGGTGCTATATGGATTATAACTTCTTTGAACCAAAAGGGTTTAAAGTTAAACAAATTTTTGATTTTAAATCGGAAAATATCCGCTATGCAGCCTATGTGACGATATATGAAAAAATCAAGAAGGAAAATTGACACTGACTTTTGTCAAAAGTAAAATTAAAAAAAGAGGGAACAGGGGTGAAAATCCCCGGCTGAGCCGCAACCGTATAGCCGGAATACTCTTGTAAAAACCATAGCTTCGGGATTTAGGCATGGGGTCATATTTTAAGCAAATGCTTATTGTATCCTTGTTTTTCCCGCAGTTGAGAGGAATTAAGAACAGGGATAATTTTTTATGGCCGCAACCCTTCCAAGAGCAGCAAATAACAGTAGAATAGGTACTTGCCCGCATGGTCTGCCTATGGGAACCTGCCCTATATGCAACGGCATGGGGGGCGGAGGAAGCGTCAGAAAAGACAACAAACCAAAAGAAATGACCTGGAATGAATGCTATGCAATAGGCCAGATGCTAAAAGCACAAAAAGAGGCAAGACTCCATACACAACAGATGTTTGCCGCCCAAACACAGCAGGCACACTTAAATAATCTGCAAACACAAATAAATGCCCTGAAACTTGCTATATTAAATTCCTCTTTGCCAAAGCCTGTTGCACAGGCTTTAACAGCAGTGCTGGATACAGTTATCACTCCTATGGCAAAAGCAGTGCAAACCATCAACAACACCATACAAAACCTTACAAATAATATTGCTAAAGCAGTTGATTCTTTTAAGCAAAAAATAGCTGACATTACGGACAAATTAACGGCAATGCTGGGCGAAGCAAAAGCGGCCATTGAAAAGAAAATTTCGGATAAACTGAAAGATATGAAAAAGAAACTGTTCGGCCTCTTTGGCATTGCACAGGCGGACAACGAAGAAGATGAAGAAGTAAAAAGAATAGAAGAACAAAAATTAATCCACGAAGAAAACACAACAAAAGAAACACTGTTTCAAAACAAAAAAATCCCCGAACAAACTGTCACCAAACAAGAAAGCGAAGACTAATTAATGAGTTACATAAAACCGTATCAGGATCTGGAAACACAAAAACAATACAGAAATCACACCCAAACACAAAAAAAGAATATATCAGAGCTAAAAGAAGGTGTTGTTGTTAACAACCTTATAAAAGACAGAGATATGTTCTCTTCTGCTTTGACACCGGATATTGATAATATGTACGATAGTCTTGTTATTCCTGATAAGACTGTTAAACCGGACACGTTTGAAAACAAAGATTATAAACATAAAGAAAAATCACTTCAGCGTTCGCTTGCACCGTTACTTGCTACTACCGTAGGCGTTTTCGGCCTGCTTGCAGGCTCAATGTTTGCTTTGAAAAAGTCCGCAGAAATTAAAAAGAACCTGAAACCGTGGCAAACCCTTCAGGAGATTACAAAACACGTATCAGTAAATGACGAGCCGCACCTTGCAATGCTTTTGATGATACGCGACCCTAACTACAGAAACGTTATGGGTGCACTTGGGGTTTTTGTTTTGAGCTCTATCGGCTTTGTCGGAAAAAATTATGTTGACGGGATAAAAGAAATCTGGGTAAGAAAAAAACAGGCCGATGTACAGCGCAACCTTCAGGAGCAGCTTATTGAAGTGGAAACAAAAAGTTTCTCTGGCAAAATGCAGATTTTAAGAAACATGCTGGCTGAAAAAGCCAGAGAGCTCAATAATATCCTGCATAAAAATAATGTTGGCAACGAAAATACAACCTTTAAAAAATTTATATCTTTTAAAAATTCTCAAACAGCAGCTTCAGAAACAAATTCCAAAGAAAAACAAAATACCCTGATTGCTGCAGCAGGCGTTGGATTGAGCACTGCTGTTGTTGCCGGTCTTGGATTTCTTGCAATGAAAAACCTTCAATCAGCGGCAAAAACGTGCGAAGACATTGCTGCTTCAAGCTTAAAAGAATTTGCAGCCAACATTTCAAAAATTGAAAATCCATCTCAGAATGTTCTGGAAAAATTAAAAAACAGAATAGTTTCCCTAAACCTTAATAAAGGGGAGATTGACGAGTTTTTTGCAAAAGCAAAAAATCTGCCGGAAGGTGAATATACCGCGCTAAACGGAGATACCTACAAAAGTTACAGGCAATATGTTGATAGAGAAGTTGAAAAACTTACGGATGAAGGCGCAGAAGCAATTGCCGGCAAACCCTCCAACAAACCTGTTTTATTCTCTTATACAGGAGATTTATGCTCTCATCTGTATAATATGATAGTAAACCCGCACAGCCCGCTTTTGAAAATGGTATTCTGCGGAATGACCGCCGTAACAACTGTGGGGTATGTAGGAGCAAAAACAGTTGAAGCAGTAAAAGAAGCAGAGGTTATAAAAGAAAACGCCAAAACAGAACTCGATTTGCAAAAACGGCTGGTTAGCGTTGAACTCAAAAATTTTGAAACCAAAAAACGCAGCGTAATAGAGCCTTTGATGGACGAGTTTCGGGTTCAGGCAATGAACGGAAAAGATAAAAGCGAGCTCAAAACAAGAGCGGAAAATATACTGTACGAAATCAAAAACGGCCCGCCGTTTGTTTACTCATAATTAAAAATATAAGAAATATAGGGACTTAATTTATGCATATACAACCGGTTGTGTTTAAAAATTTCTATACAATGTCAGCCAGACCATCTGCCTATGACAAACAGGAGCCCCGCGAGATGGTGCGGACATTTTCAAAATCATTTGTTTTGCCGGATGAAAGAGTAAACCACGCACTTTTTGACGAGAATCTTGCTCAAAAAATCGCCTCTTATAAAGAACAGGCTGTTTCTCCTGTTATAGATATGCTAAAAGACACAGACAATGAAAAAGATATTACAGCCGGTCTGTTTCTTTTAAACAGAATAATCGATGCGGGTGCAAAAAATGTCGGGGACACATATCCTGTTATATCAAGATTCAATTATTCAAAATCTCATAATGTCCAGGTCATGCTTGCCGGAATTTATAGAAAAACACTGGTGCCTGATGGTTTTGGCCCGCTTGTGACAATGTTTTTAAAAAACTCTCAAAACCCTGTTCAAATACCTTTTGACCCCAATGAAGAAGTCGGCGGTGCAATACTCGAATATTTGAGAAACCAAGCCTCAACCTCTGTCTATGAGAAAAATCCGGCAAACACTTTGTAATAAAGGAATATTGCAAAAAGAATAAGGATTACCCCGCTTATTTTTGTGAGGATATCAGTGTATTTTGCAAATGAAGAAAGATTCTTCAAAACAGATGTAAATAACCCCGCAACAAGTATTATCATTCCCTGCCCCAGAGAGAACAAAAACAGCATTAATGCAGCATAAAGGAAATTTGCACTCATAGAAGCTGCAGCCATAATGCCTGCCAGTATCGGTGTTGAACAGGGCGATGCTGCCAGAGCAAATACCATCCCCAAAAGCAGTGGATAAGTTATAAAATTATGCTTGTCACTTTGAGGAAACTTTTTGACAAGCACCGGAAAGTTTATATCCAGCAATCCCACAAGGTTCAAACCGAATATCAGAATCAAAGATGTCAAAATCAGAACAAAATAGACTCTGCTTGAGGCATCAAATATCTGTCCTGTTAATGCACAAATTAGCCCTATTGCGGTAAGACAGATTGACAAACCGAGGATAAAAAATATTATTTGAAGCAGATTTTTTGAAGTTCTTTTTTCCGAAGAACTGCCTATGTAACTGACCACTATCGGCAACATGCCTATGCCGCAGGGAGATAAAGAGGCTACAACACCGCCCAAAAAGCACAGTGCCAGTATAAGCAGGGAGAACTCACCCTGAACATTTGCCTGAAAAAAAGTAACTAATTTATCCATTGATTAAGCCTTTGAGAATATTTTCCAATTCTTTTTCTGTCATAAATCCCTCTGTCTTTTTATAGACATTTCCGTCTTTTTTAAGAAATATCATTGTCGGCACAAGGGTTATGTTGTATTTTTTTATTAAAGCATCCGTTGCGGAGTCGTTGGTTTGAGTTGTATATTTTTGATAGTCAACTTTATCAGCATATTGAGGCATAACAACGCTCGTCACGCCTTCAAGTTTTTTGCAGTCCAAACACATCGGAGAAGAAAACTTCATAACAACAGGTTTTGAATAGCTGCTCTGTGCTTGAGCTTCAAACGCAGCTTTTGAACTGTTTGTTTTGTCCAAAACAAAATAAGCAACCACCGGAATAATTAAAATAGCAAGTGCAACAATCCAATTTTTCATATCTATTCTCCTTAACATACATTTTAATATAACATACAATGATTTATTAAGATTAATATTGTATAGGTGTTTAATATGATATATTATAAATAAAAATTTAAGAGGAGATTACTTTTGTTCGATATAAATTCGTGGCTTGTTGAAATTAGTGAAAAGTGCAAAAACACATTCGATGAAAATTTAGTGTTTATTGGTTATCAGGGAAGTTATAGAAGAGGGGAAGCGACTGAAACAAGCGACATTGATATGGTTGTTGTGCTTAAAAATCTCGGTATTGATGAACTTTGCGCTTACAAAGAAATTGTAAAATCTATGCCGTATAGCGAAAAGGCTTGCGGGTTTATATGTTCGAAAGACGGGTTAAAAAACTGGTCTAAATATGAATTATTCAGGCTGTATTATGACACAATGGCTATTTATGGAGATATGAAAGAACTTATCCCCGAGATTACGCCGCAGGACGCAAAAAACGCGGCAAAAATCGGAGCGGAAAATATATATCATTTTGCCTGCCATAGCTTTTTATACGGAAGCAATCCTAAAGAAGCATTGAAAGATTTGTTCAAGGGCATTGTTTTTGTGATACAGGCAAAATATTTTTTTGAAACGGGCGAGTTTGTTTTAACTAAAAAAGAACTGTATAGCAAACTTGACGGGATAGAAAAACAGCTTTTATATCAGGCATTAAATAAAGGAGATATTGACGATTTTTCAATTGAGCAGACAGAAAAAAATTATGCAATGTTAGTGAATTTTTGTTCGGATATAATAAAGCAATATAACTAAAAAGGCTTTAAAAATAAGTGTTTGTAAAAAAGAGATTTTTTTGCTAATATTAATTTACCTTGAAATTGAATATATGGAGAAGTGGCCGAGTAGGCTGAAGGCGGCACCCTGCTAAGGTGTTAGGTGGAGTAATCTGCCTCGAGGGTTCGAATCCCTCCTTCTCCGAATTTAAGTCCACCCTCACAAGAGAGGTGGACTTTTTAATGTAAAATTATCCCTATAGTTTTGGCATTTGCGGTTGTATTGAAGTGAGTGTTTTGCGTAGGGCAGATGGTGCGATTATTTTGGGTAATTGGCTTGTGTAGCGGATTTCAG
>CALUQO010000038.1 GCA_944322935.1 Candidatus Gastranaerophilales bacterium | reverse complement strand
TGGTTTTCCATTGTCTCAAAATCCTTGTAATGCTTTGTGCAACACATTCATCACTCGTTTTGAGACAGAAGTCAAGTCCTGAAATACTGTCTTAGAGACATTTCAACACGTTATTTGTTTATACTTTGATGTATTCTGATATTTCTCGCATTTAAGAATTCCATTTGTTTATTATAAAGAGTAAACCATTCCTCAACAGTTTGAGGTCTTGGATTTCTTTCAAAATTATCAAAATCTAAGTAAAAATTAATAGAATTATAATCCTCCGTAACCAAATCATTGAGATAAAAGAAATCAACATAACCTTTAAAATCAACAAATAATTCAAAGAAATTTGAATCCTCTTTAAGGACATTATATAGTGGATTCTGTTCGTTATTATAAAAACGTCTTATACATTCCAAAGTTAAATCAAACCGATCTTTAATCTTAGCATTAGTACCTCTTAATCTATTAATAGACCATGTCCTCTTGGGGAAAATAATTTCACCGCCAATAGTATAACTTTTTCTTAAATATGTTTCATTAATGTTTTCGAAATTGTTTATTTGTTTCTTTACATCATTAATTAACCATTGTAATCCTTTATGATGAATATACATGTTGATAATAGAATCACTTCCAAATCGAAAATTTTTCCAGTATAAATAATTAAATTCAGGGTTATTGCCTTGTTGCAAATTTAAAAAATCACCATTAGGCAAAGGTTTGCTATATAATAACTGTTGATATTCTCTCATTTTTGGACTCCAAATATCAGGGTCTTTACAACTTTTGCCAGATTTGAAATCTTCCCAATAATGGGGAGTATCAGTTGTAAAATCAAAATTAATATCAATAGCTTCAAGCATAAATACCTCCATTACACCGATTGTAAATCAAAAATATTATTTCAAAAACTTACTTTATCTTTATCTCTTAGATAATTTGGGATATCTCAAATTGCAAGCAAAAATAAAATTGCACTTTTTTGCACTTTATTGCACTGGGCTTAACTTTAAATACCAAGCCGATTTGAGCCTAATGAGGCTTTGAAATTTTACAGATGGAGTGCAAAAGAGTGCAAAAAATGAGTACTTGAGTGCAAAAAAAGACCCATACATCTCAATACTAAAAAACAGCCTCAATCGTGCTGTCTGTTTGATTTTTTATTAAAGTTTCTCTGTCTCAATGTCCCAGAAACCTATTACCCGTCTTAATGTCCCAGAAACCTATTACACCTATTACCCAGAAACCTATTAACTTGAAAAGCCACTAAAAAAGAGCCTTTTCGGCTCTTTTTGTAAAATATGGGCCGCAGTGGACTCGAACCACCGACCTCACGCTTATCAGGCGTGCGCTCTAACCACCTGAGCTAGCAGCCCGCACCAATCTTTATTTACTTTTCACTGCTCAGGTTGTTAGAGCGCCGTGCGCATAATTAACTTCAAAAGCTTCGCTTTCCGGGGCACCTGAGCTTTTCTGTCGCCTGTATACAAACCAGACTACTATGCCCCCAGCCTTTCGGCCAGTAAATATATTACACCATAGACAAAATTTGAAATCAAGTATTTTCTTTAATTTTACATGCCTATATCCATATCAAGTTTCATATCATCTATTGTGTATAGAATATTCAAAAAATCAATGACCGGTCCTTGATAGTTTTTAAATGATGCCAAATTTTTCTTGTCCGGCAACTCAAATAAATTTTTATCGCTGTGAATCAAGAGGAAAATTTCTCCGTTTTCAAACAAAGCACTGACCTCACTTTTCAAGTTTTGTCTTAATTCAAGAAATCTTTCCATGAAGGAAGTTGTAATAAGATACCTTGCTTCTACCTGGTCACCGGAAAATACTCTGAAAATTTTAGAAAAATTTGTATCTTCAAGCATAACTTCATTTAAATTTCCCGAAAAAAGCTCCTTTCCTTTTAAACGGCTTTTTATAACAGTTTTGCTGTTAAAATTTTTAAAAGAAGGCAAACGAACAAGACACCCGCTAAAAAAAATTAAATCTTTACTTTTGGAGCGTCTTTCCCGAGCATCAATTTCTGCAATACTTATATCGATATCCTTATATGTTCCGACAAAACAGTCATCCATATGAAAGCAAAATTTATGGACTTTGTCAAAAACAGAAATGGAATGAAAATTCGAGCTTAAAACGTTATATGCATTGTCAGGATTGTTGAATTCTTCTTTAGTCATGGGTCTTGGGATATATTTAAAACTTCCCCAGTATAAAAATATTTTTTCAAGAATAGCAGATTTTATAATTATATCGTTTGCATGTTGTCCTGCCATTGCTAGCCAACACGCAACTATACAAACTATTATAGAAACAGGAATAAGCAAAGGTGCCACTATATAAAATAAAAAAACTATCAATGCCAAAAAGCCTTTTATGTTGACACCTGCACCACTGATAAAAACAAATATTATACTCAAAACAAATACAATAATAGCCGCAACAGCAACTTTACGACATTTTTTTGAATAAGCACTAACATCTGCTCCCTTTGCAGCAATTTCATTAAGAGCAGGATAAATGTTTTTTTTGCAATAATCAGCAAACTCTTTTGAAGTTAAATCCGCAAAAATACGTTTTTTCAGATTATTTGCCAGCATTTTTCTCCAGATATAAAAGGCTATTCCTCAGCTCCTGTCGGGCGGAGTATAATAATTGAATTAATATTCAGTTGTACAAAATCGTGAAATTCAGTTCTTCTGTTAGGCAGCTGTCTGTAAGAAACTTCGCAGTCTTTTATTGCAACAAAACGTTTTTTACCGTTTAAAATATCGGATAGCACGCGGCTTCTTTTACCGATTTTTGGCATAAATACGTAGCCTTTTATTTCGTAATCCTGTGTAATTACAAGGACACGTTCAGACCACACGCCGTTTGTAAAATCGTCGTTTCCCAACTCTTCAATTTCAAATGGTTCATATTCTTCTGGCATTTTTTCTCCTTGTAATTAGCTCTGTCTGTTTTTCTTTTTATGTTAACTGATATGATTGGAACAACGGCAGATACAATGCCAAAGCAAGGAACATTACTATACTACCGATTACAATAAGCATCAACGGCTCAATCATTTTTGTTAATGCATCAATAATATCGTCCAATTTTTTATCGAGGAATTTTACACTCTGGTCAAGCAATTCACCCAATTTACCTGTTTGTTCACCTGTAGCTATCATAAACAAAACCATAGACGGCATGATATTTGCCGCTCTCAATGCTGTTGAAAGGTGAACACCTTGTTGAACCTTGGTAATTGACTCTGTAATTTTATTTTTAATTGTTCTGTTATCTAAAGTTAAATTACCCAAGTGCAAACAATCCACAATAGGGATACCTGCTTCGTATGCAACGAACATAACCGTAATAAAGTTAGAAAAGTTTGCATATTTAAGCATATCACCGATTAAAGGAACTTTTAGGAAGAAATCATCCAAAATTCTTCTGGATGTGGGGTTTTTGAACGCAACGTATATCAAACCTCCGATAGCAAAAGGAGCCATCAAGGTCAAATACCAGAATTCTTTCAAAAATTCACCCATATCAATACAAATCTGCGTAAATATCGGCAATTTTGCACCTGATTGGTCAAACATTTCTTTAAATGCAGGGAATACAAACATTAACATAACAGTAACAACTATCATTGCCAACACAATTACGAAACACGGATAAATTAATGTACCGATAACACGGCCCCTGATATTTGCCTGCTTTTTAAGCAATTCAGCCAAACGGTCAAGAGTTTTTTCCATTTCACCGGAATCTTCCCCTGCTTTTGTCAAACCGACATATATACTTCCGAATATTTCGTGATATTTAGCTACAGTATCGGCAAAAGTAGCACCGGCAATAACCTGTTTTCTGATTTCCCTTGCCAGCAGCCTGATACGTGACGATACGGCATCCTTTTCAAGGAACACCAAACCTTCGATAATAGGAACACCCGTTTGAATCAGTGTTCGGAAGGTTCCGGTAAAGTCTATCAGCTCTTGCAAAGACAATGGACTCAGCCTTACCTTTGGTGCAGAAGCTTTTTTGTTTTCGTCAAAAACTTTAGTCGGTACAAGACCAAGCTGCCTGATAGCCTCACGTGCAGCCTTTACGTCTTCTGCTTCTATTTTACCGTTTACAATTTCCGAACCGTTTCTTAATGCTATATAGTTAAATATCGTCATAATATTATATTACCTGTGCTTATTCACTAATTGGACCGAGTACACGTAAATACTCACTGATTGTTGTTTCGCCTCTTAATATGTGGCCAAGGCAGGATGTTTGAAGGGTTTTCATCCCCATTCCCACAGCTGCTTCTTCAATTTCTACGTCATGGGCAGAATGCGCAATCATTTTCTTAATTTCTTTGTTAATTAACATTGCTTCGTAACAGCCGATACGGCCTTTGTAACCTTCATTGTTGCAATCAAAGCAGCCTTTAGGCCTATAAATTGTACGTTTCATAAACTCTTCCTGCTCTTCAGGCGTTGCAACAACAAGACGAGCCTCTTCTATAGAAGCATGATAAGCTTCCTTACATTTCGGACACAATCTTCTTACAAGACGTTGTGCCACAATACCCGTCAATGTAGAAGATATAAGGTAATCCGCAGCACCCATCTGAATCAAACGGGTAATCGTTGCAGCAGCGGAGTTTGTGTGCAGTGTACTTAACACAAGGTGACCTGTCAAGGCAGCGGCAATAGCCGTTTCCAGTGTTTCAAAGTCACGAATCTCACCGATAAGTATGATATCGGGGTCCTGTCTTAAAATTGCTCTCATACAAGAAGCAAATGTAATACCCGCCTTAGGGTTAACCTGCGACTGGTTTAAACCGTCAATCTTAATTTCGATAGGGTCTTCCAGTGTAGTAATGTTAACACCTTCGTTGTTCAAACTTTTCAAAATTGAATACAGAGTCGTTGTTTTACCTGAACCAGTAGGGCCCACTGCCAGAATAATTCCGTTTGGCGCAGCCACCATTTTGTTTATTCTTGCCAAATCCTCTTCAGTCGCACCAGCCAATTTGATAATTCGGTCTTCTGTCTTAATACTTGCCGCAGGAGCCAAGATACGGATAACCATCTTTTCTCTTCCGGAAACAGGCAATGTGTTAATACGGAAATCGTACGAAATTCCTTTGTATTTAACAGTAAAAGTACCGTCTTGCATTCTTCTGTGTTCTGCAATATTCATTCTTGCAAGAACCTTAAAACGTGCAATCAACGACGTTTCAACCTTACTGGGCAAATCAAGCACACGTCTTAAGATACCGTCAATACGATATCTTACCGTGTAGCAGTCTAACCTCGGCTCAATATGAATATCTGATGCCTTCATATCAATACCGTCTGTGATAATTTTGGTCGCAAAGTTGGCCACAGCACCCGACGTGTCCTCAAGTTCCCTTTCAACCTGTTCCCAGAGAGATTCTTCAACTTCAAACTCGAGCGTTTCCTGCTCGATTTTACGCATAATTTCTTTGGTTTCTTTACGTGCTCGGCCAAAATATTTAGTTATACAAGATTTGAATTCCAAATAGCTCATCAAATACGGTCTGGGACGCATACCGGTAAGATAAACAATTTCAGTTAACGCCTTTTTATTGTTAGGGTTAACCATACCGACATCCAAAAATTTACCGTCCGTTGCTAACGGAATCAACAAATTTTCTTTAATAAAATCTTCAGGAATAAGTCTTATTGTAGACTCTAAAATATTTAACTGCTGTGCAGTTACCGGCTTAAATCCCTGTTGGGCAGCCAGAGCATCTTTTAACTGATCAACAGTTATGAACCCCATGGAAACAAGAGTCGACCCAATGGGAGTAGCTGTTTTTTTAGAGGCGGTAAGTGCCTCGACAAGTTGGTCATTAGTCAACAACCCTTGAGAAATAAGCATTTCACCCAATCTTTTTTTAGGCCCATGCTCATATTGCGGTTGTTGCTTTGCCTGATTGTTAGAGTTTTCGCTGTCGTTTGACGTGTCGTTGTTTTCAATGTTTGCACTAACATCATTATTGTCAGTGTCAGGATTATCCTGCTCTATATTTGCCTGTTCAAGACTTTGATCAGAAATCGTTTCAGAATTTTCTGACAGCGTCGGAATGTCACCAGGGCTCTCACCGGGGAGTAAAACACGCTTGGAAGCTGGCTCCGATGCAGAAACGGAAGATTCAGTCTCTGCAAAAGTTTCTAAAGAGTTATCCCCGTCTTTAATATAATACTCACTGATATAATAGTCTAAAAAGTCAGAAAAACTTGCAGTATCAAAAGAAATAAATTTAACAGTATCCGAGTCCTTTGCGGATATCGCCTGTGCAATCACTGATTTATCAGAGCCTTCCTTTATGACAACAAACAAAAAACCTGACTGTTTATTAATCGGTATAAAATTAAACTCAAGTAAATCGTCCTTTGTAAAAAGCTCCGCAAATTTAGGGTTAATATTAGATTTAATTTTGTTGATTGTATCTATATTCATTTCAGCTGCATTTCATATAATTAAAAAATCGATTATTTTATATTATCCTGCCCGTAATTACACAGGCAGGATAATAAGCAATATTTAATTATAAGTTTTCACCGGCAGAAGCGACATCTTCTGTATCTTTAATAATATGTGGTGTAATCATAATAACAAGTTCGTTTTTAGTGTTAGAAGTCGATGTGCTTCTGAACAATGAACCGATAACCGGAATATCACCGAGGAACGGAAGTTTTGCAACGTTTTTACGTTCTTCTTCCTGAATCAAACCGCCTAATACAAGAGTTTCGCCATCTTTGATTCTTATATTAGAGAGGTTAAGATTTCTTCTCTGCAACAGTGTTGCCGCAATAATCTGACCGCCGGAAGAGCTCGGTGACATAATTTGTTCTTTGATTGTAGCGTAATTAGGCATCAAATTCAATGTAACATATCCGTCAGGGCTGATAAACGGAACCAGTTGAATTGATATACCGTTATCTTCACCGATTTCATATGTTCTTGATACACCAGCCGCACCGACTGTACCTGACGTCAGGATTTCTTCTTCTGTTGTTTTAACATAATCAGATGTCAAGTCAATAACTGATTTTTTACCGTTGGTAACCATAACCTTCGGGTTAGCCAGCATTCTGGCTTTACCATTTTCAATCAGATAATTGATTGTCCACGCAACTGTATTTTTACCGTGATATCTAAAGTAATCAGTTACAACATTAGATGTTGTCTGGTTGCCGTTAGCATCAGTTGATGTATTTTCACCCGTAACAATAGGGAACGGACGACCGCTAAAGTAGATAGCAGATGACTGTTGTCCGTTGTTATATGGATGTAAACCGTTATCACCGTCAAATGAAGTTGAAATAAACGGTGTTAACAAAGTCCAAGTGTTTTGAAAATCTTTAGAACCTGTTTCTGAAAGCTCTACAATCTGCACTTCAACATAGGCTTGCGGTTGTTTAACATCGTTAGATTTAATAAAATCACTAACCATCTGTGCCTGTGCGTCTGAACCGCCCGTAATACTTATTGTACCTTTTTGCGGGAAATAAGTGACTGTCAAGGCTGTACCTTCCAAAGAAACAAGGCCGTTTGCTTTAACATCGCTGGTAATTGAACATGCAACAACACCTTCACCCAAAGAAATGCTGTCAGCAAGCGAAGAGCCACCGCCTGAACCGCCGGACAAGCCGCCGCCACCTGAACCGCCGCCCAGCTCAGCAGCACCACCCGTCATAAATCCGCCGTATCCGCCGTCGTCCTTGCCTGACGAAGATGAAGACGGAGTTGTTGAAAACAATGATGAACATACAAGCTCAGCCATCTCTTTCGGAGTAGTATGGTTAACCCTGAATGTTGCGATTTTAGGCTGGATATCAAATTTTGCCGCTATTTTCTGAGCCATTCTGTAATCGTTAACTGTACCAAACACGATTAACTCATTTGTCTGCGGGTTTGTTACAACAATCTGACCGTTAGACAATCCGGGTCTGTTTCTGGAAAATATATTGCTGTTTAAAAAAGCTGCAATTTTTGAAGCATCAGCATACTTAACCGGAATTGTCATCATATTCTGTTTTGTTATGTCTGACGACATGCTTGCACTTTTAGACATTACAACAAGCGTGCCCTTTTCCATAAAATAAGTCAGATCATTTGCCTGCAATATCATTTTAAATGCATCATTCAAGGTTACATTAACAAGATCCAGTGTAACATTACCGGCGACAGAATTGTGGAAAATGATATTCAATCCCGCCTTATCAGCAATCATTCTTAATGTCTGTTTTAAATCAGATTCTCTTAATGATACATTGATTCTTTGATTTCCGTTTGTAAGCTCAACAGCACCGTCCAACGGAATATTACCGGCGTTTTTATACTCTGACCTTAAGGCAGGTCTTGAAACTGAAGCCTGCATTGCCGCATTAGCTGAGGCACAGTAACCTAACGACACAGCCATGGCAAGTGTGCAAACACCGGCAACTGCCAAATAGCTTTTTGTTCTTTTTTGTTTTTTGCCAATAAACATTTATTGATGACTCCTATTAATTATTTGTATTTAGTTAATATTGATAGCATTTTGTGCTGATTTATTATAAGCTCCGCCAAACTTGCTGGAGAGGTTCGAAACAGGGTTCAATTCAACATTGCTGCCGACCGACTCACCAACCGTAGCCTGATATATATTTGCATTATATTTAATAGTTACGGAATTTTTACCTATATCCAAGATTTGATATCCGTTAACAGTATCTCCTTTATGAACCAGATAATCAGACCCGCCTATGTTTACAATAGCAGATGGGCGTGCACCGTCATACATAATACCGGATATTTTAGTCTGAACAACATCTGTAACCGCAGGATCTTCAATAGGGACTTCCGGCGGAGGAGGAATTAAATCGAATTTAGGTGCTTCTGTCAACGCAACTTTTTCCGCATACGGCAGGAAAGGATCAACTCTTCCGCCAGCTGCTACCGGAATAGTAACGCGTTTTGCCCCAAACCCGAACTGTTTATTTTTTTCTTCATCAATTTTCTTTTTAAGTTCGGCTCTTTCTTGATTAGACAACGTCTTATCATTTTCCAGCCTGTTTTCGTCAGCTTTCAATTGTTCTTCCGCAGTTTTAGCAGCTTCTGCCTGCGCCGCAGCATCAGCAGACTCAGCATCAGCAGGATTTTCAAGGTTGACATCTACAGTAGCTGTCTTGTCGCCAGCCGCAACATCCGGTGCCGGTGTTTCTGCAGGCTGCGATTGTTGCGCCTGATCATAGAAATAATCGCCTGCAGCCTGTTCCGGTGCAGAAGCCGGAGCCATAAATTTTTTGTAATAAAACAGACCACCGGCAGCAGCCGCAATAACAACAAGAAGAATAACAAATATTAACCCGCCGCCTTTTTTAGCAGGCTGGCCAACCTGTTGCTGAGGTGCCTCTTGATATTGCTGTTGGTTATCATTAACAGTCCCGCCCATAACGGGTTCATCAAAAACATCCATATCAGGCATAACGCCGTCATCGGGAATACCCTGGCCCTGCTGCATTGCCGGATCATTGTATGCATTTATATCCAAAAAATCATCATTGTTGCCATCCGACGGTATATCCGTAGCATCACCAAACGAAAATTCCTGATTGCTGTTATTTCTGTCATTATTGTCAGAAAATGCATCGAAACTTTCATATATATTTGAGTCGTCTAATTCTCCAAACATTTACACTCTCTTTTTTATACTTCTTCTGCGTAACCTTAATTCTAATTTTATTGCTTCTGCATGTTATTGATAACATACGAACAGCCTATTTTAATATAATTCTATTACAGTAAAGAAAATTAGGCAAATTTTTCTTACAATATTATCCATATAGTGTAGTCCGTTTACCAAAATCATTGCAGCATCTTGATAAACAACAACGGCTTCGACACTTTTTCCCGGGTTTATACATGTATATTTCTATCCAAAAATCTAAATATAACTTCTGTCATCTATAAATAATAAAAACAATTTAGCCTTATTCAGCAATCTTCACATTAGTTAACATTGAGAGTTTTATATATAAAAAACATTTATAATGATGAAATGAGCGAGATTATTGTTACAGCACCGGTAAAAAAACCCGAAGATATAAAAAATTTCATCCAGCATGTTAAATGCAGAAGTTTTTATGTGTATCACCATAAATTTTTAAACAACAATTTTGAATACATTAACCAATTCATTGAACAGGCTCATGCCTGCAATTGTAAAATTTATGTCAACTTTAAGCATAATATTACGGAAGAAGATTTAATCGAAATAAAAAAGTTTATTACTTTTTTAAAACACACAAAAATTGACGGCATATTTATAAACAGTTATGCAATACTGGAGGCAATAAAAACTCACAATTTACCATACAAAGTTATTGCGGATTCTTATTTTGACATACACAATCTTGCCGGTATTGATTTTATAAACATGTTCCACAAGGCTGATCAGGTCATTATAACAGAAGAAATTTATATGAAGAATATTGCTAAAATAAAGCAATACAAAAACATTTCTCTTGCCATTGATTCCGATAATCTGCCGTGGTGTGCCGAGGATATAAAAAAGCTTAATGCGATTGATTCCGTTGTAATCAAGGGGAAATTTGCAAACTCACAGGAAATTTTAGACGGAATAGAGCTTGTTGAAAAAATACTGGACAAGCCGAAAATGTTTAAAAATCAGAACCTGCCTTTTAAGCATGTACGCAAGAGTATTTATCAGACAAATCATTTTTCCGGCGAAATGATTTGTGCACAGGGCTCAAATTTTAAATTTTCAAGAAACGTTCAAAAATTTGAATGGGAAAACAAACGTCCCCGTTTAAAAAAATACTATGATTATTCACAATTGATGCTGCCCAAAATAAATTTGCGTCTCAGTTCAGTTGCACAGCTCGAGGATTTAAAAAAATTTATAGCAAAAATAGGCTTTAATCCAGTATATTCTATTGAGTACGGAGAAATTTTAAGTACATGCGATTTGGCAAAAAGCAGCTTCCATCAAATAATTACCAAAGTCAAAAAGTTCTGCTTTAATTACGGAATAAAGCTGCAGTTGAGTACGCCGAGAATACTTATTGAAAGGGATTTTGACAGGGTTTATGAATATGAAAAAAATCTCTGTTTAACAGAACCGCTCCCCTCTTCAATTATAATTAACAACATAGGGTATCTCTGGACATTTATTAACGATGATGAACTTCACCGCATTCCCGTAGAAATAGGCCAAGGGATAAACCTGCTAAACAGCATGTCAATAAAATGTCTAAACAACCTGCATCCGATTGATACAGTTGATTTCAGCTCATTTGACAACATTACAAACATAAAAAACTGTATAAAAAAGGTAAAAAACATAATTCCCAATAAAAAGCTTACAATAGCCGGAAATGTAAGAGTCCCGTCACTGGGTTTATGTCCGTTGAACAATGATACAGCAATAGTTTCAAGGCTTTCTTGCAAAGCTCCATGCCATAACGGCAACTATGCACTGAAAGATCCTTCTCTTAAAAAAGTTTTACCTTTTGTTGTTGACGGATTTTGCAGAATGCACATGTTTAAGGATTATATTCTGCATCTGTATGAATATGTGCCGAAGCTGGAAAAAATAGGTATTAACGAATTTGTTATAGATTTATCTGATTTGCCGCCTAAATATGTCAGTATTCTGTTAACACACTTTTTGAATAGCATGGCTGGGTTTGAACCGCCTTGCAAAGAAACAACTGACGAATATTGCATACAAGATTTGGCATAATTCAGACAAAAATAAGACAAAATGTGTAAAAAGGGCAAAAAAAAGGCCTCGTTAAAAAAAATAAAAGAAACGGGGCCAAAAATTAGATATATACGTTATCCGAGTTTATTTAATTGTATTTGTAAATCATTAAGGCGATTGAGCCATCCCTGCAAGAATATTTTTTGGCTGCCGTATTGAGCAAACTCCTCATATTTTGCACGACGCGCCGCGATAAATTTTTCTGGGTATTTCCATTGTGCTGCTTTCATAAATTGCTTTACTCGGCTCACACCCATATTGACAGCTGTGTCAAAAGCCAATAGCGCAAACTTTGGGGACATTTTGTCACAGCCCGCTTTGAGCCAGTAGTTTTGGTAATATATTTGTTCAACTTCTTTTTCTGTGATGTATCGCACATCCTTGTATGCACAGCCCCGTGCACACAGCCAATTGTTGTATGTTTTTTGAGTAATTCCATAATTTGTTGCTCCGCCTTTATCATTTTTGTTATTAACATATCCGCCCTCCCATTTGAGAACAAATTGAAGGGCGGTTTTAAATAAGTCGTTCATAAATTTCTCCGAAATTGTCTAATTATTTGTACTCCCGTGCCATTGGACAATACTAATCAAAAGCGTTTTTACATCATTTACGTTTTTGTCAATACTATCCATGCGATTTTCCAGACTTGTATGATTGTCTCTATACGTACGCTCCGGCAAATAATGTTCTGCCATATATTCAATAAGCTCTGATTTTACTTCAGCAATCTGGTCGGGGGTGACAAAAAGTTTATACTGCAGAAAAAACATAATAATTACTATTACAAGAGGAGCATATTCAATAAAAGTTTCCATGATATCTCCTTAATTATATTTTTTAAAACTGTCCACAAGGTGCACAAATTTTAATCTGTGCGCAAAAGTCATATCTGACTTATAATTTTGTGCAATTTCTATAATTTTTTCGGCAATATCAGTAGCTTTTTTATAATCCCTTTTGTCTTCTATAACACTGCTCTGTGCCTGATTTTCAATACCGGTTATTTTAAGCTCAAAGAATTTTGCCAGCATATTACTGATTGCCGTAACTAAAGCGGAGTACATTATGACTCCGCCTTTGTCTTTGTTGTTTGCGAAACCTCGTGTTCATCAACAATAACGTTAATTAACCCGATAACTCCGAGCGCACAGGCAATTATTGCATCGGCAAGTTCCGGTTTTAAAACTACCCCGAAGGCCGCAAGTACGGAAAACAATCCTTTATAAGTACTTGATTGGTTAAGATATTTCAATACTGTTTCAACTATTTTATTCATTTGTATACTCACTTTCTGTTTATGTTATGTTTGTTACGTATTTAATTTCAGGTGACACATAGCGGGTTTGGTTTTGCACGTGCAGGCCGAACCCGATATTTTGCGGCTCCTTTTTTAATTTAAACTTATTCAGCGATTGTATTTTCATTATGCGCCGGCCTCCGCAGCGTCTTGTACGTTTATATCCACGACCTCTGTCGGGCTTTGGTATTCCACATTTATTGCGTTAACCTCATCCGCGGTCGTTGCTGCGTCAATCTGTGCAAGGTATGTCGGAAAGTCCACAGTCCAGAGCTTTGCGTTTAATTGGCTCATTATAGATGTCAAAGTATCGCAGGCTGTTTTGTTCAGTAAAATGTTGACATTTTCCTTTGTGTTCCACGGCACAACAGATGTATCGTCCAATGTAGACGCATAAGCTGACATCTTTATGTTGTTTGTGAGGTTGCCCTCGATGTGGTAAGTGCCCGAAGCACGTGTCTTTAAGTTCGTTGCGTTGACTGTAATCAGCGCGTCTTTTTCTTCAAAAGAGTAGGCTTTGTCCGTTGCTTCCTGTGTTTTTAACTCTTTTGCTTTGGCCAGTTCTTCTGAAAGATACTCTGCTGTGTCAGCCCAGATAAACTCGCTGCAGTCATCTGACAACACAATGGGTCTTTCAGTTTCTTTAATTTCCGAGCCCTGCAGGTCAGGTATAAACATTAATGTATTTTGTATTTTTTCTTTGTCCGTGTCGAATAAGACTATTTTTCCGTTATTTTCAACATAATAATTCATAAAATCTCCTCATAGGTTTCCTTTTGCGTATACGAAGTTAATTTTAACGATAGTAACGTTATTATATGTTACGCGAAAAATTCCTCCCTTTCTTATGGGTACCGTCCCACACAGACCAGCCTTAGCATAGGGAGGGCTTACAATAATACGGGGTCCCGACAATGATGACAAAGTTTGCAAATCGATATAACCGAATTCGTTAGCTGATGTGGCGTAAGCCATAACATAACCATCAGCAGGGGCTATGTAATTACTACCGCTGGCGAGTACAGACATTGATAGAACTGTATCAGAAGGCATTGCCTGATTTGAAATATAAGAAGTATTATTCATATCAAGAACAGCAAAAGTCTTGAACGGCCTATTTTCAAGGAATGTGACTTTGCCGTTTGTTCTTGATGTAGTCCCTATATGTACCAGATAGTTTTTATTGTATATTTGTGTATTGCTACCCGTTTGCTGATACCACTGGTTTTCAGGTGTTACATAAAATTTTATATAAGCCGGAGTAGTTAATCTGTTGCCGAAATTCCATGTTTGTGAAGATTGTATACTTATTCCAATATTGCCATCATCATTGTATACAGCAAACAACCCCGCATTAGTCTCAGTTGTGCTTAAATCCAGCAATCTTAATATAGTTTTTTGTGTAGTCACCTCTATATTTTTGCAGGTTCCGTCAGCATTTCTCCCGTCCGGGAATAACAATTTTGTTCCCTTAGACAGGAACAACACATTAGCGCAATAAGTAATAGGTGACAAAAGTTGCTTTAATTCGCTTATTACACCGCCGGTTGTCCTGTTAACAACGCATAGCCCCAGACTATGACCCTGAGTCCACGAAGAGCCGGTATCTAAAGTCACCTTAACATAGTTATTTGTTGTGTCATACCATATAACAGATTCTGATATATCAACAGGTGCAGTATCCTGAGCATAGCAATCCGGCAATGTATCGCCCAAAACCGTTCCTTCTGGTGACACATATAAATAAAAAGGTAGAGTACCTGTACCAATAGTTGTAAGCGTAATATCGGCATCTAATTTTACATAATAAAACAGTTTTTCGCCATCCCAATCAACGTCAACAATGGTACCGCCGTTTAATGTATCACCGACTTCCATTGTCGGGGCAGATGTGCCGTAAGGTACAATAAATATAGACCCCTTGCGCAGGGTCAAACCGGTACTTTGGCAATCTGCGTAGATGTTTTGGAATGTTTCCAGTATGCAGTTGGAAATTTGGGTTTGTTTTAGTGCGCTTGACACATTAGATATAGCGGAAACACCGTCGTCAACAGCAGATTCAATAGAACTAAGCCCTTCCTCTGCAGTATTTTCCAGTTGCTGAGCAGATTCGCTCAAAAACTCTTGCGCATCAATTAATATTTGACCGACACCTGTTGTAACATTGCCTACCTTATAATACAACAGCTTATTACCTGATAAAGGCTGAACCGTAGAGGATTTACCATAAATTGAAGAAGAACGTGAGGCGTTAAAATCAATACGCGTTTTATGATATCCGTCAGCTCCGCTTCCGTGGTCTGTATTCCACTCTCCATTAACATACATAGCCCCGCCAGCTGCTACAGACTTCCAAGGCGCACCTTGCACCCATGAAGTGATATTAGGCAAACCTGCTTCATTAAACTGATTTAATTTAGTATCATCGGTTGTAAGTTGCATAAACCATTTATTGCGAGGCAAATAAAACTGCTGATTAGTTTTATCAAGAATATAAAATTCAGCAATACCGGTTTGCGCAAACAGTTTGTCTATTGCATCTTTTTGTGCTATATCAGCAATATAATGACCGGTAAGTGATTGCACACAGCTAATACCTCTGTATGTAGTTGTTGCCCCTTCGTTAAACTCTTCTGTTATCTTGTTAACAGCATCAGGATATGTCATTGTAACAAGACCACCCTGAATTACCCAGCCGACAGCTTCTTCTCCAACAAGTTTTCTATCCGTTATTTTTATATCGAACAGACTAAAACCATCACCTTTATCCTGGTTGTACTTTAGATGCATCAAACATTCATTTAAAACATCTGTGTTACATGGCGATACACCCGATACTGTAGGATTGTCAGTCCATGTGTAAGATTGGTTTTCCATTTTTCCTCCTTTTAAATATTTGTGTTAATATCCTTTAGCCCTCAGGCTCAATTTACAGGTAGTAAGTTCACCTGAATTTGTATAAGCCTTTAAGACAGCATAGGTATTTGTTTTTTCTGTAATAACAACATACGCATCATTATTGTCGTTAACTGTTGCAACTATTGACGGCGGACGGATAAATGAATAATTAATTGTTAATCCGTTTTTGTCAGTAATCTCAAGTTCCAAATCCAAATCCTTATCCGGAACGTCAACAGCAACCTTCAACGCAGTTAGTACAGTTTGTACATTGTTGTATGCTTTTAGCGTTACTCTGAACTTACAATATCTGAAGGTATATTTGCCGGTGTTAACAATTTTCCATTCGGAAAAAGTTTCACCGTCATCAGACAATGCCCATTCAACAAGAACATTATTCTGTTCATCGGCAGATGTGTATTGAATATCAAAAGATACAATACACTCTAACACTGCACCAATATCATAAGTCTGGCTTAAGTAAACACCTTCACTTGCGGTTGATGTGCCCCAAATACCAGTTCTCTGGTAATACCCTGAATTGCTGTACCAAAAATCTTCGATATTATGCCATTTTATATCTTCTTCAACTAATTTTATGGTATCTCTGTAAACCCTTAGATTTTCGTCAAGCGTTCCAGCAATATTTTCCAGAATATCTATTTTAACTATCTCGTTAACACTAGGTATCGAATCGATACTAATGACATCAAGCGTAGGATTTTTGGAATAATTATATCCATTAAACGCCTTTATCCAGAAATTAAACACCCCGTTTGTCGGAATTTCCAGGGTGAATTTGTTTTCCGTAATTTTTGACTGTATAACGGCTGAATTTTCCCAGGATTCTCCCATTCTGATTTCATAAGTGTCTGTTTTATTCTGGTTGTACTGCCACACAAAGTTAAAAAGATTATTTGACTGCACAACGTTGAAGTTTTGCACATCATCGGGATATTTGGCCGGATCGGAAAGATTGCTGACAAGAACCCGCGGCTCTTTGCTGCCGAGTTCATCATCATACAGCCTTTCATCGTAAGTACGCCAGTTAACGGTAAAAATTCCGGCTCCGTTATCAACGACACTTGTAACCTTAACTTTGTAGCTTTTTAACCCCATAAGAATTGAATCAAACGAAATCACATCACCGACTTCAAGATCATACCCCTTGTAATCAGTCTGAAAACTTCCAAAATACGGCTGCAAACGTTTTGCGTTAACATAATACCACGCAAGACGGGACGCCTGATTAAAACTTGTACAGCTAAAAATATCAACACTGTGTTCGATAGGTGTTCCGTCACGATATTCAGGGATCTCTGCAGTGGCTTCGACCTTCTGCCATTCATGGTTAGGAGACACAAACGTACACTTTAAAATATCGTAATGTTCTTCTTTAGGGATAGTTTCAAAAGTTTCAGACCCCTGAATAATATCGTAATCCTTAAATATTTTGCTCAAAGGTTCAGGCTTGTCTATTTTGAACTGAAGCTTGCCGTCCTTAACGAACAAATTGCCCCTGCAGGAACGGTATATTTCATCCAGCAGATTTCTTGCCGAAGTCTGAGCATCAAATATCATATTAAAAGTAAATCTTGGATTTTCGTCATACTCGCCGGTTTCGTTACCGTTTGCGTCAAGCTTCGGTGTTTGCACAATTTCATCGCAATATGCAGCAGATTCAATAAAACTGTCAAGGTCAAAAAGCTCTTTAACAATATTGTCATCAATATTGCCGTATTCGTTTATCCCAAGCCCCAAGCCGTTGTAACAGGTTAAAAAGTCAAACAATACCCAGGCAGGATTTTCCGAATACTTTACCTCGTACTCGTAAGGATTTTTGTAAACCCTTATTTTTCTGCCCTTTACTACTGCAGTGAGATTGTAATTAGCATCGATTTTTTGAGTTCGCGGCACGGTAATTGCCAGATAAGCAATGTTGCGCAAAGAACCTACTTTTTCCGCTCTTTCGTTTTGATTGTTTCCACCTACTATAGGGTCAACATTCTGCGTATTTGTACCGTAATAACGATTTACAGTAATGCCGGAAATTTCTTCTATCGGAATATCATTGAGCTTAATCTCTGAATAGCTTGTGATTTCACCTTCTGAAAAAGCAACTATTCTCTTTACCGTTTTTTGATAATTTTCGTCCTGCCAGATACGATTTCCCGCAACTTTTACGGTACCGTAAAGCAAGGGGACGGGAAGATTCTGGTCCGTTTGCGTTTGCAAAAGCCCCTTATATGTAGGTGACTGACTTCCGAAATCAGGTTTTTTGGCGCCCAACATTGTTAAAGAAAGCGCAATCCCGCCATAAATTAAAGAAGCCCCGATATAACCAACAACAGAGCCTATTGTTGCAAGTGTAGCCGTAGCAAGTGTAAACCCCATAGCTCCCGCGGCACTGAAAAACAAAGACGTAATAGCACCCGCTAAAATGTCAAATCCTACCATTATTTCACCCTATAAGATTGAAAATCCTGAAACAATTTCAATCTCCCTATCTGTAAACTATGTTCCTTAAACACGTGAATAACTTTTCCGTATTCAAAATAAATTGCAACATGCAAAGCTTTTTTGTACTTTGTTGCAATAATATCCCCTGCCTTTAATTCTGCTGGGGATATTGGGTAACAGTGTTCTTTAATTTTTTCGATACCGTAAAGATAGTTTTGTTCAACATCTTCTGAACACAGTTTGTATCTCGGTATCTGCGGATACAAAACCTGTATCGGATAGAAACATCCCTGATAAGTTCCGTCATCATTCAACAATTGGAACGGATGCCCGATTTGGTTCAGAAGGTTTTTCATTTTTTCTTCCATAAAACCTCCGTTTATTACAACTTTTTGCATACAAAACAACACCCGTTTTTTAGCGGGTGTTGTTTTGTCATAATATATTTAATTTTTGTTTTATTTAATTTTGATTTTGTCGTGCAGCTTCCTGCTCTTCGTATTTTACAAGCATTTCATAAATTTCCGGATATTTTCTTTTTGCTGTTGTTTTCAATGGTAGCCTGAAAAACATTCTTTGTCTTTTTATATCGATACCCGGAGTTTCCAATATTTTTGCAACAACATCTGCCTGACCGTTTTTCACAGCATAAAAAAGAGCACTTCCGCCATCTACTGTTTTTATTCTCGGGTCAGCCCCATTTTCCAAAAGCAACAATGCAATTTGATTATTCTTATTATAAAGTGCCTGCACAAGATAAGGAATGCCCATATATCTCTTGTTTAAATCAATTTGTTTTGCATCAATAAATAATTGGGTTAATTCAATATTTCCGTTTACAACAGAATTAAACAACATAGCTTCAGAGTCAGGTTTTAATCCTTTGCCGTTCAATATTGTAATTGCCTCCTGCTGAGTATAAGCACAGGCAGCCATGCCGGTAAAAATAAATAATCCTAAAATAACAAGCAGTTTTTTCATTCTGAATCCCTTATAATGCTATATCGTTGGTTTTATATAAAAACTCTTCAGTTCTATATCTCTTGTGATTTTTGTTGCAGAGTTTTTGACCCTGACAGTTATTTTTTCATTCTTTTTTAAAGGCGAAAGTTTTAAAGCAGCATCAGCTTTAGACATTCCTTTGACAGGCTGCTTATTTATATCTGTTATTACATCACCGACAGATAATCCGTGATTAACACTATGCTCATCATAATAAACAGCCGTTATCTTGTAGCCTTTTCGTGTTTTTTTACCTTCAAATCCGTAAGAATAATAACCGTTTATCGCTTTCTTTAAAACATTCAGGATCTCTTTTTCCTGAAACTGATAGGCATACACATTTTGATTATAGGCACTGCCGGCATTATAGGTACTCTTCATCCCCAACGAAAGAACGACATCTTTGTTATCTTGAATTGCCGAAAACATATATCTAATTTCAGGATTTGACCCCGTAAAAAATTTTAACAGCAGACTCATATTCACGTTGTATGCAGTAAAAGAGTAATCTGAAACATTCTCTAATGTAGAGCCCTGTTTTATTAAATACTTCATTATCCTGCTTAAAACATCTTTTTGAGTAGAATTTTCTATAATAATACTGCTGTTGGCTAACGCCATTGTTGCAGACAGAACAAAAGTAATTAACAAAATCACAAGCTTTTTCATATTCAGCTCCGCCGGACTACCACTTTTCAATTATATTAACTACCACTACGAATAGCAATTTAATTTGATAAAACACTTATAATGTCGTAACAATCCGCACTTCACTATGCCCCTCTGACCATATTGCGTAAGTTGCTGTTGTTGTATTTTATTCCCTCAAATGTTATCTGGTTAATCAGGTCTTTATTCTCCGTAAGATATTTTCTTACATCCTTCGAATCCCATGCCTTTATATTAAAGTTATTAAACACCACTGGCGAAGTACCACCGCCTGACGAATAGTTTGTATTCTCTGACGGGCTTAATATTCTTTCTCCGCCTTTTAACAATGCAAATTGTTCATTTGTTCCGGGGATTTCCGCATTTGCTCCGACGGGAACTATTCCGCCTGAGTGAAATATTCCAAACGCTCTGCCTATTCCTTTTATCAAGGCTGCTCCGCTTCCTTTAAATCCGCCTCCCTGGGATATACTTGTTAATGATGCTAGTAAGCCCTGCATTTTGTTTGTGCTGAACAACTGCTGCATTGCTGTTTTTGAAGCTTCTTGCAGTAAGAACAGTGACAAATCTTTGGCAAGGTCTTTCATTTCATCTCCAAAGTTTTTGTAGTTATCTATTATTCCCGAGCAGCTGTCTTGAAATATTCCTGCTATTTTTTCTCCCCTTTCCATCCACACTTCTTCTTCCGCTTCTATGCTTCGTTTGTTATATAGGTCGTCTAAGGAGTTTCTTGCTTCGCTTAGTTCTGTTGAAGAAAGGCCTGCTTTATTTTGTTGTAGTTTTTTCAGTTCGTTGTAGTACCATTTATCGATTGTTACTCGTTTTTCAAATGCATCTTCGTATGCATCGAGGTCTGTTGACATTTCTTCTTGGGCTTTTCTTTGCATTTCCAACAATGTTCTGTATGGATTTTTTTCTGCAGTTTTTTGGCTATATGCTTTGCACAAATCCAAAATCTCCTGCAGTTCTTTGGATATTCCGGTTCTTGAAATTCCCAATTTTTTGTATATCTCTTGGATTTGTTT
>CALUQO010000037.1 GCA_944322935.1 Candidatus Gastranaerophilales bacterium | reverse complement strand
ATTTTACATAACCATTTAAGCCAAATTTCCCAACTGTTCAGATTCTGAACACAAACGATTGATATGTTACCGCAAAAACCTGATGCTTCAGAATGACAGCAAAATTTTGCGTTGGACAGGTATGCCCCACCGACGTTTCTTCATTGCTTTTGACACTCCCCATCTCAGCCAAAATTTGAAGGAAGGTATAACAGCAGACTAAAGCCTGCTCTGCCGCACCGGAGATTATTGCATTAGATGCACAAACGACGTTTCGCTTACGAGGTAAGGTAACCTGTTGGGCAAGCTTTGCCAAAAACAACAAGCCTGCCTGTTATATATCAAAGGCTCATTGGAGAACCTTTTGGCGCATATTATTTAATTAATAACAATCAATGGTATAATAGATGTGTAAAAAACTGAACGGACACTCTATTGAATAACAAATACCAGAAAAGAATACTGTTTATAGGCATGCCGGATATGGCTTTAGTTTGTCTTTCCGGACTTGTTTCACGCGGTTTTAATATTGTAGGTGTTGTTCCTCCGCACAGAAACGAAGGCACATTTGACCTTATGTGCAGTTTTGCGTACAGCCTTAAACTGCCGTTGATTTTATACAAAGACCGTCTGGATGAAATGGATTTTATTCATGCAATAAAACAGCTTAATGCGGATATTGCCGTTGTGTGCTCTTATAACAAGAAATTTCCGCCGGAACTTTTGAGAACAGTAAAAGATGGTTTTGTAAACTGCCATCCGTCGCTTTTACCTGATTATAGAGGAGCAAACCCTTACAGCCATGTGCTTATTAACGGCGAAAAGGAAACGGGTATAACACTGCATTTTATGGATGAAAATTTTGATACCGGCAACATAATTGCACAAAAGAAAGTTCCTATTGAAAAAAATGAAACAATGGGAACACTGTTTAACCGGATGAATTATATGAGCGCAGAACTTCTTGCCGAGTTTTTGGAACAGTATGAAAATAACTCCACAATAATTTCTCTTCCGCAGCCTCAAGGCGAGTTTAAGAAAGCACCGTCCATTGACTCAAAAAATATGAGAAACTACATTGACTGGAGCAAAGACGCCCATTATATAGAACGATTTGTGAGAGCATTAAACCCGTTTATCTCAGCAATGACAAGCTTTAGAGGAATGTTCGTTAAAATATATACAGCAGAAGCTGTTGATAAAAAGGTTAAAGAACCCCCTGGCACAATTTGCCGGATAAAAGACGACATAGGGGTTGCAACAGGTGATGGTATCCTGTATATAAAAACAATACAATTCGGCTCTTATATGATTTCGGATGCAAGAAGTTTTATAGAAAAATTTAACCCGAGAATAGGTGAAAAATTCGGCAGTTAGGCAAATAGGACTTATATAATGGACACACTCAAATTTGTAACGGCAGGTCAGCCAATATGTAACGGCAGCGCGGGATATGAAAATGCCTTTAATATTCTTGAAAAGCTGAAACTCGATGGAATGGAACTGGAGTTTGTCCACGGGGTACGCATGAGTCCGCCTAATCAAAAACTTGTTAAAGAAATTTCAGCTGAAAAAAATATGGTTCTGACAGCACACGGGCCGTATTATATAAATTTGAATTCCAAAGAAGAAGACAAAATAGAAGCCAGCATAAAACGTGTTCTTGATACAGCAAGAATGGGTAAGGAGCTGGGTGCATATTCTGTTACTTACCATGCTGCATTTTATATGGGAATGAAGCCCGATGAGGTGTACAAAAAGGTTGAAAAATCAATGGAAGAAATATGTTCCACTCTTGACGAGGAAGGCAATGATATATGGGTGCGCCCCGAAACCACCGGCAAGCCTACACAATGGGGAAACCTTGAGGAAATAGTAAAGCTTTCCAAAGATTTTAAACAGGTTTTGCCATGTGTCGATTTTTCTCACCTGCATGCCAGAACAAACGGGCTTTACAATACTTATGACGAATTTTGCAAGATTTTTGAAACCATAGGCACTGAAATAGGAAGCTATGCGCTTGAAAACTTCCATGCACATATCGCGGGGATTGAATACGGCGAAAAGGGCGAAAAAAAACACCTTATGCTAAAAGAAAGCGATATGAATTACAAAGATTTAATGAAAGCGTTTAAAAAATTCGATGTAAAAGGTGTTGTTGTCTGCGAAAGCCCTGTTATGGAAGAAGACGCTGTGCTTTTAAAAGAATATTATTTGAGCCTGTAAGCCAGTAACTGTCTGAAAACAGCAGATTTAACCGAAATTTAACTGTTCGCAAAAGCAGCAAGAAATTTTCGCCTATTGAAAAATGCGTCATTCTTGTATATGTTGCGTGGAATTTTTTACTCTCAGCAATGCGAGAAACTTTGCTTCTTTGTGCGGTGCAAAGATTTAAAAATAGCTATTTGTTCTTTTTATTTTTGTCTGCAGGTTCAAACCAATCGCAAGTGTGTTCTTCACAAAAAGCTTTTTCCAAATCTTTCATAATACTTTGATGAGTCATCTCAAAGGTTATCGGTGTTATGGATACTTTGTTTTGGCGTACAGCGTTAATATCTGTTCCATCATTTTCATCATATTCAATCAGTTCACCTGCTAGCCAGTAGTAGGTTTTGCCTCTTGGGTCAATACGTTTGTCGTATTTGCTTGTGAACATTCTTGTTCCGAGTTTTGTTATTGCAATACCGGCTATATCTTCCGCCTCAAGAGAAGGGAAATTAATATTAAGGATAGACTTCTGCGGGAAATTTATGTCCTTTATTTTATTAACAAATTTAGCCATAAAATTTGCTGCAAATGCAAAGTTTTCTACTTCGTAATGAAGCCCTGCCAGTGATGTTGCTATTGCGGGAAATCCAAGCATTGCTCCTTCCAGTGCACAGCTTACTGTGCCTGAATACAATATATCAGCACCGAGATTAGGGCCATGGTTTATGCCTGAAATAACTAAATCCGGCATTTCATGCGGTTCTAAAATTGCGCTCAAACCTATCTTTACACAGTCACCTGGAGTACCTGTTGTAACCCAGTTTCTTTTTGCTCCGAATTTTGGGTCTAATTCTTCAACTCTTAACGGAGTATGCAATGTCAGAGAATGTCCGGCGGCGCTTCGTTCTCTGTCCGGAGCTATTACATAAACGTCATGTTCGCAGCTTAAAGCTTCAGTTAATGCTCTGATTCCGTTTGCCATAAGACCATCGTCGTTTGAGATAAGTATGTTCATATTGCGCGCACTCCTGTATAATGTCTTCCTATATTATTAATACCCAATTTTCAGAAAAAATAACACTTTTAACGTAATTTTTCTAAAAATTGTTAAATTTCTTAAACTCCTTTGTTTTTACTTATAGCATTTATCAGACCTTCAAACAAGGGGTGCGGATGTTCCGGACGTGATTTGAATTCAGGGTGGAACTGACACGCTACGAACCAGTCATTTTTCGGATATTCAACTATTTCACAAAGCTGACCGTCTGGCGACATACCTGAAAATACAAGTCCGGCATCTTCTATCTGTTTTTTATATTCGTTGTTAACTTCATATCTGTGACGATGTCGTTCTGAAATCGTTTTAACTTTTCCGTAAGCATCGTAGGCTTTGGTACCTTTTTGCAGCACACAGTCGAATTTGCCCAACCTCATTGTTCCGCCGAGTTCGTCAATGTTTTTTTGCTCCGGCATAAAGTCTATAACAGGATAAGGTGTCCCTTCGTTAAATTCCGTTGAGTTTGCGCCTTTTAAACCAACAACGTGTCTTGCATATTCAATAACCGTACATTGCATGCCAAGGCATAACCCCAGAAACGGCAGATTGTTTTCTCTTGCATATCTGATAGCATTGAGTTTTCCTTCGATTCCGCGAACTCCGAAACCGCCGGGGACGACAAGACCATCAACATCTGATAAAATTTCTTTTGCTTTTGTCATATCAACGCATTCTTCCGAATTTATCCATTTTATCTCTATCTTTGCGTCTTTATGGTAGCCGGCATGTTTTAATGCTTCCACAACAGATATATAAGCGTCTGACAGATTAGTATATTTACCTGCAATAGCTATTTTAAATGTACGTTTCGGGTTTCTGATTTTTTCAACGAGCTTTTTCCAGGAATCAAGATTCGGCTTTTTGTCCAGAAGCTGCAGTCTTTGTAATACAACATGAGCCATCTGCTGTTCTTCTAAAGCAAGCGGAACTTCATAAATTGATTTCATATCCCTGCATTCTATAACTGCATCAACGGGTACTGAGCAGAATAAAGAAAGTTTTTCTTTCTCTTTTTTAGGTAGAGGTTTTGAAGTTCTGCAAACAAGTATCTCAGGCTGGATACCGTAGCTTCTTAACACAGAAACACTGTGCTGAGATGGTTTTGTTTTTAACTCTCCGGAGGTAGGTAAATACGGTAAAAGCGTAACATGGATAGAAAGACTGTTGCCAAATCCGGCTTCTGTTCTGAACTGTCTTATTGCTTCTATAAACGGCAGACTCTCAATGTCGCCTATTGTACCTCCGACTTCTGTAATAAGAAAATCTGGTTTAAACTGTGTTGCTGCTTTTTTGATTCTGGATTTAATTTCGTTTGTTATATGAGGGATTGTTTGAACTGTTGCACCTAAGTATTCGCCTTTTCGTTCTTTTTTTATTACTGTTTGATATATGCTTCCTGAGGTTACGTTGTTGATTTTTCCTAAAGATGTATCCGTAAATCTTTCATAATGGCCTAAATCAAGGTCTGTTTCGGCACCATCGTCTGTAACAAAGACCTCTCCATGTTGGAACGGGCTCATTGTTCCTGGGTCAACATTTATGTATGGGTCAAATTTTTGTATGACAACAGAGAATCCTCTGGATTTTAAAAGCCTTCCTAAAGACGCTGCTACAATCCCTTTTCCAAGCGAGGAAACTACACCGCCTGTTACAAAAATATACTTTGTTGCCATTTTTACCCCTATCTAGTCACTTCTTATCTGTTATAATTTTCATATAAGTTAAAAAGCTTAGAGGGGACGTCCTCTAAGCTTTTTAAACTTTTTTAATTTATCTTAGGAACCCTGAAGAAACCGTCTTCTTTTAAAGGCGCGTTCGCCATTAGCTCCTCTTTTGTATTTTCGCTGACCACAACGTCTTCTCTCATAACGTTAACCATTGGTATTGCGTGACTCATTGGTTCAACGCCTGTTGTGTCGACTTCATTCATTTGTTCTACATATTTTAAAATATCACCGAGCTGTTTGGAAAATTTTTCTTTTTCTTCTTCATTAAGCTCCAGTCTTGCGAGTTTTGCAACGTGTTCAACGTCTTTTATAGTAATCATTTTTTTCTCCAACCAAATAATATATTATCTATTATTAGCATGTAGTTGCCAAAAAAGCCATGGTTTGTTGTATTTTTTTTACATATAATCTAAGGATTTGCTAATATATTTTTGCAAGTGAGTCAGGCCTTCTTCCATTGATGTGAACTTCAACTCAGGCAACTCTTTAAGCAGTAAAGAGTTATCACCTGTATATTCAAAATTGAGTCCGGCTTTCTTAAAATTAACCGGCACATTATAACCGCTTATTTTATTGACAATTTGTGCTATGTCAAAAAGCGATACACTTTGAGTAGGTGTAACATTTATTACGCGATGTTTCGGGAAATTTTTTATAAACGCCTCCACAATTTTGCACAAATCATTTATGTATAAATAGTCAAAGATTACGTTTTGGTTTATAACAATCGGTTCATGCTTTAAATTTTGTATAACCGCATAAGAAGGAAATCGGCTTTCTTTTTCGTATTTGCCGTAACAGGCGAATATATTGAGACAAAGCATATCATTTCTTGTTTGTGCAAGCTGTGCCATATGCATTTTGGACCTTCCGTACTGATCATGAGCAATGACATCTCCTATTTGTGATTCTTTAACTTTGTGCAACGCCCGATGTTTTGCATAAGCCGCGCCGGAGCCAAACATAAGAAGCTTTGTATCCTGTGTTTTTGCAGTTAAAAGATTAGTAACCATTTTCAGGTTATCTGTTTCGCAGTTTATCGGGTCAATACAGTCTCTTACGCCTCCGGTTGTGGCACAGTGAATAATAAAATCAATTTTGTTTTTAAGAAAGAATTCTTCCACCTCTTCAAACTTCGTTAAATCCAGTTCAAAACTTCTCGGACAAAAAAGCTTGTATTTTTCTGCAAAATATTCTTTTAAATTTCTCCCGACAAAACCGCCGGAACCTGTCAACAGTATATTCTTTATCATAAATCCATGATAACAGCGCCGGCTTTTTTTAACAATGATTAAAAATTATTTCAAGCATTTTTTTTATTCACCTTAAGCGGCTATATTAAATTTCTAAATTTGTGATAAATTGTTTTTATGAAGAAAAAATTTGTCTATTTAATATCTCTTTTGTTATTTCTCTGCATTGTCCTTGCAAGCTGTATAAGAGCGGATAAACCGGACTCTGAACCATCAGCGAAAAATATAAAAGACGGGTTTGAATTAAAACAAAACTACGCCCCCTACCCCGTTAAAACAGAAACAATTGACGGAGTTGATTACCTTCTTTCCCGCAGTCCGGCGGGTAAATACGGCGGAACACTTGTTACAAGCACCATAGGCGAAGGGCCGAAAACTTTTAACTCTTGGAACTCAATGGATGCAACTTCTTCTCTGGCTGCTGATATTATGTTTGATGCACTTGTTACAACAGATCCGTATACTGGTGAAGTTATCCCCAAAATGGCCAAAATCATAAAAATTCTGCCTGACAAAAAAACATATATTATTGAACTCCGGCATGGCTTAAAGTGGTCTGACGGCAAAGAAATTACTGCTGATGATGTCTACTTTACTTGGAATACGATTATTTTTGGCGGATACGGAAACACAAGCACACGTGATGCAATGTATATTGGCAGTGAACTCCCCAAAATTGAAAAACTTGATAAATATACCGTTAAATTTACTACGCCAAAACCTTTTTCACCGTTTTTAAGACAATTGAGCGTACCAATTGCGCCAAAACACGTACTTGAACCGGTTACAAAACAGGGTAAAAGAGCTTTTGCCTCTTTTTGGAGCTCTAATACAAAACCGTCCGAATTTGTCACAAGCGGTGCGTTTAAACTTAAAGAATATGTTCCCGCGCAGCGTCTTGTGTATGAACGAAACCCTAACTATTACATGATTGATGAAAATGGACAGAAACTTCCTTACCTTGACAAATATATTATTTTAATAGTCGGGGATTTGAATAACGAGCTGTTAAAATTTAAAGCCGGTGAATTGGATACCGTTGGGCTTCGCGGCACAAATGTAGCAATGTTTAAGGAACAGGAGAAAAACTCGGACTATAAAATATACAACTTAGGACCTGATACTGGTACAATGTATTTTTCTTTCAATTTAAACACCCGTAAAAACGATAAAGGAAAATACTACGTTGCCCCGGTAAAACAAAAATGGTTTAACGATGTAAACTTTAGAAAAGCTGTTGATTACGCACTGGATAGAGAAAATATGGTTTTCAATATTGCAAGCGGCGTTGCAGCTCCTCTATTTACACCTGAGCCTCTTGCCTCTATTTATCTAAACGAAAAAATATCACAGGGACATCCTCAGGATATGCAAAAGGCTAAAGAATATCTTCGAAACTCCGGTTTTTACTGGGAAAAAGGTAAACTATATGATAAGTACGGCAACAAAGTTGAATTTGACTTATATACAAATGCAGGCAACACTGAACGTGAGTCTATAGGCGTTATGGTTAAGCAGGACTTGGAAGAGCTTGGTATGACTGTTAACTTTAAGCCTATAGAGTTCAATACCCTTGTGAGTAAACTTGTTAACACAAATGATTTTGACTCGGTGATAATGGGCTTTACCGGCAGTCCGCTTGAACCTTACGGCGGTAAAAACGTGTGGTATTCAAACGGAACATTGCATGTGTTTAATATGCGAAAAACCCCGCAGGATAACAAAGATATATACCCGTGGGAACAGCAGATCAATGAGCTTTTTGACAAAGCTTCGCTTGAACTCGATTTTAATAAACGCAAGCAGCTTTATGAACAGTACCAGCAGGTTGTATATGACCAAAAACCTTTGATATACCTTTATTCACCGGTAAGAATTACCGCAATAAGGAACAAATTCGGCAATATTAACCCGACTGCCTTAGGCGGTGCAGTACATAACCTTGAAGAAATTTATATAAAATAGCCGGTGTGTTTGTATAAAAATAAAAAAAATTGTATAATTCTCTACGTTGGCATTGTATAAAGCCGTAAAAAACAAGGGGAGTTTTAAATGAAAGTTTTAATTACAGACAAAATTAACGAAACAGCAAAACAAATTATTGATGAAACAGCACAGGGCGTTATACTGCCTACGATGAGCGAAGATGATTTGTGCAAAGTAATAGGCGAGTATGACGCATTAATGGTGCGCAGTCAGACTAAAGTAACGGCAAAAGTTATAGAAGCTGGTAAAAATCTTAAAATCATCGGCAGAGCAGGTGTTGGTGTTGATAATATTGATCTGGATGCCGCTACATCAAACGGTATTATCGTTGTAAACTCCCCTGACGGTAACACTAATGCTGCCGCAGAACATACAGTGGCTTTAATGCTTGCAATGTCAAGAAACATTGCTAAGGCTGCAATGTCTACTAAACAAGGATTGTGGGAACGTTCCAAATTTACCGGACATGAGGTTTTTGGCAAAACACTGGGTATTATTGGTTTTGGCAAAATAGGGCACCATGTTGCACAAACTGCAAAGGCTCTAGGGATGAAAATTTTGGTTTCGGATCCTTATACAACAAAAGAAGTTGTGGAAAAATTCGGTGCAAAATATGTTGAATCATTGGATGAATTGTGGGGTGAATGCGACTATATCACTGTGCATGTGCCAAAAACTAAAGAAACTCTCCATATGATTAACAAAGATACAATTGCAAAAATGAAAAAAGGAGTGCGCTTAATCAATTGCGCACGTGGCGGAATTATTGATGAAACAGCACTTGCGCAAGCTCTTGAATCGGGACAGGTTGCTCAGGCAGCCGTTGATGTTTTTGAAACAGAACCTGATATTGTAAATTCTCCTCTTGTGAAAACAAGCGGTGACATCTTGCTTACACCTCATCTGGGTGCGAGTACGGAAGAGGCTCAATTAAAGGTTGCAGAAGACGTAGCTCAACAGATAAGAGATGTTTTGGCAGGCGGTTCTGCTCGTTCTGCAGTAAATATACCGTCTTTAAAACCTGACAAACTTGAACCTGTAAAAGACTATATGCAGCTTGCACAAAACATTGGAGAACTTGCTATGCAGATGTCTAAAGGCAGTCTGAAAGGAGTTTACGTTACTGTAAAAGGAAGCCTTGCGGATTTGGATGTTTCTCCTCTTGAAACAGCCGTTCTTAAAGGGGTATTTTCTTCGTTTATGAATTCCGTAAACTTTGTAAACGCACCTATTATAGCAAAGGCAAAAGGTATAGATGTTGCAACAACAAAATCCAACACAACAACCGATTATACGGGTTCAATTACTCTCAAGCTTGTTACTGATAAAGAAACAAATACTGTTTCCGGTGCGCTTATCGCCGCTGACATGCCAAGAATCGTAAAAATCAACGGTTACAACACAAGTATCGAACCTGAAAAACACATGATTCTTGTGCCTCACGAAAATAAACCGGCAATGGTTGCTAAAGTTGCTACGGTGCTTGGCGATAAGGATATCAACATAACAAGAATGAACGTTGCCCAGAATCGTTCTAACTCTGACAATATTTCTATGATGATAATCAACACAGGAAGCGAGGTTTCAGAAAAAACGCTTAACGAGATAGCCGGTATTGACGGCATAGAAGGAGCAAAATACATTAACCTCAGTGCATAATTTTCAATAAATAAAATCTGAAATTTTAGCTTTGTGTACAAGCAACAAAAAAGCAGCTGCAAAACAGCTGCTTTTTGAAAATTCGTTTGAAAAAGATTTCTGCGCTTCGCGCTTTTCTCTAACGTTTTGAGAACTGGAATCTTTTTCTTGCTCTTTTTCTACCGTATTTTTTACGTTCTTTAACTCGAGCATCTCTTGTTAACAAGCCTTCTGCTTTAAGAACGCTTCTTAATTCAGGATTGTATTCCAACAATGCTCTTGAGATACCATGTCTGATTGCGCCAGCCTGTGAGCAGATACCGCCGCCTACGGCTTTTACTCTTACGTCAAAGTTTTCCATGTTATCAGTTAATGCAAGAGGTTTATAAACAAGAATTTTCATAGCAGGTCTGTTACCCAGATATGCTTCAAGAGTTTTACCGTTAATGAAGATTCTGCCTTTACCTTTTACAAGTTTAACAACTGCGATAGAGGTTTTTCTTCTGCCTGTTGCCATGTAAATTTTGTTATCAGCCATTATTTAACCTCCATTTCATATACTACAGGTTTTTGAGCTTCATGCGGATGCTCTGAACCTACATATACTTTGAGTTTTGTAAACTGTTGTGCACCTAAAGTGTTGTGAGGAAGCATTCCCTTAACAGCTTTTTCGATAACCTTTCTCGGATCTTTTTCCATCATTTCTTTGAATGATGCAGTTTTCAATCCGCCAGGATATCCTGTGTGGTGCAAGTAAATTTTATCAGTTTCTTTATTACCTGTAACCTGAACTTTGTCAGCGTTGATAACGATAACAAAATCACCTGTATCTACGTTAGGTGTATATTCAGGTTTTAATTTGCCTCTCAACAAGTTAGCACAAACAGTAGCCAAACGACCCAGAGTTTTGCCTTCAGCGTCGATTAGATACCATTTTCTTTCAACTTCAAGAGGTTTTGCTGAATATGTTTTCATCTTTCAGTTTCCTTTATTAAATTGATTGTTACTTCTATTTATGTGTCAGGTCGTAGGGTTCGTACCCCACTTCCATAAGTGTCAGCCCGTCAGGACTGATTGTCGGGCCCGCTTTTGTTCTGTCCTTTGCCTCCAGAACTTCTTTCATAAACTCGGGTTCCAGTTTTTTGTGTTCTATCATCAGCAAAGTACCGACTATACAACGCACCATGTTGTACAAAAACCTGTTTGCAGCTATTTCGAAGGTGATGACTTCGCCATCTCTTGTGCAATGTGCTTTATACACAACACAGTACTTAGCGGGGTTCGGGGTGGAAGAAGATTTAAAAGACGTAAAATCGTGTTCGCCTATCAAATATTCCAACGCCCTGTTCATTCTTTCTAAGTCTAAGGGTTCTCGAATCAGAAGAGAATGACCATCCCAGGCAGAACGCTGCTGTCGATTGACTATTTTGTATTGATACACGCGGTATTTTGCACTCAACTGGGCATGAAACGTATCTTCAACCTGTTTGACGGATTTTACGCTTATGTCATCAGGTAACAATCCGTTCATCGAGTTAATAAACCTTGAAGCAACAATCGGTATATCACTCTCAAAATGGACAACCTGACCTTTTGAGTGTACCCCTGCATCTGTTCTGCCGGAGAAAATTGTTTTTACTGTTTTAAAATAATGACATCCCTGCAACACTGAATTTTCATCATTGTCACCCAGTCCGTCAGATTTTGATATCAATGTGCTAAGGGCTTTGTTAAGTTCAGACTGAATCGTTACCGCATCAGGCTGAACTTGTGAGCCCGAATAATTTGTTCCGATATATTCAACTATCATTGAATACTTCGGCATTACACCCTCGCCTAAACGAGTTGAATCAATGCCATTTCAGAAGCATCGCCGCGTCTTGGAGGCATTCTGTAGATTCTTGTGTAACCGCCGTTTCTGTTTGAGTATTTTTTACCTGTTTCAGCAAATAATTTTCTCAAAACGGTTTGAGCAACAGCTTTTTGCTCTTTATCAGCTTTTGTTACGTTTTCAAGAACTTCGCCTGTTTCAAAATTCATAAATTTGCCAGTTTCTCTGTCAAAAATGAATTTAGCAGCCAATCTTCTTGAATGCAGTGTACCCTGTTTTGCAAGAGTGATAATCTGTTCTGCGTATGGTTTAAGAGCTTTTGCTCTTGCCATTGTAGTTTTGATTTCACCGTGCAAAATAAGTTCAGTAGCTAAAGAACGCAACAAAGCTTTTCTTTGATCCTGTGCTTTTCCTAATGTGTGTTTTTTAGACTGGTGTCTCATTTTTATTTGTCCTTTTTCTTAATTATTTTCTGTAATAAATACGGACACTTATACAAGTTCGTCCATATCTACACCTTCCGGATTAGGCATAAGGTCTAAGCCGAACTGGTGTAATTTTTCGATAACTTCATCAGATGATTTTTTACCGAAGTTTTTGATATTTAACAAATCATGTTCTGATTTTTTCAATAGCTCAGCCATGTTGTTAATGCTTGCTCTCTTAAGGCAGTTGTAAGCTCTTACGGACAATTCCAAATCTTCAATAGAAATTGAAGGAGCAGAATTATCAACAACTTCTTCTTCCTCGATTACAGCAGATGTTGTTACCGGAGCAACTGTAGGAATAACAGGAGCCCCGCCGGTTATAGCAGCAATCTGCATAAAGTGTTCGATTAAGATATTAGCAGCCTGAGATAATGCAACGTTTACATCAACAGAACCGTTAGACCAGATTTCGAGGTTTAATTTATCGAAGTCAGTAACGTCGCCTACACGTGTATTTTCTACATTGTAGCTAACACGTTTGATAGGCATAAATGTTGCATCAATCGGAAGCATATCAATCGGCATAGAGCCGTCATTGTTTTTCAACACGTCATGAGCGATATAACCTTTGCCTGTTTCTACCACGATATCAGCGTGAATAGAACCGCCTTCTGCAACTGTACAAATCAACCAGTCAGGGTTAACAATTTTAACACCTGCAGGAAGTTCAATATCAGATGCAAGCACAGGGCCTGGTTTATCAACGTCTAATCTCAATTGTACAGGTTCAGAAGATTCTGTTTTTACTACCATACCCTTGAGGTTTAACATTATATCAATTACGTCTTCAACAATACCCGGAACCGCTGTGTATTCGTGAGTAATACCTTCGATTCTTACGGCGGTAACAGCTGCACCTTCCAAAGAAGATAACAACACGCGTCTTAAAGCGTTACCGATTGTGTTACCGAAACCTCTTTCCAAAGGTTCGATTACAAATTTACCGTATTGTGAACCGTCAGAACCAGTTGTTGTTGTTACGTTTTTAATTTTTAATTCCATCTGTTTTTCTCCTAATTTGTAGTTATTCGGAATCTGATTCGCTAAAACGGCCATAAAGGCAGCCTAGCTTTTATGTGGATTATTTTGAGTAGTACTCAATAACGAGTTGTTCTTTAAATTCAGGATCGAGTTCTTCTCTTTCCGGTATTCTGTCGAATACGATTTTCTGTGCAGCTGCATCAACTGTCATCCATTGAGGAGCAGCTACATCAAGCGGTTCCATAACTGTTTTTACAAATTCAGCACTTCTTGTTCTGATTGTAATAACGTCACCGGCTTTTACTAGGTAAGATGGAATGTCAACTTTTTTACCGTTAACAAGCACGTGGCCGTGGTTAACGATTTGTCTTGCTTGTTTTCTTGTTGTTGCAAAGCCTGCTCTGAACAATACGTTATCAACTCTTCTTTCTAATAATTGTAAAAGAACAGTACCTGTAACGCCTTTTGTTCTAGCTGCTTTGTTGTAATATTTAGCAAACTGTTTTTCGCTTACCAAATATGTAAGTCTGATTTTTTGTTTTTCATTTAAGTGAATTGCATAATCAGAAAGTTTTTTTCTTGCAGCACCATGCTGACCTGAAGCAGTCTGTCTCAAAGAAGAAACCAACTTTCTGTTTGATAAGTCCGTAACACCGTAGTTACGGAATAATTTATTTGAAGGTCCTGTATATTTAGCCAATTTTGACTCCTTTGTTCTTTAACATTTACTTAACTTTATTGAAAAGTATTCGCATATCTTTTGTTATTCCGGAGTTTATTTATAAATCTCATTTGCTCCTGTGGAGTTTTTTTCAAAAACTCTTACGTCGCCGATATTAAGTTTCGCCTTTTCGGTCTTTCAGTTCTGAAAGCCCTGCAAGGCTTCACTCCGGCTTGCGCATGCTAAACTCTTCTTTTCTTAGGCGGACGGCAACCGTTGTGTGGAATCGGTGTAACGTCCTTAATTAAAGTGATTTCTAAGCCCGCAGCCTGAATAGCTCTGATAGCTGTTTCACGACCTGAACCGGGTCCTTTGATATAGACTTCAACTTTTTTCATGCCTTGATCAACAGATTTTTTAGCTACTTGAGCTGCTGCTGATTGTGCGGCAAACGGAGTGCCTTTTCTTGCACCTTTAAAACCGCATCCGCCTGCTGATGCCCAGGCAATAGCATTACCCTGAGTATCGCAAGAAGTTACGATTGTATTGTTAAATGTTGACTGGATATGTACAACACCTTGCAATACGTTCTTTTTTTCTTTCTTTTTAGTTTTTACTGGTCTTGCCATTTTTATTTCCTTTAAATTTATTACTCTTTATTGCTTTATTACGAATTATTGAATTTTACAAAATAATCGCTGTCTTGGATTATTGGCTTTCCTGCGCCTTGCTCAGTCCGCCACACTCAAAATTCGTGCCTTGGATTTCCTTTACGCTCGGTACTATCGTTCGCTGTATTTTGGCTTTTACTCACTTCGTACCTCGCTTTCCGGGTTTACTTCGTTTCACCCGTCACGGAATCCGCTACTTCTTCTTACTTACCGGACCGGTTTTTTTACCGCGTCTTGTTCTTGCATTAGTTTTTGTTCTCTGACCTCTTACCGGTAATTTTCTTCTGTGTCTCATACCTCTGTAAGAGTTAATTTCAGAAAGACGCTTGATGTTGAGAGATTCTTCTCTTCTCAAGTCACCTTCAATGTGATAATTTGTAAGTTCATTTCTGAGTTTTTTGATATCGTCATCTGTCAAATCGTCTGTTCTCAAATCCTGGGAAATTCCGCAAGCTTCAAGAATTTTAGCAGAACGAGTCGGTCCTATACCGTAGATATAGGTTAATGCGATTACCATTCTTTTGTTACGGGGTAAATCAACCCCAGCCAATCTTGCCATTTTTTCTCCTTATGTTATTTATGATTGTTTTTGGTTTGTTGTGTCGGATTATTGGTGTTCACAAGGTTTTGAATTCCGTTTTACGCTTCACACTCTTGTTCACTTGTGGCGTTTCTTCGATTTGCTCAGTCAACCACGCTCAAAATCCGAATCTTGGATTTCCTTTACGAAAACCGATTAACCCTGTCTTTGTTTGTGTTTAGGGTTTTTGCAAATAACTGTGATTCTACCTCTTCTTCTGATGAATTTGCAGTCTTTGCACATTTTTTTAACTGATGCTCTTACTTTCATTGTGTTTTCCTTATCTAGTATTTAATTGTTTTTGCCGCGTATGTTCCGAGAGGCGGAACTATATATTTATCACCTTTGTATTTTTGGTTCTCAGAGCATTGTCGTGAGTATTGTTGACATAAGAACCGTAAATACAACGGTTTATTTTAATCTGTAGGTGATTCTGCCTCTTGTTAAGTCGTATGGTGTCATTTCGACTTTAACTTTGTCACCCGGAAGAATTTTAATAAAATTCTTTCTGATTTTTCCTGATATATGGGCAAGAATTTCATGTCCGTTTTCGAGTTCTACTCTAAACATAGCATTAGGAAGTGATTCCAATATCTTGCCTTCAAATTCAATTACATCTTTTGACATTTGACCTTCTTTAATTGCTGTTATGTAAGTTTTGTGGAATTTTATGTCTGTCAAGCTGTAGAAATTACACAACAAATTAATTTGTTGCAAAAGTTCCGGCAAGCTGTCTTTTCAATGTTCATCGGGATTTATTCCGGTATAAAAACCTTTCCCTTACGGACATAATACGCCCCACATCTCTTATCTTACATGCTCAAAATTCATAAGCAAGTGATTTCCGTTGATTTTATTAAACTTTAAGCCATTTTATGATTCAAACGTGGTGATTGTTTATTAAAATTAAAAGGGTATTTAATAAAATTCAATATGTCAGACTACTGCGTTTTATCTGCATTTTTGGAATTTATGTAAATTTTTGTTAACATTTTAATTATTATATTATTATAAAAACAATAATTTATTTTTACCAAAAAATAACAAGCAACAAAACGAACACCACTTTTTGCAAAAGTGTGCGGATTTTTAGCTGCACATATTTAAAATTTACTCGGCTTTGTAACACTTTACACCGCGTTTTGTTGCCGCAATAACTTCAAGAATGGTTTTATCTAAAAGTTCAAATTCTTTTTGTTTTTCTGCGGGTTGTTTTTTGCGCCATTCTTCGAGCATTTTTGTAAATTCTTCTCTTTGAATGATGCATTCACCCGTGCCTACTTTATCTGCATATTTTTTAACAAACTCTTTGTTAAAATCTTCGTACACTTTTGTTATTGCATCAGAAACGAGTTGTGCGTTAGTCAGCATTACATCAATATCTTTGTTGAGCTTGTCTTTATCTTTTTCAGATATAACCCACATACCGTTTATTGATTTTTTGCCGAAGTATTTACCCTGTCCCATAACACCTGCTGCCATACTGGCTCTATCCGTTGCATATTGCATATCGACAGTGATACCCCAGCTGCCGTCTTGTCCGTAGAAGTGTTTTTCGCAAGAATTTCCACCAAAATCAACTACCATATCGCTGAAGATTTTTTCAAACGACCATTCCGGATTTATTTCGTCGCTAAAATACACGGCACCACCAAAAGTTCCTCTGGGATCCAGGGTAATAAAGTTAACGTAATTGCCTATGTGGTCAGGTCGGTTTTCTTTATGTGCAAGTTCTTCCATTACTATGCCGTTTGTTGCGTGTCCGCATTCGTGTGCGGTTACAAGCTGTTTTCTGTACAGCGGATCCTGTGCGCTTGCTGGACGGCCTGTTGTTAATTGCAAATATGCTTCCGTAAAGTCTGCTTTTTCGGTATTTTTATGTTTTCTTTCTTTGGCAACATTTTTTGCTTTGTCCAGAAGTGTCAAAATTTCTATATACGAGCATCTTTCCGTAAGCATGTTTATATGGCTTTTGATTTTTTGCTGTTCTTCACTATCTCCTGCAAGTTTGATGCCCTTTTTCTTTATGTAATAGTTTATAATTTCGTTTCTTGCTTCTTTATTGTAGCCTGGAGATTCGACTTCTATCTGGTCAATAAATTTGAAGGATTTTGAGGTTGCATCGCCGATGTATTCGGGGTTGTTCATAGAACCCATTACAACGATGTTCATACCCTGTTCCTGAGCTTTGTTCATTTCTCTGATAAGCTGCGACATTGCTTTTTCGTGGTACTCGGAAAGGTTTTCACCGTATGAAAAATATTCAAAGTTTTCTATGTACAGTATTGCGGATTTTTTAGGGTTGGTTTCAGCCTGTGCTTTAACCATTCCGAAAAGTTTTTTCATGGAACCTTCCGGACTTAAATTTCCGCCGCCAAAAAGGTCTACATCCTTTGTTCCGAAATCTACCGCATTAATCTCCACATACGGGATTTTTGCCTCGCCTGCTATTGCCTGAGCTGTATATTTTCTGCCTGCGCCGACAGATCCGTCTTGAGAATATATTACAAAACCTTTTGTGCCGATAGATTTGTCTTTGATTCTGTCAACTATGGATTGCGCTTCTTTTTTGGTTGCGGGAGAGCCAACCATATCTTTTAGTTTTATTCCAGTGTCGAATACAACTTTTACCGCATTGTCGTTGTCCACGGGTTTAAAGACTTCTTTTGCCTCTTTTATATAGTTTTGAACATCAGCCAAGCCGATATTTTGTTTGTCTACATAGTATGAAGAGACAAGTTCCAGAACTTTTTGTGCTTTTTCGGGGTAGTTGCCTGAAAGCTGGTTTGCTGCTTCCACACATTTTTCCAAAGCCGGTTTAGAGAAGTTCTTTTTGATTTTTGCGGTGAGCTCAGGCACTTCTTTAAACGCTTTCTGAGCTTGTTCCATATTCATCAATGGAAGTGATACTTCGCCAAAATCGTCAAAATATCCGTGCAGATAGTCATCAGTGTTGTCTTTGTAGTACTTGTCTTTGTCGGCAACCATAACGAATTTTACATTTTTCGGTGCATTAATAAATGTTTCTATGTTGTATTCATCAATGGCAAGACGGTTCAAATCACTGTCCATTATATCCATAATGACAATATAGTTGTTTTGTTTGTCCTTGCCGAATTCTTTCAGCTTTGTTGCCATATAACCGTTATCAATAAAGCCTTCGTTGTTAAGGTTAAGGAGTTTTGTGTTCTTTTTATTTAAGTTGCCGAAACCGTCTTTGCTTTCGTCAAAAAGATGGAGAAAGCTGTTTATCAAATGTGAAGGATACGAGTTTTTATCGTGCAGAATTACCATATTGGTACCTACTGCGAGATTTTTCCAGATATTTTTGGCTTTATCATCGTAAAATTTTAAATGCGGGCGTTTTTCTAAAGGTCTTTTGTCTATATAAACCGCATCTTTCAGTGCATTTCTTAAAGGAAGTGTAATTTCTCTTTTTATCGTGTCGCTGTTTGGCAGTATTGCTGCTGAAAAAAGAGTGTTGTCATGAACTAAGCCGTCGCCTTCAATAAGCCCTTCATCCGCATCAACATTGTTATCCTGCATATAGATACTGTAAACATCATTTAAAAACTGTTTGGAGATAGGAAGCTCAGCATTAAGATTTTCTTGTTTTGCTTTGGGCATTTGCTCAAGTTTTTTATCCAGAATTTTTAGCTGGTCTTCTATGACGGGTTTTATAAGCTCTCTTTTTTCTTTCTTTTTAAATACATTTTTACCCATATCATTTTCTAAAAATACATAGGCATCATAGGCTGTTTCATCAGCGTAGCTGATTTCACCGGAGTTTAAGCCGTCGATAAATTTGTTTATTTCTTCCAACCCCGCTTTTAAAATATGGATACGGTCTACTTGTGCGTGACCGTATTGTTTTGCGATATTTTGTGCATTGTTTAACAATTCCTGTGCAGGGTCATTAAGGCTGCTTAATATAATGGCTTCTTTATCAACGGGGGCTTTTTGTGCGGCACCGAAACTTACAAAATAACTGTGCAAAAGTCCTGCTGACGGCTTTTGCATTGCGGGCTGTTCTGTATTCTTTGGTTGTTCTGTCTGTGTGGAAGTATTTTTGACCTGTGTTTTATTAAAAATGTTATTTTTTGTATTAAAATTAATGTTTATCTTTTCAATCATAATAACCCTCTCTATGCGTTATGATATCAAGATAAAAGGCTAAAAAAATTTTTTTTGACAGTTAATGCGTTAAATATTACAAACTTGATACAAATATTAAAAAATGGTCTAAGTAGGATTTTGATAATTGATTAGGTAGCGCTTTTTAAAAATTCTGTAGAATAAAAGTATAAATAAATTTGTTTAGAGAGTGTTAAAAACTTTTACATAGTTTTGGGTAATATGGCAATTTTTTTAGTTTAGCATATTTGTTAAAAAAGTTATGCTGCAAATATGCCCATTAAAAAGTAATACAGATTATAAAAAAAATTCGCCTCAGCCGCCTGCTGCCCGATATTCGTCAGGCACCGCCAAGTGTGAAAAGGACACGGTGTCTTTTTCAGGAAAAGAGAAGGACTTTTTGGAGCTTTCGAAAAAAGAAATTTTTGAAAAAATTAATCAGTCAAAAAATCGTGAGCATTTCATCGGAAGCGGCGGAGAGGCGAATGTGTACAGAATTGCCGATACTCCGTATGTTGTGCGTATTGCAAAATCTCGAAAACAGGATTTTACAGAACGTTTGTCTTATGACTTGAGTGAGCAGGATAAAATTAACCACACGGTTGCAAAACTCGGCGGAGATTCAAGAATAATGAAGTATCTTCCAGGGGAAAACTGCTACAAATACAAAAATCAAAATGAGTTGTTTAAACTGCCGGTAGAATCATACTATAATCTCTATAAGCAGATTTGCCACGCAAAAGATAATGGCATGGTTTTTGACTGTAATTCGACCAATATAATTTTTAATCCTAAAAATAAGACATTGACGGCTATAGATTTTTACAAAGTGGATACAGACTTCCCAGAAAATACCAAGCCTCTTTCTGCGATATTTTCGGCTTTAACAACTACAACACTGGCCTTTCATCCGGAAAATTTCAGAAATTTGTTATCAGGCCTGCTAAATGTTGTTTTAAAAGATTTTGAGCCCGGCGTAAAACCTGTTCAAAATCTTACAGAACTTTCTTTGGGTTCGCTTTTTAGAAATTTTGAAAGTTGTTACGAAGACTCTTTACCGCCTCAGTACGATGTTTTAAAAAAGACATTTTATGAGGCGTTACAATTAAAATATGCGGAATCCTTGGGACAAGATGTAAAACAGGAACTAAACGGGCGTATAAAAATTTGTCGTGCTCTGATTAAACAGGTTTTGCAAAAAGAAGAAAGCTTATTGCACCGTTTAAAACTTTGGGAGTATGAATTTTAAAAATTGTAAATTTTTTGTAACAAATTTTGAAAAAACAGAAATTTAAAAGAAAAAAAATTTTTTATAAGTATATAAGGAACCGAAGGGAAAAAAGGAATAGTTAATTTTGACAGTTGATAAAATAAAATTTCAGCGTACGTCAACAGATCTAACTACATCAACACCAGATCAGGGACTGGCTGAAGATAATAATTTTAATAGTTCTAATATAAATCCGTTTACGTCGGAGTCAAAAGAATATACGACACCGAAAGTAAACAACGGAAACAATTCCGGCAATTTCCTGTTTGGAAACGAAATTGTTAAAGATTCAACCCCAAAAACTAGGGCAACGGAACTTCCGCAGAATAATAATGTCGGTGCGTTTAGTGCATTATCTAATTATTTGAAAAACACCTTCAAATTTGCCGGCAACAAAGTAAACGAATACGATGCCGCAATAAATAACGCATTAAAATATATGCCAAGCAGCGGAGATATGCAAATTCTTGTTGAATCCAATCCCAGAATCAGGGCTATTTTACAGGAAAACGGACTGCCTTTAAAAATGAATTATGATAACTTAAAGACAATAAAACATACTCATATTGCGACTACGGTTGAGTTTGCACGCGCAATCGGAGAAGAACTCGGCATGAGTGAATCTGATATTCAAACAATGGAAATCGGTGCAGCTTTGCACGATACCGGCAAATCTCTTATTCCGTCAGAAATTTTGAATAAACATGGCAGACTTGATGCTGATGAAAGGAAAACAATCAACCTGCATTCTGTTCTGGGGTATGAGATTTTAAAATCCGCCGGGTATGGCGTAAATGTTGCAGAAATAGCAAGAGACCACCACAATCCCAACTCAACAAATAGAATGGCTCAAATTGTAAGAGCTGCCGATGTTTATTCCGCAATGCGAGAAGAACGTCCATATAAAACAGCCAAAACACACGAAGAAGCTATGGCTGTTTTAAGAGATATGAAAATAAACTCAAGAATTCTCGATGCATTAGACAGAAAATACGGCACCACGCAGCAACAGAATGCTACCGGTTTTGCAATGAACGGTACTCAAGCTGCAGTTGCTTAACATCTACAGATAAACTATCGTGATTATTCATCGCCTCTTTGAGGTGATATTTGTACTGTTCTATGTTACCCGTTTCTTTATACAAATGGGCTAACGTATAGTTAACATCTCCGTTGTAGGGGTTATTTAGCAGCGAGTTTTTTAAAAGCATTATTGCATCGTCAAAGTCATTTTCTCGTGCTAATATTTTAGCCAATATTACAGCTGCGTTATCATCTTTAGGGTTAAGCTCAAGTGTTCTTTCAAGATAGTCCTGCGCCTTTTCGCTATCACCTTCTTCATAAAATATTGATGCCAGATTGAAATAAGCCCAGCTGTAATCAGGAGAAAGTTCCAAAACTTTGTTGTATAGTTGTTTAGCTGTTTCTCTATCTCCTGTTTTGTCTGATTCGTATGCAAGATAAAAATAGGCCAGATAATCCTGCGGATTAAGCTCTAATGCTGACTTCAGACATGTTATTGCAAGGTCATGCTCGCCCTGTTTGGAGTATATAAATCCAAGGTTAAAGTAACAATTGGCGTCATCTTCTTCCAGCTGCAAAACTCTTTTAAAATATGGTATTGCTTTTTCATAATCTTGAACTTGCAAGTAGGCATATCCCAGATTATAAAGATAATCCGGTTCGTCGGGTGCGATATTCAGCGCATTTTGATAAGATACGATTGCTTTGTCATACATTTTTAAATTTTCCAGCACAATCCCTGCATTATAATGCAAGCCTGGGTCTTCTGGAAATCTCTTTAAAAGGTAATAAAGCTGCTTGAGCGCATCTTCGTTAAAGCCGTGGAGTAAAAATTCCACAACAAGCTGTCTGCGGGTTTGAAAATCAGTAGGATTTTGTTCTAATTTTTTAGTAAGTTCATCTATTTTAGAGAGATTTTCCATAATATAATTTTAAATGTAATTAATCATTATATCAATACAGACTTGACAGCATGGATATTTTACAGGAATATATTGTTACGAACTATTGTTTGTGTTGTAAATAAATTTGCCCTGGTGGCAGGAACCAACAAAGGGCAAAAGCATGCAAAAACAATTGACAAAGCGAACAGACGAAGAATGAGTCTAGTGAGCCTGTCTCCGTAGCGAAGCGAAGGTAAGTATTGTTTTTGCCCAGGCGGTAAGAACGCACGAAGTGCTCCGCCACAATACACGTAGTTGAAAATTAAATAATTTGCCCTGGTGGCAGGAACCAACAAAGGGCAAAAGCATGCAAAAACAATTGACAAAGCGAACAGACGAAGAATGAGTCTAGTGAGCCTGTCTCCGTAGCGAAGCGAAGGTAAGTATTGTTTTTGCCCAGGCGGTAAGAACGCACGAAGTGCTCCGCCACAATACACGTAGTTGAAAATTAAATAATTTGCCCTGGTGGCGGAATCGGTAGACGCGTCGGACTTAAAATCCGATTGGGCTCACCCCCAGTGCCAGTTCAAGTCTGGCTCAGGGCAAACTTCAAAGGAACTCCTAAAATAGAAAAATGGGGGTTCCTTTTTTAACGAGCTAAAACAGCCTTTCACTACGCATTTCTACGCACTGCGTGCTAGAACTGCGGTTTACCGTTCAATTTTCTTACGAAAATTGCCGGCATCCACGGTTGTACAATTCGGCTCGGCCTCATTTACAACCGTAGACAAGTCTGGCTCAGGGCAATCTTCAAAGGAACTCCTAAAATAGAAAAA
>CALUQO010000036.1 GCA_944322935.1 Candidatus Gastranaerophilales bacterium | reverse complement strand
CAACTCGAAACGGAGTCCTTGCAACACAAAAGAAAAGAAATGAACATATAAAAACATAAGAAAATAAAACGTATTTTACGCAACAAACAAAATACATATTCCCCCATTGGTCAGATTCTGAACACAAACGTTTGGTGTGTGTCTCAAATGCCTGATGCTTCAGAATGACAGTAGGATTTTTGACTGTATCAAGAATGTTAATGGTAGACTAATGTCCACCCTGTGCCTGCACTGTGGCAAAAAACAAATGCAAAACAAAAAATAAAAACAGGCGAATAAAGCAGAGCAGACTATTGGTCTGCTCTGTTTTTTGTCATTTCTTTCATTATTTATTATTTATATATTAATCATTCAATACGTTTATTCTTCTGCCGCTGCTTTAGGTTTTGCGCCGAAGATGCGCTCTGCCAGTGCTTTTATTTTGTCAAAGTCAAACGGAGCGTCTTCTATTTTTTCTTTATAGCCACCGCTTCCAGTATATTTTCCGTCAGGGTCAAAAAATACAGTTCCGCTTGCATTGTAGCGTATATCATAATAGTTATCCGGTCCTCCAGGGTTTAGAATCTGTACTGAAATGATATTACCTTCTTTATCACGTTTTATAAAAATTTCGGTGCCATCTTCAAGACTGCAGTATTCATTACCCTTTTCAGTTGTCCCGCGTGTTACACTGTCAGGATTATTTTCTGCCATGTCAACAACACGGGCAAGAGAGTTATTGGATTTTACAAAGAGTTCTTTGTTCTCATTTATTTTTTTCGCCCCTTCAGCAGCTTCAGTAGTTTCTTCTTCTACAGCTTTTATATTGGCAGCCATCAAAGCTATCGCATCTTGCATTTCCTGTAAAGAAGAATCCTCAGTTACATCCGTGACATTCAGGCCTAATTCTTTGGATTTTTCACGCAACGGAATAATAATATAGTTGTACACATCTTCTTCGTCAAGACCGAACATGTTGTCAATTTTTTCTGCAATTGAGCCTTCAATTCCATAAACAATGTATGCCATTGTATCTTTATTGTATTTGGTTTTGTCTTTCATTGCCTTTATGAAATCACCATCACCAATCCAGTCGTGGCTCAATATTTCTTCCAGCTCTTTTGTTGCTTGGGCAGCCTGTGTTTTAGCTTCTTCAATTGCTTTAGCTTTATTTGTCAATGCTGTTGTATCCGGCATAATGCTGTCAGAGGCTTTTTTTACATCTTTGGCACGCTCTTCCAGTGTTTTTTCCTGGGAAAGCTTGTTGTATTCTTCTTCTGTTACTTCATTACCGTTTTTATCATAATATTTTGTAACAGTGCCGTCTTCTGTTGTTTCTTCAAGGAAATATGTGCCGTTTGGATTGACGGTTGTTGCGTCTAATTTTTCAAGCTGGCCTGTTTCCGGGTTGTATTTGTAATGCTGTTTATTGGCATCATCGTAGTATATGCCTATGCAGTTTGTTTTACGATACCCTGCTTCCTGTGCTGCTTTGTCTGCCTGTGCTTTTTCATCAGGTGTCAGGTCTCCATTAGCACGCTGTTGGACTTCTTCTGCTTCTTCTTCAGCTGCTTCTTCCTGAACTTTTTCTGTTTTAGGTTTCCATACCAGATCAGGGTTGTCTTGCGCCCACTGTGCAACAGCTTCCTGTGAGTTTTTGGCGTATTCAACTTCGCCGCGCAGTTTTACCTGTTCGCCTACCATCAAAAATTCGTAACCTGAGGAAGTTGTTCTTATTGCGTTGGGGTTATCTTTTTTGAATTGTTCTTTTGCCTCAGCTATCTGTTCTTCTGTCGGGTTTTCTATGCCCTGTGCCTGTAGAACTTTTGTCATCACTTCCGTGAATTTGTCACCGGATTGAACAACGTATCCGTATGTTTTGTTCTTTGCTTCTTCGTCTGCAGCTTCCTGTTGCGCTCTTTGTTTTTCCAGCGCGGCATTGAGTTCTGCCAGTTCTTCCGCCGACATTACTTTGAATCTTTGTTCTGAATCTGACCAGTGGACTTCTACAAACTCTGTGCCTTCTGCGTTGGGCAGATAGTATTTATTGTCTTCTTTATCCCAGTATGCACCGTCTTGTGACCATTCCCAGCCGCGTCTTTTGGCGTCATCATCTATGAGCCTTTGTTTTTCTTCCAGTTGGATATTTTGCTGTTCTTTCAGGTATTGACTGAGAAGTTTTTGGGTTTCTTCTGTCGGGTCGTTTTTTGTTGCGGAGAAAAGATTTTTTATAAATGTTTTTAAATCTTTAGCGTCCACTTTATCTTTGCCTGTAAGCTGCATTTCTTCGTTAAAGGCTTCTGCTGCTTCTTGAAATTCTTTTTTAGAAATCTTGTCGTCTCCGCTTTCATCGAGAGAATAGAAATAGTCCATTGCCATGGCCATTTCTGTTGAATCGAGTTTTCCGTCTTTTGATATATCGAAACGTTTAAAAATTTCTATCAATTTTGCGTTCTTTTTTGCTACTTCTTCCTGATTTACGCTTTCTGTTGATACTTTTGTTACGTCATATTTTTGGCCTTCACCAATTTCTATTTTTTTGCCGAACATACGCACACCTTTCTTTAAATTTAAATAAGTTACCCTGCTTTTTGTATCGGTATTTTTTTCAATTTCTTTAATTTTCATAGAAAATTTTGAACATTTCTGCACTCAGTTTTAGTTGTTATGGTTGTATTTAGGGGCTTTGTAAAGATTTTTTACAAATTTTTCTCATAGTTTTTAGTGCTGTTTACCCACAACTTGCTGCTAAATTTGCAATACTGTTTAAAATGCCGGCAAAATTTTGCAGATTGCACGGATATCATTTTTATCGGATTCATTTTACTGTTATTTCGAACAAATTTTTGATAATATCAAAGTAATTATCACAGTCTTACGGTAGTTAATGTGAAGATTTTCCAATTTTTAAAATATGAATTAAGCGGATGGAAAAGGTATGAAGTAATTGCGCTTTGCTGTGTTTTTGTTCTTGTTGCAATAAATGCTTTAGTACTGCACGACAGTAAAGCAGCGATTGTATCCGCAATATGCGGCATATTATACACTACTCTTGCCGGAAAAGGGAAAATCTCCTGTTATTTTTTCGGACTTTTGGGAACTTCTTTTTATTCTTATCTTTCATTTAAAAATGCCTTGTGGGGGAATCTTGTGCTTTATGTCTGTTATTATTTTCCCATGCAGGTTACTGGAATTTTTAAGTGGAAAAAACATTTAAAATCAGATACAAAAGAAATTGTCAAAACCAAACTATCCAAAAAGGAACTTGTTATAATCTGTTTGGCGGCACTTGCGGCTTGTGCTGCAGTTATTTTAATACTGTGGTATTTTAACGACAAAAGCCCTGTTTTTGACGGAATTACTACGGTTTTTTCTGTTATCGGTATGTATTTAACGGTAAAAAGATGTATCGAACAGTGGGTTGCGTGGATTATTGTTAACGGGTTATCATCTTTTATGTGGTTAGGGCTTATTCTACAGGGTACAAAGGCTTATTCTACGTTACTAATGTGGATTGTATACTTTATACTCGGTATATATTTTTTCTTTGTATGGAAAAAAGAAATGTCCGAAACCGAAAAAAATAATTTATAATTTTAACAGCGGATTAACAGCGGAGGCTTTTTGTTATGTCAGAAAAAAATTTGATTGTAGATAAGAATAAATGTGTAAGCTGCGGATTATGCGTAAAAGATTGTGTTGCCAGCGCACTTGAGTTTGATGAAAACAACAAACCCAGCTTTGGAGTCAATGGAGAAAACAGCTGCATAAAATGCCAGCACTGCCTTGCCGTGTGTCCTGTCGGTGCGATTTCGATTCTCAACAAAAATCCGCAAGATTCGGAGCCTATATGGAGTCAAAACCCAGATACAATTTTGAATCTGATAAAATCAAGAAGGAGCATCAGGCACTATAAGCCTGAAAACATTGATGAACAAACAATGCATAAGTTAAAAAATATGCTTAATTGGAGTCCGACCGGCTGCAATTTTCACAAGCTGCATTTTGCTTTTGTAGAGGACAAAAATGTTATGGACAAAATACGTACACACGTTAACACAAAGCTTGTAAAAATTTTATCCGGTAAAATTGTGAACGCTGTTACAAAAAAGATTGCATATTACAAAGATGCGTTGATAAACGGTGAAGATATTATTTTTCGGGGGGCTCCGCATATGGTTGTTGTGTCGGCTCCGATAAACTCTCCTTGTGTTAATATCGACCCTGTTATTGCCCTCAGCTATTTTGAACTATACGCATTCAGTCTTGGTATCGGTACCTGCTGGTGCGGATTTGCCCAAGTTTGCATGCAGCTTTTTCCCGAACTTGCTCAACAGATGGGAATCCCCGACGGTTACAAAGTTTCTTACGTAATGCTCTTTGGCATTCCTGATATTCATTATCAAAGAACTACGCAACCAGAACCTTTTGAAATGATAACGGTTAATGATTTTAACACCGCGGCAAAGGTCTCTTTAACAAAGAGGATAAAACATTTTTTTGTTAACGGTATCAGATAATTTAATATTCCTTAATATTTAATTTTATACGGGCAATTTTTATTTTCAGGCTTCTTTCTATATTCAAAAGGAGTTTATATGAAAATAATCGATAATTTTCCAAAACAATTACCCAAGGGAATCAAAACACGCTATGACGATATAAAGCAAGATATTGTACAGGAAAAAATAGACAGGTACATAAAATCCGTTACAACTCCGGAGCCGAAAGCGTTTCGCAAGCTCGGGGATATTATCGGTAACAAGCTGGATAGGCTTATATAAAAAATTCATATGGAGCATTATTCCATCCAGCGGAAATTTTTAACAAACTTGTTTTCATTGATTTTTCCGTCGATTTTCGCGGTAAAAATTCGATACTGTTCGTTATCCAGTTCTACTCCGGGAATTTTATTCAAATCGCTTATAAAACCTCTCTTTTCATCATTCCCGAGTTTTATGCCTGGGATTGCATTCAATAATGAATTAAATGACAAATTGCCGATAGGCCCCAATATATTGTTAGCCCTTTTTGTTAACCTGCCGAAAACTCGCATGTTAGCATAGTTTTGAAGAACATCAAATTCACCGTTTATGTAAAGATTCAAGTTTGCGCCTTTTGAATAAATTTCAATATTTTGAGCTATTCCGTTTTTAAGTGTAAAACTACCCTTAATCGAATCAAAATGACCTGTTTTTATAGGCGCAATAAGGTCAATAAAGTTATTAAGATTTGCTCCTGTTATACCGCTTTTTAAGATATTTCCCGCTTTAAGCAAATACTCCACAGAACCGAGTTTTGGCATTTTCCCGTCAGCCACTTCAAAATATACATAACCGAACATATTTTTTAAACGTTCTTCTACACTTGAACCGTGAGTTGTTATAGATATATTCCCGTTTGACGACCCGAAAATCTGGTCATTAAACCCGAACAATGAAGAGGCAACTTTGTTAGAGTCTACGTTTAAGCCTGATATGTTAGCCTTAATTCTACCGTTAGAAAAATCGTATTCTGCGCTGCCGAGCATTTTTCCCGTAGTTACATCAAAAGACAGCTTGTCGACTTTAAGCATCATATTTTCATCAAGAGTAAATTCCGATGTGTAATTGTTTGCTTTTAAATCACTGATAACAATCTCATCCGCATTCATTTTTCCATGTTTAATTTGTATGTCCGAAATTGTAAAAGACGGTAGAATGGCACTTATGTTTGCGGCACCTGACGCTGAATCAACAAGCCTTATTGAAGTATCAGGTGTTGGTATTTTAGTAAGCGAATCTATAAATTTATCAATGTTAATAAGCTTGGATTTCAATTCAAGCACATCAATAATATAAGGTCTTGTTAACCTGTTTGCCCCGACAATACTAAGAGTAAAATCAGATCCGAGGGTGACGCCCTCTGCTTTTGCATATAAAGATTTTCCATGAAATTTAGCGTTTACATTCTTTAAAACAGTGTCATACAAAGGCATATCCATATTGAACATATTTACCGTACCCAGAAGTGACGGATTGGCTAAATTACCTTTAATATTTAATTTGCAGTTAAACATTCCGTTTTTAAGCACGGATTTCTTAAACAAAAGGTTAAACAGTTTTACATTTGCGTTGTTAAGAGTTTGTACATTTAAATTATCCGCAAAAAATCCGCTGTGCTCCTGGTGGATAGTTCCTTCCGCCTTAAAAATATTTTTGGGATATACCCTGTTGTTTTGTGACGTCATAAACCTTTTGTAAACAAAATTATGTATATTAAAAATATCACCGTCCTTTATTGTAATATCTGCATCAATTTCACGCTGTTCCTGGTCATCGCCTAAACTTGCTCCCATATAATATAAATCAGCACCCGGCGCAAATTTTATTTTTGGTTTTATCCTGATATTGTTAACATTACCGCCAATATCCGTAGTTATTGTAATATCGCCTTTGGGTTTTAACGGATATGTCAGCATTGTGTTTATATATTTGTTGACAAATTGCTCCGTAAGTTTTGTGGTAAAATATCCGCCCAGCCTCATTGTCTTGTCTAAATCACGAATAGACATATTTAAAAAGACCGGCGTATCATCAATTTGGGCAATTATTGAATGCAGAGTAATTTTTGTGCCCTCAAGCAATATATCCCCGCGTTCAATTGAAATCGGGGTTTTAAAATAACTGTGATTAAATTTTATATTTTTAAGGTTTATTTTTCCGTTAATATTATTATTTGTACACGAGATATTTGCATCTGCAATACCGTTATAATTATCATAAGCATTTAAAAAACTTTTTAAATAATCCGGCAAAACAGGAAGCTTTTTTATAGAGTTGAATGCAGATATATTAAAATTATTCAACTTCAATTTACCGTTGATTTTATAATCCTTTGTAAAGAATCCGTCTATATGGCCGTCCGCAAACATTGTTGAATTATAAAGTTTTGCACCGAAGTTATTTACGGACAATCTTCCGTTATGCATGCTGAAGCTGCCGGAATTTATCAGAAAATCACTGTTTTTAGGATGATTTTTGTCAGGGGTGAAATGCCCGCGTGCGTCTATCCCGCTAAAATCCAATTCCGGTGAATTACTTTTATAACGGGCCGACATATTCATCAACGAGTGTGTGGCCGGCAAATCCGGTACAATCCCCTTTTGGGTAAAAGATTTTAACAACTCATCAGTCTTTAAAGCCGGAGCATTAAGCAGCAGGTCGGTATGAGAGTTTTTGCTGCCGCCCTTCAGATTTATTGCGGCGCTGCCGACAAGGCCCTTAACATCTATATTCCAATCGTTATGATGAAAATCTATTTTACCGGTCAGTTTATGGGCGGAAACCGGGATTAACTTAATTTCAGCAGCAGAATCAGTAAGATATAAAAGTCCCGAAATATCAAGGTTATTTTTCTTTAATACGTCGCCAAAATCTTTTACTATACCTTTTATTTTAATTGTCGTTTTAACCTTACCTGCTGCATATTCAATCGGCGCCGCCATATCTTTTTTGTCCGCAAGGATTGAGCTTGTCCTCAAAATATTCAAAAGTTCGGATAATTCAATAGATTGAGAGGTTACATCAAAGTCTATATTGCCGTTAAGATTCGCTTTACCGTCAATCTTTATCGGATTATTTTTTACAAAGGCTCTTTTGGTATAAAAATGCATATCTTTGCCGTTGAAATCAAGAACTCCTTCTGTGTTGTTAAGCTGAGTATTCAGCCCCCGCAAAGAGGCAGTAGTGTTTTTAAAATTAAACTGTCCGTAAGCAAAACCATCTAATACAGTACCTTTAGTATGCAGTTTTATATTGCCTTTTCCCTGTATCTTCATATAAGGAACGGGGCCTATATCAAAGCCTACAACCTCATGTATAGGTACAAGCATGTATTCTGCAGTGCCTAAATCTACATTTTTAGATGACACAACATCAAACTCACCCGGTGCATAAAACGCCATAACTGCAGTACCTTCAATATCAACATATTCACCGTGGCCGGCAAAAACACGTGTTTTTATATATAATTTATCACCGAGCAGTTTTGTATATATTTTACAATGTTCAACAACAGGATTGTTTTTTACAATATAAACATCATTCAGGTTAAGCTCGCCGAATACAAGCGGTTTTGAAAAAGTACCCTTTATGTCCAATGCTCCTGTTGCTTTACCCCAGACACCGTATTTTTTAAATTTTTGCACAACTTTTGTTTGATCTGCTTTTAGTGTAGGCAAAAGCCAGTACATTGAATGAATATCGGAATTCTTCATTTCTGAGTGCAAATCAAACTGCGGATTTTTTGATGTGTAATCTTTTATTTTACCGGATAGTTTTATCCCCCAGTCATCCGCATAAATATTTGTGTTTTCAAGAACAATGTTATCAGGTTCAAAGCTCAATTTTGAAAGTATATGCAAGCGTGATTTTGAACGTATTGAATCGAGCGGATTTTTCATTTCAATATTGAGATTCTTTATATTTACCGTCGTATCCAGAACATTAAAATCACTTTTTATCACTGCATCAACAATACCAGAAGCAGACTCAGTCTCCTGATTTAAAAAGTAAGACAGATAACGGGGATAATGAGAAAGATCAAGACTCTCAATCTTGGTATAAATTTTTGCCCTGCCTTTGTTCAGTGCTTTTTTCAGCGGAAGCGGGGAAGAAATATCAGCCTCTATACCTGTCTGTTTCTTCCCGTTGACAAAAATCCCTGCAACAAGCAGCAGTTTAATATTTTTATGTTTTTTATACAAAAAATCAGCAGATTTTATTTTTAGGTTTGTTTTCTGGTTTATTAACACATCATCAAAGGTAATGTTCGCGTCAGATATATTTAAAGAATCAATATCAGGGTGGAAATCCTGTTCAGTATCAAATTTTATATTCAAAGCGTAATTACCGAGATATATTTTATTATCCTTTTGTCTTGAGAACAAAAGTTCAAAATCAGATGCCTCAAGAGATTTTAGCGACAAATCTCTGAATAAAAGAGGAAGAAGGCGAAGCGAAATATCAAAATCCGATGTTTTCAAAACATTTTTGTTGTCAGCCGAAGTTATTTTAAGATTACTGCTCAAAAATTTTACAGAAAAATCAGGGTAAGTAACTATTTTGGCTTCATCAAAAGAGAGGTTAAGACCGGTCTTTTCTTTAAGCATAGCAGCAGCATCGCCGCTTTTTATCTGGCGGTTTATTACAGCCGGTAATACTAATATAAATACAAACTCCGCAATCAGCGCCAGTGCCAGCACCGAAAACAAAATTCTTTTTATTATTTTATTCATATAAAAATATTATTTTATTATTTCTATCTGATAATTATTAATTATATATCAACATTATTTTTTTTCACTTGTCTTTACATTTAATTGTTGTTAAAATCATAAATTAAGAGGACTAATATCGGTATAAACCGACAGATACGGGGAATTGACATTATGAAAAAGATTAAAGCCTTATTAATTGCGACAGCAGCATTATTTGCTTTTACAACTCTGAATTGCGAAGCTCAAACAATAGGCTATGTTAATTACAAAGATGTAGAATCAAATTATGAATATGCAAAATCAGCATACAAAGAAATAGATACAAAATATCTGGAACTTCAACAGTTTTTAATGGACAAAGAAAAACAATACAAAAACATTGATTCACCTATCAATAAAAAGAACTTTGAAGAACAGGTGCAAAAAGATTTCAAAGCTAAAAGCGAAGAATTCGACAAGCTGAAATTAAAGAGAGCTCAAGAGGTTGAAAACAACATTCTTCAGGCAACAAAAGTAGTGGCTGCTGACAAAAAAATTGATGTTGTACTTGATTACCGAGTGATTTTTACAGGAGGAGTCGATCTTTCCAAAGATGTAATTGATTACTTAAATTCCGGTAAATTTAAACCTATAAACAAATAAATTTATTTCAAAAGTCAAAAGAGGGTAAAAGTTTTACCCTCTTTTTTAATTGTGTTTACCCACAACATTAAATCACATTTTTGTTTGTGAACACCTTGTGCATAAGTCATTTCAAGGTTGTTGCGCAGTATATTTTTTAATTATTTCTTTATTACGGTGATGTCGTATTTTTCATAAAACAAATAAATATTTTTTATTGATAAATTAAAAATACCAAAGTTATATTTCTTTACAAAAATAAGTTAAAGTTAAGACCAATCAGAGAAAATAAGCTATAAAAATACATGTTTTTAGTATAATAATAAAAAGACACGAAAGGTTTTTATATGCTTGAACATATACATTCTTTTTTAGGTTATTTTTCCAAACTGTTTGTAACGCTGGACGGAATAGGGCTTGCGCCGGTATTCATTGCTTTAACGGCCAATTCAAAAGCAAAGTGGCGAAACATCATGATGAACAAAGCTGTAGTGATTGCTTTTTTCATTTTGATATTTTTTGCATACACAGGTTCAGTTGTACTGGATTTGCTTGATATAAGCTTAACAGCATTAAAAATTGCCGGCGGTATATTGCTGTTGATTATGGCAATAGACCTTGTTCTTGGCAATCCTGAGCCTGCAATGAACAACGAAAATAAAGAAGAACGCAAAGAATCTATGAGAAGAAAAGATATATCGGTTTTTCCGCTCGCTATCCCTCTTCTCTCAGGCCCTGCAACTATCACCATGCTGACAATCTGTATGAAAAATGCTCAGGGAATGCCATTTGAGCGTTCATTGATTATTGCGGCGCTCGCTGTAAACCTGATTGTTGTATGGCTAATTTTAAAATTTTCTTCTAAGGTTAGCCAGCTTTTAGGCAAAACAGGGGTTAGCGTTATTAACAGGATTGTAGGGATTTTGCTCGCTGCAATGTCATGCGAATTTTTGATGAACGGTCTGATTGAAATACTTAAACAGGCAAGATAATCTTTTTTGTTTTAAAATATGAAAACACCGGCATGTTGTTTTGGCAGATTTAAAACACGGCAACACGATTCTAACCAAGGTAATTCAAATGGATAAAAGAGAGTTAATAGAAAAAATCAATAAATTAAAAAAAGAAAAAAATGCAATTGTTCTGGCGCATACATACCAGAATCTCGAAATTGACGAGGTTGCTGACTTTTCAGGTGATTCATTGTACCTCAGCCGTCAGGCCGCAAATACAGATGCTGATATTATTGTGTTTGCAGGGGTCTATTTTATGGCAGAAACTGCTAAGATTCTCTCCCCTAATAAAACAGTTCTGCTGCCTAACCTTTCTGCCGGTTGTGCAATGGCTGATAAAATCAATGCGCAGCAGCTCAGAGAATTTAAAGCAAAACACCCGGATGTGCCTGTTGTTTGTTATGTTAATTCGACAGCGGAGGTTAAGGCGGAGTCAGATGTATGCTGCACCAGTGCTAACGCTATAAATGTTGTAAAATCACTTAAAGCAAAAGAAGTTTTGTTTGTTCCTGACCAGCATCTCGGTGCGTATGCTGAATCACAGCTTGGCGGGGTGAAAGTTATTACATATTCTGGTTATTGCCCCGTGCATCATGCTATATCGCCTGCTGATATTATTGAAAAAAAGAAGCTTTATCCTTGCGCAAAAGTTATGGTTCATCCTGAATGCCCTGCAGAAGTTACTAAAATGGCTGATTTTGTCGGGTCAACAACCGCAATTATTAAGGCTGTTAAAGAAAGTGACGCAAAAGAGTTTATAATTGTTACTGAAAAAGGTGTTGTAGAAAGGCTCGAGAGAGATTGTCCGGATAAAAAATTCGTTTTGATTAACGAAAAAGCTGTCTGTGATACAATGAAGCTTTTACATCTGCAAGATATTTTAAATGCACTTGAGAATAACTGTTATGAGATTAATGTTGATGCTCAGATTGCTAAAAAGGCATTAAAATCAATAGACAGAATGATTAGTATAAATGCATAATGAATAATTCATAAATCATAATTATTTTCAATTTATATCTATATTTAAAAGCGATTCTCTAAAAATAGAGAATCGCTTTATATTACAATATTTTATTTCTTTCTTCTATACATAAACTCCTCGAAGCATTTTACTCAGCTCATTCTGGTTGCTTGTTGAGTGCAAAGCTTCCTCATTTGAAATACACCCGTCTTCTACCAATTTTGCAAGTGATTGGTTCAAAGATGTCATACCTTCTGAAGTATTGTTGGTTATTAGTCTGTATATTTCTTCATTTTCACATTTTATAATGTAGTCTCTGATTGTAGGAGTTACAATCATTATTTCGCAAGCGGGAAAACGTTTGTCTTGCTCTTGTGAATAAACAAGTTTTTGAGCAACAACAGCTCTCAATGTTTCCGCAACTCTTCTTCTGGCAAGTGTTCTGTTGCTTTCATCAAACAGGTTAACAATTCTGTTAACTGTTTGGATGGCCCCGTTTGTATGCAAAGTAGCAAGGACAAGGTGCCCTGTTTCTGCAGCCTTAAGTGCCGCATCCATAGTTTCCAAATCTCTGATTTCTCCAATAAGTATAACATCAGGGTCTTGACGCAGTGCATATTTCACCCCTTTTGCAAAGTTGTCAACATCGGGGCCTATTTGTCTTTGTGAAACCATGCTCTTTTTACAGTCAAAAATATATTCTATGGGGTCTTCGATTGTAATAATATTTTTGTTTTCATTCAGATTTATTTCATTGATAACGGAAGCAAGAGTTGTGCTTTTACCGCTGCCAGTAGGCCCTGTTACAATAACAAGTCCGCTCGGAAATTTTGCAAATGAATTGATTACATCCGGCAACCCCAGTTGCGCAACAGTTGGTATACTGTATGGAATATTTCTTATAACAATAGCAGGATTACCCAATCTGCGGCTGTAATTGACTCTGAATCTAGAAAGTTTTGGAATTTCATATATAAAATCCATATCTTTTTCGGTGTTAAACTGTTGGGAAATATTTGTCGGCGCCATTTCCAACAGTATATTTGTAATTGAAGATCTTGTGATTTCCGGCATAACCACTTTTTTCATAAAACCATTTACCCTTAAAAACGGCGGCTGGCCGACTATTAGGTGTTCATCCGATGCGCCGAGCGCTACAGCCTTTTTTAAAAAACTTTTAATGGAAATTTCTTCTGTCATATTTTTTTGCCTTTATTTCTTTCTTATAACTGATTGTTGAGCAATATTATATTAGAAATTTTCTTGTCTTACATCATCTAATAAACTTATTATTCACAGACATGGTTTTACTGTTACATAAAAATATATTGCCGCAAAATGTAGTGCCGGCATAGCTTGAAAAAACATAAAACCACAATAGATTTTTAAGGACAGATACTTTCCCAGTCAATTCCGTCATCGTCATCTTCGCCGGGCTCAGGAATGCGTTCTCCGTCTTCAATCATTATCTGCAACATCAGTTTTAATTGACTTTTGTAGTTTGCAAGCGCAATTTCTCTTGTTTTTGCACAAAAAGCAAAACTTGGAAACTCTTTTATTTCTATATAATGATACGGATTACCGTTGAAGTCCAAATCTGTTCCTTCAACAAGCGTCCAATCCAAATTCAGGTAATAATCCAAATCTTTATCATTAACCATCTAAAGAATTCTCACTCAAAGGTTGTGTAATCATAATCCCCTCACCGCCGATAACCTCGGCTTGTTTTCCGTCTATATAAAGATAAATCGGCTTTTTAGGGCTGCTGTTGGCTATTGCTGTTTTTATAAGCTGTTTAAATCTACTGTACAAGCTGTCTGCGCCTCCGCCGGTTTGTATATTACCGGATACATCGATAATTATTTTTTTATCGCTTTCAACAACTCCCATTATTTGTACATTTTTGGGTATTTCAGAATACACGCCGACACTTTTTTCGTACTGTGACGGCCCTGCAACCAGCTGGGTTAATGCGTATCTGAGTTCATTTTTTCCTGCAGGCACTTCTCTTTTTACAGTTTTAAAAATGCTGTTGTTATTTTTGTCCATGCCAAGAAAATAAACCGTCACAACTTTTTGCGGCTTTTGTTGTTCTTTTGCTGCTGCAGTTTCTTTTTTATCTGTAGTTTGGCTTTTTGGCGTTGTTTTTTGCTGCGGCTCAATCACCTGTTCTTCCGCAACAAGTTTTTTTTCAACCTTAAGATTGGGTGTATCAAAGAAATTGACCTTGACATAACAAAATGCAAGTACCGCTAAGGTTAGTATTACTAATTTTGACCAGAATCCCATTATTCAGCTCCGAATCATTTCTCTCATAAACTTTAATTATTATAATAGTTTTTGGGAACAATAACCAGACCTTTTATAATAATTTTATCATTTATTATATAAATATCTTTCAGTTTGATTATACTTTTGGAGTTATTTAATATATTTGTCTTGATAGCAAGAGGATTCAGCTTATTCAGAATCGGAAGAAGCCTGTCCATGCTTACGGAAGAATGGCCGGAAAGCGTTTCAATGTCAGTAAACTCAAGATTTCCGTCTTTTGCTATCAATCCCATTTGTATTGCTGCTTGTTTGGGAGAACGCATAGCCAGAGGAGCGATATACATTACGGAAATAACGAGTTTGTTATTTTTTATTTCCGCTTTTGGACTAAAAAGCTTAAATACGGAAATATTGCCGACACTTACATTCATCGAGTTCATTTTTTTAATATATTCGGGAGTTGTCACCATTTTTTGCAGATCTTGCGAAGTTATTTCGGTTCTGAATCCGAGTAAAAAGTTTTCTGCAGTATATACCTCACCGTCCTTGTACACAAAGTGATTGTACCCGCATACAGATTGCGCCTTTATGTTAGAAAGATAAAGCCCTTCAACTGCGGCGGAATCAGATTCGGCATTTATACTTTTAAATTTGCCTTCAAGCATACTTTTTCCGCCAAAAGGTGTTATATTCACTTTAAAATCTCCGGCAAGAGCTTCGTTCATCTGTTTTCTTACCTGTGATTCCAGTGTGGTTGCAAGTATAAAATTCATACCGGTGATTTTGCTTAACGCAGAAGCAAATACCCCGTTAACTTCAGGCACCGCAGGGCACATTGTTTTTTCTTCTTCAAAGGTAAATTTTTGCTGTGCAAATACAGCTGTACCGCTTAAAAGCATTAAAAATAACAATACTAATATCTTTTTCATAGTAAAATCCTTATAACATTGCATACGCGATCAATAAATCTAAACATCATAATATCATAGAATTATTATACAAACCTATTATTTATTATCCGCAGCAAATAATTACAAAATTAAAATGTTTTTGCTATAAAATCAAAAACCCCTTTTATCTTTTGCCACAGTGCTTCTTTGTCATGCTGATTTGTACTGTGCTGCGGCAGCTCAAGAGTAATTGTCGGGATATTCTTCTCTACCCCGCAATAAGTCCCGAAGCTTCCGGGCGTAGGATAGCCGATTGATTCTTGCACCTCAAAGCCCGTGATTTGAGAAATTTTCTGTGCAATTTCTTTTGCAGGCCCGTCATAGTTCACTACCGCATAAGGCTCATGCAATGTAATAATTAAGTCGGGTTTGTATTTTTCGATTACGTATACCATAAACCTTGTTTCGTCCTCGCTGACCGGCTCATCACCGCCAAAATACTCATCCTTATCAGACTTTTTCCAGTTTTTTGCGGGAAAATTTCTGTTTAAATCAACCCCGTTAGCGTTTGTTCTTTTGTCATCCGCCAGCCCATCCGGATTAAGACACGGTACAAAAAGCAGCCTGTTTTTTGTATCCGACCTTTCTGACAGGTATCTGTTTATTAAATACTCACCATCCGGCTCGTCACCGTGAAACACGCCGATAACAAGCACCGTTTTTTCATAGGTGTCTTTGGGCGAGCGTTTTAAAAGCAATATTTCATTGCCGTTTTTTGTATTAATTTTTACTTCCAAATCCGCAAATATCATTACTGTTCAAGCCTTTTCCAATCTTTAGCAGCAGATTCGAGAACCTTTTTCACATCGTCATTACCCAGCAAAATCTGCTGCACAGTTGTATTTAAAAGTGTCAAAATTTCTTTATGGTTGTTTTCAAAGCGAATATTCTTCTGCAAATTACCGAGCTGTTTTGCGCTCAAAACCCTTGCTTTTGCGATAACATCCCCCTCGGTATAAGAATTAAAATAGCTGTCATTTAACGCAAGATTGTTAACAGGCAGAATCGTCGTCAGTTTAGCCAGTTCAATCTGGTTTTGTTTATTAGTCAAAAACAGCGCAAACCTTAAAGCGCCGTCCTTATGCTTTGCCCTGACAGGAATAATCAAGTTCATAACAGAAACATCATACTTACCGTTATCACCGGTGAACTGCGGGGCAACATCGGTATGCTTAAACACCTGCGGAGCATTTTCTTTAACTATATTCAAAAAGTTTGCGCCGGACTGTATAAACGCAAGCTGGCCTGACATATACTTTTCAAGCGCCTCCTGATGGTTCTGAGTAATGGATTCTCTCGGGATTAAGTCTTTTTGATACAGTGTTCTGTAGCCCTCAAAGATTTTAACCGATTTATCCGTTGTGAGAGTTTGAGGTGTATTTATTCCCGACTTATTTAATATTTTAAGCAGGGTATCGTTTTCCGTAAGTGTCGGCATAGTAACAAAAACGCCTGTTTTTTGCTTTATCAAAGGAGCCAGAGAATTCAATTCGCCGTATGTTACAGGTACGCCTTTTACACCGGCTTTTTTAAGCAGATCTTTATTATAAAAGGTTAATGAGGATGTTGCATAAAAGGGTACAGCATAGCATTTTCCGTCCGTCATAAGCGATTGTGTAATCTGTTTGTTATAATCTTTGAGTTTTGCGCAGTCGATATATTCAAGCGCCTGTTTTTGCGCCAGCACGCTCGAAAACTCGGGTGTAAGGTTAACAAGGTCAGGCGGGGTCGAGCTCAAAATAGAAGCGAGCGTTCTTTTTTCACCCTCGGAATAAGGCACGTCAATCCATTTGATTTTCACATCAGGATTTTGCTTTTCAAATTCCGCAATGAGCGGTTTCATATAGCCGTCAAAAGTCCCCATCTGAAGCGACCAGAAAACGACCTCATTATTACTGTTTTTTTGAGGTTTTGTAAGTATGTAAACAAAGCTTACAAGCAATATGCAGGCAATTGATATTACCGCCGTGAGTTTAAAAGACTTATTCATAATAAATAATTATATTACACAGTTGTCACTAATAAAATAGCAATCTCAAAAGTCTGACAAAGTTACAGAATAAAAAAATATAAAACAGAAAAAAAGCCCGAAGATTTTGAAAATCCCCGGGCAAGTTGCCATCACCTATTATAGTAAATTTGTCTATAAATTTTTTGATGTCATTTATCAGATTACTTATCCCTGACTCTATTGAATCAAACTCAATGCAATTGAAGGAAGTTGATTTGCTTGAACCAAAAGTGACGAAGCAGTCTGTTGAAGAATCTGCTGTTGTACATAGTTTGCTGATTCTTCCGCAATATCTGCGTCCATGATGGTTGAATGTGCAGCTGTCATGTTTTCAATTGTTGTTGTCAATGATTCAGTAGCAGCGTCGAGTCTGTTGCCTGTAGCACCGATAGCAGCCTTAGCTGTATTGATTTGGTCAATAGCGCCATCGATTGTATCGATGTATTTAGCAGCAGCAGTAGCGGTTGCATAGTTGGTTGTGATTTGAGTTGCATCCAAACCTAATGATGTTGAATCACTTGCTGCGAAGATATCCTCGGAAATAGTAATACAGTTAGCATCTTCTGCAGCATTTGCACCAACCTGTAGTCTGACGTTACCCATCGTACCATCTAACAATTTCTTACCGTTGAAGTTAGAAGATGTTGCAATACGGTCGATTTCCTCCAAACGTGCAGTAATTTCATCGGTCATTGCTTTTTGTGAATCAGCATCATAAATACCGTTTGAATACTGTACTGTAAGGTCTCTGATACGTGTAACGTTATCAAGGATAACGTCGAGGTCGCCTTCTGCGATGCTCAACATATTAGCAGCGTTAGAGATATTGCTTTTAGCAACTTTAGAACCGCTAATTTGAACATTAAGGTTTGTTGCTATGTACATATTAGCGGCGTCATCTTTTGCGCTGTTAATTTTGTAACCTGTTGACATTCTTTCCAATGCTTTGTTCATGCTATTGGTAGCGTTTGTCAGGTTACGTTGTGTCTTTAAAGCAGACATGTTTGTGTTAACGATAATTGCCATATTTTGATCTCCTTTCGGCAAAACTGTCTACATCCTTGTAAACAGTGTTTGGTTGTTTAGACTGTAATACTCTCAATCACGGCAGCCCGAATATTTAAAACGGAGCTATCTTTATGGGGAAAAGATTATAGCCGCAATTTTTCTTTTGTTTTGTTTAGACTGAATAATTTTTACTAACGAAAAATCATCTACCTGTTTAGACTGTGAACTGTTACACGTTGTCCACACTCATATAATATCGTCCGATGTGCAAAAACTTAATTCTTAAAAAGTTAGAAATCCGCCATACTTTAGGTGGATTTGTTGTTTTTACGGGGGAAATCTTACGCAATGTTAAATCTTCTCACGGGGACAGTGGTGCTCCATAGAAGATGACAGCAGCCGTTTGGACAGCAGCGAATTACTGATGCCAGTGGGGGGAAAAATGTCATTTTGGATGCAATAAATCAGTGATTTAGCGCTTACTGTGGGTTAAAGTCTAATCTGTGGATACCAGATATCCAAAAAAGTTTTAATCGGATGTCATAAATATAATTTTTTGAGGCAAATTTTTTTTTGGAATAAATTTTTTCCGGCTAAATTTTTTCCAGCAGAAGCCGCAAATCCTTTTGTTCAAGACATATTGTTGCTTCTTTTTTCAGACATTCTTTAGCACAAAAAGCAACACGTGTTGACGCGTATTTAAACATACTGAGGTCATTGGCACCGTCACCGACAGTTAAGGTATTTTCCGGAGAAACCGATAGAATTTTCTGTAAATTTTTAAGCATCTGTCCTTTGCTGTCGGAAAACATCATCTCACCGCCGACATGTCCTGTCAGTACTCCGCCTTTTGAGTGTAATATGTTTGAAAAATCCGCATCATAACCAAGAATATCGGCTGCGTATGCAGTTGCATTTTTAAATCCGCCGGAAAAGCATACGACAATGCAGCCCATTTTTTTTAATTCGGCAATAGTTTCTTTTGCTCCTGTCATATATGGTAGATTATGGCAAATTTCGTCAACTTTTGACTCTTTTATACCTTTTAAAAGCGAAACACGATATGTCAGGCTGTCAAAAAAGTCAAGCTCACCCTGCATTGCTCGATTAGTAATTTTTGCAACTTCGTCACGCAATCCGATACAATCAGCTATAATTTCAATTGTTTCTCCATCCATCAAAGTGGAATCAAAATCAAAAACAGCTAATTTTATCATTGTTTATCCCGGTTGAACCAAATCCGCCTTCGCCTCTTTGTGTGTCGGAAAGCTCTTCAACAACTTCAATATCTGCTTTTGTAACAGGCGAAATTACCATTTGTGCTATTCTGTCACCGTTTAAAACAGTGAACTCTTCATTTGAAAGATTTATAACAGGTACGCAAAGTTCGCCTCTATAATCCTCATCAATAGTGCCAACACAGTTAACAAGAGTTATTCCGTGTTTTATCGCCATGCCTGAACGCGGTCTGACCTGTGCTTCATACCCCTGCGGTAATTCTATTTTTAAACCGGTCGGAATAAGTTTGCGCTCCAATGGTTCTAAAGTAACAGGTTCTTTTAAAAATGCGCATAAGTCCATACCTGCCGCACCATCTGTTTGATATGACGGGAGTGTTACATTTGAATCCAATTTTTGAATTTTTAAATTTATAGTTTCCATTCATTTATTATATGTCTTGTTTTTCTTGCTGACAAATTTGTAACAAAAGATTATTTTGACAGAAAACAGCCCTCGTACCAAAAATTATACGAGGGCTGCAAGGATCTTATTTCACAATAAGAATTATATTCTTCCGTAGTATGCATCAAGATACATTTGTTTGATTTCTTCAAACAACGGATATCTCGGGTTTGCACCTGTGCACTGATCGTCAAATGCGAGTTCAACCATTTCATCCAGTTTTGCGAGGAATTCAGATTCTTCAATACCGAATTCTTTAATAGACATAGGCAAACCGAGGTCTTTTTTCATCTGAACAAGAGCCTGTTGCAGCAATTCAACTTTTTCGTCATCGTTTTTGCCGCCCAAGCCTAATTCATCAGCAATTTGACCGTATTTAGCTTTAGCATTCGGGAATTTGTATTGAGGGAAGGCTGTTTGTTTAACAGGTTTGTCAGTTGCGTTGAATTTAACAACCTGATTGATTAACAAAGCGTTAGCCATACCATGCGGTACGTGGAACATAGCACCGAGTTTGTGAGCCATTGAGTGGCAAACACCAAGGAATGCGTTAGCAAATGCCATACCTGCAATAGTTGAAGCGTAGTGAACTTTTTCTCTTGCAACAGGGTCTTTTGCACCGTTGTCGTAAGAACGTTTCAAGTATCTGAACAACAATTTCAAAGCTTCTAAAGAGTTAGAGTTTGTAAAGTTTGTTGCCATAGCTGATACATAAGCTTCGATTGCGTGTGTAATAGCGTCATAACCTGAAACTGCAGTCAAGCCTTTAGGCATTGTATCAACAAGGTTCGGGTCAACGATAGCTACGTTAGGAGTCAATGCATAATCAGCGATTGCATATTTAACACCTGTTTGGTCATCAGTGATGATAGCAAACGGAGTAACTTCAGAACCTGTACCTGATGTAGTCGGTACACAAACCATTTCAGCTTTTTGACCGAGCTGCGGAATCATGCAGATTCTCTTTCTGATATCCATAAATCTCATAGCGATATCTTCGAATACAGTATCAGGTTGTTCATACATTAACCACAAGATTTTAGCTGCGTCCATAGAAGAACCGCCGCCCAATGCGATGAATACATCAGGTTCATAAGCTTTAACCATCATCATAGCATCGTTAATTGTAGACAATGTCGGATCCGGTTTAACATCAAAGAAGATTTGGTAATCAACACCGATATCATCCAAGGTGTTAGTGATAGCGTTTGTCATGCCGGAGTTAAACAAGAATCTGTCAGTAACAATAAACGCACGTTTTTTGCCTTGCAGTTCTCTGAGAGCCAAATCCAAAGCTCCTCTCTTGAAGTAAATTTTAGCGGGAACTTTGTACCAAAGCATGTTCTCTCTCCTTTCAGCAACTGTCTTGATGTTTAATAAGTGTTGAGGACCAACGTTTTCGCTTACAGCGTTGCCGCCCCAAGAACCGCAGCCCAATGTCAATGACGGATTGAGTCTGAAGTTGTACAAGTCACCGATACCGCCTTGTGATGAAGGTGAATTAATCAAGATTCTGCTTGTATGAAGTTTCAAGCCGAAAGCGTTGATTCTTTCAGGGAATCTTTCATCAGTATAAAGAACTGATGTGTGACCCGCACCACCAAAGTCTACCAGATCATAAGCTTTTTGTACAGCATCTTCAAAATCTTTTGCTTTGTACATAGCTAATACAGGAGAAAGTTTTTCGTGTGCGAACGGTTCTTCCTCGCAGATGTCTGTTACTTCACCGATAAGAACTTTTGTATCGGGTTCAACGGTGATGCCAGCCATTTCAGCAATTTTAGCAGCAGGCTGACCAACGATAGCAGGGTTAACTCTGCCGTTTTGGATAACCAGTGCGCCAACTTTTTCTCTTTCTTTGTCGTTAAGTATATAAGCACCTCTTAAGAGGAATTCTTTTTTAACTTCTTCATAAACATCTTTAACAACAACAACTGATTGTTCTGAAGCACAAATCATACCGTTGTCGAAAGTTTTTGATAAGAGTATTGAAGAAACTGCCATTTTGATATCAGCTGTTTCGTCAATTACTGCAGGAGTGTTACCGGGGCCTACACCTAAAGCCGGTTTACCTGATGAGTAAGCAGCCTTAACCATGCCCGGGCCGCCTGTAGCAAGAATCATATCGATGTCTTCGTGGTGCATCAAAGCGCCTGAAAGTTCAACGGAAGGTTCATCAATCCAAGCGATAAGTCCGTCAGGAGCACCTGCTTTAACAGCAGCTTCAAGAACGATTCTTGCAGCTTCGATTGTACATTTTTTAGCTCTCGGGTGTGGTGAAAATACAAGAGCGTTACGTGTTTTTAATGCGATTAATGATTTAAAAATAGCAGTTGAAGTCGGGTTAGTAGTAGGGATAACACCGGCAATAACACCGATAGGCTCTGCTACTTTTTTGATACCGTTAGCTTTATCTTCAGAGATAACGCCTGCTGTTTTCATATTTTTGTATTTGTTGTAAATATATTCAGCAGCAAAGTGGTTTTTAATGATTTTATCTTCCATTACGCCCATGCCTGTTTCTTCAACAGCCATTTTAGCGAGAGGAATTCTCATTTTGTCTGCTGCAGTAGCGGCTGCTTTAAAGATTTTGTCAACTTGTTCCTGAGTGTAAGTTGCATAAATCTTTTGAGCTTTTTTAGCTCTTTCGATGATTAATTTCAAATCATCATGAGTTTTTACCTCGTTTGATTTGTTGAAAGCCTTTTCTAACTTTTCAGTTTCGGCCTGTTTTTTTGTTGCCATGTGTAATATCTCCTTTATCGTGAAATAATTCACTATTAATATTACACACAAATAACAAAATTTCAAGTGTTATTTTTACAATTATTAAAAATTATGAATGATTAAAAATCCCTCGTGGCCGATGTTACGAATATATATACAATATATGGTTTAATAAATATCAAGAAAAATAAAAATGTGATTTTTGTCACAATTAAGAAAACATTTAACAAAGGGTAGAAAATTTATTTATTTAATTTCGCCTTAATGCTCTGTATTTTTTCGTAACCCGCTTTTGTAAAACCGGAAAAGGAAAGTCTGTGTTGTTTGACTACCTCTTTGTTATCAAAATTTTGCGCAAAAATATTCAAATATTTATCCAGATCCTTAAATATTTTTTTCCAGGATTTGAAAAACGGTTTGTAATAATCAATAATTCTGCCTGTTTTATTATCAATAACAAGTTGAGTTTTGCCGAGATTGAATAAGGTTTCCTTTTGCATTTGCTCATTATCTGCAACATTTTTCAGCAGACATCTTCCGTCAATCAGTTCCGCCTTGCTGCGCATATTAGCGCCCTTTCCCTTATTGCCAGCAGAAAGTTTTTTTAACACATCCGCCTCAAAGCTGTATTCATTATTTGCATAGCGGGATTCTTTATTCATTCTTGTTATGACTTTTTTCATATTAATATACATTGGTGTTGTAAGAACTCTTTGGACTTTTGGCATAGTTTATCTCCTTAAAATAATTATATATAATTAACTCTCAGCGACAAGAGCATGGCAGAGGTGCTGTGGATGTAAAGTAGTACTACAGAAACCCGTCATTGTAATAAAAATTGTAACTCACAGCTTATTATACAAGGTCTACAGTGTGGGGCGTATATATAATAAAATAATCCGTCATTCTTGTATATGTTACGTAATTCGGTTACAAGAATTGTAACAATTACTATGAATTTTATTTAGTTTGATATTCTCCAGTTATTATGCACGGCTTACAACGTAAGCCGTAGGGGGTTCGGGGCGGAGCCCTGATGGAATTTTGATTAGAGATTTTTAAAAGAAGGAATGAAAATTTACCGTACCGAATTTGACATTTTGTGAGTGGACGGAAATTTTCGTTTCTGAGTTTTAAAATC
>CALUQO010000035.1 GCA_944322935.1 Candidatus Gastranaerophilales bacterium | reverse complement strand
ACTTTACCCCGGATACGCAGTACAGCGAAGAAGCTGTTCAAAAAATTTTAAAATCGATTTATGATACCGGATATTTTAGCGACAGATTGCAAGCTATCCCGATAAAAATTGATGATAAAAATATAAAATTAAAAATAATTGTAGAGGAAAATCTGCCCGTAAAGTATTTTGCAATCTCGGGCAACGGTGTAATGCAGACCAATGATATCTTAAAAACGCTAAAACCTCTGGAGGGCAAGCCTCTTAATGTAAAAAAAATTAACCTTGCACTGCAAAAGATACAGGAAAGATATATACAAGACGGCTTTGCCTTTGCAAAAATTGTATCGGTCGAAGACAGAATAGACGGCTCTTTAAAAATAACCGTTGACGAAGGTATAATCGGTTCCGTAATTGTAAAAGGCAGCAATATTCTGACACGGCCGGGAAAGGTATACAACGCAAATGACCTGCAAACGGATATAAAAAATTTATGTAAAAACGAAAAAATAAAATCTATATCCCCAGCTTTTCAGCCTGATACTACACACCCCGGCACATACCGCATAATACTCACGGTTAAAAGCAAGTGAACTACCAGTAAGCCGCTCCGTATTTTTCCCACGGCTTGATTTTTTCTTGTATTAAATTTCTCATCTCTTTTACTGTTTTATTTTTATCGGGTAATACGTCATTGTCAGACAACAGCTCTAACTCCGCAAGGTATTCTTTTAGCTTTCTTACGGAAGCCTTAACTTTTTCACGCTGTTGGAATTGCCAGCCTTTAAACCCGCAATCCGGCGCCAAAAGCGACCATCCATTGTGCGGAACCCGCCTGCAGCAGTCAGGACGCGTCTGATAAATCGTACAAAAATTGTCCTCTCTTAAATTCGGACAGTAATAAAAAGTAAGTTTTGATTCATCCAAATCCGGATTGTTTTTTTTCAAGCTGTTAATTATATTTTCAACCTGATCAGGCACTGCTGCTCTTGCTTCTTCCACGGAATTGTAGCGCTTAAACATTTCAACAAACACACGTGCCTCTTCTTGCCCCTGTTTGGAAAGTTCAACAAGCTCTTCATAAGAATAAGGCGTACAAATAGCCCTGCAGCACTTTCCGCATTTTTTACACAAATGTTGAGGGAAATCCAAGGGATGTTCAAACGTTCCGTTTAGTAGTCCATAATCCATACAATAATTATAAATAAACAAATGTTTTTTACAAACAAAAAGCAGGAAAAGTTAAAAAACTTTTCCTGCTGTAGATGCACGTAAAAATATTAATCGTTATTTTTCTGTTTTTTATATTCTTCAAGTTTCTTGTCAAAGTTGTCAAAGAAGTTATCGTACATATCACTTGCCGTAAATGCAAAGCGCTCGCGTATACCGTTTTTTGTATCCCAGTATTCATAGGCATCAACCGTTTCATTAATAGCCTGATCAATCATAGTAGAAACATCTGAAGCTATATAATCATCGCCCAAGATAGATTGAGCCTGCGTAATCAACGAAGATCTCAGCATTTCTAATTTAGACTTGGCAAGATTCTTAACATCGTTTGTAGCGTTGCCTGCACTCCAGTGCGTGCCGCCTCTGTTTTCGCCGCTGGCGTAATCATCAACAGCACCGGAATCTTTGAGTGTTTGCAGTCTATCTATGGAACTATTATCAGATTTTTCCCCCTTGAGAGCTTTTGTTGCAATATCATTAAATTCTGCAATAATTCCGTTAACAAACGTTTCTACTGTTACGGATTGACCGTCGCCGTTCACTTTATCATAAATTTTTTGCAAAAATTTATTGTCTCCACTGTAAACAGCTGTTTTGCCTGAGCCAAGATTTACTAAATTATTAATAACAGCTTCATCAAAGTATTGCTCAATAGCAGCTTCATCATACAGATCGCCTAATTGTTCTTTCATTTGCTGTTTAATTCTGTCTTCAAGTTGTTGAAGTATTTTTTCAATATCGCCTTTATCGTTATTGTTTGTCCATACAACTTCACCATTTTCGTCTATGTTAAATGATGGAATTATAAGGTCATCGCCGCCATATGTATCATTTGTGTTGTAACCCCAGATACCTTCTGCAATATCTGTTGAAAGATTTACATTTTTAGACTCATTTGCTTTGACGCCGTCTGTTATTTTATCAACGCCATAATCGCTCAACATTTGAGTCAAAAGTTCTTTGATTTTTTCATAGTCTTCCTGCGGGGTAGCAGAAGTGCCCAGTGACTCATACAATGCTTTGGCTTCCATGTAATTTGCATCTGTTTCATAATTCGGATAAATTTGACTTACCGCTTCAGTATCGGAGCCTACCAGCATCGAGTTCATAAATAAATCTGCTGCCGCATTTATAATATTGCTTTTTTCATCTTCCGTCTGATATGTTCCGGCAGCCTCAACCGTGGCAACAAGGGTGTCGTATGCCTGAGAAGTACCGTCAGCCGATCTCGTCGACATATAGTCAATATTATTTTGAATCATTTGATAATCGGATGTGATGCCTTCAAAGTACTCTTTGAACTGTTCTTCTATATCACCTGTTCCGTCATAATTATTAATAAATTCGTTTATAGCATTTTGCAATCTTGTCGTATAATCGTCAAGGTTTTTTTGGCCTGCATCAGACCTTGTATCAATTCCCGCCGAATATTGTTCAGCCATTTCATCCGCTAAAGACTGCAGTTTTGCTTCATATTGGGCTGTTTGCTGTGCATCATGTTTAGAATTAATTGCATCCGCCAAGTTAGAAGAACCGTCAGTGTTTTGCGGCCCTATTAATTTTGCAATAGCCTCTTCGGCTTTATTTAAATATTCCTGCATTTTTACGGGGTCGGACTGGCTCTGCATAGATTTAATAGCATTAACTGCGTTGATATAGTTAATATTGTTTTGGTATTCCGGATTTAAAGCGGATAAAAATTCGTCATCCACTTCGCCATTCAACATGGAACCGATGATATAATCAACCGATTGATTTTTTAATTCCTGATATTCATCAGGATCCATGTAATTTCCTACATCATTTGCGCCTGTATACAATCCGTTAAAGTTTTGGGCGGAAGCCTTTTTATCTTCTATTGATGCATTAAATGCGTCCACGCCGTCCTGACGTTCGGCAAATGCAGCATCCATAGCCTGAATATATGACGCACTGACTGCTTCCATATCATACGGCCCTTCGGGGTGCTGTTGTACATATTCATTCAAAAATTCCGTTTTTTGATTTTTTAAATATGCAACAATCTGCCCGGAATCTGAGGTGCCGGCTGCACCAGATTCATCTAAAACTTTTTCTATATATTGGCTTTCCACTTTGGTTAAGTATTCTTCAAGCTGGGCGGAATCCTCGGCGCTTGACTGTGCACCGTTGCTTAATGCCGCATTATAGATATTTTGCCCTCTTGTATCCAATTGTACTTCGGGTTCTTCAACAGGTTGTGACTCCGTATTATTTTGCGTGCCGTCATCAATTTTGACTTCGCCTTCCGCATCCTGCTCGGAGGAAATCCAGCTGATATTGTTGTTCAATTCTTCGTAAGAGACAATACCGTCTTTATTTTCATCAAGTTTTTGAATTTCTTCTGCTGTAAGCACCTTTCCTGTAAACGGATTAAAATTTACGCCATCAACCATAATTTTTTTACTCCTTATATTTTCCCTGTTATGATATTGCTATCGGCAATTTTTTTTATAACTTTAGAAATATTAAACAAATTATTAAGATATTGTTACAAAACTAAAAAAAATAGCATTTTTATGGCTTCAATTACGTTTATATATGTGCAAAGAAGTGTAAGGTGAAAGTATGCAAAATTATGCCGTAGGATACCAGCCATATACTCAGGTTCAAACCGCGCCGCTGCCGGCAGGTTCAACTTCCGGTGCAACTTTTAATATCGGTACCGGTACCCCGGGCAGTATTCCGGCAAATGCCAGCGGGGTTACAATAAACATTATAGGAGCATCTGTAAACCCGAACGGCGCAAACATCTATAACAACAACGGTTCAACTCAGGCACCTTCGCCAACTAACGCCTATGACAAATCATATTACACAATGCCTCCGGTTATGAATATGCAAGCACCGACGGTACCTGTCGGGGCTTCGGGGTTAAATAACGGAACAACGGAAAAAACCGGAGAAAAACCTAAAAAAAATATTGTTTTGTTGACAGATGATTACATAAAAACACTTGAAAATTATATAAGAAATGACAATCCCGATATAAAATTAATGGGTGCTAAAGAGCTTATGGAGCGTTTCAGAGAAGATGAGTCAAGAAAGAACGACCCGGCTTTAACGGCTCTTTTGAATTTATTACTCCAAAGCAAATACTCAAATGTAAAAATGATAGGTACAACAATACTTGAAAACGGCTGGGCACAGGGCGATGCCCTTACCCAACAATTGCTGGCACAAATACAGCAATCTAATACAGGATACGGTCTTGATGCACTTGATGCGGCTAAAGCAGCATTAACAACAGCAGGACAAACAGTAAAAGTCGATGACCCGAATCCGCCTAAAAAAGATAACACACAGAAAAAATAAAAAGCAGGTTTATGTATGAACAAATGGAATATTGCAGCCAAAGTAGCCGGAACACTGACAGCAGGCATGGTTTTGTATAACGCACACGACGTGGGTAAAAAACACTCCGCTGAGGCTGTTAAAGAAAAAACAGCGCAACGTCTGACCAATATTTATATGCGTTCAAGAAGAATGGAAGATTTGAGCGAAACCACAAGCAAACTAAAAGACTGGTATTTTAAAAGCAACGCGGATTGGAATTTGCCGGATAAAATAAATGCGGTTAAAGGTTATTTGTCCGGTGCATTTGAGCAGATTACATCAGATGTTGTCCCTGCAATACTTGCGACAGGGGCTCTGTTAAGCAAAAAACTTGCAAAAGTATTTACAATAGGTATGCTCTTGTACGGTATAAAATATATCCTGTTTGATGTTATTGATATCGGCAGACCGAACCACCTCAAGGGCGAATAATACGGTCTTGAGTTATTAAATAATTTACCTTTATGTCGTGATTTTCCGACGGAATTGCCGAAAAAAGCAGCTTGGAACTTAAAGGCACGGCAGAGATTATCGAAGTATGCGCTGACAGAAATCTGTCATAATAGCCTTTTCCGTACCCGAGACGATTTCCCTTTATATCCGCTGCAAGAGCCGGAACAAAAACCAAATCCAAAAAATTGCAATCTGTGTATCTCTGCCCGACAGGCTCCATAATATCGTATTTTCCTTTGGAAAAGCCCTCATCGGGATTATAGCGTGCAGCAGTAATGTTATCACCGTCAACACAGGGAAAATAATAGTTTTTATCAGGGATTTTTAAAAGGTTTAACAAAGATACCTCCGAGCCGATAGGATAAAAAAGCATAATATTTTGCGCGCTTTTAAATACGGGCCAATTCTTTATAATATTGCAAATCCCCAAAGAAGTATCATTTATTTCAGTATTTTTTCTTATTTCTTTACATTTAATACGCAGTTTTTGTTTTGGATTATTATCAATCATAACAACAAATTATACCTATATAGATTGCAAACGGCATATACATCTTTACACCTATGTAATTTACTATTATAATATAGCAAATTAAAAAGTTTAAAAATGAACAGAAAAGAATTAAGCAAAAAATTAAAAAAAGCAAGAATTGAATCCGGTCTTAAACAAGAAGAAATAGCAGAACTCATGAATCTGCCGATTTCTGGTATTTCTGTTATAGAAAAGGGCAACAGAAAAGTTGATGTTCTGGAGTTAATTAAGTTTGCGGAATTTTATTCCAAACCGATTGAGTGGTTTTTCAGAGAAGAAACCCAAACAAATTATCGCAGATGGTATGACAAGGATGACAAACTGGCAGAGGCTTTTTATTTGCTGCAAAAGGCTCCGGTAAAATACCAAAAGAGTTGTGCCTGCGCAATAATAGGATTCTTAAAAGAAAGCGGACTTGTTAAGTAATGAACATACCTGATTACGATAACCAAAAGCTATATAATCCTGAATTTTCAAAACACGGATACATACAGGTTTATACAGGTAACGGAAAAGGGAAAACAACAGCATCTCTCGGACTTGCGATGAGAGCTCTCGGCAGAGGCTGGAGAGTGCTTATTGTGATGTTTACCAAAGGCGGCAACGATTACGGAGAACTTATCTCGTTTTCCCAACTGTGCCCGGATATGAAAGATAATGTTAAAATTATTCAGGCCGGTCTGGACAGAATAGTATATTCCCAGAATATAAACGAAACGGACAAAGAAATAATACAAAAGGGCTGGCAATCCGCCAAAAAAGCTATTCAAAGCGATGAATACCAGCTTATTATTCTTGATGAAGCAAATATAGCAATAGATTTAGGGTGCATAAACCTTGATGACATGATAGAAACCCTGAAAAATAAACCCGAAGATATGGAAGTGGTGCTGACAGGACGCAATGCCAAACAAGAAATTATTGATTTGGCAGACCTTGTTTCGGAAATAAACCCTATAAAACATTACTGGGACAAGGGTATTAAGGCACGTAAGGGAATAGAATTTTGATATTTGATATTGCTATTTTACCGATTTTGACATAAATTATATATATGATACGAGGATATTAAGGAGAATAATATGGCACAGCAATTTCCCCAGCAGCAATATAAAACAAGATTAGCATTACTTGTGTTTTTAAAAGGAACTTCTGCCCCCATGGTGCTGTACTTTGAAGACCCAAAAGCCGTATATGATGAAATCTTGCCTTTAATCAGAACACAAACTACAGTGGGAAAACTTATAGAAAAAGAGGCCACAGGCCCTATCAAACGCGTGGCAATTATGTCCAATCAAATTGCGTCAATTGCTTTGCAGGAAGAAGTTTGTCAATAACCAAAAACGGGAATTAAATGAAATTAGTTGAAATAAAAAACAGTTTAGCAAAATTATATTATGAACCGCTTGATTTTCCTCTTGTCATATCAGATTTTTTGACAATAGACGACGGAAATCAAAAAATCCTTGCACAGGTTGTTTCTATAGAGTCAACAAGTAAGGAAGACACAAACTGTGCTATTTTAAAATTTTCTCTTGATTTGGACGAATCAAACAAACACAGCACCTACAGCGGATACGTTCCGGCTCTTGATGCTATTGTATCAAGAACAAAGACCAACATTTTAAGCAGCATATTTTCTTCTTCAAATAATGCAATAAATGTCGGAACCTTGACCAATTCTTCAAAAATAGAATTGGACTTGCCGTCAAATATTTTAAACAAATTTTTATACATACAATCAGACAGACAGGAAGAAACAACAAACATTTTAAACACCTTGTTGGACTACAACATTGCGGAGAACAAGAAAACACTGGTAATAAAATTTCATGATATTGAAGTTTATACCGGCGATAATACGGTAGTTTTCGGAAAAGATTTAAAACTGCCTGTCAACACGGCTATTTTGAACTATATTTACGAAAACGACCTTAACGGTTTAACAGTTGAGCAAAAGGCTATTGTTCAGGATATCCTGTTGGAAATTGAAGAATACATAAATACACTCGAAGACGGTTTCATCCCGTTCAACACATTGCTTGATGTTGTAAACGGAGTTTACGAATCGGACAAATCAACAGGCGTAATACTGTTCAGAAACAAGCTTTTGAAATACAAACAGCTTGATATCTTTGCTTCAACATTAGAAGAAATAAATGCCCTGTACGATTCTTTACACGCAAACACCGTTACGGTATTGGATTTATCCAATCACGATATTAACTGGACAAAAGAAGCGCTCAGCTTTGCTCTTCAAAATATAGACGAAAGTTTCTATGTCCTGATGCAAATTGATGATGACAGAGTTGAAGAAAAGCAGATTAATGAACTTTATAAAAACGAAGAGATAAAGCCGATTATTGCCTCCGGTTACGAATCTGCTCTCGCACCAAAAATAAAATCGTTTGCAAAAAATCTTATACTGTTTAAACCGGACAAACAGCAAAAAGCTGCAGCCAGCTATAACTCGTTTTTGATGAAGCTGACTCCGACTGAATTTATTGTGTCCGGAGAAGCTACATTCTACACACCGCTGATAGTAAAAGATATTCCGGTTAAATTTACGAATAAAAATATATCGGCACCGGAAGCTGCGCCAACGCTACAACAAGCCGCAGCAGATGAAGATACCGGTTTTGATGAATATTCCGAAATGCTGTCCAACGCATCAAATGACGATTCAACAGAAGAGTTATCAGATTTGGAAGAGTTGGAAGATACAGACGATATTGCTGAACTGACTGCGTTTGAGGACGAGGAACCGCTTCAGGAAGAAAACAGTGAAATAAAAAATATCTTTGATGAAACGGTTGAAGAAGAAATCGCAAAAGATGTCGATAAAATGTTTACGGCAAACGGCCCTGAACCTGAAGAACTGCCTGAAGCAGAGCTTGATGATTTGGTCGATACGAAAGAAGATATATTACAAGATGACACTGAACAGCCTCAGGAAGTGTTAATGTCTGATGACGATTTGGATATACTGGAGCAGTTAAGTGACAGTGAAGAACTCACACTTACGGACAGTGACGATGAAATCGAACCGGACAACAACAATGAGGAAAGCGAATCCAATATAATAGAACAACCCGAGTCAACGGAGATTCCGCCTGAAAATGCACTTATTGCCGATGACGATACACTCGAGGAACTTGAACCGCTCGAAGATTTAGAAGATTCGGATTCCGGCATACTTGGCGGCAACGAGTATTCACAGCTGGAATTGCCGGATGAAAAACCCACCCAGGAAGAAATATACAACAACCTTACAGAAAACAACTCCCTGCCGAGTGTACCCGTATACCAAGCGGAAACACCATCCGCATCGGCAAAATCAAGCGACGGAATGAATATAACAGAGGGTAACATAGTATATCACGAAAAATACGGCAGAGGCGTGGTGGAAGAGCTGTTTAATTACGGCAAACGCACGCTTTGTTCAATACAGTTTGACAATGTCGGCAGAAGACTTCTTGACCCTAACCTCGCCGAGCTTAAACAAATGTAATAGATTTAGCCGATAGACTAAAATTATTTGATATGATAAATTTATATTAAATAAAATCGGAAGTTGCCAGATGAACCCTTATTTAAAACAATACAGACAAACTCAAATTGAAACGGCACCTAAAGAAGAAATTCTTTTAATGCTTTATGACGGTGCTGTCAGATTTTTGCACAAGGCAAAAGAAGGCTTTGCCGAAAAAAACATAGAAAAACAGCATAACAACATAACCAAAGTCCAAAATATTATTACGGAGTTTGAATCAACACTGGATATGGAAGCCGGCGGAGAATTCGCCAAAAATTTATTCAATTTATACGAATTTATGAGCACTCAGCTTTTAATAGCAAATGTAAAAAAAGATGAAAAAGCACTTGATATTGTAATAAAACATATGACTTCTCTGCGCGATACATGGAGAGAGGCAATAAAAAATTTCAAATCATCAGGTCAATCACTTGGCAGCAATGAAATTGATAAATATCAATCATCCAATGACGACAGTGATAACGGGGATGACAATGACGATGACGAAGATGAGGACAATTCAATCGGAGATTACATACTATGAGCTTGGATTTAGATAATCTTGAAATAATCTATGAAAGATATTATGAAATTTCGCTGCAGATTAAAGAACTTATAGAAAGAGGCTTATACAGCGAATTGGCCGCTTTTATAAGCAAAAAAGAGTGTATTTTGCAAGAATCAAAAGCAATTGCGGATAAAATACAGCAAACAGGCGAAGACGCAAGCAGATTGGCCGAGCTTTGCAAAAAAATCCGCAATGTTGAAAAATCTAATCTCGACGCTCTGATACAGATAAGAAATAACCTAAAAGAAGAGCTGCAGTTGGTAAATAAAAACACAAAACTTTTTAACGCATACGCTATTTCCTCTAAAAAAAACGGAAATATTCTGGATATTAAGGAATGATAAATAATTTTTTAACAAACAAAAAAACAGCAGCCTTAGTGTCTATAATATCAAACCTGTCTTTGATAATATTAAAACTCGTTACGGGCTTTTTGACGGGCAGTGTAAGTATTATATCCGAGGCAATACACTCCGGCAGCGACTTGCTTGCCTCGCTTATAGCGTTTATTGCAGTCAACAAAGCTGACCAACCCGCAGACAACGACCACCCGTTCGGGCACGGAAAATATGAAGATGTTGCAGGGTTTATTGAAGGCAGCTTAATAATACTTGCCTCGCTTTATATTATTTACGAAGTAATTAAAAAACTCAGCGCAGAAGTCGAGCCTGTAACAAATTCCGTTGCAGGCATAACCGTTATGGGGATTTCCGTTGTTGTTAACATTGCCGTAAGCGCATATCTGTTCAAAGTGGCGCAAATAACTGATTCCATAGCAATACACTCTGATGCGCAGCATTTGAGGACTGATATATTTTCATCACTAACCGTGTTTGCGGGTTTAATTGTAATAAAATTTACTGGACTGCACATTTTAGATGCAATAATGGCCACTATCGTTGCAATGATAATTATGAATACCGGCTACAAAATTTGTAAACAAACAATGAATGACATATTAGACGGTTCATTGCCGCAAAAAGACGTCGAATTAATAGACAATATTATAAAAGGTCATATAAACCACGGCATTTCGGGAATTAAAGATATAAAAACAAGAAAATCCGGCAAGGATAAAGAAATAATTATAATTTTGCTTGTGGACGGAAATCTTACTGTTTCAAAAGCACACACGATATGCGATATTATAGAAAATGAAATAGAAAAAGAACTCGGCAACACAAAAATCACCATACATATTGAACCCGCTAAAACAACGGACAATTCTTGCAAAATGGCTAATATATAAGTACAATTAACTTATGAATAAAAAAAGCCTTCTGTTAATTTTCATAATTTCACTGGTTAGCGTAATATATACAGTAAATAATATTTGCTACCGCTATATTGATAAAAGAATTGATGACTATCTTATAAGCAAACAAACAATCAGCGCTGCAAAAGAAACTGCCCGCCGGTCAGAAAAAATCGTTATAAACGAGCACTCAAGACTGCTTATAACAATAACGGCCGCCGCTGTCACATTTGCCGTTGTTATATCGGCAAATCAATTTCAAACGCTGATTTTTATAATAATCTTTATAATCGCATATTTTATTGCGTACAAACTTGCTTTTGACAAACAAATATTAATCAATTTAACAGGTACTCTGGCAGCAATAGTCGTTTCGTATGTGTTTGCTGGCACCTATAAATTTGCCTTTAAAGAAAATGTCAACAAGAAGATAGAAAATATCCTGAGCAAATACATCTCAAAAGACATAAAAAATAAGGTTCTGAAAAGCGAGTCAGCCACGCAGCTCGGCGGAAAAAGGTCGGAAATAACCGTAATGTTTGCCGATATACGGGGCTTTACTTCGCTGTCCGAAACAAGAAAAGCCGAAGAAGTATCCCAGCTTTTAAACGAATACTTCAGCGAACTTGAACCCGTAATAACCAAATATAACGGTGTAATAAACAAATTTATAGGCGATGCGGTGCTTGTTATTTTTGGTGACCCAACGCCGGATAAATTCCACGCCAAAAATGCGGTAAAATGCGCTTATGAATTAAGAAACAAAGTCAAAGACATAAAACAGCGCTGGCTTGATGAAGGCAAGCCAAAAATAGATATAGGTATAGGAATAAATACAGGCGAAGCCTTCATAGGCAACGTGGGCACGGAAAACCGTTTTGAATACACCGTTATAGGTGATACTGTTAACATAGCAAGCCGAATAGAAGATTACAACAAAATATACAAAACTCATATACTGATAAGCGAAAACACCTACAACAAAATATCACAAATCGTTGATGTTATAAAAATAAGAGAGGTATCAATCAAGGGCAAAACCAAAAAGATTAATATCTACGAAGTTCTGAGAATTACGGAATAATGATAGAAAATATTCAACAAATCAGACAGGCCATCGAAGTCGAACAAAAAAATCAATACATAGATATAAGGGGCAGGCAGTCCAATTTTTCGGGATTTATTCTAAAACAATTGCACAGGCTATACAAAGAATCCAAGAAAAACCCAAAATGGCTGCTGCTTATAAAAGAGTTTGAAACATACCAGATGTCTTCGATGCCGACAAGAAGAAAGTCAGTACAGCGCCTTGTTTACACACTGAGAGAAGAAATCTCACACGACGGCGAAGTAAAAAAGACCGACTTATCCCAAACAATTAAAAATCCGGCAGAAACAAACGTAATATACGTAAAAGGTGTCGGCCCAAAAATAGGGCACCTGTTGAACCGTCTCGGTATTTTCACGGCAAGGGATTTGCTCTTTTATTTTCCGAAACGCCACATAGACTATTCTTCAAGAACCCTGATAAAAGATGTAAAAGAAGGGGCAAACGTAACAGTAATCGGCACTATAAAATCAATAAGCGCCTATAACACAAGAAACAATCTCGGAATAATAAACATCACAGTAAACGATGAAACAGGCCTGATAAAGCTTAATTTCTTCTATGCAAAGGCCAATAAATTTCTGCTTGAAAGATATAAATCACAATTTATAAAGGGCTCGAACATAATCATTTCCGGAAAAGCCAAAATCGACAAATACTCCGGAACCTACACAATAGACAAGCCGGAATATCAGGTGCTTTCGGGAGAATTCGACGGCAAAAGCAACCTCAATATTGCAAGAATAGTTCCCGTGTATCAGCTAGTCGAAGGTTTAAGCATAAAAACCTTGAGAAGAGCCATCTTTAACGCACTTGAACAATATGAATCTTCAATAGAAAATGTAATCCCGACTGCTATAATGCAGCGCAATAACCTGCTTGACAGAAGCAAAGCACTAAGACAGATTCACTTTCCCGAAACCGAAGACCTGCTCGAACATGCCAGATACACAATAGTGTTTGAAGAATTTTTCCTCATGCAGCTTAAACTGGCGCTTATGAGAGAGACCAACAATAAAAACATCAAAGCGCTTTCTCTTAAAGTAACAAAAGACGGGCTTGTGGAAAAATTCAGACAGAGCCTTCCCTTTGAACTGACAAATGCTCAGGATAAAGCCATAAAAGAGATACTTAAAGACATAAGCTCCGAAAAACCGATGCAAAGGCTTCTGCAAGGAGACGTCGGCAGCGGCAAAACGGTGGTTGCCTGTATGATGTTGCTTTCTGCCATAGAGAACGGTTATCAGGGGGCGTTGATGGCGCCGACAGAGATTTTGGCGCAGCAGCATTTTAACAACTTTGTAAACTGGTTAACGCCGTTTGGAATAAGCGTAGGACTGTTTACCGGCACTAACGGGGCAAAGGTGCGCAAAAAGCTCGAGACTGACCTCAAAAACGGTCAAATAAATATTGCAATAGGAACACACGCACTTATTCAGGATAACGTTGAATTTAACAAACTCGGCGCCATTGTAATAGATGAGCAGCACAGATTCGGCGTAAAGCAGCGCTCCCAGCTTATGGTCAAGGGTAAAAATCCGCAGGTGCTTACAATGACGGCAACCCCCATTCCACGCACACTTGCACTTACCACGCAGGGAGACTTGGATTTTTCCGTAATAGATGAAATGCCCAAAAACCGTAAACCCATAAAAACATACATAATAAAGCCATCGCAGAGAAATCAGGCATACAAAATGATGCGCAATGAAATATCAAACGGACATCAGTGTTATGTTGTGTATCCGCTCATCGATGAAAGCGAAACTCTGTCGGCCAAAGCCGCGACAATAGAAGCAGAAAGACTGAGCACGGAAGTATTTCCCGATTTAAAGATAGGCCTGCTTCACGGAAAGCTTTCCAATTCTGAAAAAGAAGAGGTAATGGAACAATTCAAAAACAAAGAATTTGACATACTCGTGAGTACAACGGTGGTTGAAGTCGGCGTTGACGTTCCGAATTCAACGGTAATGATGATAGAAAATGCCGAAAGGTTCGGGCTGTCACAGCTTCACCAGCTGCGCGGACGAGTCGGACGCTCAGAACTTCAATCCTACTGCCTGCTTGTGCCGGCCAACTCAAGCCAGACAACAATGGACAGGCTTAAAATAATGGAGCAGACCAACAACGGTTTTATAATTTCGGAAAAAGACCTTGAACTTCGCGGCCCCGGGGAATTTCTCGGTACAAGACAAAGCGGTATGCTCAATTTTGCTCTCGCAGATATTATAAAAGATACAAAAATCCTCGAATTGGCCAGAAAAGAAGCTTTTGACTACGTAAAAGAACACGAAGACACACCTGTGGAAAACGTTTTGTTAAAAGAATTGGATGAAAAGTTTAAAACAGTCCCAAATCTCTCAACACTTGATTAGAACGGGATGCGGAAGAACTGTTGATGGAATCTTTCATCTGTACAATGTATTCGGCATCAGCGTATTTTTGTTTTGCTCTGACAAAGTTTTCCGCATTGTTGTGCGGTAACAAGCTGCGTAATCTAAAACCTACATCAAAATTGTTAATTTTCATTTTCTTCTGTTCCCAATTCTAGCACACTAATTCTATACAAAAATATTGGTGTATAATAATATAAATTCATAAAAACAAAAAGACAACGGAGATTGCTAAAATATGGCAGACAAAATTATTATACTTTCCGGAAAGCAGTACAGCGGCAAGGATACAGCCGCAAAAATCCTGTTACAAAACTTAACAGACTTTAAAAGGATAGGTCTTGGCGATGCTATAAAAATAGAATACGGCGAACAAAAAGGGCTCACTTTTGAAGAAATAGAAAAAAACAAAGCACAATACAGGCAGGACTTGATTAATCTGGGCAACAAACGCCGCAGCGAGGACAAAGACTACTGGATAAAAAAAGTAATAAAGATGCAGGGCAACATAATTGTTCCCGATGTACGCGTTAAAAGAGAACTTGAGTTTTTTAAAGAAGCAAACGCAATAACAATAAGAGTTGAAGCAAGCAGAGAAACCCGTGCCCAAAGAGGTACGCTTGTAGGAGAAACTGACGTTACGGAAGTCGACCTTGACGACGTAAAAGACTGGGATTATGTTATACACAACGACTCTACATATGAAAATTTGCAAGCCGAAACAATCCAACTTGCAAAAGAAATAAAGAGTTCGAGAGTGTAGAATAAGGATAGTGTCAGAGGTTAGCGTAACTTTTCAGATAATCATCAAACCCGTAATCACCGTATTTAAACGTATAAGGCTGATAATTATATTCAGGGGTTTTATAAAGCGAATTGCTTGCAATCATAAATATCTTGTTATTTGAAAACAACAAAGAATTCATTTCCGAGTATTCGCACATCAATTCTTCGAGTTCGTTTACACCGTCGATAATTTTGTTAAGCATTTTAGCATCCCTTATAAAACTATTTTTGATTTATCTATTAAACTTCACATAATAGTTATCGGACTCAATGACACATGACTTTAGGATTTTTTATGAATTATTAACAAATATTTACATAAATGGAGAAAATATGGAAAAAAAAAGCAAAATCATTTTGGGCAGTGACCACGCAGGATTAAACCTAAAAAACACACTAATACAATTTTTAAAAACCAAAGGAATCGAAACTACAGACGCCGGCACCTATACCAAAGACTCCTGCGACTACCCCCAAATAGCCAAAGACGTTGCACAAAAGGTTGCCGCAGGCGAATATGAAAAGGGAATTTTAGTCTGCGGAACAGGAGTAGGCATGTCCATTGCGGCAAACAAAATAAAAGGCATCAGAGCAGCAGTGGTTTCCGATACTTGCTCGGCCAAAATGTCCCGCCTGCATAACGACGCAAATATTCTCTGTCTTGGTGAACGCATTGTAGGAGAAGAGCTTGCCAAAGATATAGCGGAAATATGGGTTAACACGGAATTTCTCGGTGAAAGACACGCGCGCAGGGTAAATATGATAGAAAGTTCAATATAGTCACTTGCCCCCCAAATTTTTATCGTTAAGTCAGGCACTGCCTGACCTACGACTACACTATATAAAAGAAAGTAATAAATTTAACTGTCATCCTGAGGAGCGAAGCGAGCTCAGGATCTTACCAATAATGGAGGATAACTAAGAACACCGGTCAGATTCTGAACACAAACGATTGATGTGTTTATTGAAAGTCTGACGCTTCAGAATGACAGCAAGATTTTTGCAGATATACAGCACTGTATCGTAGGGTAGACTTCGATTGTATGTCAGACACTGCATGACCTACGACTACTAAAATTCGTAGAGTGCAATTCATTGACCAATTATTCTCTATTCAACTTTAACTAAATCATTTTTTATAAGGTTATAAAAATACTCGTCCATTGAGTTTTTTAGTGCAAGATTTACTATAAACGGCAATTTTATTGATTCGTTGAATTCATATTTTAGTTTTGATAATTTATCCGGTGAAATATCGCCTTCTATAAGAATATCTAAATCCGATAAATTTGAAAAATTTCCTTTAACTCGCGAGCCGTAATAATAGAAAGAATAATCATTCATATAAGGAGCAAGAATCTCTTCTACTGCTTGCTGTTCTTCCGAGGTCATACCTTTAATTGTTTTCATTTATTGATTGCTCCAAACAAATGATAAAACTTTTAACATCTTCTAAAAATGTTTGTAGCACGGTAAGAACAAATTGGGCTTTATTAAGATTATACTCGTGCGAGGTGTTGTTTCTTGCATCATTGTATTCTACCCATTTTGTCCAATCTTTAATTAGTCCGTATCCTTGTGTATATCTGAAAATATTTTTTATTGTAAGCTCTTGCTCGGTTTTGTTAAAAAATAATTTCAGATATTTTTTCATGATTTTCCAGGATAATTCATAAGTGTATTCAAATCTTTGGATACAAGAATCCGCATACATATTTTTTATTGGCTGCTCGACATCCGTATTATAATAATTAATTGCTTCTTCAAGTGTTGCAACTGCATTTTTAATATTGGTTAAATCAAGTTTATTGTCCATAAAAAAATATTAGCATACAAAGCGTAATCTGTCATGCTGTCGGAATATAGGCAGCGGTAACCCCATTTCCCTTTACTCCTAACTACAAAAAATTGCTAAGGCCAATACCTAGTAGTCAGGCACTGCCTGACATACTACTACACTATATAAAAGAAAGTAATAAATTTAACTGTCATACTGAGGAGCGAAGCGAGCTCAGGATCTTACCAATAATGGAGGATAACTAAGAACACCGGTCAGATTCTGAACACAAACGATTGATGTGTTTATTGAAAGTCTGACGCTTCAGAATGACAGCAAGATTTTTGCAGATATACAGCACTGTATCGTAGGGTAGACTTCGATTGCAGGTCAGGCACTGCCTGACAAAAACTAACTACCTTACCTTATCCGCTCGTAATCCGAAAAATCCGAAGAGTTCAAAGAGCTGTCTTCGATATTATCATCAATGTGAATTGCATATACGGCGTTAACACTTTTTCTCTTTGAGCCTGAGGGGAACTCCAAAATCTGCGAGCCGGAAAGATTGTACAAATACCTGTATGCAGCCATCCTTGCCTCATTTGACGCCATACCCATGATTACAATAACCGGATTTGAGATTTGTCTTTGATTGTCCACGGTAAAATAAAACATATATGTCCCGTTGACACTTGCCCATTTACCCGAATCATCCGCAATATAATTGCCCAAATTACTGCGCCAAATGTTCCACGAAATTGTTTCTTCCCGTGTCTGCGGCTGCTCCTGCTGTATTACCTGAGGGGCTGTGTTTCTTACGGCACCTGGGTTTTCAACGACAGAAGCAGGTCTTCTCGGTAATCGTCTCGGCTGCTGCACCGGCTGAGGAACAACAGGTTCGACAATTTCAGGAGCAGGTTCTTCATATACGGGTTCTTTCCAGCCCTCACGTTCTCTGATTTGCTGCACATAAGGCGAAATATTTTCGTTATTGCTAACCTCAATACCTCCTTCATTGCTCAGATTGTCAGCAGGAGAAATATTTGCATCCACATTATTTATATTGTCGTAGTTTTTGAATCCGGCATTACGTGTGTTAATGTTATCAATATTTTTGAATTTTGTGCCTGCGGCCTTTATATTGTCGCGATTGGTAACGTTTTCTTTATTGTCTTTAATATAGTCCTTGTTTTCCATTGAAACTTTGGAATCGGAATCGGCAATAGAAATATTTTTGTGCATTCTCGGATTAAAACACAGTATAAAACCGGTTATTGCAATTATTAATATAAAAAATACGGATAAATATTTTGCCATTGAAATATATTAATCTCTTTTTGCAAGTAAATCATTTCCTGCGGAAATATCAAACTTTGTCTGGCTCAACATATAAGTTTCCGCCATCAAAAGTGCAGTAGGAACGGAAGCTGCAATAATACTCAAAAGTATACCCTGCAAATCTCCGCCTATTTCCGTGCAGAAGTAAGAAGTGTTCATTGTAAATTCAATAAAGATTATTGCGCAGCCTATGATAAGCGAGCGATTTTTTTCACTTTCAAGTTTTTTGGCACCCTGAATCCCCATTATGTTTACCCCGTGCGACTGATAATCACTGAAACCGTCATTTTTAATAACGGTAGAGGCCTGCAGTTTTCTTATGCATAAAAAGGCATTAACAAAAGAGAAAAACGCAAATACAATCATAAATGTAGCAAGGGTAAGAAATACCGGACTGAGCCTTAAGCCGGAAATTCTTATCCAGCCCGCAGCATCGGGGAAACACATTGCCAGTGTGATAGAAACACCGTAAGCAAGAAACGGAGCCGTTATTATACCCAGAATTATTTCCCATACTGATTTTAAATTAAGATTGAACAGTCTGTCTTTTATATTGTTAATTTTGTTATCGCTTAGTGTGTTTATGTATCTTTCAATCCACAATCTGTACTCTGACATGATGTCTTCAAAATCTTCTCTGTATTCGTATTTGTCCAATTCATAAGACATTTCGTGTCCGGAATTTTTAAAATATCCGCAAGCAACAGCCAGTATCACGCTTAGCGCAACAAAGAACAGTGACATAAGTATTGAAAATATCGGGTTTATTGTCAGATAATAAATCAAATTGATTACATAAATACCCGTGTATATTGCACCTGACGAAGAAAGAAAAAACATCTCGGCCGTTTTGCTGTCATGCGTGGCATGTTTTTTGTTGTGGAAATATAAATAAGCACCCTGTTTTAAAATCAATGACAATCCGTAAATAATCACAGTGAATAAAACAAGAATTTTTATATTAGTCGGCAGGTTTATAAAGTTTTTTGTTTCTTCTATTTTTAATCCCGTTATAAAATTCGAAACCCCGAAAGCTAAGACAAGCGATGTAAAGAACAGGGCAATATGTGTAAATATGGAAGCCTTATTATTCAATGATAATTTGCTTTTAAAATCATTTATGGCAAAGCCTACCTGTTTTATAATAGGGGCTCGCAGCTTTTCGAGCACGGTTTTTTGATAATCAACAGCCTCCTTGGGCGACATTGATGTTGTTTCGGTTGCAAGATTTCTCAACACTGTTGCCGTTGAATTTACTGCTGATTCCTGCTGTGTTTTGCGGCTTGCATTAGAATTATCCTGGGACAGTCTTACTACCTTTATTGCAATAAAGTCCGAAGAATTTGCAATTGACAGCCTTAGCTCGTTTTCAATCTGCACAACGGTAGCAACAGGCGCACCGTTCAACAAAACATTACGGTTGGCCGATTTATTCTGCAGCAAATACTTGTCATGGTTTTGCGAATACTGAAGAACCAAACGCCCCTGTCCGATATTAACAACAAAATCGCAATCTGACGTTGAGCCTATTGTTACAATATTTTTATTAAAAACTTTTTTTTGAGAACCTGAAGCTATCAAAACAGCCATTTATAAATATCCTTTCATTATCTTTCAATTGCTTTAAGAAATCTGCTCAAAGACTTATCCAAATTTTCTTCGGTGGAAATAACAAGATTAGACTCACCTAAAATCGGATTTAATTTTGTTTTAACCATATCAAGCTTTTGCGGATGTGCATAAACAAACATCATCGCAAAATTAGGAACAAGTGCTTTTAGCTGTTTAACCTGCTTGGGCAAATTATCCCAATCTATTTGTTTGTCTTTGCTGCCTTCATTTTCCAAATCACCGACAACTACTACTGCGGGCGTGTAGCCTTCATCATTCATTGATTTTGCATAGGCCATTGCTTTTTTTACACCAACGCCGTAGGCTGTTCCCCATTCTTTTTCATCATATTGGGTAAAAGCTTCCATTGATTTTCTTATGTTTCTGGAGCTTAGCGCAGAACCTTCATAAATCAAATATGCATCCTCGGACACTCTTATAATTTTTACATGGTCTTCCGGGTCGAGCCTTTTGCATGTCTGCGATACAAAGTCCTTTTGCTCGTCAAGTTTCTGCTGGTTCGAAGCTGATGAGTCAATAACAAAAATTACCGCTGCAGGGTGAAAATCATCGACCTTTATGTTTTTTAAGCCCATAAACAGCAATATAACGGCCACAATTGCCGCAAGTATAACTATAACCAATTTGATTGTATTTTTATTCATTTCTATCCTTTTTCGTACTTTGGGGGAATATATCAATTTTATTTTACAATCAAATTCTATCAAAAGAAATCCATCTTTTGCTTGATTAAAATTTTATGTCATGGAAGCGGGTCATACCCCCCGGGATGAAAAGGGTGGCACTTCAAAACCCTTTTAATGCCGAGATATACGCCTTTTAAAACGCCATATTTGACAACAGCCTGTTTCATATATTCCGAGCATGTCGGATAAAACCTGCACACAGGAGGGGTCAATTTGGAAATTTTTTGATAAATATTTATTAAAAATATTAAAAGTCTTTTTAGCATAAACAGATTAAAAGCCAATAATAACAAGATTTTTTATAATTATATTACAAATGTAAACAAAATGAAAAATTAGGCAATTTTTTATTACAAAAATTGTTTATATATATGGAAGTGATTAGTGAACAGGTGTAAACATGTACGACGTAATTGTTAGGTCAACATTATTCGGAATCAGAAACGCAGACAAAGTCGTTACAACAAACGACAAAGGCAGACTTTTTGCAGACGTAGGTCAGTTTACAAAGGCTGCTAAAACTGCGGCACAACTTGATAACATGTTGGGCAGGGGCACCAGTGCGGCATTAAACGCAATGAACTGTGCGGCAAACAGCCATAAAGTTCTTAGCAATGCAGGCAAAGCGGCAACCTGGGCATCTAACCATGTTAACCCTCTTTTGATTGGTGCGGCAGGATACAGAGTTGCTATTGCGGAAGACAAACCGCAGGCTCTGAAAAGAGAGACATTGGGCATGACTTCGATGTTTATCGGTGAAGCATTAATGAGCAGTGCTTTTAACTCAAAATATATGACAACCGTAAAATCATTGATGAAAAACAGTTATGCAAAATCCGCACTATTGATTTTACAGGGCATAGCTTTTGTTGCCGGTTCAATAGCCAGCAGCACTCTCGGTTACAAAATAGGCGACAAATTATTCCCGCAAAGAAAACAAAAAGCGGAAAATAAAAAAATTCTTGATAAAGCAGTAAAAGAACTGCAGACAACAACCAATGTATTGAATAAAGAATCCGTTAACAAAACTCTCGGCAGCAAAGAGGTTAAAGCATAGTTTTTTAGCGCTAAATTGCCGGTGCAAGATTTATTTTTGACAGGTGTGGAATTATTTTCGGGGTTATTATAGAATTAAACAATAGGAATAAATAGGGGAGTATCGATGAAATTAAAAGACACACTTGCTGAAAACTCTTTTGATTATGCGTATTTAACCAAAAGAATGTATAAATATATAAAGCCTTATTTATTCAGAATTATAGCAAGCTTTGTTATAGCATTGCCTGTCGGGGCATTGGACGGTGTTATTGCTTACGCGCTAAAGCCTTATATGGATGAGGTTTTAATAAAAAAGAATTTGCTGCTTGCTTACATAATTCCGTTCGGGATAGTGGCTTTTGCCGCATTGCAGGGGCTTTTGAGATATCTTAACGATTATTTGACAAACTGGACGGCACAAAGGGTTACAAACGACGTAAAACTCGGGCTTTTCCAAAAGCTTGTACACATGGATGCAAAGTTTTATGACGAAAACTCCTCGGGGATTATTCTTACCAGATATCTTACTGACCCCGAAACAGCATCAAAAGGTATTTTAGATAACTTAAAAGCTTTAATGAGCTCCGGTATCGGGGCGCTTGCGCTTGTGGGAGTTATGTTATACAACTCGTGGGAACTTGCTGTTGTGGGCGTGGTTGTGTTATGCATTGCATTTTTGCCTGCAGCGTTGATAAGAAAAAGAATCAAGGCTGCTTCCAACAAAAATATGAAAATCGGCGGAAACATCATGACCGATTTTAACGAAACAACGGCAGGCAACAAAATTGTCAGCGCATATAACCTTTCCGATTATCAGTACAAAAAATTTGAAAAAGAAATCCAGGCATCTTTTGACGTTAACATGTCGCTTGTAAAACGTGTGGCATGGATGTCGCCGATTATGTATACAATAGCCTCAATCGGTATTGCGCTTGTAATGGCGTTCGGTACGTATCTGGTGTTATCAGGAAAGATGACAAGCGGAAGTCTGCTGTCGTTTGTCACTTCGCTTTTGCTTTTGTACAAACCGGTAAAAACACTGGGGAATACTTTAACAAGCCTGCAAAACATATTTGTCTCGCTGTGCCGTACGCTTGAGCTTTTTGATATAGAAGAGGAAATAAAAGACAGAGAAAACGCACTTGAGCTTAAAAATGTTAAAGAGGGTGTTGCTCTGGAAAACGTTTGGTTTGAATACATAAAAGATACACCTGTGCTGAAAGGAATTAACCTTTGCGCGCATGTGGGCGAAACCGTTGCGATTGTCGGCAATTCCGGCGGCGGAAAAACAACAATTGCAAACCTTATACCAAGATTTTACGATGTAACATCCGGTGCGATAAAAATTGACGGCGTTGATATAAGAGATTTGACAATAAGTTCTCTGCGGGAACATATTTCCGTGGTATTTCAGGACAACTTCCTTTTTACGGGCACAATAAGGGAAAACCTTTTGATGGGTAATTTTAACGCAACTCAAGACGATATTCAAAAAGTTGTGCAGGCTGCACATATTGACGAATTTTTGCACGAAATGCCGGACGGATTGGATACGGAGATAGGCGAAAGAGGAACAACATTATCCGGCGGGCAAAGACAGCGTGTTGCTATTGCAAGGGCCATGCTCAAGGATTCTCAGATTGTTATTCTGGATGAGGCAACATCGGCGCTTGATAACAAATCAGAAGCGGTAGTGCAAAAGGCATTGGACAATCTTATGCGCAACAAAACAGTTTTTGTGATTGCTCACAGGCTATCCACCATCAAAAATGCCGATAAGATAGCGGTAATAAACGAAGGCGAGCTTGTGGAACTGGGCACACACGATGAACTTTTGTGCAGGGAAAACGGTTTTTACAAACGTTTATACGAAATGCAGTTTGCGAAATCGAACGTGCCCGCCGAGTGAGCGAAAGCGAACCCAGGGCACTTGTGAGGGGAAACGTTCAGCCATAGGGCAGACTTTAGTCTGACGTTAACACAATCTCCACAGATGCGCACAATCTTGCTGTCATTCTGAAGCGTCTGTCGCGGTGGTCTTGCAATGATTGGATGTGTTCAGAATCTGAACAATGGCTAAATCCTGTTTAATTGTTGATGTAAAATTTTTTCTGCGCAAAAAGAGTGCATTATTATACGATTTATTTTTTTAGATACTTTTCTTTCTTTGAGTTGCCAAAACACCGTTAAATGTTGACTGAATATCAAGTCATAACGGACGGGAACACGACACCGGATTAAATAAATTTTTAGCAATATCTAATCTAGTGTCGCAGTTGCTGCCGGCTGACCGCAGCCAGCACCTGCTCCCCCTTGCATTCTTTTGCCTTCTTT
>CALUQO010000034.1 GCA_944322935.1 Candidatus Gastranaerophilales bacterium | reverse complement strand
ATATCTGACAAAGTTTTTATTCTTTCGCTGTTTAAAAGCATATCACCCAAAATTTCTAATACTTTTTCTTTCATAAAAACACCTGTTGTGATTTCCCAATGAACTTAAAAATATTATAAGTCATAATTGAGAAAATGCAATACTACAATATTGGAACATACATTAGAAATAGACGGATTAAAACCGGCAAATCGTTAAACACGTTTGCTGCTGATATTGATTTGGATTCTTCAATCTTAAGTCGTATTGAAAATTCCAAACAAGACATTAAGCTGCAAGCATTGATAAAAATTGCAAAAGGTTTTGAACAAACTCCGGCAGAGTTTTTAAAAGACTTTGAAAATAAAATATAAAAACCTAAGCCCCGGAACCTACCCCTTGAACTTCATACACTGCAAAGTAATAAAATTCATTTCCTCTATAGAAATTGTTGTAAAAGTCAGTGCTGTAAAAAAATAATCTTGCCCGCAAGCTGCAAATACACCTCTAAATCACTGTATGCCCCCATCTGTCTGTCTGTCTGCAATGTAGGCCGGACCTTTTGCACAGATGTTTTTTGTTGTTGCTATCAATTTGTCCGGCTCTTCACCTTCAAAATTAATAAAAGCTCCTTAGAAATTAAGGAGCTTTTTATTTTGAAATTTATAAACAATATTAAAAATTTTTCATAAGCAATGTTTCGGCCTCGCTATTTTGTTCAATCAGCTCAGAGGCTGTAGTATTAATAAAATGAAGCGGTACATAAATTTCCGGCTCAAGATTCTGTCTTGATGATAATATATCTGACAAAGTTTTTATTCTTTCGCTGTTTAAAAGCATATCACCCAAAATTTCTAATACTTTTTCTTTCATAAACCTTAACCTCGGAAAAATAGTTCACAGACTTATCCTTAATAATGCGTCAAAATAGTTCACATGTCAAGGTTAAAATTATTAGGTGAAAATATAAAAAAATACCGTCTTGCTAAAAATTTTAGTCAGGAGCTTTTAGCAGAAAAAGTAGATTTATCAAGAGAATATATTGTCAGGATTGAAAAAGGACAAAAATATATAAGCTTGAAAAAATTATTTTGTCTTGCAGATGCTCTGGAAGTCAAATTAAAAGATCTAATTAACTTCGATTAAAACCTACCCTTTAAATTTTATACACTGCAAAGTAATAAAATTCATTTCCTCTTTAGAAATTGTTGTAAAAGTCAGTGCTGTAAAAAAATAATCTTGTCCGCAAGCTGCAAATCCACCTCTAAATCACTGTATGCACCCATCTGTCTGTCTGCAATGTGGGGCGGACCTTTTGCACAGATGTTTTTTGTTGTTGCTATCAATTTGTCCGGCTCTTCACCTTCAAAATTAATAAAAGCTCCTTAGAAAGTAAGGAGCTTTTTATTTTAGCAAATTATCGATTTGTTTTAACAAACAAAACTTACTTGTTATCAAGCGGACGCATTGTCGGGAAGGCAATAACGTCTCTGATAGTCTGAGAATCAGTCAACAGCATAACCAATCTGTCGATACCCATACCCATACCGCCTGTCGGAGGCATGCCGTATTCAAGAGAAGTGATAAAGTCTTCATCAAGTTCCATCGCTTCTTCATCGCCGTTGGCCTTAGCCAGTGCTTGAGCTTCGAATCTGCTTCTCTGATCAATCGGGTCAGTCAATTCAGAAAACGCGTTAGCCAACTCCCAGCCGTTAATACGGGTTTCAAAACGTTCTGTTAATCTCGGGTTATCTCTGTGAACTTTTGCCAGAGGTGAAATTTCACGGGGGTAATCAATGATGTGGCAGGGTTGAATTAAAGAAGGTTCGATTTTTTCTTCAAACACTGCTTCAACAACCTGACCCCAGTTCATGTCATCATCGACTGGAACGTTAAGTTTTTTAGCTGCTTCAACAGCCTGTTTTGCATCGTACAATTCCATAAAATCCACGCCCGTTGCTTCTTTAATTGCACCGAGCATCGTTTTTCTGTCCCACGGCGGAGTCAAATCAATCTCATTTTCACCGTATTTAATTTTCATTGTGCCAAGAACTTCCTGAGCAACATAAGCAACCATGTTTTCGGTCAAAGTCATCATGTCATTGTAATCAGCATAAGCCTGGTAAAGCTCAATCATAGTGAACTCGGGATTGTGACGTGTATCAATACCTTCGTTTCTGAAACATCTGCCGATTTCATAAACTCTTTCCGAAACCCCGCCGACTATAAGTCTTTTTAAGTAGAGTTCAAGCGCAATTCTCAAGGTTAAATCCATATCGAGCGCATTGTGATGTGTTGTGAAAGGTCTTGCGTTAGCACCGGAAGCAGTTGTTTGCAAAATAGGTGTTTCAACTTCTAAAAATCCGTGTTTAGCAAGATATTCTCTGATTTTTTGTATAATCAAACTTCTTTTTCTGAATGTATCTCTGACTTCCTCATTCATAATCAAATCGACATAACGCTGTCTGTATCTGGTTTCAACGTCAGTCAGGCCGTGGAATTTTTCGGGCAGAGGGAGCAAGGATTTTGAAAGAATTTTAAAATCAGTTGCTTTAATACTTAACTCTCCGCGGGGAGTTCTTCTTATAGTACCTTGAAAACCTACGATATCGCCGATATCAACAAGTTTTAAAGTTTTAATTTTTTCAGGATCCATATTTTCTTTGTGAGAGAAAATTTGAATTTTACCTGAAGCATCCATAAGGTCAATAAACATGCCCGTATTTCTTATTGCCATAACGCGTCCGGCAACGTGATATTCGTCATTAGTTTCTTCACCGGCAGGCAAATCTTTATATTTTTCCTGTAAATTTTTTGCCGAAGCATCTTTATCATAAGAATACGGATAAGGGTTGATACCTTTATCAGCCAGTTCCGTTAGTTTTTGAATTCTGGTGTTTCTTATCGCATTAAGCGTAGGTGCATTAAGGGTGTTGTTTTCTGACATTCTCAATTCCTTTATTATTCAATTACTTAACTATAATTTTATCATTAAAATAAATTTATATAAAATAATCTGCTGCGTACGAAAATTCATGTTAAAAAACTTTAAAAAGACGGAATAAATAAAGTTTTCATGCTTGCATGGTTTTTTTTTGCGCATACAATAATGGTATAAAGGGTTATTGTGGACGGCATGTCATAATAATCCGCTAAAAACAAACAGGGCTGCGGCGTAAAGTGGTTCGCCACCCGTGAGTCCGGCTTTTATTTTGAAAGGAGAAAAAACTATGCCAAAGATGAAAACACACCGCGCAGCTGCAAAACGCTACAAAGTGACAGCTTCAGGTAAAATCATGAGACTTTCCTCAGGTAAAAAACACCTGCTTCAACACAAGTCTGCCGACAGAAAAAGAAGAATGACAGGCATGACAGAAGTATCGGAAACTAATTTGAAATTGGTTTCAAGAGAATTACCGTACAAAAAATATTCAAGATAAGGAAGGTTAAAAAATGAGAGTAAAACGCGGAAATGTCTTAAGAAAAAGACACAAAAAAATATTAAAATTAGCTAAAGGCTTTATCGGCGCAAGAAGCAGAATCTTTAAAGTTGCTAATACTGCTGTAATGAAAAAACTCAAATATCAATACAGAGACAGACGCAACAGAAAAAGAAACATGCGTCGTTTATGGATTGTTAGAATCAACGCTGCTGTTAGACAGCATGGCTTGAGCTATTCAAAATTCATGAATGCACTTAAAAAAGCTGATATTCAGGTTAACAGAAAAATGCTGGCTGACATGGCTGTCAGAGAACCGGAAGCTTTCTCTGTTATAGTTGAAACAGCTAAGGCTAAAGCTTAGTATAAAAGCATAAAAATTTAACAAAAAAATACTCCGTTAGTTCGTGACTTTCGGAGTATTTTTATTATATTATTAAATTATGAAAAAGTTTTTATTATTAATCCTCGCATTTTTTATTATGCTACCGGCGTCAGCGCTGGTGCTGCAAGGCAACGCGCAAATTAACGCGGAACTTGCCAGAGAAGAAACATTTAGCGACATAGACTATGCGCTCGGGCCAAATGAATTCAGAGATTACTGGTCTGACCCGAATTACATGGCCAATTATACATCAATGAAAAATGGTCAACATAAAGTAGGCAACCGTTATCTTTCATTGTTTTCTGACGGTACATACGGTGTAAGATACACTAATGACCCTTACCACAACTATTATTACAGCGAGACAGGGTCTCTTTTTAAAGTAGATGTATTAAACAAGCCCTACAATGTTTATCCGCACCGCTCGGTTGCGTACAACAAATACGGTGCATTTAAAAATGCAACTTACGTTGTTTCAGAGCGTGAACAATACTTGTATGACGCAAAACAAAACCTTATCGGGCACTGGGTAGACAATGCCTGTTATGATGAGCAGGGTAATGTTTTGATGTTACGCAAAAGAGTTGATAAATGAAGATTTTAAAATTTAATTGTATTGACTCAACAAACACCTATGGCAAAACTAATTTTGATACATTAGAGGACGGAACGGCTATTATTGCCGATGAACAAACTCACGGCAAAGGCAGGTTCAACCGTGTATGGGTTTCCAAAAACTGCGAAAATATTTATCTGTCTTTGGTTTTGAAACCGCAAAACCACGCTCATATATCCAATTTTACCCAGTACATGAGCGTTGCCGCCGCAAAAGTTCTGGGCACATACGGCGTGCAGCCCCAAATTAAATGGCCCAACGATGTTTTAATTAACAACAAAAAAATCTGCGGCATACTCAGCGAAGCTGTGCTTAAAAACAACAAACCCGCAGGTTTGGTACTTGGCATAGGAGTAAACCTCAACTGCGACGCTCAAACAATTGCAAGTATCGACAAACCGGCCACCTCATTAAATCTTGAAACCGGAAAAAACATTAACAAAGAAGAGTTTTTGCAAAAACTTCTGGACACCTTTTTTGAAAATTATGAAAATGCCGAGCAATACGGGTTTGAAGGTTTTAAAGAGGAGTATTTAAAATATACTGGCTTTTTAGGCAAAACTGTTTATATACAGCAGAGAGATAACGCTCAAAAGGAGCAATATGTTGCCAAAAACATTGATAATCAGGGCAATTTAATAGTCACTGACAGCCAAAATAAGGAAAAAATAATCTACAGCGGTGACTTAATTTATTAAATGGGTTATTATTATATTGCACATAATATTGAGGTAAAACAATGCAGGAAAACAGATCCGAAAATAAAATAATAATAACCGTTTCCGGTGTGGACAGAATCGGCATCGTTGCAAAAGTTGCCAATGTTCTTGCCGAATACAGGGTAAATATCGAGGACATAAAACAAACCATTATGCAGGATTATTTTGTTATGTTTTTGCTCGGCGATATTTCTCAAGCGGAAAAATCTTTTAAAGAAATAAAAGAAGCGCTCCAAAAAGCCGGCGAAGAATTGCAGATGGAAATCTGGGTTCAAAAAAAACAAATCTTTGACAAAATGCATAACATCTAAAACACAAGCACCAGCCTGTATATTTTGTTTGAAATTTTAAATTGTGAGGAAAAATGAGTTATATAAACGCTGATTCCATACTGGAAACCATAGACATGATTCGTGTGCATCATCTGGATATAAGGACGGTAACGCTTGCATTAAGCCTGCGTGACTGCTGCGATACCGATGTAAAAGCCGTTGGAGAAAAGATTTACGAAAAAATCACACGGTATGCCAAAAATCTTGTTGCCATGGCAAACGAGATAGAAGAAGAATACTCCATTCCCATAATCAACAAAAGAATTTCCGTAACCCCGATATCACTTGTGGGCGAATCCTGCAAAGAATACGATTATGTGCATCTTGCCAAAGTTCTTGATAAAGCCGCAAAAGATGTCGGCGTAAATTTTATAGGCGGTTTCGGCGCTCTGGTGGAAAAAGGCTGCACACGGGGCGATATTGCGCTTATCGAAAGTATTCCCGAGGCTTTAAAACAAACGGAGAGAATTTGTTCTTCGGTGAATGTTGCAAGCTCTAAAGCGGGCATAAATATGGATGCGGTCTTAAAAATGGGTCAGACAATAAAGCAGGCGGCGCAATTGACGGCGGACAAAGACGGTATCGGTGCGGCAAAACTTGTTTGTTTTTGCAATGTTCCTGGAGATAACCCGTTTATGGCAGGTGCTTTCCACGGTTACGGCGAGCCTGAATGCGCCCTGAACGTCGGTGTGTCGGGTCCGGGGGTTGTACGTGCGGCAATAGAAGCATTACCCGAGGGCACAAACTTTAGCGAAATGGCAAACAAAATAAAACAAATCGCCTTCAAAATCACGTCCACGGGAGAACTCGTCGGCAGGGAAATGGCGCAGAGGATGAACCTTCCCTTCGGCATAATCGACCTTTCTCTTGCACCTACGCCGGAAATCGGCGATAGTGTTGCAGGAATTTTTCAGGCAATGGGGCTTGAGCATGCAGGTGCCCACGGTACAACCGCTGCACTTGCAATGCTTAACGATGCAGTTAAAAAAGGCGGTATCATGGCAAGCTCTCATGTCGGCGGTTTGTCGGGGGCTTTTATACCGGTTTCTGAAGATGCAGGCATGATAGAGGCTGCAACTAAGGGCTGTTTAACCTTTGACAAGCTTGAAGCAATGACTTCTGTTTGTTCGGTAGGCTTAGATATGATAGCCATCCCCGGAGATACGCCGGCAGACACAATATCCGGCATAATTGCGGACGAGATGGCAATAGGTATGATTAACAAAAAGACTACGGCAGTAAGGATTATCCCCGCACCGAATAAAAAGGCTGGGGATAAGGTTGTATTCGGCGGGCTGCTTGGCGAGGCGCCGATTATGAGTGTTAACACACTTTCTTCAAGCAAATTTGTGCAGCGTGGCGGAAGAATCCCCGCTCCGATTCACAGTTTGAACAACTAAAACAGTAAACAGTTAACGAACCATTGACGGCATGGTAAAACACAATGCAATAGCAATCATCCAGAACACCGTCACCCAGAAATAAGTAAATGCAATACGGAATTTTTTCCGCCACGGCTCAATTATATTGTTTTTGAACATGTTTTCAAGAGCTTTATTTTTATACTCAATATCAATTTTGTCTTTTAAACAAGCAATAATATCAACTGCGCTGTCAAAAATTTCTATCTTGACTTTAATCACATCATCTTTTGTTTTTATAGTTATAATTGTTTGCACAGATCTGCCGATAAAGCCGTCAACAATAAATTGTGTAATATCTTGAAACGGTACAATTTTTTCTTTCTTGTCCCAGTAAACTATCTTTAATGAATCATCACCCGCACCAATAAATCTAGGCAAAGTTTTATCTGTCGAGCGAACAGTCGAAACTACTATTAAACTAACAAGAAAAATTAAAATGCCAAAGCCCCAAATAGCCTCTTTTATATATATTGCCAAAGTACCGCTTATTATAAAAATGGCGCTGAACATTAAAAAAAATGTAGCTATTGAATGTCTATAATCTATTAAAGAACATGGTTTTAAATTATTCATTACTTAAAAAATTCCTTTAATTTTTCTATTTTTTCTTTAGTGTCAGATTCAAAATAAATCCTCAACAACGGTTCGGTACCGCTGGGGCGTATTAGCACCCAGGTTCTGTCATCGTCAAGATAGTATTTTATACCGTCTTTGTCATCGGTTTCTTTTATTCCAAAGCCTGCAATTTTTTCAAGCTGAGAATATTTTTTCATTAAAATTTCAAGCTGATGATTATCAAGCAGTTTTACATCGACACGCTCATTGATAAAAGTACAGCCCGCAATTTGTCTTAAATCCTCTTGCAATTCCCACAGAGATTTATTTTCGTAAGCAAGCATTTCTAAAACCAGCAAGTCGGCAAGTATGCCGTCTTTTTCCGGAATATGACCTTTAATGCTTAAGCCGCCGGATTCTTCACCGCCGATTATAACGTCATATTCACGCATTGCGGCACCCACCCATTTAAAACCGACAGGCGTTTCTATAACCTCAACATTGTAATAATCCGCAATTATATCAAGCATTCTGCTTGCCCCGACAGTTTTAACCAGCCTGCCGGAATAATTTTTGTTGTTGATTAAGTGCCCTAAAAGCAGAGCAATAATTTCATTGGGGGTTACAAACTCCGCTTTTTCGTTGATTACCCCGAACCTGTCGCCGTCGCCGTCGTTGCTTAGCCCTATTGCGCTGGTTCTGCGGGCAATGAGGTCAATTAATTCCGACAGATATTTTGCTTTCGGCTCGGGCATACCGCCGCCGAAATTGGGGTCATGATGCATGTGCAAGGTTTCACAGCTTATGCCGTTGCGTTTTAAAAGTTCATCAAAATAGCCTATGCTTGCACTGTAAAGACCGTCGTAAACAATTTCTCCGTCATCATCTTCTCGGGTAAAGTAGTCTTTTATTTTTTCAAAATTAATAATTGATTCAATATGTTTAAAATAAGGTTCTTTAAAAGATTCGTATTTGATTTCGGGTTTTTGCAGTGATTTAAACACAACAGAATCAATATTTTTGATGTTTTCCATTATTGCATTGGTAATTTTTGTGGTGGCGGGCCCAGCATAATCGGGGATGAATTTTATCCCGAGATATTCCGGCGGGTTGTGAGATGCCGTAAACATCAAAGCAGCTGCGTTTCTGTATTTTGCATTAAAAGCAAGCACCGGTGTCGGGATAATTTCTGACGAAACGGTAACGTTAAAACCCGCTTGCGATAAAATTTCCGCACTGAATTGTGCAAACTCTTTTGCCATATTTCTGGGGTCATAGCCTATAATAACGGGCTTGTTTATTCCGTCCTCATCAATAATGTATTGTGCAATGGCTTTTGTTACTATTTCCACGTTTTTGTGATTAAAATCCTTGCCGATAACGGCTCTCCACCCGTCAGTACCAAATTTAATGTTAGTTTCCATACCTTTTCCCGTAAGTCTGATTCGCTATTTGTACAATTTGTCAATTTAAAAACAATTTTGTACAATGTAATAAATGTTATTTTACCAGATAATCGGCGTACGGCAAAATGATTGAGATAAATGAAGAAATAAAAGAGCTTTTGTTTTTGGGTCCTGTCGGCACCTACAGCGAAATTGCCAAAAACCAGTTTTTAACAATGCTTGCGCAAAAAAAACTTGAGCAGCTTCCGTTTGCAACCGTAAAAAAAATTATAGAGTATGTTGATAAAAACCCGCACACGGCAGGGATTATTCCTATAGAAAATTCCATTGAAGGAATGGTAAGAGAAACTCTCGACAATCTTTTGAACCTGAAAGACCACAATGTGCAAATTTGTGCGGAAACTGTTATTCCCATTCATCACTGTCTTGTGTCAAAAGCAAAAGATATAAAAAAAATAAAAAAAATAATCTCTCATCCGCAGGCGCTTGCTCAATGCCAGAATTTTATAAGCAAACATTTTGATTCCACTGTTGAGCAAATAGAAAAAGCCTCCACCAGCAAAGCAGCACAGGAGCTTGTTAACCTTGACGAATCATACGCAGCAATCGCAAATAAAAGAACAGCGGAGTTATTTAAATTGAACGTGCTTGCAAAAAACATAAACGACGAGCCGGATAATAAAACACGTTTTGTAATGCTTTCCCGCTGCAGCACAACTGCCACTGACAGTGACAAAACAAGCATTGCTTTTGCCACAAAAAATCAACCCGGTGCGCTTGTTAAAGTTTTGAACGTTTTTGATGCACTTAACATAAACTTGTCATACATTGACTCAAGACCGTCTAAAAAAAATCTTGGAGAATATGTATTTTTTGTGGATTTTGAAGGGCATATAACAGATGAGCCGTCACAAAAGGTGCTTGATTTAATCAGGTTAAACACAAATTATATAAAAATCCTTGGGTCATACAGAAAATTTTAAATAAAAATTTATTCTGTCACGCACTCTGTGCGGTGTCGGGCTGTTCTTCAGGCTTTTTGTACGGAACGGCATACAACTCGCCGTAAAATTCCTCCTGATACAAATCAACGTCGGAATCAGGCTCGGCTGTCAAAAACAACAACGCAATGTAAGCCGAAATTTTATCCAGACCCAGAAGAGTTAACGTCGTGAGTTCAACTTTTTCCTGTGTTTCAAAAATTCTTTTTAAGTTTTCGTGCAAAACCTCAACACTCTTTTCAATATACTCATCGTGAGCAAGGTTCACAATATCATCGGGAGTGAGTCTTGCATAAGAGCGCACACGTCTTTTTGCACGTTCATGCGCATTTTTTAAAGACTGTTTTCTGTCCAGTTCTTCATAAAATTGCAGCTGTTTAATCAGGTCTTTTAAATTAACCATACGGCTTCTGTTGAGCCTGATACTGGTTCTGCGCTGCAACACCTCGTCAAGAGAGATAACGTTGTTTGTGTTAATTTCTTCATCATCCCACGGGTCATCGTTAAATTCAAAATCCTCGGGATGTTCTTCTTCGATACCTTCTATCTGGTTTACATCAATACCTTCCAGAACGTTTGATTTTAACCTCAAAAGAATTGCGGCAAACAATAGTGTTCGACCCGTTAATCTGAGATTTTGCGCCTTCATCTGAAAAAGGTGGGCAAGGTATTTGTCCGTAACATCGACAATATCAACGTTCCACGGGTCAATTTTTCCGGATTTTGCCATGCCGACAAGAATCTCTATCCCGTCAACCTGATCCGTAATATCTTTTTGGATTTCGTTAACGGAAATCATGGACATGTCCTGAGTATCTTCGCTGTGCGAAGCCGACTCCGGAACATAAAAATCATGATGTAAATTCGATTCGGCAGTTTCCATTTTTTATCCTAATCCCTTAGTTTCACGCCCGTTACACGTGTTTTTCCTTTTTCTTTTTGAGTAACACCGATTGTCCTATTAGCTGATTCTATCATAGGTTTGCGGTGACTAACTACTACAAATTGCGTATTTTCTGCCTGAGTTCTTACCATATCCGCAAGTTTTTCTACGTTAATACCGTCAAGGTTAGCGTCCACCTCGTCAAACGCATAAAACGGTGCAGGCAGATATTTTTGAATGGCAAATACAAACGCCAGCGCCGTGAGTGATTTTTCACCGCCTGACATAAGGTTGAGTCTTGTTTTTTCTTTATCTCTTGGCTGCGCCTCGATAGACATACCGCCCTGAAAAGGCTGATCGGGGTTATCAAGGTAAAGTGTGCCCTCGCCCTCAGAGAGTTTATGGAAGATATCTTTAAAGTTGTCGTTTATGTGATTGTATGTGTTCATAAACGTATCTTTTTTAAGGTTTTCATAGCCCTGCATTCTGTCCATAATCTGATTTTTTTCGTTAGACAGAGTTTCTATTTTTGTTTTTAATTCGTTCTGGCGCTCGGAAACTTCGTCATAAGATTTTATGGCACGCATGTTAACATCGCCCAGTTCATCCATGCGTTTTTGCAATCTCTGAATTTTTCCGGTAATTTCTTCAACGGATATTTCTATCTCCTGAAGTTTTGAAATTTCTATGCCGTTTTCTTTAAGCTCTTCTTTAATGTTTTCAAGCTGCGGTTCAAGTTCACGTCTGCGTGCTTTAAAGGCTTCGATTTGTTCTTCGATTTTTTCTATATTTAAAACAATAACGTTCTTTTCTTTTTCAAGTTCAAGGAACTGAGCGTTAACAGCATCACGCTCGGTTTGGATTTCAATAAGTTTTTCGCCGAGTTCTTTAATTTTAACCTCAAGAACATCAATCTGTTTTTTAAGTTCAACAATCTCTTCTTTAAACTTAACTTTATCCTGTTCGTAAACTTCGTTGTCAGCGCCGAGTTTTGCAATTTCTTTTGTTTTTGTATCTATAACATCATCGTGGAATACAATCGTTCTGTTAAAGCCGTCTATTTCGTTATGTGCACGTGCAATGGCGTTTTCGATGTTTTTAATCTGCTGTTCTTTTTCCTCGGTTAATTTTTTGAGGTTTTGCAGCTCCTGCGGACTCATTTTTTCTTCGATTTCTTTAATTTCTTCATCGAGCTTAAGAGCCTGCTCATTGTACGACATCAATTTTTGTTCCATGTCATCAAGCTGCTTTTCAATATTTTTTACCCTGGGTTCAGCCTGAGCAAGGAACTCCTGTCTTTCTTTGATATTGTTTTCGTTGTTTTCGGAATTTGCAATAAGGTTTTGCAGCTCCATTTTAGCCTTATTGTATTCTGTCATGGTGTTTGAGTAAGAACCTCTGACCTTATCGAGTTTTAATTCCAAATCAGTTTTCTTGCGCTCGAGTTCCGCATAAGTTTTTTCAAATGCTTTTAATCTTTCTTTAAATTTTGCAAGCTCATCATCTTGAGTCTGGCTGAATTTTAAGCCCGAACGTTTTTGCGAACCGCCCGAAATCGAACCCGATTTTTCAAAAAGTTCACCCGTTAAAGTAACCATTCTGTACTGTCCGATGAGTTTGCGGGCAGAATTGTAATCTTCCACAACAAGTGTTTCGCCCAACGCATGGAAAAATACGTTAATATATTCGTCATCAAAATCAATCAGATTTATTGCAAAATCAATAACCCCTTTGTCTTTAGGAAGTCTTAAAGAGCGCGGAGCCTTGTTGATTTTGTTCAAGGGCAAAAATGTTGCACGCCCTGCATTTGCACTTTTCAAAACTTCAATGGCAACTCTTGCTGTTTCGTCATCGTCAACAACAACGTTAGCCATTCTTCCGCCCATGGCAACCTCAAGAGCCGTTGAATATTCCTTATCAACCTGCCCGAGCTGTGCGAGGGTCGCATGAACGCCTTTAATTTTAGCATTCAAAACCGTATCAACCGCACGTCCGAAGTTTGCCTCATCAAATGCCTGCTTTTGTGCTTCCATCTGGGAAATTTTTCGATACGCCGTTTGAACATTATATTGAACGTCATTCAATTCGTTTTTGGTTTTATCCAATTCATACAGGGTATTTTCCTGAATGGTTTTAAAATCCTGCAGCTCTTTGCCGAGTTCTTCTACCTGAACTTCAACACGGTCTTTGTTGCCTGCAAAATTTTGTTTAAACTCCTCGTATTCAGCTATTTTATTTTTTGCCTCTTCAACACTTCTCACAAGGTTATTGAGTTCAGCTTCAAGCGGAGCCTGCTGTTGAATAATTTTTGTTTCTTCGTCTTTAATTTGTTCAAGCTGTTTTCTTAGTTCGTTTCTTTTGGCAAGAAATTTGTCGGCAGTTTCGTTTAAGCCTGAAACCTCCTGCAGAGTTTTTAGCAGGTCAGCTTTTTTCTCTTCTTTTTCTTTTTCAAGGTTTTGAATTTCGAGGTTTTTATTTTCGATATTTAACTGTGTTTGTTCTTTTTTCTTTTTAAGGTCTTCAATGCCGTTTTTTGCATTTTCAATGGTTTTTAAGTTATCCTGAATCCCTTTATCTGCATAGACAATGGCGGATTCTTTTCTATCCACCTGACCTTTGATTTCTTCAACCTGTTTTTTAACCTCGATTTGTTCGGCTTCGCCTTTTTCTTTAACAAGTTCGGAAAGTTCATCCAGTTTTGCTTTCACAACAAGAAGCTGATCATCAAGTTTTTTTACCCTGACCTCTTCTTCTTTTTTCTTCTTGTTAGCGTCCAATATGCTTTCGTGAGCACGTTCCAGACCTTTTTTAATCTCAAAATATTTTACCGTTGAAATCTGGCTTTCAAGCTGTGTTTTTTCATCCCTTAGTTTTTGATATTTTAAGGCAATTTCTCTTTCAGCTTTCAACCTTTCAAGAGATGTTTCAACCTCGCTCAGAATAAGCAGAGAGTTTTGAACACGTGCTTCCACTGTGCCGAGTTCGCCCTGAGCCTGCTCTATACGGCGGTCAAAGTCCGCAACACCCGCTATCTCGTCTATAATTTTTCTTCTGTCCGTATCGGAGCAGTTTGTTATGGACATAACGTCGTTTTGCATTATGACGTTGTAGCTGTTGGGGGTAATGTTATATTTTTCAAGAATTGTATGAATATCAGTAAGAGTAACTATCTTGTCATTCAAATAATAAATAGAGTTGTACCCTTGCGAAGATTTTTTAATTTTACGCGCTACGGAAAACTCTTTTTCTTCTGCATCCTCGGGAGCAAAAGTCACTTTAACGATGGCTTCGTTTCTTCTGTTGTGGGTAGATATAAGCTGGGAGATTTTTTCCGCTCTTAATGTTCTTGAGGTAGACAGACCAAGCGCAAACAAAATACTGTCAATAATGTTACTTTTCCCCGAGCCGTTCGGTCCCGAGATAGTTGTAAAACCTTTTAAAAACGGTATGGTTATTTTGTTTGCAAAAGATTTGAAGTTATCTATTTCTACTTCTTTTATATACATTAAGTTACTCTGTAATCCCAAGTCTAGACATATATAAATACATTGTCTTATAAAGAAATCAACGAGTCAAAAAGGTTACAATATTTTCATATAGTTGAGAGCTGTATATTTTATACGGCTGAGTCGTTGGGCTTACTGAAGTGTACCCTTCATATCATTTTTTATAAAAAAACCACTTCTAAAAGACGATTTTAAGAACTGTCTTGAATATGTATGCAACGCAATAAATAATATTGAAACACTATGGCTTAATAGTGATTTAGATACAAAACAGAGATTACAAAAATTAATATTCCCTAAAGGTTTAACTTATGATTTAGAGAAGTTTCGAACCCCTGAAAAGTTTTGCCTATTTACAATAATAGGAGCCTTTAGGCTCCTTATAATGAAATGGTACTCCCAAGGGGATTTGAAAGCGGAATTCAATAAAAAAAGCGAATAACTCCCATTAATAGACAACAAGCCAAAACCAGTAATAGCTTGAAAATTTGTATTTTTTAAAATTTTTTATTTTTCGGGATTTTTCTCAATTTTTCGCATTTTTTGAAAAAAAGTGGGACAGGATTGGGAAAAAATTTATTTAAAATAAATTATAGATTTTCTACATCAAAGAATATTCCACTTTCTACCACCTGATTATGAAAAACTGTATTTTTCTCCAAACTTTCTTTTGTCATCGGGTGTAAATCTATACTTACATCAAAATCATATTCAACCCTAGAAACAATACGCCATATCAAACGGCGTTTTTCTTTATTTTCTTCCTTAAAAACAGCAACTATATCAATGTCGCTGTCCTTGTTAAAATCTCCTCTTGCTTGAGAACCGTATAAATACATACCCTCAAAATCATCGAATGATGAATTAAAGGAGGTTTTTAAAGCTGTAATTACGTCTTGTACTATTTCTTGCATAAACATCATTGTATATTATCTATTGATGATTTTAAACATTGGTAAACAAATTCATAACTATAATAAAAACAACAGAATAATTTTCAACATACTTTGGCATGTTAACCTGTTTGTCTTTCATCGCTCTTATCCTATTTTCATACCTTTAAAGATATATTCACCCGACAGGAAAGGAATATCACCGATGAAATAAAGACACTTTAAAAGTTCTGAAACATAGTGTATAATAAAAAAGTCGAAAGACCCTGAAATGGTTCGGTCAGGTATCGAATACAAAGTACGGAGAGGATTTTTTCGGACACACCGTGTGAACGATAGTGAACCCAGTGTCCATGTGAGCCAAAACCACGCTTTTGGCGAACGGAAATAATCCGATAGTAGCGGCAGGTTCCGTGAAGACATAGCTTATATAGCCCGGGAGGCTATTCACAAAGATTCAGGTAATCTTTGTTCGTACTCACTATTTACAAATTAAGCTTTATTAAAAAGCTTATTGTTTTTTCGTGAGGCCATTTTTCACGAAATCAAAGCCTCTCATAAAACCTGACATTTAGTCAGCTTTTATTCGGCAGAGTGGAAAAAGAAGGCAATAAATCTAAAACCACTATTCAGGTAATAGTGCTGTTTTGGTTTGTTATGTTTATTTGCATAAAAAATAATGCAATAAACAAAAAATAGGTTAAAATAAATTTATGAAAAAAATTCTTGTTTTATTATCATTAATATTAATTTCTTCCGGTTGTACCAAAGTACAGAAAAATCAGATTGCCACAGAGCCGCAATGTCCTTCTTGTGCAGAATACTGTAAAGAACACCCCGTTGTTAAAGAACCTGAAATACCTGAACCCGCAAAATATCCTATTGATATAGAAGAAGAAAAATGTATAAAAATTGCAGATACATCAAATATCGGTATGGGTAACTGTGCACTTGAAGCAACAGAGGCTTGGTTTAAAGAGATTGATAAAAACTTAATGACTTTAAAACACATGCTGCCTGCTGAAAAGTACGAAAAAATAGCTGATTCACAGAAAAAATGGGAAAATTATATAAAATCCGAATTCGATGTCAACGAAAATGTTATTTTCTATAAGACAGGAACAATATATTATACTATCAGTGCAGGTCAAAAAGCATATATTGTAAAAGAACGAGCCTTGTTATTAAAAAGCTATATACAATATGCAAATGAACCATAATTTTTCATAATTTATTTTAACCTTTCTGTTTAGTAAAAAATCGTATTTACAGAAAGGAAAAAGAAAATGTACGACAAAAAATTCAACACTTTACTCGATTATGTATTTGCAGAAGAAGGTGGTTTTAGTAACCATAAAAATGATCGAGGCGGACGAACAAATTTTGGCATAGCTCAAATTTCTTTGGATGAATATACAAGAAAGAGAAATCTACCCCACAAAGATGTAAAAGACATCACAAAAGAAGAAGCAGCTAAAATTTACTACGAAGATTACTACTTAAAATCAGGAGCTGACAAACAAGAAGATATTCGTGATGCATATATTTTGTTTGATACAGCAGTAAATTTTCACCCTATAACATCTAAAAACATGTTTAAACAAGCAAACGGTAATTTCTACAATATGCTCGATATTAGGCTTAAACAACATCTTAAAGAAGTCAAAGATGATCCAAGACAAGAAGACTTTAAACAAGGTTGGATAAACAGAGTTAAAAGAATAGAAAAGCGAGCGGATGAACTTATAAAAGACCCGGATTTCAGACCTTCTTATGCAGACACAAAAACTCCTTTTGATGATGATTACACAGGAAGTCTAAAAAAACTCAATAACATCTCTGACCCAAAAGAGAAAGAAAGACTAAAAAATAAATATCAATATTTGTTAAACAAAAACGGTACTCCAACTGGCTATGCTGCTAATATTGACTCTTATATAGATACACGAACACCAAGTCAAAAACTTTCTGATGAAATAAAAGCCAAATATCATAAAATGCAAGAGGAACGTAAGAAAAAATATCCTGTTTTTAGAAAAAGTAATGCTTCTCAAAGTAATTCATCAGGTAATGGTCGGTGGGTCACAATAAACGGGAATCATGTTTATATTTCCTGATTTTAGTTAACAATAATAGGGCGGTGAAGAAACTTTCATCGCCTTATTACTATGTTTTTAAATATTTTTAAGATAATTGTACCAAAGGTGACGATTATCCACATTACAACACATCTGTTTTGTCAAAAGAGAACAAGAATATTTATACACAGGCACTTGCTTTATTTAAAAACAAGACTACAGGAACTTAAGACGAGATTAAAAACAATGAATAATTTAATGAAAGAACAAAGTCCACCCTTGTTACTTTCGTTATAAATAATCAAACGAATTTTTAATATTACACAATAAAAAAGAGCCTTTCGGCTCTTTTAAAATGGTACTCCCAAGGGGATTTGAACCCCTGTCGCATCCGTGAAAGGGATGTGTCCTAGGCCTCTAGACGATGGGAGCCTATAAAACAAGATGTACGTCACATCTCAACTGTATGCATAATAATATCTAAGACATAATTGGATGTCAACAAACTTTTTGTATTTATTATTTACGGATTTGAAAAAAGCCCCGCTTTATAGTAAATTTCTTTTATAAGTGAGGAGCGTATGTCAAAACCGGAAATAAATTATATTAACAGCATGGATGTTGATATTAACGAAGCAACCCCCATGCTAAAACAGTTTTTAGAAATCAAAAGAGAAAATCTCGACGTGCTTTTGTTATATCGCATGGGTGATTTTTACGAAACTTTTTTTGAAGATGCTCTTATCCTGTCAAAGGATTTGGAAATCACGTTAACAAGCCGTGAAGGCGGCTCGCTCGGGCGTATACCCATGGCCGGAATTCCCGTAAAAGCGGTGGACAACTATCTGCCCAAACTTCTTGAAAAAGGTCATAAAATAGCTATATGCGAACAAATGGAAGACCCCGCACTGGCTAAGGGGCTTGTAAAAAGAGCTATCGTAAAAACAATCACCGCAGGCACACTGACGGAAACAAACCTTTTAAAATCCAATGCAAACAACTATCTTGCAGCTGTTATCAAAGATAAAAAATCCGACCTGTACGGACTTGCATACACGGATATTTCAACCGGCGAGTTTAAGGTTACTCAAACGGATTTTGAACAGCTGTTGAGTGAACTTGCAAGAATAAGACCGACTGAAATTGTAGTCCCCAAAATTTCTCAAAAAGTTTTGCCTTTTCAGTATGTCGGCAATGAACTTATCGATTTGCCCGAGGAAATCACAAATAACTACAACTGCTCAAAAATAAGCTATGCTGCTTTTGATATTGACAGAGCGGAAAAAAATATTAAAGAAATTTTTAAGCTTGAATCAGCCGAAACCTTTGGCTTTTCTCAATGTAAAGCCGGATTTTGCGCAGCAGGCGCTATTTTTGAATATCTTTTCAGGACACAAAAGGAGAATTTCCCCAAGTTTGAAAAAATTACAACCTACAGCCTGAACCAGTTCGTTTCTATCGATACAAACACAAGAAGAAATCTTGAGCTTACGGAAACCTCGAGGGACAAAGCAAAATACGGCAGTCTTTTGTGGGCAATAGATAACACAAAGACAAACATGGGCGCAAGACAGCTTAAAAAATGGATTCATCAGCCGTTAAAAAATATTGAAAACATTGTGCAAAGACAAGATGCGGTTGAAGAGCTCATAAAAAATACACAATCAAGAATTCAGCTTATCGGTCTTTTGGAAAAAGTTTATGATATTCAAAGACTTTCTACAAGGATAAGCAACAATACAGCCAATCCCCGTGATTTTGTTGCGCTGAAGGACACAATAAATCTTCTGCCGATGTTTAGCGAAGTATTAAAAAATTTCAACTCCGCACTTTTGTCAAAACTCGGCGAAGTTAAAACAAACCTTGTTGACTTTGCTGAAATTATAGACAAAACAATTAAAGACGATGCCCCCATAACCGTAAAAGACGGCGGTGTCATTAAAGAAGGCGTATCCGGTGATTTGGACTATTACAGAGAACTCTTAACAGGCGGAAAAAACTGGCTTGTTGATTTTGAAAACAAACAGAAAGAAGAAACCGGAATAAAATTTTTGAAGGTCGGTTTTTCAAAAACCTTCGGATATTTTATAGAAGTGTCAAACTCCAATCTTAATATGGTACCTGACCACTATATAAGACGCCAGACCTTAACAAACGGAGAAAGGTTTGTAACGGAAGAACTGAAAAAACACGAGGCAGATGTACTCTCCGCACAGTCAAAATCCGTTGAGCTGGAATCAAAAATCTTTTCCGACTTAAGAGAGTATTCCAAAGAATTTGTTGATCCGATAAGAGAGGTGGCGGAAGCGATTGCGGATATGGATGTGCTTGTTTCTTTTGCGGTATGCGCAATTGAGAACAAATACACAAGACCTCTAGTTACCGATTCCAACGAGCTTTATATAAAAGAGGGCAGACATCCTGTTCTGGAAAAAATTCTGCCTATGGGCAAATATGTGTCTAACGATTTAAAACTCGTTGCCGATAACAATTCGCAGCAGGACACGCAGTTTATGATTCTTACCGGCCCTAACATGGCGGGTAAATCAACATACATGCGCCAGAATGCCCTTATCGTTATAATGGCGCAGATAGGCAGTTTTGTGCCATGCGATGCGGCAAAAATAGGGATTGTGGACAAAATATTCACAAGGGTCGGTGCTGTTGATGATTTGTCTTTGGGGCAGTCAACCTTTATGGTGGAAATGAACGAAACTGCCTTTATCCTCAACTCCGCTACGGAAAAAAGCCTTATTCTGCTGGATGAAATAGGCAGGGGCACAAGCACCTATGACGGCGTAGCCATTGCGTGGAGCGTTGCGGAGTATATTGCAACGAAAATAAAGGCAAGAACCATTTTTGCTACTCACTATCACGAACTTAACGTTATGAGCAGTATTTTCCCGCAGATTAAAAATTACCGTGTAACAATATCGGAAAACGATGGAGAAATTATATTCTTAAGAAAAGTGATAGAAGGTTCCGCAAGCAAAAGTTACGGTATTCAGGTTGCAAAAATGGCCGGCTTGCCTCAATCCGTTATTAAAACCGCTGAGGATATGATGACCAAAATGCAGGTGGATTATTCAAAAGATTTGTCGGCAAACAAGCGCAAGAACAAAGTCCCTGCGCCTGAAGTGCCACAATTGTCTTTAATTTTTGATAACGAAAAAGATTAAAAATAATTTTTACTTTTGGTTATCGTTAATGCCTCTTGCAAGTTTCATTCCCTCTACAAGATTACTCAATTTTGCCAGAGCACTATCGCTTTTTAATGCATCAAGTGCGAGTTTGATAAACTCAGAGGATTTCTTGTCCTTGGAAATTTTTCTGAATTCACCGACCATATAATTCAAGTTGCGCTGTGCTTCAACATTGACAGAGTTTCTTATAATTTTTTCTTTGCCGTCTGGATAAAACACAACTATTTTGGAAGATTTTTTCTCGTCAAAATATTCGACAAATATCGGTTTATTTAAATTTTTAGCGGTATTTGCCATACTTTTATCAGTACAGGTTTTGTCTTTTTCCTTGGCATTGCGCAGTTGATATACATTATTTTTGGGTGTCGATGAAACCTGAAAGACAGTTTCATTGGCTGTACCGCTCAATGCGCCTTCGTATTCCTCTGTTAAAAATTCAAAATCAAATAATTCTTTAGGCTGAATGTTCAGAGTAATACAAACTTTTTCTAATGTTTTGCAAGACGGAAAATGTTCACCTGTTTCGATTTTAGAAAGTTGTCTGGAGTGAATTCCTATTACACCTGCTAAATCTTCTTGTGTAATGTTTCTTACTTTTCTTAGGTATTTAATGTTGCTACCCAAACCGTTTTTGAAATTTGTCATATCTGTGTCCTTTCGTTTTAGTATATACGCATTAGATGCGCAACTTAACGTTTTTAGACACCTATAAATTTTGATTATTGTTGTTGACTTAGGTGTTTTATGACATATCATGGGGAAAATAAGAGTGTTTAGCATTGTCTAAACTAATAATACATACGGGGTTATAAATCTGCATTAAAATTTAAAAAAAATTAATATTCGGGAAACCTAATGAACTTTCATTACACTAAAATTTTTACATTCATTAATTTTGCTAATATTATACCACCATATATAAACTTATGTATAAAAACCTGGAAGCAGCATCTCCCCAAAAACTGCCAAATAATTATACTGACTTCCGATAACATAGCTGATTATATAGATAAACAATTGTTGACAGAATCGGTATTAAATCCGCATAATTCGCATGCACCGGTGTTTTCTGATTATATAGGCTGTCTTGTTCTGTATTGTAACGGGGGAATTTTTCTTGATGCGGATACAATAATTACCGATTCATTTAAGCACAATTTTAATGCATTAAAACATTATGATACAGTTTTTTTCCGTCAACACAATAAAATAATTCCGGGATTTATTATGTCCAAAAGACATTCGTGTCTTTTGGAAGAATTAATACTACACTATCGTTTTGAGTATTATTTGCCGGAGATACGGAAAAATCGAAATATACCGCTGAACAGCATTGTGAAAAATTCTTTATTAAAGAACTTTTTACTTATTGATAATATGTTTTGGTCGTATAAGCTGGAGTATATGTTTTCAGATGATTTATCCGACACTGCTAAAAGGTACAGAGATTATTATTTCGGCACAAAATATTCAGTTGAAAGTTTTTTAAAAAATAACAACGGTATAGCGGCTCTTAATAATTCAGTTACACCTGCAAGGTATAAAAAAATGAGTGAGTCCGAGTTTTTGCGGCAGGATATTTTATTATCTAAAATTTTTAGAGTTCTTTTATAAGAAATTGTTATGCCGGAAAAATAGTCATAAATTCGCCTCCTATAAGATATAAAAAATCTCATTTTGTACGTTTATACTTTATAAGCAAAGACTCAATACGTAATAAATGAGAATAATAATGAAACGGGGGGACAGGCGGAATGTACAAATTAATGGCCCGAGAAGAACGCGGTAAAACTGTTACCGATTGGCTAAAGAGTGCGCACAGTTTTTCTTTTGCGCAGTATTTTAATCCGTTTAATATGGGGTTTAGCGATTTAAGGGTGATTAACGATGATGTGATTGCTCCGTCAGGCGGTTTTGAAACACATTCTCATGCAAATATGGAAATTATTACAATAATATTGGACGGAGCTTTGGAGCACAAAGACTCAACAGGCGAATCAAAAATTTTAACCCCCGGGCAAATACAGGTAATGTGTGCAGGCACAGGCATGCTTCACAGTGAGTTTAATCCGTCTCCGATAAACAATACACATCTTTTGCAAATTTGGATTTTGCCGAACAAAAAAAATTATACGCCTTCTTACCAAACAAAGACTTTCTCAAAAGAAAGATTGTTGAATAAAATAAGGTTAGTAGTTTCTGGCAGCGGCAAAGACGGTTCTGCTAAAATTCATCAGGATGCGGAAATTTATCAATCAATTTTAGAAGCAGATAAAACAGTATATTTTTCTATTCCGGAAAATCGAAAACTCTGGTTGCAAGTGGCAACAGGTGCAATTGAAGTAAATTCCAATATTCTTGAGGCGGGCGACGGTATGTCCGTTGTGGGTGAAACAGGAGAAATTGAAATAAACGGTGTTGACATGGAGTCAAACTTTGTTATCTTTAATTTGAGAAATTTAAGAATATAAAATAAAATTTGTTTTGGGCATGCTTTATTTGATAAAATCCACAATCAATAAGAACTGTTGTGAAATACTGTAATAATCCCTTTCCGGCGTAATTTTGCGCTGTCCGTATAGAACGGGCGTTATATAGTTTTGTAAATATTACCCATGAGGATTAGCTCTGTGGGGTTATATTTTATCAATAATTGTGATATAAATATAATAATACAAACCTTAAGAGGTTGATAATATATAATTCAAAAGCGTCACAGCGCAAAATCAAGACGAAAAAGGAGAGATTATTTATGACAGTTGGTCAATTCGTGTTCATGTTACACTCCCACCTTCCGTATTACAGAAAAGCAGGCATGTGGCCGTTCGGAGAAGAAAACCTTTACGAATGTATGGCTGAAACTTATGTTCCTTTGCTTAATGCAATTTCCGAATTATATGACGACGAGGGGATTAAAGCTAAATTAACAGTCGGTATTACGCCGATTCTGGCAGAACAATTAAACGATGAACACCTTCAAAACGGATTCATCGAATATTTGGATACACGTATCAAAGCAGTTTCTAAGGATTTGGAAAGATATCCCGATCCGGAAGTCGCTCACTCACAGCACTTAAAATATCTTGCAAAGTATTACTTTGACTGGTTCAACCACATTAAAGACAGCTTTGTAAACAAATACCACAAAGATTTAATCAGTGCTTTCAAAAAATATCAGGATTTAGGCTGTATTGAAATCACAACATCAGGTGCTACACACGGATTTTCTCCGCTTCTGGCTACTGATACAAACCTCAATGCTCAGTTCAAAGTAGGTTCTGACACAACAAAAAGACTCTTCGGCAAAAAGGCAAAAGGCTGCTGGCTGCCTGAATGTGCTTACAGACAGGGTTATGAATACATTGGTAAAGACGGTCAGAAAAAATGGCGCCCTGCTATAGAAGTAACTCTTCAGAATAATGATATCGAATACTTCTTTACGGAATCTCACGTAATCGAAGGCGGAAACTCTATTGGAAATAGACGTGTAATCGGTGTTTACGGAAACATTGAATACATTCCTCTTCCGGAAAGAGAACCCACCGGCTATGATACATATTCAGCATACTGGCTGCCGGATGCTCAGGTTGCCGTTATGGGAAGAAACGACCGTGCAGGTTTTCAGGTATGGTCTGCTGCTGACGGATATCCGGGTGACGGCTGCTATAGAGAGTTCCACAAAAAAGATGACAAATCAGGTGCTCACTATTGGAGAATCACTTCTTCAACAACTGACCTCGGTGACAAAATGCTTTATGACCCGGTTCTTGCTATGTCACAGGTTAACCTGAACTCTGACCACTATACAACCTTGATTTATCACTTATTGAACGATTACAAACTTTCTCACAACAAAGAAGGTCTTGTGATGGTATCCTTCGATACAGAGTTGTTCGGTCACTGGTGGTTTGAAGGTGTTGAATTTATTAAACAGGTCATCAGAAAATTCAACAACTACCTGCCGCAGGTTGAAAGAATGACAGCCGGTGAATACCTCAAGGCTCATCCGCCGACCGAAGCTATTCAAATTCCTGAATCTTCATGGGGACAGGGCGGACACTTCTACGTATGGCAAAACCACCTTACAGAATGGATGTGGCCTATTATCCACGGTTGTGAAAAACGTATTATTGATATTGTTTCTAAATACGAAAAAATTCCTGAGGATAAGGTTTTGCATAGAGCTTTGAACCAGCTGGCTAGAGAAAATTTGCTGCTGCAAAGTTCTGACTGGCCTTTCCTGATTACGACTTGGCAGGCTAAAGACTATGCTACAGACAGATTCAGAGAGCATGTTGAAAGATTCGAAACTATTGCGGATATGATTGATTCCGGAAATATTGACGAACATAAACTTCAAGAAATTGAATCTATTGACAACTGCTTCCCTGTAATTGATTACAGAGTTTATCTGCCGATAGAAGAGGGTAAAATTCCTCAACAGGAAGAAAAACTTAAACCGTTATATGAATAAGTTTTTTTAATAATGGAAACAGTCATAATATATCAATCATAAATCATAAAGCCGCTTAATATAAATTAAGCGGCTTTTAAAAAAATCGGGTTGCATTATCTTTTAAAGTAGAGGTAATACCTCATTTTAGTCATATTAATT
>CALUQO010000033.1 GCA_944322935.1 Candidatus Gastranaerophilales bacterium | reverse complement strand
CTATGTCCACCAGCTGTCTATTATCCGTACTGACCGCAAAATCAGCCATTTTATAAAAAGGCTCACGTTTTTTAATCAGTTCTTTAATTCTTTCTTTGGGATTGGGGTGTTTTAAAAGAGGTCTGTCGTTTGTTTTTTTCAGACGGTCGTACAAAGTGTCGACCTTTGCATAAAGGTAAAATATTACCCCGTTCTTTTTTAAAAGGTTTATGTTTTCAACATTTTCCACAATGCCGCCGCCCGTTGATATTACCTGATTGTGGTAGTTAGAAAACTTTTGAATGAGCTGATGCTCTAACATTCTGAAATGTTCTTCTCCGTCTTGAGCAAAAATTTCAGGTATATGTTTTTGTGCAAGCTTTTCTATTTCTTTGTCCATATCAAGGTAGAAAAAGTCCTTGAGCCTTTCATCAAGCAAATGTCCGATGGTGCTTTTGCCAGCTCCCATCATCCCTATTAAAACAATATTTTTTTTGTCGTCCACTTCTTATTTAACCTATCAATTTTTTATAATTTTCAAAATTATTTTTAATTTCTTCGAGGCTGTCCCCGCCGAATTTTTCCAAAAACGCATCTGCTAAAACTATTGCACACATAGCCTCGGCAACGACTGCACACGCTTCGACAGCACAGGTATCAGAACGTTCAAAATGTGCGCTATACGGTTCTTTGGTTGTTATATCAACGGAATTTAGCGGCTTTTTCATTGTCGGTATTGGTTTCATCGTTACGGTAAGCACAACATCTTCACCGTTTGTCATTCCGCCTTCTATGCCGCCTGCGTTGTTAGTCTTTCTAAAATATTTTCCGTTTTCATAAAAGATTTCGTCATGCATCTGAGAACCTTTAAGCTCTGCAGCCTTGCAGCCTGCGCCGACCTCTACTGCTTTAACGGCAGGTATGCTCATTAACGCCTGAGCTAGCAATCCGTCCAGTTTTCTGTCCCAGTTTACAAAAGACCCTAAGCCGACAGGCAGATTTTTAAATGTTACTTCAAAACGCCCGCCTAAAGTATCGCCGTTTTCTTTTGCGTCATCTATAGCTTTTTTCATAGCGTCTTCGTCAAAAGCATTGCCTATTTGAAGAATTTTTGAAGAAGCCGTAATATCGAATTCTTTTAAAAGACATTTTGCAACAGCACCTACTGCCACTCTTGTTGCGGTTTCTCTGGCGCTTGATCGTTCGAGAATATTTCTTACGTCCCTGTGGTTGTATTTTAATGCTCCGGCAAAGTCAGCATGCCCGGGGCGTACACGTGTAATTTTTTTTGCTTCGACAGCCTGTAAAATATCGGGATCTTTCAAATTCACCTCTTCAACAGACATCGGAATCTGCCAGTTTGTCCAGTCTTTGTTTGTTATTTCAAGACAGACAGGTGCCCCTGTTGTTTTTGAAAATCTGACACCTGATTTTATCTGCACTTTGTCCGTTTCAATCTGCATACGGCCGCCCCTGCCATAGCCCTGCTGGCGTCTTGCCAGTTCCGCATCAATAAAATCCTTATCAATAAAGATATTTGAGGGCAGACCTTCTATTATTGCGTTAAGGCATATGCCATGGGATTCGCCCGAGGTTAAAAATCTGAATTTGTTCATTTAACAAGCTCTCTTTTTACTGCTGATACAGCCAATTATATGCTAATTTGTTTCTGCTCGCAAATTGTTTTGTTCTGCAGAGTATCTGTGTATAACGAGTCATACACTTTTTTCGGAATCCTTACAGAGGTTGAATAATTGCGCAATATGTAAAACCCCTCCGAGAAAATAACGCCGGAATTTATCTAAACTTAACAAGATCGTATTTTCTCATTCTTATGTTTTTAGGAGTAACCTCAACAAGCTCGTCATCGGAAATATATTCAAGACATTCCTCAAGCGAAAGTATTCTCGGAGCCTGCAATGTAACCATAACATCAGCTGTTGCCGTTCTCATGTTTGTAAGTTTCTTAGTTTTGCACACATTAACAGGAATATCCTGAGAACGGTTGCATTCGCCAACAATCATCCCCCTGTATACTCTTGTTTTAGGAGTAACAAAGAACACTCCTCTGTCTTCAAACTGAGCAAGTGCATAAGGTACAGCCTCGCCTTCTTCGTGGGCAATAAGAGAACCCATCCTCTGACGGTTTATATCGCCTGCGTAAGGTTTATATTCAGCAAATGTGTGGTTCATAATACCTTCACCACGGGTCATTCTGATAAATTCGCCCCTAAAGCCGATTAACCCCCTTGAAGGGATTAAAAATCTCATTTTAGAACGTGTGCCGACAGCCTGCATTTCCAGCATTTCGCCCTTTCTGCCCGCAAGTTTTTCTATACACCCGCCAGCACATTCTTCGGGAACGTCTATCAGCAGGTCTTCAAACGGCTCATAAGTTTCCTCGTTAATAGTTTTATAAATAACCTCGGGTTTTGAAACCTGAAATTCAAAGCCCTCACGACGCATTGTTTCAATAAGAATACTCAAATGAAGCTCGCCTCTGCCTGACACTTTAAATACATCTGTGGAATCAGTATCCTCAACTCTTAAAGAAACATTTTTTTCAAGCTCCTGATAGAGTCTTTTTCTCAACTGTCTTGAGGTAACAAATTTGCCCTCTTGCCCCGCAAACGGGCTGTTGTTTACGGAAAAATTCATCTGCAAAGTAGGCTCATCTATTTTAATTAATGGCAACGCCTGCGGATTTTCCAAAGATGCAATAGTTTCACCTATCTGTACATCGGGGAAGCCTGCTATACCAACAATATCACCGGCGTGAGCCTCTTTAATTTCAACACGTCCTAGGTCTTCAAACCCGAACAATTTAACAACCTTGCCTCTTGTAATTGAGCCGTCCGTATGGATGTGGCTGACCTGTTCCTGTGATTTTATTGAACCGTTAACGATTCTGCCAATGGCGATTCTGCCGACATACTCATTGTAATCCAGTGTTGTTACATGGAACTGTAAATCTTTTGTTGCATCCGCAAGCGGCGGTTTAATATTTTCGATAATGGAATCCAAAAGTGGGATAATGTCTTTTGATTCGTCAGTAAGTTCTTTTTTGGCAAAGCCATGCAAGCTGCTGGAATATATAACGGGGAAGTCTATCAAATACTCGTCATCTGTCAATTCCGTAAACAGGTCGAATACTTTGTTTAAAGTTTCATCAGGATCTGCAGCGGGTTTGTCAATTTTGTTTATAACAACGATAACTCTTATGCCAAGCTCAAGAGCTTTTTGCAATACAAATCTTGTCTGCGGCATAGGGCCTTCCGCAGCGTCAACAATAAGCAGTGCGCCGTCCACCATACCGAGAACACGTTCAACCTCGCCGCCAAAATCTGCGTGGCCGGGGGTATCCACGATATTGATTTTGTAACCCTTATAGTGAACCGAAACGTTTTTTGCAAGGATAGTAATGCCTCTTTCGCGTTCCAAATCATTGCTGTCTAAAACGCGTTCCTGCACAACTTCGTTTTGTCTGAACACACCGCATTGTTTGAGCATACAATCAACAAGTGTTGTTTTGCCGTGGTCAACGTGAGCGATGATGGCTATATTTCTTAACTTTGAACTGTCCATATTATTACCTGTTTTCTGTTATTAATGTTTGTAACCTTGTACTCAAATGATATAACAGACAGGTTTTAAAGTAAATTTTTAGCCGTTAATCATAAACGATTGTGAAGAATTATTCCCATAGTTTTTTCATTTCGTTGTAGTTTTCGGGAGAAATATTGCTCAATATTGCGCTGATTGAAGAATCATCAAAACCTTTTTCTTTCAATTTCGGAATAATTTCCACTGCTTTTTCAGTCATGAAGTCCACATTTGCATATTTATAATCCATAAGATTGCAAATATTTAACATGCTCATATCGGATTCAAAGAATAATTTTTCAATATTTTTTATCGTTTTTGTTAATTCGGGGGAATTTACATCACAATTGCTCACAATAAATTTTTCAACAGTTTTACGAACAAACGGATTTTGTACTTTTGATAAAAATTCTTTTACTGCGGGATTGTCCAACAATTCGTCTTTTTTCTTACTGTCAATGTCATTTTCCGTTATTTTACGTGACGGAGATGTGAGATTTTTTTCATTTTGTACCTTTTCAATGTATTTTACAACAAATTCTTCATTCGTATAGAACCTGCCGTTGTCTGATTTTATCGGAATATTCAATTCATTCGCTTTTGTTTTCATAAAATCGGATAACGGACTTTCAAGTTGTTTATTCACATCCGTAAATCCTATTTCTTTAAAATACTTTGCAAACTGTTCAAAAGAAAGTTCAACAACTTTTGTTGTATCCCACGGGTTAACAACGGAAACAGTTCTTTTTTCCAAATCATAAGAAGCTACCCTGTACGCATGGTTAGGTGCGATTGAGTTTCTTCCGTCCGCGCCGATTCCGAACAACATTTTAAACTCCGTCGGTATTTGGGTTTTAAAATCCGTGCCGGCCGTAATAATATTATTTGTGTTGCCCGCGCGGGATTCCAATATATTACCTATATCAGAAGGATCAGAAATTGTCACAATTTCACCGGCGTTATTTTTTAAACCAAAAAAGGATTCCAATGTATTCATCGAACTTCCTCCGTTGCCGATAGAACTTTGTCTTACTAATTCTACAAGGTTTGGAGTATTTACCGTTATATTTTTGTATTTCGACTTATCTTTTGAGTTATCTTGCAGGATTTCCACAAGTAATTCACGTAATTCCAAAGAAGGAGAATGTTCCGGATTTTCGAAAATCATTTGCAATTCCTTAAAAATTTTCTCACGCTGAGCTTCGGTAAAATCATTGCAGCTCATACAATATTCAACATCTTTAACAAGAAGCTTGTAGCCGTAAGCCTGTTCCGCAATCTGCAAACCGGCAGCACCGTTAATGCCATCATTTGCATTTGCATTTGAAAAATTGCGTTTTTTAGCATCTTTAAATCGTACTTTTACCGGAGCGGCATCGCAATCGGCATCACTATACGGTTTGTTTTCAAAAACAATATCATCGCCTTCCTGATGAAACATCTTTAAAAATTCAACTCTTGCTTTAGGATTGTTCATCGCCCCGTCAAGAACCGAACTTACAAAGTAGCAATCACCGATACCGCCTTGATTGGTGCAGTATCTTTGAAGAGGAGGGAACAATGAATAATACATATCTCTGTCCATATCAAGTTTTACGGGGCCGGAATCATCCATAATATAGACATCATTTGTACCTTCAAGAGAAAATATCTCACCGGGTTTCTTTGTTTTTGCAGCTTCTTCAAGACTTTTCATCTTTGGTACAAATGCATCTTTAGGGTCAATGCCTCTTCTTGCACAATCCGCCATAAGAGTAATATCTTTTTTCAAATTTTCTGAAATTTTACCGTTTTTAGGATTCTGCATTAATTGGGCAATATTGTCAGGCAGCATATTTTTGCTTCTTAAAAGTTTGTAATCTTCATACACCTGCGGGTCTGTTCTTTTCAGGTCTTCCAATGCGTGATTGCCAACAGGATTTTTGCCCGGGTTTAAATCCTGTCTGGATATAGCAGTTTTGCCAAATTTTCCGGCTTTAACATGCCCTGCAAGTATAGACATCAACTGTGAAAGCCCTTCACCTGCAATATCTATTTCTCCGGTTAAAGCCATATCGCCCAAAAGGCTTATCGTTGCATCAATACCAAGGTCAGCTATACAAGCCATAAGAGTCGGGCATTTTTCCGCAAGCAAAGCCGCTTTAGCTGCTGAACCCATTTTGCCTGCCGCTCCGCCCACTGCAAACAGTGCTGCATTTGTCATCAATTCTTCCGTAATTTTTTTCTTGGCTTCATCAGTCATTCCGGTACTGCGGGTTGCCTCATTATAAGCTTCAACACCTATACCGCCGAATGATGCTGTTAATGCACCGGCTAATGCAGCAGGAGGACAGAAGAACATGCCGGCGACCATTACACCCGCACCTGTAATCTCAACACCTGTACGGACTTTGCCGACAATTGTTTCCTGATCATTTGCAAAAGCATGTGCAAGCTGTGTTGCGTTTTTACGCCCGTATGCCATTTCATAGGCGGAGGCCATTTTGTTTTTATAATAACTTTCCGAATAAGGGCCCTGGATTTTTTGCACGTTTGCATCAACACCATCAAGCAATTTTTGTGCACTGTTTAAAAGCACGTAACCCTTATTGTTTTGAGAATATCCGTTATAAGCAATATTTCCGTCTTTATAGCTTATACTGCCGCCTGAAATTTCCTGCAGTTTTTGATTTATTTTTTCTTCATTATCTCCGTATAACTCTTTTAATGCAGTTAAAAGTTTTACTTCAAGCTGCTTTTCACCGGCTTCTCTCGCTTGAGGAGATACACCGTTTTCATTGTTGCCTTTGACAAGGCTCATAGAGTCTTTTAACAGATCATGCAATGCATTAGCCTTGTTATTAACCATAGTAACCATTGCATATTCCGCAGCAGCTTTTTCGTACTCTGTTATCGCTTCAGGGTCAAACTCAACGCCTCTTTCTGCTTTCCAGACCTCATTAAATGTCATAATTTCTTTTCCTGCGCCGGATTTCAAAAGTGATTTAATAGAATTTGGATTTTCACTTAAATTAACACTATTCGAATCCGATCGGCTGCTTGAAAGCAGATTTCGTCCTTCTTCAATAAGTCTGTCCACCTGAGCTGTCAGCATTGAGTACTCTTCACTGTTTGTGCATTTGAGTTTATCAATCAATTGATTGAGTTCTTCAGGTGTATATTGAGCAAATCTTTCTTCAAGACAGGTTCGTTCCTCGTCTGAGAGTTCTCTTCCGGCCGTCAGCATATCAATGGCCGTATCAATTTTTGTATTCCAGTATTCTTCTTTGGTTAGGTTTCCGTCCTGCGCCCTTTGCAGAAGTTCTGCAGTGGTATTTTCCGCAAAAATTGTGCGGCAGACGCTGCTTAAAGCCATTTCCGCATCAAAATACTCTTTTAATGAGTTATAAGCCTTGCTTATATTCCCCTGTTCTTCCATCTGCTTCATAATAACTTCAACAGAAGAGTTAACATTTTCTTTTATGCTTGCTATTGCATTGTCCTGAGCTTCTTTAGTTTTTGTTGATGTTGTTGCTGCGGGAGCTGATTGTGTTTTTGTGTTGGAAGTTTTATTTGTTGCAGCTGTATTTGAATAATAAGAAACCGCACTTGTGTCTGCAGGGGCACTTGTTTTTTCAATGCCCAGCCCCCAGCTTGCGTCATCAGTGTCAACAAGAGAATCCCTGTTAAAAATCAAGTTCGAATTTTGCGATATTGTATTTGAATTATTTGAAAATAATTTTATCTCATTTGCGATTTGATTTTTGGTCGTTGTAACAAAAGGGTTAAAAGGATTTGATCTTATCTCCTGTTCCCTATTCTCCTCAAGCCAGAAAGAAACCTCAACAAGCGTTTTAGGATTGGAGGCAATAAGCTTAGCCTTTGTATCCTTAGGCAAATTCAAATTTTCTATATAAATTTTTACTAAATCGCTATATCCGCCGGACATTATAAATTTCCATCCTTTTACCGTTGACCTATTTTGTTCATCGGCAAATTTCCTCAAAAACTTGAAAGTTTTTGGGGAAATTTATTATTATTTTTACATTACTTAACATTCTTTTATAAAAGCCAAAAATTACATTTGTAACATTTTGTTTCAATAAAAAACATCCGTTAGAAAAAAGCAACAAAAAATATCTTCACTGTTTTTAAAATTTAATACTAAAAAGAAAATAAAAAACATGTATAAAATATAATAATTTGCTGGTATAATTTAGTTGATCCGGCAACAAAGGAAGGAATAAACAATGGAATTGACTATGGAATTTCCCCAGCGTGAAAAAACTATCAATCCGACCCATGACATAAAACTCTTTTCCGGTCGTGCACATACCGAGCTGGCTCAAGAACTCGCAGATTATTTGGGTACCAGCGTAGGGCCCATGATTATCAAGAATTTTGCGGACGGAGAAATTTATGTACAGGTACAGCAAAGTATAAGAGGGGATGATGTTTTTATTGTCCAACCATTGTCTAATCCGGTTAACGAAAACCTTATGGAACTATTGATTATGATTGATGCTTTCAAAAGAGCAAGCGCAAAATCAATTACAGCCGTAATTCCTTACTACGGTTACGCAAGACAGGACAGAAAAACCTCCGGCAGAGAAGCAATAACGGCAAAACTCGTTGCCGATTTATTAACAACAGCAGGTGCAAACAGAATACTTGCCATGGATTTGCACACCGGTCAAATTCAGGGATTTTTCAACATTCTTGTTGATCACATTTATGCAACCCCTGTTTTGACGGATTACATAAAAGGATTGAATATTCCGCATACAAAACTTGTTGCAGTAAGCCCTGACACAGGTGGAGTTCAAAGAACAAGGGTTTTCGCAAAAAAATTGGATTGTCCGCTTGCGATTGTTGATAAAAGACGCGACAAACACAATGAAGCGATTGCCGACCATGTTATCGGCGATGTTGCCGGTAAAATCTGCATACTTGTCGATGATATGATTGACACGGCCGGTACAATTTGTGAAGCAGCAAAATTACTTATTCGTGAGGGGGCTGAAAAAGTTTATGTATGTGCAGCGCATGGAATTTTATCTGGCCCAGCGATACAACGTCTTGAAGAAGCACCTGTTGAAGAAGTTATTATAACAAATTCAATTCCGCTAAACAAACAGGTGTCATCTAAGTTTACGCAATTAAGTATTGCACCGATTTTAGGTGAGGCTATTTCAAGAATTCATGACAATGAGTCCGTAAGCTCTTTATTCGGTTTTGAAAAAGAGTATAAATCATACTAATAAAATTAAGAAGAGAGAGTATATAAAGCCTGTAATTAAAAAAAGCAGGCTTTTCAACTGTTTTCCCCAAAAATAGGTTCTAACTATTTCATTATTCTGCAAAATAGTGTTCCAGCCCATTTTTTTGAAATAATTATTTGTATAAAACACCGAAATAAGGTAAAATAAAGATTAATTAAACACTTAATGGGGAGAAAAACTAATGGCAGTAAAAGAAAAAGACGAAACAGTTGCTGTTTCCGATGAAAAGAATAAAGCACTAAAACTTGCTATCGAAAAAATTGAAAAAGATTTCGGTAAAGGTTCTATTATGAAACTCGGCGATAAAACCGCCGTTGCCTGTGAAGCAATTCCTACAGGTGCTCTTGCGCTTGATATTGCGCTAGGTATAGGCGGCGTGCCAAGAGGCCGTGTAATAGAAATCTACGGGCCTGAATCTTCAGGTAAAACAACTTTGGCACAGCACATTGTTGCAGAATGTCAGCAAAGAGGAGGTATTGCCGCATTTATCGATGCGGAACACGCACTTGATCCGGAATATGCAAGAGCATTGGGTGTTAATGTTGACGAGCTTTTAATATCTCAGCCCGACACAGGTGAGCAGGCGCTGGAAATTGCAGAAGAGCTTGTACGCTCCGCCGCTGTCGACGTTGTTGTTATCGACTCCGTTGCAGCTCTTGTTCCGAAAGCAGAAATCGAAGGTGCAATGGAAGACCAACAAATGGGCTTGCAGGCAAGACTGATGAGTAAAGCACTGAGAAAATTAACAGGTATTGTAGGTAAAACCAATACAACTGTAATTTTCATCAACCAGTTACGTCAAAAAATCGGTGTTATGTACGGAAACCCGGAAACAACAACAGGCGGTAACGCTCTGAAATATTACTCTTCCGTTCGTCTTGATATCAGAAGATGCGATTCCATCAAAAAAGACGACAAAGACATCGGTAACAGAGTAAGAGTAAAAGTTGTTAAAAACAAAGTTGCTCCGCCGTTTAAAACCTGCGAATTTGATATTATTTTCGGTAAAGGTATTTGCAAACTCGGCTGCATACTGGACGTTGCCGTTAATATGGATATAGTTAAAAAAGCAGGTGCCTGGTTTAGCTACAACGATGAAAAACTCGGGCAGGGGCGTGAAAAAGCAAAAGAATACTTTGAAGCTCACCCCGAAGTATTAGCCGAAGTTGAAGCTAAAGTAAGAGAAAAACTTGCTGCCGACAGATAGTGAGATGTATTTAAACTAGAGGTATTGGTGCGTCAGCCGGGCGCACCAAACTTCATATAAAGGAAAAATATGTTTGACTGGACCAAAATAGAAACCGATGAACAAATAAAAGAACTCTGTGCTCTGGCGAAAGAAATCTGGAATGAGTATTCAATTTGCTTTATTTCTCAAGAGCAAATTGATTATATGCTTGAAAAATTCCAATCTGAAGCCGTTGTAAAAGACCAGATTAAATTTCAAAAATATCAATATTACTTTCTGGAAGAAGACGGTGAAAACATAGGCTATTTTGCTGTTCAACGCCAAAAGGACAATTTGTTTTTATCTAAAATATACATAAAAAAAGGCTTCAGAGGCAAAGGTTACGGACGCAAAGCTTTTGTTAACGCAATTATACCGATAGCACAAGAACTTGAACTGCCTGCAATAACATTAACGGTTAATAAATATAATTTTGCATCAATTATGGCTTATGAAAAACTCGGTTTTGACAGAATAGATTCAAAAGAGTTTGATATCGGCAACGGATACGTAATGGACGATTACATTTACCAATATACTATATAGATTATGGAACAAATTTTATCTCAGCAAAATCTTCCCGATAAAACAAATTACAGATTTTTTGCCTTCAATATTCTCAAAGCAAAAGCAAAAAATTTGTTTAAAAACAATGCGGCTCTTGAGTGTCTGGCAAAATCGGATTATTTTTTTCAGGAACTTGCAAACACTTTTGGCAACCTTTATCAGCAGGACGTACCCCCTGATAAATTCATTAAAGCGGTAAAAAATATAAAAACATCCGATACGGATAGCCAAAGACTTTTGCTTATTGCAGAGCTTTATAATACTTACATAAATATAATGCAGCAAAACGCCTTTAAATTGCCTTTTTCTTTCCCCTATACCTGCAGCATAGAAAACACACAGAATCCCGAAATAAAACAGCGTATAGATTTTCTGTTAAAGAGCTTTTGCGCGGGCGGTATACCGTCTTTAGAAACATCAAATTCACAAAACATAGAGTATCTTGAGTTTTCGGACATACAAAGCGAAACTCTTTATATAATTGAAGAGATTAAATCACTGGTAGAATCAGGGCTTGCGAGTTTTTCTCAAATTGCGGTTTTTATTGATAAAACAGAAGCAAGAAAAAAATTCTTAGACCTTGTAAAGGCACAAAAACTGCCTGTTATAAGCAGTATTTATAACGAAGAATATGAAAACCTTAAACATAAAATTAATCTTTATCAGAGGATTTGCGAGGTTTTTCTTGAATTAAAACTCGACGAATTTTCTTATGACGCAATAAAAAATATAAATCTAGCCTCAAGAGCACAAAAAGAAATATGCTTTGAAGAACTGGACGAACTTTTTAAAACAATACTCCTTGATGTCGTAGAAAATCCCTACAGCGCCGATAAAGTTTTCACTAAAAAAGAAAACAGCCAAAAATCACTTTTGGAAACTGTTTTCACCCTGTGGAACACATTTGAAGAAAAAGACAAAGCGGCATTGAGTGCGGAATTCAATGCAATAAAGAATTTTTACGAGGATTATAAAAATAACAATTACGCTAAAGCAATTGAAACTCTTATTAAAAAGAATCTCTCAAAGTTTGAAAATACGCCTGTAAAGGAGTCACTGCTCGGAAAAATTAAAAGCCTCAACGATTTGCAGAATCTTTTTGCGAATCTTGCTTCACCACCGGAGTTTGACTCTTTTAAAGAAATTATGCAGGGACTACCAAAAGACGAAGAACTGTCTAAAAATGCTGTTTTTCTTGCGTCAATCACAACAGATATAAAAAAGCTGAAAGACATAAAATATGTTTATATCGCAGGGCTTACGCAGAACAACTATCCGGGTGCCAATACTTCATATCCGTTTATTTCTTCCCAAACCAACATTGCCCTTTTAGAGGAACTGAAAAAAATCAGCACTGAGGTAGAATACTTTTTAAAAACGGATGAAATCCACTTTGAACAGCAGCTTTATGCCTTTTGTAACGTAATGGAACTTGCAAAAAACAAGCTGACACTTGCAACACACACCTACGAAGCAAAAAAGCAGACACAGCCGTCAGTATTTTTTAAACTGCTGAAAGATATTGACCCTAAAAACTTTAAACAGATAAATACAGACCAAGAGCCGGAAACAATAAAAGAATCAGCTCCAGAGCCTTCATCGGATGAACAGACACAAGAAACAGTTATTAAACCCGACGATATTTTAAGGCTCAATGCTTCCGCTATCAACACTTATTTAAAATGTCCGAGAAAATACTATTATAAAAATCTTTTGAATTTAAAAGAACCATATACATTCGCAGCAAGCTACGGAAGCATTGTACACGCAGTTTTTCAGATTTTAAACACAAAATACACAGATAACTACACTAAAGATACGACAACAGAACTTGCCAATATCTTGTTTGCTTCTGCAAACAATGAAGACAAAGCAAAACAAGCGGGATTTTCCGATACGGATATTGAACTTGTAAAAGCTGCAAGCGAGCTTTCACTGTCTGAGATGAAAAATAATTTTTACGATGCAGTAGCTGATTTTGACTACTCAGGCGGCTTTGACCACCCGCCCGTAAATGCCGTATGTGAAAAATCCTTTTTCTTTACGCTTGATGAATTGCCCAATGTTTCTTTTGACGGAAGAATTGACGCTATTATCACGGATTCGGAAGGACAAACAAGCGTAATAGACTACAAAACAGGCAAAGATAAAACCAACACGCTCGATTATGCCGTGAGCGAATACGGCGTGAATTTTAAACTGAAAACAGGCAAAGACCCGTCCAACATAGAGAATTTACAAAAAGCCTATGATTATCAGATTCCGCTTTATTACCTTGCAATACAAAACAGCAAGGATTTAGAGGAGTTCAAAGACAGAGTCTCTCAACTCGGGTTGGTTTACATAAGACCAAAATCAAAAGATAACGGCTGTAATGAAGATTTTATCAGCGCAGACAGGCTTGAGCAGTATAAAGACAAAATTATACAAAATTTAAAAGAAACTGTCATAGACAAAATTTTGTCCGAAACTGACTTTAAACCGGAAAAAAGCTGGGATTGCGACAACTGTGCATACAAATACCTTTGTGACAGAGAGGATGACTGATGGAAAGTATATTGAAAAATACTTTGGAAAATATTGCAAATGGGCTGAATGACGCGCAAAAACAGGCAGTGCTCAATCCTCTCAACTCCTGCACAAAAATCGTTGCAGGTGCGGGAACGGGAAAAACACAGATTATCTCACGCAGGTTTACAAAGCTTGTGCTGGACTTAAAAAATCAGGGTGTGGAAAATCCGCAATCAAAAATACTCGTAATCACTTTTACGGACAAAGCAGCAGGCGAGATGAAAGACAGAATAGTAAAGACTCTGGAATCCAACGGCATAAAAGCTCTTGGCACCGAGGATTTGTGGATTTCAACCTTTCACAGCTTTTGCATGCGAATTTTAAGAAAATATTCAATCGAAGCAGGCTTATCACCTTCTTTTAAAATGGCTGATGAAAAACAGCTAAAAGAAATCTATGACAGGCTTATAAAACGCATAAAATACGGAGAACTGCTTAATATTGATGAGGTTTCAAGCCTGAACAAAGTCAGCGATATAGACACGCTGCTTGAGGACATTTACGGAGTAATAAAAAAAATAAAATCCCTCGGGATTTCACCGCAGGAATTTTTAGAAAAATCTGTAAAATCCACAAAAGATTTTTCACAAAACTTGATGAATACGCCTTTCAAGTTCGAAACAAAAGAAGATTACGCAGACAGCTGGGCAAGACATTTTGCCCCCTACACGGATGACAGTCTGATACTAAACGAAGATGTTTTTGACTCTATTGCCAAACCCAAGCTGATACTTGATAAAAACGGAAAAAGAAAAGCAATTGAATACTCTATGGCTCAGGGGTTTCCTGAAAACATACCTCTGATTGAAGAAACAGAACTTTTGCTTACAAAAATCATTGCACAAATTTACGACCTTTATCAAAAAGAGCTTGAAAAAGAAGATATTGCCGACTTTGACGACCTGATAAACAAAACAATACAGATTTTTAAACAAAACGAACTTATAAAAACATACTATCAAAAGTATTTTAAACATATTATTGTAGACGAGTTTCAAGACACCAACGGCGCACAGCTCGAGCTTATTGAATTACTTCTTGCCCCCGAACATGCGGATTTGACCTATGTAGGGGACAGAAAACAATCAATTTACGGTTTCAGATACGCTCAGATGGAAAACCTTGAGGTGCTTCATCAAAATGTTGAAAAAAAATATTCAAAACATTTTGCACCGATTAATCTTTCCATAAATTATCGTTCTACCCCAGAGGTTTTGAATGCGGTAAATTTTGTCACGCAAAACGAATTAAAACTTCAAAATGAAAATTTGAGCGCAAACCCGAACACAACCTTCCCCGATACAAAAAAGGACGTAAAAGTCACGGTGATAGACGGGTTTGAAAACGCTCACGAACTGCAAATCGCACAGGCAAATTATATAGCACAGGAAATTGAAAGTCTTATCTCACGTGATAATGCAGAATTTAAAGACTTCGCCGTGCTTGTAAAATCACACTCACAGGCTGATATCATTGAACGGGAATTAAAAAAGAAAAATATCCCCTCAATCAAAAAGGTAAACACCTGCTTTTTTGAAGAAAATGTTGTCAAAAATGCGCTAAGCGCCTTAAGACTAATAAAAAACACTGAAGACGAGCAGGCTTTGATACGTCTTTTAAAGGTTAATAACTCTGACGCGGCTATTTATGCGATGAAAAGAGAGTTTGACAAAAATCTTAAAGAAATTATTGAGCCTGATGAGCTTAAACGATTGAATTTTGCACAGAAGTTTCTGCTGTTAAAAGAGGGCGGAAAAGTTGAAAATCCGATGCTTGATGCGATTTATGAAACAATAAATTACCTGAGAAAAAATAAAAATTCTCTGACTCTGCTGCAGATATTTGAAATTATAAAAGACAAACTTCCTCTCTACTGTTTGAATACACAAACTGCGCAAACAGAATCCATAAGCATAAGCAGTAATCTTTCAATTCTTGAAAAAATAATAGATGATTTTGAGCAGAACGAAAACTACATCAGTGTAAACAGGCTGATTGATTATCTGGAACAAATCAAAGATGACAGAAATTTTGAACTCCCGTCAATTAACACGGGCGAGGTTAATGCAGTTCAAATTCTCACAATCCACGCCTCTAAAGGGTTGGAATACCCTTACGTTTTTGTTTTAAGCATAGCAAATATGTCAAAAAATCCTGACAAATCAGGGATAATTTTTGATATGCAATACGGCAACAAACCCGGTTTTGGTATTATAGCCAACAAATTTAACGGCAAAGATACTCCAAAAGCTCTTATATACAAACAATTATGGAAAAAACCGAGAGAAGAAAACGAAGACTTAAGGCTGTTTTACGTTGCGGTGAGCCGTGCAAAAAAATACCTAAACGTCTTGAGTTTTGAGCCTTATGCCTCTGTTAAACCGGTTGAATACATAAACAATCTTTCAAACTACATCAATGTATAAAGTGATACACGGCCGTACAAACTTTGCACAATGTATTTTTTACGGACTATACCCCGAGTTGCAATAGCAAGCTTTGTAATACAGCATAAAATAAAAAACTGTGCTAAAATTTTTGTAATAAAGTGTAAAAACGAAAAAATAGTGGAAAAATGCAAAACGAAATCTCAGAAAAATTGAAGGGTCAAAGAGCTTCTAAAAACAGAGATGAAGTTATTTCTTTGCTGCAAAAGCAATCTGCCCCAATTGCTGTAGATGATATTTATGAAAATATAAAACAATTTAACAACAAAATTTCTCTTTCTACAGTGTACAGAATTATTGAAAAACTTGTAAATCTCAATATTGTACACAAAGTTACAACACTGGATGATAACAAAGCATTGTATGAAATTGTAAAAGATTCACACACACATCATCACTATATGATTTGTGTTAAATGTAAAAAGATGATACCGATTGATGATTGCCCGGTAAAAGAGCTGGAAAAAAGCATTGCTGATAAAACAGGATTTAATATCACCGGACACAAGTTCGAACTATACGGCGAATGCAAAAATTGTGCGCAAAAACATAGTTAAAGCACTTGAAAATAGCCTGACAGACCTTACCCTTTTGTCGTTTACTGACGTGATGCAGTATTTATAATTAGCTTATAAATAACAAAGGTTATTTAAAGTTAAGGAGAATTTTATGAAAAAAACTGCAATCACCCTCTGTGCAGCAATGTTGTGCTCAATTTTAAGCGTTCATGCAGCACCGGTACCGTCGTCATCAACATCTATCCCATCCCCGTCGCAAGCGTCAATTGTTCCTATTGTTTGCCCGTCATCATCCCCCTGCACAAAACCGTGTGAAGAAAAAAAAGACCCCTGCCCGACATGCGGAAAAACCGACTGCAACTGCGGCAGTGCACCTGTTTTTAATTCCTGCGAAGAATTGCAAGCCTGGAAAACAAAATATTTTGAAAAAAGATGCGAAATCTATACAAAACTCGGTTTGAGTCAGGAACAAAGGGTTAAAGGCAAATGTATAGACGAAAAATTCTTTGACGAAATAGCTCCGCTAAAAATGTGCTGCAAACAGGAAAAAGCAAAACTTGAAAAAATGAAATGCGAAAAATGCAGCTGGAGTGCAAAACGTGAACAAAGACAAAAAATAAGGGATTTAAAATCCGAGATAAAGGACAAGCAAAAAGACCACAAAAAATGTTTTATGGAAATATTAAACCAGTGCCAGAAGGACGAATACAAAAAACTGACTAAAGGCGACAAATGCAAATGTTAAAAGATTAAAACCTGATGACATAAATAAAAGAGGCGCAATATGAATAATATCCGCCTCTTTTGAATTTTTATATATTCTCGTATTCCGAATACTCTTTAGATTCTGCTTCCCAGTCCTGTCTATCAATTTTATGGGCGTGTGACCAGAATTTTTCTATTGCATAAGTTTCTCTTTCTTCTCTGTGGAGAATATGCACAATAACATCACCGTAATCAAGCAGATTCCATCTGTTTTTTAAATCGTTTTCTTCACCTGATGGAATACGGTCAAAAAGATGTTTGATTCTATCACGAATGTAGCCTGTTAATGCTTTGACCTGTGTATTTGTATCAGCAGAACATATTACAAAATAATCTGCCAGTACTGAAACATTACTGATATTTAAGATGGTAATATCCTTTGCAAGCTTGTCATCTAAAATTCTTGCGATAACGCTTGCAAGTTTGTATGAGCTTATTTCTGTCAATTTAACTTCCTTTTCTTAACTTTTTAATAGTGTGACGCTTTGTTATTTTAGCACAAACTTTTTTCTTCTTTAACCATGTGAACAGTTGTCTGAGGGAACGGGATTTCGATACCTTTAGCATCAAATTTTTCTTTTATTGCTTTATTGAAGGCACGACCTACTTCCCATTGTTTTATGGGTTTGGTTTTAATTCTTGCTCTGACAATAACTGCCGAGTCATCAAATTTGTCCACGCCGAGGATTTCTAAAGGAGCAAGTACACAATCTTTGCACGCGGCATTCGCTCTAAACTCTTCATCTGTTTCTTTTAAAGCCTGTATGACATAGTTTATATCAGCATCATAGCTTACACCTAGATCAAATACATAATAAGCAAAATCACGGGTATAATTTACAACAATATCCACCATACCGTTTCTTATATAATGGACACGGCCCTGCAAATCTCTGATTTGTATAAGTTTTATATCTATTTTTTCTACAACGCCTTCATGACCAGAAATTTCAATATAATCACCTACGCGTACCTGTCCTTCCAGCAAAAGTGATGCACCTGTGATAATATCTTCGAAAAATCTTTTTGCCCCAAAACCTACTGCAACACCCAGAACACCGGCGGCTGTAAGAATAGGTCTTATATCTACACCCAGAACATTTAAAATGTATATTCCGGCGAACATTACAATTACTGTGTCAACAATTGATTTTGCAATTGATTTTAGTGTAATCAGCTGTTTTTTAAACTCGTAATCATTTTTGTACTGGGCTATTTTATCAATAAATTTATCTATTAATAAATTGGCTATCTTTATTAAACAGGCAAATATAAATAAGTTGATGACCATCAATGTCCATTTGTTGTGCAAAAAGTCCGGTAAAACTGTAAAAATAAAATGATGATGATTGTTTATGAAAGATAACATACTAAACTCCACATATTGCTAAAAGTAATATTAATCAATATATAAAATTCAGCTTTAAAATGCAATCATCCGTAAAAGTTAATTAGATTCTGTATATCCGACAGAAAGTATGGTTAAAACCTGTGCAGGTTTTTCAAAGCCTAAAATATCAGCAAAATCTCTGTGAGCATTCAATTGCGGCATAAGTTCAAAAATATCCAAGTGATATATTTCTGAACAGATTTCCATTGCCTTTATCATGTCATTTAAATTAGCATCAAAAGGTGATTTTTGAATAAGAGCAATTACTACAGGTGCTTTTATAAAAAACATAGAGTAATGCATATAAGCGTTTAGTTTGGCTCTATCGATTTCATTTGTTGATTTTTCATAAAGATTGTGAAACATGGACTCTGAAGCCTGAGCCATACGGTTTTTCATTTTTTCGTCATAGATAACTATAAATTCTAACCTTTTAGATAACTCGACAGGCAATACACTCTTACCCGAATCTACTATTTGAGTTATAGCCTCAACGGGGGGTATTTTCTTTTTAAATTTTTTGATACCTTTAGCTGTACTAAGTAAATTTGCAAAACTTTTTGCAGGGGCTTGCGCTGCTGCACACATCTTAATTAACTCCAATATTTAACACGTTATGAAAACTACATCCAGTAAACTACTTGTTATATTTATAGTACTTTTTTTGATTTTTGTAAAGAGTACATTTGTAAAATCCGCTCCATACCAAAGTTTTAATCCTAAGGAAGCAGAGGAAGAGTTCATACTTTTTATTGTTGATTTTTCTAACAGCATGAGCGAAAAACTCAACGGAGCCAGCAAAATTAACATGGTAATTGACACCATGCAAGAATTGATACCCAATTTACCTCCGGAAAAACGTGTAGGGCTAAGAGTTTACGGGCACAAGGGCGGATTTGTACTCCCAAATGCTGCTTGCAAAGCCAGTTCTCTTATTGTTCCTATGTCAAAAAACAGCGGTGCTGCAATACAAAGTGCACTTTTTAGTCTGAAACCAACGGGCTGGACTCCTATTACCTATTCTCTAAAACAGGCGGTTAATTCAGATTTTGCTGGAGTAAACGGCAAAAAGAGAATCATTCTTCTCTCTGACGGCGGGGAAAACTGTGATGAAAGTCCGTGTGATTATGTTATGGAGCTAACTAAAACCCGTCAGGATATTTTTATAGATGTTATTGCCTTTAATATTTATGATACAGAAGCAAACAACCAGCTCAAATGTACTGCACTTGTTACAAGCGGAAAATTTTACAGCGCAAATACTGCTGCGGAACTCTTGGATAGTTTGCAAAGCTCTTTTGGCGCACGAAAAGAAGTACAGGGCAAAATCATTTTTCACTAAATTTTGTTATACATTTTTGTATTTTTTCTGTTCAAAATTTTAGCCGCTTTGGTTTTCATCTGTAACAACAAAGGTTCATTTGGTGTTTGGGCTTCTTTGGGATAAAACTCCTTATATCTTTTTATTGCTCCTTTGGCCATTGCAATATAATCTTCGTCCGTTATATTTTCCAGATCCGGCATGCAAATATCTATGCCTTTGATAAAAATATTTGTCCTATGCCCTTTTTGTGCACAAACACGCAGCGGGTCACACCCTTTTTTTAGTTTGTAATAAAACAAAAGGTCAAAATTTTCACTATTTATATATTTTTTAAGTGTGCCGGCAATTCTTTTAACAACTTCCTTTTTCTCCTGAGGCATTTTTGTTGTTTTTAAGAAAATTTTTCCTTTAAAGTTCGGCTTTTTAGTGTCATTGTCCGTAATTACTATCATCGTTAATATCCGTTATCAAGCCAGGGTCTTTCTCTAAAGGTTGCGCCGAGATTTTCTATCTGATTTTTGCAGTCCTCTAAGTCTACTTTGTAGTTTTTGTATCCGGTTACTATGGTTGCGCTCGTTTGTATGCCAGCTTTTACACATTCTTTTATAAAGTCTTTCATTCCTTCATAGGCGTGTTCTATTTTGGGCTGCGAAAGTTCATTGTATACTTTTTCATTCTCTCCGTTAAAACTTATGGAAACACTGTCTATCAAGCCTTTTAATTCCGGAACTATATTTCTTTTATAAACAAGATTACCGTGTCCGTTTGTATTGATTCTTGTTTTGAGGTGCGGATATTTTGATTTAATATATTTTGCGGTTTCTTTTAGTTCTTCCAACTTTAATATGGGTTCACCATATCCGCAAAAGACTATTTCTTTATAATTTTCAGGTTTAATATCATCGAGCTGTTTTTTTACTTCTTCAACATCAAGCTTTTCGCTATCGAGAAAAAGATTCGCCCCAACAACATCATCCTTTATTGAACGGATACAAAATACACAATCGTTTGTACACAAATTTGTCAGGTTTATGTATAATTTGCCATCCAGTACATATACGTAATTATTTTTGCTCATAAATTTCTCCCTCAGAGCACTATTATACTATCAAAAAATTTAAAACAAAAAATAATCACCAAAAAATTATAAAAGCGACGAGGGATTACTGCCGTTTTTTATGTAAAAACCCATCCCCAGCGGTTTGTATTTGCTCAGTTCGTTTTTAAGATTGTAAACTTCTTTGTTTAATTCATTCATTTTATAGCGGAGCGTTTCATTTTCTGTTTTACATCTGACAAGCTCAACTACAACTTCATCCATACCGTCAAGTTTTTCGTCCAGTTTTTCTTCCAGAAGCTGCGACATCTTTTCTTTCAAACTTGCTTCCATTTCAGAAAATGCAGAACAAATTTTTTCGATTGCAAGATTTGAATTCATTTTCATGGGGAAATTTACACTTTTAGGCATAGGTTGAATGCCTTCCGGCAAATGATTTTCTGTAATATCAGAAAATTCCGTTGTTTTAGATATATCCGTATCAGGAGCCTTGGCTGGTTTTTTAGACTTAACAGGCACTGTTGCATATGTCTTTTTATTGAGGTTTTTAACTTCTTGAACCTCTTGATTCATCGCCTTTACCCGTCTTAAAATTTCCAAATCGTCTTTTGTAAAATAAGTTCTGCCGTATTCGTCTTTTTTAGGCATTAAAGAAACCTGTGCACACAACTTTGCTATGCCTTTGTTATCTGTGTTTAAAAGATTTCTTACTGTTTCGACGGAGAAATTTTTTAATGAAGAATTAAAATGCCCGTTAGTAATATTACTCAAGGTTACCCTTCCTTCTTCGAAATCATTGTGATTTTACGGAAACTTTCCTCAAAACACCGCACATGTCAAATATTGTTTGTGCTTGACTTCGCCTCTTGATCTTATGAAATATATATTAATTATAAGTATTATATTTCAAAGCCCCTATTCACGTAAATACAAAAGTCAAATATCTTTACATTGTAAAGGGATTTTTTGGTTTTACTTTTGTCGGGTCATTTTTAACCACCAGACCGCATTTTGAACACGCAAGAGTTTCTCCTGTGCTGTCTATCGGAAGAAAAACATGATTACATGTGTTTTCATAATCAATTTCTGGCGGCATGTTGTCCGGTTTTTCTTTTTTTTCGTTTTTTATTAATTTTGCAATGAATTCTATTATATACATATTTATAATTATACAAAATAAAAAGCCTTTAAGCATTATGCTAAAGGCCTCAAACGTATGTTCAATATCGGAGAAGTTGGATGTAAAAAAATAGAGAAATAGTATAATATAAATCTTTTTCGTACTTATTGAACCATAGCTGCAGCTATTTCATATTTTGCAGATTCAGAAAGACCGGAAAATTCTTCCATTTCGTTTATTGCAATCAAGCCTTCAGCAACTTTGTCTTCAAAGCTTGTTACAAAACCGGCTATACGTGCAGCCTGTTCGGGTGTAACATATTTTGCTACGTCATAAGTCTTTGTTGTGGCTTTCGGGTTAACAATCACTGCCGAATTTGCCATATATGCCAAAACATCTTCAGGTTTAACAGCCTGATTTTGAGGGGTATTTGTTTTAACCTCGGGCTGTTTTTCTTCAGGTTTTGCTTCACTGCCCTTTGTCTGATTACCGTATGGGTTAACTGAATTTGTGTTGATACCAATTCCGCGAATGTTTTCTGTCATTTTATCTTCTCCTGTTTTTATATTTGTTCCACGTATTAGTTATCGGCATATAGTTTAATGAACTTTAGGGAAAAGTGGTTATTTTTCTGAAAATATTTACATAACTTTACATTCAATAATAAAAACCCCTCGTTTTGTTGTGTAAACGAGGGGTTTTATAACAGTAATTCAGTAAATTACTTGCTACAAGAACAGCATTCGCTTCCGCAGCCGAAGTATTCTTTAACTTCTTCAACTCTTACTTTGATACGTCCGTCAACGGCAATGCCTTCGCCTGTTTTTTCAGAGATAAGCAGCGGGTTGATATCCAGCTCATCAATGAATTTAAAGTCATTAACCATTTGTGACAATCTAAGAAGAGTTTCCTGAATTTGTGCGATATCAGCAGGTTTAGTGCCTCTTGCACCCTTCAAGAGTTCATAAGCTTTAACTGACTTAATCATTTCATCAGCATCGATATCAGTTAACGGAGCAATTCTGAAAGTAACATCTTTCATAGTTTCGATAAATACACCGCCTAAACCAAACATCATCATAGGACCGTATTGCGGGTCTGTTGCAATACCGCAAACCATTTCACGGTTGCCTTTAACCATTTCTTGAATGATTACGCCTTCAAGACCGTCAATAAGTCCTTTTTCTGTCAATTTTGCAATTAAGTCTTTGTATTCGGCTCTCAATTGTTCTTCTGACTGGATGTTTACTCTAACACCGCCAACATCAGTTTTGTGAGATGTTGTTTTAGATGTCATTTTCATAACAACAGGATAACCGATAGAGTTGCCAAGGTTTACAACTTCTTCTTCGTTAGTTGCAAGACCGTATTTGCAAGCTCTGATACCGTATGCGTTCAATACGTCGATGGATTCGAGCGTTGTTAATTGAGCACGTCCGTCAGCAACTGCAGCTTTGATGATTTTTTCAGCTTTAGCTTTGTCAACATCAAATACAGGAATTTTGCCTTCAGGTCTTTCCATCCATTTTCTTTGCTGGTTAAGTCTGTTGAATCCGTCAGCAGCTTCTTCAGCATACATAAAGAACGGCATATTAACATCCATGTTGGAAAGTTTTGTGAAAAATTCACTCTTAGTCATGAAAATACCGATGATTGGTTTTTCAGGATATTTAGCCTTGATTTCCATTAATGCCTGAGCAACGTCAATGTCTTTCAAACCTAAGAAAGGTAAGTAAATAACACCTATCATATCAACGTTTTCATCAGCAATAACAGTTTCAAGTGTTTGTTTGTAGTGTTCGATAGGAGCTGAAGCAATCATATCTACAGGGTTTTTAACACTTGCTGCAGCAGGTAAGAAGCTTCTTAATTTTTCTTTTGTTGCGTCAGAAAGCTTAGCCATTTGCATACCGTATTCGCAAACAGCGTCTGTAGCCATGATACCGGGACCGCCGGAGTTTGTGATGATAGCTACTCTGTCGCCTTTCGGTATCGGAGAAGTAGCAAATACTTTAGCTGTAGCAAAAAGGTTTTTCAAAGAGTATTCTCTGATAACACCTGACTGCTGCAATAAAGCGTTAGCAGCTTTATCCGCACCAGCCAGAGAACCTGTGTGAGAAGATGCTGCTGAAGCACCTGCAGCGGAACGTCCTGCTTTTAAAGCAAGGATAGGTTTTTTCTTGGTGATTCTTGTAGCTAATTTTCTGAAGTTAGCAGGGTTTTGGATAGATTCCATGTATAACAGGATTTGTTGTACATCGTCTTCGTTTTCCCAGTATTCGATAGCAGTTTCGGCATTAACATCAGCCTGGTTGCCGATAGAAATGAATTGAGCAAAACCGAGGTTGAGGTCTTTTAAAATGTTCAAAATACCGCCGCCTAAAGCACCTGATTGAGAAACAAAACCGATGTTTCCTCTTTCAGGGAGAGATTCTGCAAAGCAGCCGTCCATTCTGATATCAGGAGCTGTGTTAACAACGCCCAAACAGTTCGGGCCAACGCATCTCATGCCGTATTCTTTTAATTTTGCAACGAGTTCTCTTTCTGCTTGTGCACCTTCTTCGCCTGCTTCTTTAAAGCCTGCGGAAATAATACAAATACCTTTAATACCTTTTTCGTGGCATTCGTCAATTGCGTTTAATACAAATTTTTGTGCAATAACGATGATTGCTAAATCTACCTCACCGGGGATTTCTTTAACGCTTGTATAAGCTTTAAAACCTTGAATTTCTCCGCCTTTAGGGTTAACAGGATAAATATCACCCGTAAAATTATATTCTTTCAATCTTTTCATGATGTCAGAACCGATAGTATGGTCCTTTGTAGACGCACCGATAACAGCAATAGCTTTCGGACGCATAATTTTGTCTAGTTGTTCTTTTAGCATGTGTTCACCTTTCTTTTGAATTTATGCCCTTTTGTTATAATTTCACGATTAAAATTTTAAAAATCACGATTAGTTTATTTCCATCAATATAATTATCATACGAAAATAATTTTTGTACAAATACACAAGATTGTGAGCAGTGATTGTAAAAAATGTAAAAAACAACTACTCCAGATAAAACTTCAAGTGCCTTGATACAGCAGAATGATAGAAAAGTATGGCAGACTTCAGCATACCGTTAACACTTCTTGCTGCAGTCAAAAAGCCAGCTGTCGTTGCGAAGCATCAGGCTTTTGAGGTCTTTATCAGCCGTTTGTGTTCAGAATCTGAACAATTGTGGAATCTGTATTTTGTTTGTTGAATAAACCCAAAGATTTATGCTTTATTTGTTACCCATTCTTTGGTAAGAATGGGGTGCAAATAAAGCATAAATCTTTGTTTTTATTTTTTAGCCGTAGGCCAGACTTTTGTCTACCGCTACCCTCTCCGGCGGGAGAGGGTGCAGACGTGCGAACGTTAGTGAGCAACGTATGCGGGTGAGGGTTG
>CALUQO010000032.1 GCA_944322935.1 Candidatus Gastranaerophilales bacterium | reverse complement strand
GATTAAAAAACGTGAGCCTTTTTATAAAATGGCTGATTTTGCGGTCAGTACGGATAATAGACAGCTGGTGGACATAGTACGGGAAATTTTGGAAAAATATGAAACAGTCGCATAATTTAAAAGTTAATATTCCTTCTAAAAATGCATACAGCTACGATATTGTAATCGGAGAAAATTTGCTTGCACGGGCAAATGAACTTGTGAAAACGCACACAAAAGCGCATAAGTTTCTTATCGTAACTAATGAAACAGTTGCAAAGCTCTATAAAACCAGCCTGAATATTGAAAACTCCGTATGGCTTGTATTAAAAGACGGAGAAGAATACAAAAATTTTGAAACTTTAAAACAGATTATAGACGCCTGTGTTGATAATCGTCTTGAGCGTCAGGACTGCATAATAGCGTTTGGCGGCGGGGTTATCGGTGATATGGCGGGATTTGCAGCGGCAAGCTATATGCGAGGCATTGATTTTATTCAAATTCCGACAACGCTACTTGCGGATGTGGATTCTTCCGTGGGCGGCAAAGTCGCAATCAACCATGAGCACGGAAAAAACCTTATCGGGGCATTTTATCAGCCAAAAGCGGTAATTATAGACACAAATGTTTTAAAAACACTGGATTTAAGACAGTTGAAAACAGGGCTTGCAGAAGTTTTAAAATACGCTTTTATTGAAAAAAACTGCGGGTACGAAAAAGATTTTGGTCTGTATAATTTTTTAAAACAAAACAAAGAAAAAATCTTCGCATTGGATTCTGCAATTGTGTCCGAATTGATTTATATGTGCTGCACCTTAAAAGCATGTGTAGTCAACAAAGATGAAACAGAAAAGGGCTTAAGAGCAATTTTGAATCTCGGTCACACATTTGCCCACGCAATAGAAAATCTGACAAATTACACTGTTTACACTCATGGCGAGGCTGTTGCTGTGGGGATGAAAACTGCGTTTAAGCTGTCGTTAACAAAGGAGCTTATTGATGAAAGCTATTATAATGCGGCGGTTTCTTTGATTGATGAATACGATTTAATCCCGCCAATGCAGGATTTTGACAAAGAAAAGTTCTATGACGAAATGTTGTTGGACAAAAAAGCGCAGAGCGGAAAAGTCCGTTTTGTTTTGCCAAACGGACTTTTTAACGTTGAAATAACTTCTGATGTGAATAAAGAAGAAGTTTTTGAGGTTTTATAAGCAGTTTGCGAACCGGAAAAAGTATAAAGATACTTTTGTTAAGAAATATAACTTTAAGTTTTTGACACCAAAACCCTTGTTGTGTAAGCTTCTTTATAAGATAAGATAAGTGAACCTGAGTTGTGTAAATTTTTTGATTTTAAAGGAGTTTTTATTATATATGAATAAAAACAAGGAGGATTTTACATGACACAAGTTAATGTTTCAGAATTTCAAAAATTTGCGGAGGCGGTTAATAGAGGTATTCCGGAAACAACCTCTACTGTCCGTGACAAACAAAATGTAGTTGCTGCTAAAAAACGTATTTTGTCACACCCCGATTGTCCTGCTGAGGCAAAAATGGAGTTGTTAAAAGATATTGCAAAACTGGAAGCCGAAATAAAAAAATTGGAAGAAAGGAAAAAAAATGAAAAACATGAGCAGGTCTTAAATACCAGTATTTTTCCGAAAAGAAATATCGGCTAAGAATTATATATGTTGCGTAATTCGAGAACAGTAATAATTTTTTTTTAACATAAATAATAAAAAACCGACCTTTGTGAAGTGAATTACAGAAAGTTTCACAAACAACAACAAGCGAGGTTTGTTTGAGGGCTATGTAATTATAACAAACACTTTAATATAACAAAGAAAAGCAATTTATATAGCCCGAGTTGCCGAGCACAGGTTTGTGTTACTTTCTGTATGAACGTAACAACTGGTCGGGAGTTTCTTGAGGGCACCCCGTTCTTTGCTCCAAAGAATGGGGTGTAAATAATGCATAAATTCTTGTTTTTATTTTTTTTAGATACTTTTCTTTCTTTGTGTTGCGCAGGCAAAGAAAGAAAAGTATCGCAAAAGAAAGAACACCGGCGCTTATCAAAAGAAACAGTAAAGTGTTTTATCAAAGATTTTGCCGTGACAAGCTACGGTCAAAATCTTCTCAAAACACAACTGTTTCTAGTCAAAGTTCCGTCAGGGCTCCGCCCTGAAACCCGTTACGGCTTACAACGTAAGCCGTATTAAGAATAAAAATTTATGATATATTATTTCGTTATCGAATTACGTAACATATACAAAAATAACAAAAGGGGTACAGTTAAACACCTGCACCCCTTTTTGTTATTTAAAGTTTTTAAACTAAATTCTCAATAGCTGCTTTAACCCCTGCGCCGAGTTCAAACTTGTAACCGAGCTTGTAAAGGCTTGCCTCTAAAGAACCTACCGCAGCAATGACATCTCTGTCGCAGACAAAACCAAGCGTTCCCATTCTGAAAATCTTGTCTTTAAGGTCATTTTGTCCGTTAGCAACAACAATATCAAAATCTTTTTTCAAAGTACTTCTGATATCCGGAACAGTAATGCCTTCAGGTGGATATATTGACGTAATTGCGTTTGAAGCGATTGCATCATCTTCAACCATCGGTTTTAATCCTATTGCCTTAATTGCCGCACGCAGCGCTTTTGCATGTTTTGCATGACGGGCAAGGATATTATCAAGGCCGTCTTTTTTCATCATCTTTAATGCCTCATTCAGCGCGACAATAAGGTTAACCGCAGGCGTATACGGTGTTGAATTTGCCCTGACAGATTTTCTGTAAGCGCTCCAATCGAAATAGAAAGACGGATGTTTGCACTGTTCATGCATTTTAAAGGCTTTTTCACTTGCCGCAAGGAACGCAAGCCCCGGCGGAATCATAAATCCTTTTTGTGAGCCTGAAATAAGAACATCAATGCCCCATTCGTCCATTTTGCATTCGATTGCACCTATAGAGGTTACACCGTCCACAACAGAAACTGCACCGTGCTCTTTAATCAGCGCAATAAGCTCTTTTAACGGATTTGTTACACCTGTTGAAGTTTCGTTATGCGTAAGCGTTACTATTTTTATCTCTTTGTTAACGTCAGCGTCAAGTCTTTCTTTTAATACCTTGGGGTCAATTGCCTGTCCTGCGGGAACTTCGATTTTTTCTACATCAGCGCCTAAAGATGCGGCAATTTTAGCCCATCGGTTGCCGAAATTGCCTATAACAAGCGATAATACTTTATCCCCTTCGTTAACAAGGTTGGATAAGGCGCCTTCCATTGCACCTGTTCCGCTTGATGTGTATATAAACACATCATTTTGTGTTTGGAAAAGCCATTTTAAATCAGCATAGGTTTCTTCCAATACTGCAGAAAACTCTGTGCTTCTGTGCCCTATCGGATGTTTTGCCATGGCAAGAAGTACGCTCTCGGGCACCGGTGTAGGCCCCGGAATCATTAAAAAACTTTTATCTTTCATTTAATTTTCTCCATTTAATCTTTTACACAATATAACCCTGATTCACCGCAGGTAAATTGTTTACACCTGCTGAATTAAAAAATATTTAGTGGCAGCTGTGGCCACAGGAGTGATCTTTGTCGTGGTTGTGTGAGTGATGATGTTCACCGTGGTGATGTGAACAATTTGGAGATGTAGTTTGCTCTAAAGTACCGTTTAATAAGTTTTTAACAGCTTCGTCAGCATTGCCTGAAATGCCTGCAAAAATTTCGATACCGGCTTCATTTAATGCATTAACTGCGCAACCGCCAATGCCGCCGCATATTAATTTATCAATATTTTTGTTTTCTAGAAGCTGTGCAAGTGCACTGTGTCCTTCTCCGTCAGAGGAAAGTATTTCTGAAGAAACAATGTTGTTATCTTCTACTTCATATATTTTGAACTGTTCAGTATGGCCGAAATGCTGGAATACATTTTTGTTATTATCGTAGGCAACTGCTATTTTCATTTTATTTATACAAACTCCCTTATTGTCTTTATTTTTAATATATTTATTCTCTCACATTTTTAAAATTAAATAAAGAACTAATTTATTTTATTTTTTATTACTCTGCAAAATATCTTCTGCAAATTTTTTCTTATTATTAAACCAATTGCAGCGAAAAATGGTGATGACTTATTTAAGTATTAATAGTTATACGGAACACAGAAGCTTCGTTTCTGACTTTGCCTTTCTCATAAAGGTAACATTGCGCAACATTAAGTTGCTTTTATTTTGCAGAGTAGAAAAAAGCAAAGGCGCTCCAGCTGGAGAGGGGTTATTGTTTCATCTGTCCGTTCACTATTTACAGATATCTGTTTATTTTGGAAAACTTAATGCTTTTTCGTGAAGCAATTTTCAGGCTTTGCCGCAGTTTTGCCGAAAAAGAAGACCAAAATTGTTATAAAATTTAATAAATTAACAAATTATTTTATGTTGAAACTTATAACTAAATAAAAAGGAAATGTATTTATGAAAATATTGCCGGTATCTGTATCTAATTCAACAAACCAGTCTCAAAACAAAATACAACAAAAGCAGGGTGTTAAAAATTCTTTGTCTTTGCAAAGCACAATTTCTGTCGTTTATCCTAAAAATTATTATCTGTCGTTTAAGGGTGAAGAAAACAGCTGCGAGTTAAATAAGCTTGAAAAACTGGCAAAAGAATATTTTGAAAAAAATAAAGACAATCCGGACGATTGCCTTGAACTGAATGAGAAGGCTTTGCCTGACATTTATATGCCAAAAAAAATTAAAGAACAATATCTGCGTGATGTTAATAAAATTTTTGACTCGGTGACGGATGATAAAATAAATAAGAAAGATTTGGCCGGGTTGTTTAGCAATATATTGCGTCAAACTAAAGAAAAAATGAGTTCTGTTAATTTGGATGCCGGGTATCAGGATGTTTTTGATATGGATGTATTAAATTTTATTGACGATTTGCAGGAAAAGAACAGAGTACCAAAAAGGATAAGTCTGGACAAACCAAGTTTGGAGTTTATGGAAGTCTGTTCTGATATTCTTGCCTCTATAATATGCCAGCAGCCGGAGGAACGAAAAGATTATAAATATTTTGTGCGTTGTTTGGTTTCAAGTTTTAAGGAACAGATTGTTAAATACGAGAAGCCAAAACCGGAAAATGAGTTTGACATTGAGCTAAAAAAAGTTCTGAAGCAAGAACCGTATAAAACATATAATCAAAGAATGTTAAAAATAAACGCTCAAAAAAAGCTGAGCAATTTACCTTCGCTTACCAAAACAATTGATTCGTTATACAACGACATGATAAATAATCACATTAATCCGTTTGATAACCCAAAAATGTATGATTATATTATTAAACATGATGCGAAGCTGGATTTTTTGTTGGAACAATTATACGGTGGGTATGAAAATAACATATATGATTTTTTGGTCGAAAAATGCGGTTTGGACAAAAAACATAAAGTATTATTAATAGATCCGGGAATGATTTCCCACTATGAGGACTTTGCCGATTTTATAAAAAAAGAAGGAATTGATACTTCAAAAATTGAACCGTTTGAGCTGCGCAAGAAATTTTCGCAATATCTTGGTACAGAAACGGTTTATAGAGGTATATATTACTACAATCCGCGAAACGGCATAGAAGAGTTGAAGAAAAACGGTTGTCTTGCATCCGGTGTAGAGAACGCAAAATCAGCCCGAAATGCATTGGGCTATTTTCTTGAACCTGATGCTTTTGATGATGTAACGGTAAGAGATAAACTGTGCAGAAAAATAGTAAGACCTAAAGACGGAAACGATTTTTTATCAGTAAGTTCAATATATGAAGTTGCTGCATCCGTTCCTAAAAAGTATGTCGCCTATGTGCAAAAATACGGGGAATCTTTTGTTAAACGTGTCGGGCTTATGAGAAATGATGATTCGATTCCTGAAGATGTAGTTGCTGCTTCTCCTGTAGTTGTTGTTAAAGCGGATATACCAAAACTTTCAATAATAAAACAGGATAAAATGTTTGCTCACCTTCAAAATAATGAATTAAATGTGCTGCATATAGGTGACAATATTTATCCTTACGAAACTCAACAGGATAAAATAGAAGCATTTGTACCGTTTTTTATGCCTACGGATAACGCAGAATATAAGATAGATACAAAAACCGCTCCTTTTTACTGGTCAATTGATTAAACAATCGCATTAAACCGGTTGTTTTATCTCTTGCTTCAGTTTTTTATAAATTGCTGAGTATTTTTGGATATTTTCAAAAACTTCAGTTGCGTATTTTTCTTTAATACTGCTGCCATTGTAATTGCGCAAAGCTGTTTTTACATTGCCGTTTGACTGCTGCAGGCGCATCATATAAGCTATTGTGCCGACTTTTATGTTTATGGAATCCTGATTTTGCAGTTCTTTAAACAGCGATATATGGGTGGGGTAATCCTTTTTTAAATCATTTAAAGCACCGTGATAAAGCCTGTCTCTGCCTTTTTGGTACATATCTTTAACTGTGATACCGGTGATTTGCATCAACCCTTTGGGGCCTCCGCCGTTTAATCCGCTTTTGAAGTGTGTTTCCTGCTTGATTATGCAGGCAACTGTTATGGGGTCAGCGCCGAGCTCGTTTGCGATATTGAGTATTGTGGATGCCATTTTATTTTTATCCAAATTTTGGGGCAGGCTTTTGTCGTCGTCCATAATCTTTAGAACAACATTTTTTTGAAGCAGTTGTTCTTTTGCGGATACTGGCTTTATTACATAGTTGTATACCGGTTGTACATTTGTATAAGATTTATAAGAAGGTATCCTGAACAAAGAATCTTTGAATGTGCTGATTTTAGAGGCAACATAAGGCATTGGTCCCATTTTTATTCCGGGTGGAAGATGGGAAATAACTATATCGGATTTTGGGGCGGCGACTGTTTTTACAAATTCTTCTACAACGGGCTGACGCAGCAAGTACCCGGCCTGCACAGTGGCAAGAGTTCCCATTGTACCCAGCTCCATTGCTTTGGCAAATTTTTTAATTTTTTTGTGTTTGTTTATGTTGATTTTGCACGCCCTGTAGATTACGGCAGGCTTTGCAAGTTTACGAATCATTTTTATGTCCTTTTGTTTGTTATTAATAAGAAATATTTTTTCGGCAGAAAATATATTAGCACAAAAGCAACAAAAAATGTAAATAACTTGAACATAAGATTTTAAAACAATATAATAAATTAACTATGAATGAGAATAAATTTAAACAGGTGTTGGAAAATATTCCGGAAATTTTATCTTCCGATGATGATTTGAAAAAAAATTTTGAAAAATCAATATTGCAATTCCAAAAAGTAGTGGATTTTGATTGCGCATATATCTGTTATCTTAATGCGGGATGTGCAAATATACAGTATCGAATGTTCTCATGCAAGAATTTGCCTGTTGCACCGGAAGAAAGTGTTATAAATTTCCCTGAAATTTTAAAAACAAAATTATACGACAGCGATGTTTTTACTTTTGATGAGAGTTCCGCTTTTTTCAACGCTTTAAAGCTAAAAAAAACAGGTTCTGATTTTTTGGTCGCAAAATTAAATATAAGAGAAACCGTGTTCGGGTTTATGCTCATGTCGCGCCACGAAAAATACCCTTTTACACGACAGGATGAAGAGCTTTCTAAGGCAATGGCTGCTTTGATTTCTTATTCCATTAAAGATTCGGAGCTTTCTAATGTGTTCAAGCTGCAGCTAAGAGCATTGCAAGACAGCATTATCGAAAAAACAGAGGCCTTTGCGACAATAAAAAAACAGAACGAAAAGATTCTTGCTGCGGATAAGGTTAAAAACGAGTTTCTGGCAAATATTTCACACGAGCTTAGAACACCGCTGAATGCAATAATCGGCTTTTCAGAAGCGTTGAATATGAAAATATTCGGCCCGCTAAATGAAAAACAGACGGAATATGTGACGGATATTCATGTATCCGGATTGCACTTGCTTGGTATGATAAATGAAATTTTAGAGCTTTCCAAAATAGAAGCCAAAGCAATAAAGCTTTCGCTTTCAAAATTCAATCTGCAAACTTCAGTCAATGAAGTGGTTAATATTGTAAGACCCCTTGCCAACAAAAAGCATATTGACCTGCAAAAGTTAGCGAAGGATTTTCTCGAAATAGAGGCGGATTATCAAAAAATCCAGCAAATTTTGTATAACCTTTTGAGTAATGCAATAAAATTTACACCTGATGAAGGGAAAATCGAAATCGGATACCAAATGCAGGAAGAAAAAGTTCTACTGTGGGTTCAAGATACGGGTGTGGGTATTGATAAAAAATACGAGGGCAAGATTTTCGGAAAATTTGTTCAATTGAATAATGTATATTCAAAAAAAGAAAGCTCAACAGGGCTCGGGCTGACAATTACAAAAGAACTCGTCGAACTTCACCACGGAAAAATCTGGTTTGAAAGTGTTGTGGGCGAGGGTACTACATTCTTTGTTGAATTGCCGCTTGAACAGCCCAAAAATGATGAAGCAAATATAAATATTAAAGATTAGCCGCCTATGAATAAGATACTGATAGTTGAAGATAATGAACTTAATTTAAAATTGATGAAAGATATTCTGGAAGCGCAGTCGTATTACGTTGATACTGCATCTGACGGACAAGACGGTCTGGCCAAAGCCATGGAGAACGAATATTCTTTGATTATTCTGGATATACAAATGCCTGTTGTCTCCGGGTATGATTTTTTGCGTGCTTATGACAAAAAAGTACCTGTTATTGTTGTTTCTGCCTGCGCAATGGAAAATGAAGTAAACAAAGCAAAAGAGCTTGGCTGTGTTGATTACATCTCAAAACCTATTCAGCTTGTGGAATTTTTGAATACGGTAAAAAAATATGTAAATAAATAGTGTCTTTATCCTTTATTTTTAATTTTAAAAATTTATGTTTTTTGATAAAATAAATTAATGAAATTTTAATTTATGGGGAGAAAACATGTTACAAATTTTGCTGGCGTTGGTTACTGGATATTTAATAGGTTCAATACCTACGGGATATTTGATAGTTAAGGCTAAAACCGGCGAGGATATTAGAAAAGTCGGCTCGGGCTCGACAGGAGCAACCAACGTAAAAAGAGTGCTTGGCAAAAAATGGTTCTTTATCGTAATGATTTTGGACGCAATAAAAGGCGCATTGCCTGTAGTTCTGGCGGCATTGTTTTTACACGCTTATGCAAAATACGGAATCACACCCGTTGCTGCTGCCGTTGCTGTACTTGTCGGACACAGCAAATCAATCTTCTTAAAATTTACGGGCGGAAAATCGGTTGCTTCGGGCGTTGGCACAATAATTGCCTTGTGCTGGCCGGTTGGGTTAATTACTGCAGCTATATGGGGTGTGATTACATGGGTGTCAAAATATGTTTCTTTAGGTTCGATAATAGCCTTGGCAATATCTCCGTTTCTTATGTGGGCATTTAAACAGCCTATAGGCTACATTGCATATGCGGCTGTTGGTGCTGTTTATATAATATGGCTGCACAGAGAAAATATAAAAAGACTTATAAAAGGTGAAGAAAACAAAGTCAGACAGTAATAAATTGTAAAGGTGAATAAAGGTGAACCACTATGCCTCAATATAACGGTTTTAAAACTATACCCAAAATCGCAATTAATGACCACGACACGTTATCTCTTGTTTACACTCCGGGAGTCGGTGCTTCCTGTCTGCAGATTGCCAAAAATCCTGAAGCGGCAAGTGTTTATACAAATAAAATAAACTCTGTTGGGGTTATTGCTTTTGATTATGAAGAAGCTCTTAAACGTGCGATTTTTTTAAAAAGCGTATTGCTGATTGATGCCTACCCGCTAGTTGTAAAAAAGGATATTCTTAAGGCGGATTTAAAACTTGCGGTTGAAAATATTTATATAAATTTTTGTGCAATGGATTTGTCTTTGATGAAGGATTTTGTCGGTGATATTGACTTTAAAGTTAATATACCTGTTTTAAAGGGGCCTGTTGCTGATTTAAAAGACTTTTTCGGCGCAATTGCAAGAAATGTTTTTATGCTGGATATTTCAAAGTTAAAAGGGGATGTACAAGAACGCTCTTTGCAGCTGCATGAACTTGCAGGCGGGGTTATAGAAACAGAACTCACGGAAGAAAAACGCCCGAAGCCTGTTGCTGTTGTTTCTGACGGCACGGCTGTTTTAGGGTATGGCAATATTGGAGCTCTTGCAGCTATTCCTGTTATGGAAGGGAAATCCGCGCTGCATGCTGAGATGTCTGATGTTGATTCAATGAGTTTTTGTATTAAAACACAAGACAAACAGGAGTTCATAAAAATAGTACAAATCTTTGAAGATTCTTTTAGCGCAATACATCTCGAGGATGTGGCTGCTCCTGATTGTTTTGATATAGAAAACACATTGTCTGATACACTTAATATTCCTGTTCTTCATGATGACCAGCACTGTACGGCGATTATCGTACTTGCCGGTATTTTAAATGCGCTTGCGCTTGCCGGTAAAAAACTTGAAGATACAAAAACTGTTATAACGGGTGCAGGTGCTGCTGGCAGTGCCATTGCAAAACTGCTTTTGCACGCCGGAGCGAAAAATATCATACTTTACGATATTAACGGTGTTGTATACAAAGGCAGAGAAGCAAATGACAAATATCTTGAAGAACTTGCTCAATTGACAAACCCGAATGGTGAAAGAGGCACACTCGACGATATAATTAAAAATGCTGATATATTTATAGGTGTTTCCAAAGGCGGGTTGTTGACAAAAGATATGGTCGAAAAAATGGAATACCGTCCGATTATTTTTGCGTTGGCCAATCCCGAACCGGAAATTATGCCCGATGACGCAAAAGCGGCAGGAGCATATATTGTGGCGACAGGAAGAAGTGATTATCCAAACCAGATAAACAATCTGCTTGTATTCCCGGGGCTGTTTAAAGGGCTGTTAGATGGAAATATAAAAAAAGTTACAGATGATATCAAGCTTGAATGCGCCATTATGACTGCGTCCCTGGTGGATGAAGAAGATTTATCCGTTGATTTTATTGTTCCTGACAGTTTAAACAGATTGCTGCCTATTCAAATGGCGCAGGCTATTGTTAATAAATTTGCTCATAAATCATAATCAGGACTTGATTTTTGTCCAGAGGTCTTTAAAAAATTTGCCTACGGATTGTGCTGCTGACTTTAATGCGTTGCTTACACTTTGATACCACGGAGTGCCTGAAGTACCGCTATGGCCTTTCAGAGCTTTTATGCCGGCGCCTAATTTATAAAGCCCAAAGGCGGTTAATCCGGTTAATAGTATTGCTGCAGCTGCTTTTTTCCAGCTTTCGTGGTTGGGCTGTTTTACAAAATCATTTATTTGGTTTTTATCAGGCACACTATCGGGTGTATGTGCTTTTTCTGCTGCAGCTGTCTGATATACATCTGTGCGCGGCAAAGGCGTCGGAGCGGGTGCTGCCGGCAGTGCATCGGGAAGAATTTGTCCCGGAACTGACGGCGGCCAGCCTCTTTGTGCAACATAATTTTGCAAATAAGGTGATGGCTGATCTGTAATATACCCCACGACATCGTCCGCAACAACTCCATGAGTTGTTAACAGGTCGAAACAGTTGGGGTAAATTGGTGCTCCGTAATGAATTGGCTGCATAATAGTAATCTCACACTTGTTAACACTAACTTAATGAACGGATTCGGCTAACTTCACATTCCTTCCGTTTCACATTCTATATAAGTATTCTCACAAATGAAAATTGACTTTTTTTATGTGTTAGTTTACAAAACTTAATTTCAGAATGTACTGTTTATGTCGTGTTTATAATTGTTTTGGGTGTGTTAAGAAATGTTAAGCTGTGTTTATCAAATAAAGCAATTTTTATGGAGAAAAATACTTTATATAAGTAAGGGAATTAAAAGGGATTAAAATTTTATAGGGAGAAAAAATTATGGCAGTTGGACCTAGAGATTACATTGATCAGTTGTTAGTTAAAAAATACGCAGATGAAAAGGTTGACAATCCTGCAATAGCAAAGATGGTTGAACCCGAAAAAATGCTTAATGCAATGGGTGACTTTTCTGATATGCGCAAGAATATGTTGTTGTTAAACAATAAATTAAATAGCGTATGTGCTGCTCTGAATGCAAAGGCTGCTCAATACAGAACATCAAGATTTGCAACGGCATAGTAAAAAAATAGCAAATTTTTTAGCGCTTATGCTAAAATTGGCTATGCAAAATAAGTTTGAAAATAAAAATATAATATTGGCCTCGCAATCGCCGAGGCGGCATTCTCTCATAAAAAAAATCGTCTCTGATTTTGACGTCGTTGCTCCCGAGTTTGATGAAAAACTGGATTCGTCAAACTATTCAGACGACGCCATAAAATCCCTTTCTCTTCAAAAAGCATTGTCCGCTCTGAATACACACAAAGAATCAGGGGCGGGCATTTGCTTATATAAAAATTGTTTTATCATCAGTGCCGATACAATGGTCGTTTTGGATAAAAAAATATACGGCAAACCAAAAGATGAGGCAGATGCCTTTAAAATGCTTAAGGAGTTGAGTGCTAAAACGCATTTTGTTGTAACGGCTGTCAGTGTAGTGGATGCGGATACTAAAAAGTCTTTTACGGATGTTGTTAAAACCTATGTTACGTTTCAGAATTTATCGGATGAACTTATAGAAAGTTATGTAAAAACAAAACATCCTTTGGACAAGGCGGGAGCTTACGGAATACAGGAAATGGGCAGTGAATTTATAAAAAATGTGGACGGTGATTTGGAAAATGTAATAGGATTTCCGACCAAAAAAGTTAAAGAGCTGCTGATTGCTGCAGGATATGTATTTTAATTAGAAAAATAGGAGAACCCGAAGCCTTTATTGCAAAAAGCTCCGGGTCCACGGCAGAACGTGAATAGTTCACAAATGCGGGTTCCGCCGTAATTAGTTTAAAAAATGCCGGTGAATTATTTATGCATCTGCAATTCTCGGGCAGCCTGCGCCGGTGTATACAGATATAACCCCGACACCTGAAAGCATAAGGCTTACACTGATTAACAGACCAACCGTATAAAGGGCCGAACCAGGCAAGCCAAAGGCAATCAAGAAGGCCAGACCAAATTGTGCAAGCCCGACGAGAAGCCCTACCCACCAGTATTTAAAGATACCACGGGTTTGGAAAGCAGTAAACATAGAATTTACACCTTCAAGCAAAAAGTATATTCCTATACCCATTGTGATAAGGAAAAGGTTGTAAACAGGCTGCATTACAAGATATGCACCGGAGATTACCATGAGTATGGAAATCAGTATGCTAAGCCAGGGTTTGTCTATTTCATCACGTCTGATGATGGTGTTGATAAACTTATACACACCGGCTATGACAAGAGCTACACTGATAAGCATACTCGTTGCTAATGTGGTAACCATTGGCAGTACCAGAAGCAACGCACCGATTGCGAGCAGGAATATGCCTTCTGTAAGGAAGGTGTTGCAAAATCTTTTTACCATATCTGCCATCTTTTTTACTCCTTTACTATCTACAGTCAACCGACCCCGCGCCCTTTTATGTTTTATTGCAGGACGTTATAGAAAGTCCACCTGTGTTTTGTATTTATGCGCTTACAAGTCCGGGGAGCATATTTTTCTATAAGACTTTATGCAAGGCACTGCTTAATTGTAAACCGTTTTAGCACATTATTTCATTGCCTTTTTAGAGAATTTATTAATATTGTCCTATTCGGCTAGGTAAGACTGTTTGTGGGTTTGTCAATACAAAAGTGCTCAAAAATTGTACCCATTAGGGTACAAAAAATATGTTATAACTATAAATGTAAACTGTTTGCAAAAAGTTGTAAGCACAATTTACAAAAAACAGGGATAACTGTACCTTGTAAAAAAACTGATATAATTGTGTTTATATAACTCCTTCCCAATATCAGCCGGATTTTTTCAAAAAATCCGGCTGATATATTTTTTTAGAAGAGAGTGTATTCGATTAAAACTAACACAAAAATAATTGTTCGGGCTATACAAGCAATTGTACCGGAATATGCCGTTGTATAAAAAGTACAAACAAGAGGAGAAAAAATGGAAAACTACAAAACCGTATCAAAGCTGCTGTTCAATGATGAAGCGGCAGTTGACAAAACCCCGTCACAAAAATTTGACGACCTGTTGAGAAATCAATTACAGGCAATGAGAAATCAAAGACTGCGTATTTTGAATTCGGACTTAACAGACCAGTATTATCAGAATGAAAATTACACGGAAATAGCAAACTTTATCAAAAAACATGTTTTGTCTGTCGGAAAAGAACAGGCAGTGAAAGATTTTCAGTGCGGATTAAATTTTTTGCATAAAGATTTGACGGAACCGTTAAAAGAAGACGGTGAGTTTGGAGAAAAGACTTTTAAAGCTTTTTATGAGATTTTTAAACACTATGATATTTCAATTATAAAAAATGCAATAAGAAAAGGAGCATTGAGCAATACTTTGATAGATACGTCAAGTGATGAGAACATAAACACAAAAGCTTTGGTTAATCGAATTGAGAATAATTTGGGAGGTATAAGATAATGGGAACATTTACATTAAAAGGCCACGTAAGTTATGCGCTAAAAAGGAAATACAAATGGGTAACGGAATTTGGGGAAAATACTTGTGCAAAATGTGCAGCACTTGACGGAAAAGAGTATGAAGAAGATGAAATTCCGCCAAGACCTCACCCGAATTGCAGATGTAAGGTAGAAGAAATAAGTGTGGTAGATGAAATAGAAGCAGAACTCAACGAGTACAGAGAGGAAATAGAACAACTAAAACTGCAAGCTGACGAGTTATTAGGCGATACAAGTGTACTAAGAGAGCAAATAGAAAAGTTGATGAAAGAAAACAACACACCTGAGGTTCGCACACTTGACAACAGGCTTGCGGGTATTGAGTATGATGTTTACAAGCTGATTGATAAAATTGAAACATTAAATATTGATACAATTAGTGCTTCTGTTGTGAAGAAAATAGAAAAAGAAGTTGAAAAAATAAAAAATGCTATTGGAGGGTATTTAACTGAATATAAAGGATTAGATAGAAAACTCAAAGCAGAAAAATTTGTGGTTGATGGGCTAGTTGCTGTCTGTTCTTTTTCTGCAAAAGATGCTGCTGCACTTTGGGTTTTAGCGTCGAGTAAATTTAAGAGAGGATTAGAATATATTAATAAAAACGGAAAAATGGTTAACAAAGTTTCTGATTTGAAAAATGAAAATTTGCAAAAAGAAGTAAGAAATAAGCTGCATTCTCAAATTCAAAAACAAGAATCCCGAGGCATACATTTGTATTCTAATAGTTCTCTGTCTAAATCTCTTAGTAATTCTTTGAAATTTAAAAGTATAATTAATGCGAATAAAGAAAGATTACGAAATGGGGAAACAATACCCAAAATTTCAGCTTTTTTGGGTTGGAATTGGAATAATTTTTTATCAATTAACGGCTGTGATATATTAAATGTTCATGTTAAAAATGGGATTCTATATGCAACTGTATTAGATACGGTTGATTACAATCCGAATCAATGGTGGGTAAAATATCCCAGAGACCTACAAGAAGCCGGTGCAATAGAAAATTATTACGTACTTGTAGAAATAGCTGAACCTGTTTCAAAGTATTTTAAAGAATAGCTATTTTATCGGGCAAGGTTGTTTTAAATAATCTTGTCTGATATATTTTTTTTATGAATTACAAAGTTGTATTTATTTTATTAATCAATTTGCTTATTAGTAGTAATATTTTACCTTCTATAATATTTACCGTACTATTAATAATAGGATTCGCTGATTTATCTTCTATTCCGATAAGTCAAGGTGTGGGTTTTTATATTCTTGTATGTTTGTGGATTATTACTATGTTGCTTACCTTAATAAGTAAAATATGTATATTTCCTTATTTATATAAAAAACTTTCTAAAAACAATTTTATATTTGATTATTTAGAAAAAATTAGGCTAGATAAACTATACGCTATCAAAATTCTTATATTTGCATTTGTTCTTGATTTTTGTATAACCTGTAGTTATATTCTTGTATCTTGCGTTAATTATATGACATTATTCAATATCTTTTGTTTTGGTGGAGTTTTTATCTGTTATTTATCTTTGATTGTGTGGTTTAAAATAAGTAAAAAATTGACAAAAAGCACAGAAGCCAAATAACATAACCGAAGTAAAGACATTGGAAAGCCGATTGACAGGGATAGAGTATGAGATATACAAACTTATAGACAAGATTGTAGCATTGACAAGAGATACTATTGATAAGTATGCGATACAGAGGATTGAAAAAAACATTAGCGATATATCAATAACCATTAGTCGATATGTAAGTCAATTTGAAATACTTAAGAAAAAAACAATTGATAGTGCAGTTGATAAACTAGAAACAGTTGGTGAGGATGCAGTTGCTTTATTTAGATTATCCTCAAGTAAGTTTACAAAAGGTACAGAATATATTAATAAAAACGGTAAAATTTATAGTAAGATTTCTGAAATAGAGGATGAAAAACTAAAAGGAGATGTTTTAAAAAAAGTAAAACAGCAATTAAAACAAAATGATTCTCGAGGTATTATTTTAAATAAAAATAGTTCTTTATCACAAGAAATAATAAAATCACAAAGATTTAAGAGTTATATAAAAGACAATATTGAAAAACTAATAGAAAATAAGTATTTGCCTGATGATAACTTAACTTTTATTCCAATTATAAATTCTAATTTAAATCTTTTTGGAGCTATACATAGATGTTCAATAAAAAACATTCGTTTAGAAAATGGTATGATTAAAGCTGATATAATAGATACGGTCGACTATAATGAAGGAGAAATGACAGTGGCTGTATTTAGATATTTACAAGAAACAGGACAATTAGAAAATTTTTATTTTGTAATTCAATTAGAAGTGCCATTATCAAACTTTGTTAGTAGTAAATAATTATAGGCAAAGAAGAGTTCTTTTTACACTCTTCTTTGTTATAATAATTTCTATGAAAAAATTTTTAATGACTTTTTCTTTTGTTATTTTGAATATACTACTGAGTAGTAATATATTTTGGATAATTGGATATTTTGTAATTTTGTTTTTGTTGATATCTCCATCTCAACCGGTTTCTAATATCTTATTGCTTTGTTTTTTTATCTTTCTACAAATTTTAGCAGTAGGAAAACTCTTTTTGTTCCCTTTTTTGTACACTTTTATTGCTAAAAAAAGAGAATTTGATAAATTTTTTGTTAAAAATAATATTATAATAATGCTCTCATTGGCATTACTATCAGACTTTGTCTTTATATATATATGGTACAAATTTGAGCTTTATATACTATTTTTATATATTTTGTCATTTGGCGGTGTATTTATTTGTTATTTATCTTTGATTGTGTGGTTTAAAATAAGTAAAAAATTGACAAAAAGCACAGAAGCCAAATAACACAACCGAAGTAATGACATTGGAAAGCCGATTGACAGGTATAGAGTATGAGATATACAAACTTATAGACAAAATAGAATTGTTGAATATTGATACGATTAGTGCTTCTGTTGTGCGTGAAATTGAGAGGGGAATAGAAAGAGAAGTTGAAACAATAAAAATTCTATTACGGCAAAGCAAAGATTATCTATACGCTTAATAAAAAAATGTTTTTAAAATTATATAACTAACTTACACATACACTGGGATTGCTTTTGTGTTTGCAAGAATACATTTGTTTTTAAGCAATCCGCAATCATTAAAGAAAGGAGTTCCTATGTCAGGTACACAGGACGAAAATTCTGCTGCCCAAAATTCGCAAGAATTTTTGCAGCAAGTTCAGGCAGGTTCTGAACAAAACATTGAAAAATCGGTTCGGGAAGCCGAAAACTTGCGGGACAAAGAGCTTACTCCCGCTCAAAAAATGGATTTGCTCCTCAGGGGGCAATCTCCTGCTCAGTTGAAAAGAGAGATTGAGAAACTCAGAAAAGAAGCAGCAAAATACCGAACTTCTTCCAAAAAAGAAGAAGAACAAAAGCTTGCACTTCAAACCAGAGCACAGGAAATTCAAAACGAGCTTGATGCATTGAAAAATGCACACAGAACACTTGCCGTTATCAGAAAATTGGATAAGGCGGGGTGTATAAAAAGCGAGCTTGTGGCAAAGGATATTCCCGATGATTTGGAGCTTGGGGATGGGATGGATGAGTTTATCGAGCGTTACAAGGAGGAAAATGAATTTCTTTTTCAACAAAACAGGGCAAACAACTTCGGCGGGACGTTTAAGTCCTGCACTACAAAAGTGCTTACACCTTCTCAGCAGATGGATGCTTATATCCGTGCTGCTCTTGGGCGTTAGTATTTTTGTAAAATTTTTGGAAATTTTTCAGCACTTTTACAAACGAAAGGAAACTAAAAAATGACATTAGATGCTAAAATTATTGCACGTACAAATGCGGAAGCTTTGATTCCGGTTGAAACATCATCGGAAATTATTAAGGAAGTTCCTAAGGCTTCTGCTGCTTTGCAGTTGTTTAAACAGCTGCCCAACATGAGCGCAAAACAAAAAACATTGCCGATTGCCTCAACATTGCCGACTGCATACTTCTTAAACGGCGATACCGATATGAAAAAAACAACTAATGCGGAATGGGACAAATTGACTCTTACTGCAGAAGAAATTGCGGTTATTGTGCCTATTCCCGAGGCTGTTTTTGATGATGCGCAATACTCTATGTGGGATGAAATTAAACCCCAAATCGTAGAAGCCTTCGGGGTTGCGATTGATGAAGCCGTATTCTTCGGTGTTAACAAACCTTCTTCTTATCCTGATGCTATTGTTACACAGGCAATTGCCAAAAAGAATACTGTTGCAATCGGTACAAATGAAGATATTGCAGGCGATATTATCGGCGAAAACGGTGTTATGTCAAAAGTTGAAGCTGCAGGCTACAAAGTAACCGGTTTTTATGCAGACAGCACACTTGAAGCAAAATTCAGAAACCTTAGAGATAAAAACAACCAACTGTTATATACTCCCGGTTTAACTTCCGAAATGCCTGTCAGTCTTGTGGGTAGACCTATGATGTATGATGAAACAGGCATTTTTGACAGTACAAAAGCATTACTTATTGCCGGTGACTTTACAAAGGCAGTTTATTCAATACGTCAGGATATCACATACAAGGTGCTTGATCAGGCAATTATTCAAAACACTGACGGTACAATCGCTTACAACCTTGCACAGCAGGATATGGTTGCATTGCGCTGCGTAATGAGATTGGGCGTACAAATTGCAGCACCCGTTAACAGAAAGGGCGGTGAAAATCGTTATCCGTTTGCTGTTTTAACACCTGCTGCGGATGATTCCGACTTATAAAGAGCAAAAACACTATTTAGTACAAAAATATGCCGTGCGGTCTTGACGGGACAAGCCTAAAAAGCTTGCCCCGTCTTTCGTATGGCGGAAAGGACAAAAATGACTATCACTTTATATCAAAACTCGCTTGTGACGTTAGAGGATGCACAGTGCTATTTTGATGAGAGATACGATTCCGCTGACTGGTATGCTCTTGAAGAAACAGAACAGGAAAAGCTGCTGATTAGCGCAAGCAAAAAAATCAGCCGTTTGGATTTTGTAGGGACTCCGGAGCAGCCCTCTCAGCCTCTGGCTTTCCCTAGAGATTATGCGCTTCCGCAGGACATCAAAGATGCGGTGTGTGAAGAAGCATATTCTCTTATTAACAGTCAGGACAACGATATTCACAAAAAGAATATCGAAAATAATATCTCATCAATTTCGCTCGGTGCGGGGTCGGTATCTTACAACACAACGGCGCTGAAATCTGATGACAATCAATTATCAAGCTCAACCGCACGTTATCTCGTCAAAAAGTGGGTTAAAAAAGGCTATCCGATTAGCTATAGCTGAAATTATAGAGGAGATAAAATGGGATATTATACGGATATGCTCGTTAACAGAGCTGTTTTAAAGACTGTTAACGGGGCGGATGAAAACGGACGTCCTAATATTATTGCGTTGGAAGAGATTGATTGCAGAATAGAGATGAAACATTCTTTGAGCGTCAATGCTCAGGGACAGCAGCTTGTTTGTTCGGGGCGTCTTTATACGGAAGCGGTTGTCAAAGTTGATGACATTTTAGAGATAAGGGACAAGGTGTTTAAAGTCATTAATGTTAACCCGTATTACCCGTTGGCAAGTGATGTCTGCGTAATTAACGAGGTTTACTTTGCCTGATTTTTAACGTGAATACGAGGAGATGCAAAAATGATTTTAGACGATTTAAAAAATTTCATTGTCCAAAATTCCTTGGCGGATGAGGCTTTGATAAAGTATGATTACGACTCGTCCAAGGGCGATGATGTTATACTTTTGAATCTTTATGGCAGCGTTCCCTGTGATTTGGCAAGACGTTCGGGTATAAAGATTACTATAAAATTGTCAGACCTTGAACTTGCCCGTGACACTTGTTTTGCGTTGCATGATTTGTTGTTTCCCGTTGACGCTTTTCAAAAAGCAATAGTAATAAACGGAAAAACTATGCATGCAAGGCTTAACAACGGGCCGTATTATCTTGAAAAAGATTCATCAAAAAGGCACTGCTATGTGCTTGATATAACACTTGTTTATAACAGATAGGAGAATAAAATGGCACTTAAAACAGTAACAAAACTTTTTGGCGTGGATGACGCCAAACTTTTCCCCGTTACAGAGGATTCGGAAACTAAGTTTACCTGTGGTGCGGGGATTGATTTGCCAGGTGTAAGGCAAATCTCTTTGACTTACGAAATTGAAGAGAAATCTTTAACGGGTGATGAAAAGGTACTTGAGGTATCCAATAAAATTAAATCCGTAACTTTTAATATGGAATATGCAAAGCTCAGCCTTGAGGTGCTTGCTCAGCTAACAGGCGGTACGTACTCAACTTCAGGTGAAGACGACACTGCTGTCGGCTCATTTACCTTTGGCGGCGGTGATTTGCCAAGCTACTTCCAGTTAAAGGCACAAATTCTTGATACAAGCAATGACGGCGGAGATATTCACTTTTGTATTTACAAAGCAAAAGCTACTGCTATTCCGATTAACGGTGTACAGGATGATTTTGCTACTTTTACTTTTGACGGCAGAGGTGTTTATACGGAACACGAATTTGGTGCGGAAGGCAGCAAACAGACAAAACTTATGGACATAGAAATCCACGCTAAAGCGCAGGATTTGGCTGCTACTCAGGATGCAGGTGTTTAATACTTTTTTATTCTGCATCTTATAAAGGATTCCCCCCGCAGTCCGCAGGGTGCGCACTGGTTGCATCTTTGGACTTATTTCGGGGGCTTCCTTTTTATTTTGGGAATTTTATACAGAGTTTAAATTATGGATTTGTTGGATTCTACGGTCTGCGCAAAAAAGAATGAATGAATATAATATATTTTTTTATTTGTTTCTTAATAAATGTTTACAAAAATCCCCTTTGAAGAAAAGTGAAACGGTAAATATGATAATTTTTTAAATCAACTAAGCGTTATACTTCTAATATGATGATAACGATTTTAAAAAAAATTATTTTGATAATACTGGCTGTTGGAATACCGTTTCTAAATGCATTCTGTTTTTTTGACAGCAGCGGCAGCAGCTGGGATAATATTGTCTTTATTTTTGTATCAATATTTTTCATAGTTTTTGTTATCCCGTTTTTGGCTTTTATTTCTATATTTTTGCCCAAAAACAGAATACTTGATAAGGGCGAAGCCTTGTCTTGTTTATTTTTATCTTTTGTTATGTGGACTGGATTTATTGTGCTCTCAATCACAAAAGATGATAATTCTTTAAAACCTCAAAATGAAACCATATCATTTTTGAGAGAACACAAATTTGATACAGGAAAATATCCTGATAAATTGGATCTTGCGGATGGTGAAAAATATTATACGGAAGATGGCGGTCAAAATTTTGTATTTATTAAAAATGTTGATGATACTATGTACAGATACTGTTCTCGGCCTGACAGTCCGACCTGCAAAGATGTGCCGCAGGGCTCGCGCATAAATTACTCTTTTATTGACGCCTGGCAGCGCATTGAATATTGTGATTAATAAAAATCAATCACGACGATTTCGGGGAATGCATTAAATCTTACGGGGAAAATGCTTGTTCCCAGACCGTTTGTGACAATCATTTTTTTATTGTCCTCTTCAATAAAACCGCGGACATATTTGTTTCCGTGTTTTAAGGGGACAAATTTTGTGCCCATAACTCCTAAAACAGGCAAAACAACTTGCCACCCGTGTGTATGGCCGCAAAGAGTTAAGTCAACATGGTTTGGAATTTCTGGAAAAAGGTCGGGGTTGTGAATTTTATATTTGTGCACGGTGATAAGTTCTGGTTCGATGAAAAACCAACAAAATATACAAATGAATATGCAAACTATAAGTAAAATAAATTTTTTCATATCAGGAGTATAGCAGAATCAAAATTTATAAAGGAGAAAAAATAGTCGGGTTATTACCCAAAAGGATATATATACAATGAAAAGTATTAGTAAAACAAAATATAAAAAACTGGAGAAACAGTGTGTTGAACTGATTATAGAAAACAACATAATCTTTGAGGACGAAATTTTTATCTTTTCAGATATTGTTCCGTCCGAATTTGAAAAATGCGCTCTGAATGATTCGGCTGCAATCAAAGATGCAATAGCAATAAACCGTGCAAAGCTTAAACGGGATTTGCGGCTTAAATGGATGGAGAGTACAAACGCCACGTTGAATGCCGCTTTATACAAGCTTGTGTGTAGTGACGAAGAAAGACGCACACTGTCTGCCTCGAGTGCTGCAAAAAATGCTCAGACAAACGAGGTTTGCACACAGGAAGAGTTTTTGAAAAGTTTAAAAGAAATGGGAGAAGGTTTGGAAAATGCCGATTGACTGGACTAAATCAAGATACAGTAAAAAACATCGTTTATTTTTAAGCAAAAAGCCGGAAGATATGGCATTTTTTACTTTGTGTGACGGTGCCGTGCGTTCGGCTAAAACGCTTTCTATTATTTATAAAATTCCTCAAATTTTTGACTTTGTCGGTAACGAATATCTTAAGGTTTTTTCAGGTTATTCAAAAAATACCGTACGTAACAATGTTCTTGTAGAGCTTTTGCCTTATTTAAAAAACTATCACGGTGCAAAAGTGAAATACAATTCCGCAAGCGGTGAGCTTGATATAAATTTGTGGGGTAAGTTATACAGTTGCCTTGTTGTTGGCGGTGGAAAGTCGGACAGTGATTCAAATATTCAGGGTGCTACGTGGGATTTTTGGTATGCAAACGAGTTGCCAAAACACCACTACGGGTTTTATAACATGGCGTTATCCAGACTGACTCCTCAAAATGCAAGAGCTATCGCTGACAGTAATCCGGAAAGTGCAAATCACTGGTTGTATCGGGAGAGAATCAAGCCGTTTCTTGACGGGGATGAAAGGGTTAGAAGCATTTTTGATTACTGGCATTTTACAATGGAAGACAATGCAAATCTCTCCAAAGCTTTTATTGAAAATCAGAAAAAGCTTTATCAGGGTGTTTTTGAAGCGAGAAAAATTAAAGGTCTGTGGGTCGTTGCACAGGGGCTTGTTTACGATACGTTTAACCCTGACAAACACACTTGTTCTCATAAACAGGTGTTGGAGAAAATAAATAAAAATGAGTTTTTTGAATATTTTCTCGGATTGGACTGGGGATGGATGCACCCGTTGTCGTGCGGTTTGTACGGAGTGACGAGGGATTTTAAATATTACAAAATAGATGAACTTTACGGATCTAAAATTTCGGAAGAACAGGTTATAAAATGGATTTTGAAAAAGCAAAAAGAATATCAAAGGTACTTCCGTTTTATAAACTGTGACAATGCACGTCCCGAGCAAAATCACAAGCTCAGGCAGGCTCTAAACGGCATAATCGTCCATGAAAAGAAACCCAAAATTGTGGACAGCATAGGTATTATACGTGCAATAATCAATTATGACAGGCTTATTATAAATAAGGATCGGTGTAAAAATACTTTAAGAGAGTTTGGCTTATACCGTTATCCCAACGAAGATGAAAGAACAAATATTCTGATTGATCTTGATACTCCGCTAAAAGAAAACGATGACACAATGGATGAAACAAGGTATGCCTTGAATTTTTATGAAACAACTTATGCCAAAAGAGTTGTTGTGTAACATATTTATTGATATTTGTCAATATAAAAATCGTACCCTTTTGGGTACAAAAAATATGTTATAACTATAAATGTAAACTGTTTACAAAAAGTTGTAAGCACAATTTACAAATATACAGGAGAGGTGTGTTCTGTTTTTACCGTATTACTCTCCTGTTAATACATTAGAGATATATACTTACGCAACAAGAGGAGATGAAAAGATGAAATTCTACTGCTGCGGACTTGTGTATTCCACACAAGACCCCGAGACTTACTGGTGTATTGAAACTTACCATTTGAAAAAGCCTGTTGATGATATTATCGGCGGCAAAAGAATCGTAAAGCAAATTGTTTATACACTCTGTTGTAAAAAACACGGGTGTTTAAAGCTTGAACTTCACAGCTATGAAAGAGATAAAACAAACGGTGCACTAAAGCTTGTTATGACGCAATCTATCAAGGGAAAAGGTGCGCTGACTTTTTTAGAAAGGACAAAAGATATGAGAATACGTCAACCGCAATGTTGTCCGCTAAAACCCGTGTTGGGAGCAACGACAATCCCATGGGTTTACGGAAAATCTGCGGGAAAGGAAAAACAGGTTGTCCGCTATTTTGATGAAAGCGGAAACAGACAGGTTTTTAAAGGGCAAAAAATGACCGCTGAGGTCATAAAGACACCTGTTAATATTTATAAAATCGGGCAGTAAACTTTTTTAATTACTGTCGGCTATTTATCAACTTTATCTGTATTTAAAAGAATAAAAATAAAAAGGAGATTTTTTTATGATTAACGACATTTTAAACGAAGCGCAAAAAGTGGAAATTGAGGATAAAACTTATTTATTTGAGTTTGACCATTTTGCATTGGCTGCATTGGAGAAAAAAATTAATAAAAGTGTTTTTTCAATTTATGATACTCTTTCCTGTGGTGGTTCTTTAACAATAGATGATTCACTTTCGTTGCTTACTGCAGGAATGCTGAAGCATCATAGTGAAAAAGAAATTGATGTATTAAAAAACAGAATTAAAGAATATCCGGGATTCTTTAATATAATAAAAGATTCCTTGTTTTCTGCCTTTATTATACCGATGATGCCGCCGGAAATTATGCGGGAATGCAGCTTTAAAAAAAAAGACCAAATAACAGAGAAGAACCACACGGAGGTTTTAAATATGACTGGTGCGGAAACTACGTTACCGCAAGAACAATCCTAAATTGGTCCGATGAAGACTTTTGGCTAGCAACACCGAGAAAGTTCTATGCGTTTTTGTTTACCTATGTAAAGTTGAGAGAAAATGCGCTTTACGATAATCAGGAGGTGTTGGTAGGTGAAAATGCATTCAAGGAACTTACGCAGTTGGCGAATCAGTGTAATCGTTAATTGTGGTGGGGATGATAATATTTATTATGGAAAAACGCATTTTATTTAAACCGGATAACAAAAAACTATCACGGCTTACAAAGTAAGCCGTCGCGGGTTTCAGGGCAGAGCCCTGATGGAATTTTGGCTAGAGATTTTTAAACGAAGGAATAAAAATTTACCGTACCGAAGTTGACATTTTGTGAGTGGACGGAAATTTTTGTTTCTGAGTTTTAAAATCTCTTTTGATACAGCGTGTTTTTCTTTTTTGGTTCGTTTTTTCTTTTTGCCTCGCAAACAAAAAGAAAAAATGAACATAAAAAAATAAAGACATAAATTTTTGCTTTATGTTCCACCCATTCTTTGGAAAGAACTCTGTCGAGAATTGACTAAATGTCAATTCGAGATAGAGGCAGTCAAAGAAAAAATTTTATTTTTCCGTGACGTATTGAAATTAGAAAAAATGAACGTAAAGAAAAAGATTTATTAATAAATGACAAGTATCTAAAAAATATTAGTTTATCTTTTCTATTTGTTCATTTCTTTCTCTTTTTTGCGACCAAAAGAGAAAGAAACGAACCAAAGAAAGAGAAAAGAACGCTAATCAAAAAACACTGTAAATTTTTAGAATAAATTTTGCATCCACTCCACTGCGTTTCGGTCTGTCAAAATTCACTCTAAAAATCAACAGTGTTTAGTCATATTCCTGCGGCAGAGCCGCTGTCTTGAATTTGCTTTGCGCTCGGTACAGCCGTTCGCTGCGCTGCGCCTTAGCTCACTTTGTACCTCACTTTCCGGATTTCATCCGTCCGCAAATTCGCTCACACCGCTTAAGCTGTATTTAATAAACCAACTCCATAGATTAATATAAAAATACAATATTATTTTCCAATTTACATAATAAATATTATCAATAGATAAAATTTATTACAGAAACTATGTTATACTACAACAATGCGAAAGAGAATAATCACAGTCCTAATACTATCAATCCTGATGTTATCTTTGCCGATAGAGGCAAAGACATTAAAGGGTGAAGTAAAATACACGGTAAAACAGGCGCGAGAAGAAGCATTTTCCAATGTGGAATACACATTACCTCAATCAATAATCAAAGCAAATCTTACCGATCCGAACTACAAAGCAAACAAAAAGACAATTAAGATAGGTTCTACGGAGTTAAGGGATAGGTATATTCAACATTTTTCTGATGGAGGGTATGGTATTTCATATAAGAATAATTTATATATAGTATATTATTATCTTGAAAATGGCCGCTTGAATTTGGTAGAGAAAATGGAAAGTTTGTCAGCTCCAATGAAAACAATGAGGTATAATACACAAGGCCAATTAGAAGAAATAAGTTTATTTATTACATCTGAAAATTCATATACTTTTGATACTAACGGTAATTTAAAGTGTCATTGGGTTGGTAATAAAGGTTATGATAAAAATGGTCGTATAATTGCTACAAGGTCATAAAGTAATTAAATGAAATATGAAACAGACACCTTTTTAGGTGTCTGTTTTGTTTATCGCAAAAGGAAAGGGAATATCGTAAAATGAGCAATCAATTTAATCAAACAATTAATACAAATAGTAAAGTAATAGACGAAATCCAAGAGATATACCAAAAGCTAGGAATTCCAGTAAATGGCTTGTTAAAAGAGTGAGGGTAAAGTTTTAAGATTGTTGGCTGAAGTTCAGAATGCCGAACAAGTAAAAAATATGATATACTAGAACAATGCAAAAGAGAATAATTACGCTACTTATAATATCAATATTAATGATAGTATTGCCGGTTGAAGCAAATACATTAAAAGGCGAAGTCAGATACACAGTAAAACAGGCAAGAGAAGAAGCCTTTTCGAATGTGGAATACACATTACCGCAATCAATAATCAAAGCAAATCTGACTGACCCGAACTATAAAGAAAACAAAAAAGCTATCAAGCTAGGCGCTACGGAGTTGAAGGACAGGTATATTGAACATTATTCAGATGGCGGTTATGCTTTAGCATATAAAAATAATATGTATATAGTCTACTATTACAAAGAAAATGGAAAACTGGAAACATTAGAAAAACGTAATAGTTTACAGACTCCAACAAGGACGTTACGTTATAATGCACATGGCGAATTAGAGGAAGTGAGTCTGTTTATTACGCCAGAAGATTCTTATATTTTCACTATAAGCGGAGAGTTAAAGTGTCATTGGGTTGGAGATAAGGGGTATGACAAAAATGGTAAAGTAATAATAACAAGATATTAGTTGAGTATAAAATAAGGCAAAGGAAAAAAGACATCTGTTAAGATGTCTTTTTTGTATACAAAAAATAAAGGAGAGAAAAATGAGTCAAAAAAATTTTACCCAAGGATTTAACACAAACAGCAGCGTAATAGACGAAATACGCTCAATATACCAAAGACTGGGAATCCCTGTAAACGGATTGTCAAAAGAACTGCAGGAGATTTTGGACTTGTAAAGCCTATAAGCCAAAAGTTGTTGCATAAAAGTTACTTACTTGTTGTCATCCTTGTATATGTTACGTAATTCGATGACAAATTTTGTTACAAAGTTTACTCATTTTTAGCTAATTTTTCCTTACAAAGT
>CALUQO010000031.1 GCA_944322935.1 Candidatus Gastranaerophilales bacterium | reverse complement strand
TTATGGGTAAAATGTTTTAACTGTAATGCACAGCTGCCAAGAAAAGAACTTGAACACCATATGATGGTTTGCCCTGAATGCGGCTATCACTTTAGAATAAATGCAAGAACAAGAATTGCACAACTCTTTGATGAGGGTACTTTTGAGGAATATTTTGCTAATATTTCACCGGCTGACCCTTTGAACTTTGTTGATACGGAACCATACACACAGCGCCAACAAAATGCTAAAGAAAAAACAAACCTTAATGACGCTGTAATAACCGGAATCGGCAAAGTAGAAGGAGAAGAAATTGCCTGTGCAGTAATGGATTTTGAATACATGGGCGGTTCAATGGGCAGCGTTGTTGGAGAAAAAGTTACAAGAATAATTGAAGAAGCTCTTGCTAAAAAGCTTCCTGTTGTTACTGTTACGGCATCAGGCGGAGCAAGAATGCAGGAAAGCGCACTTTCTTTAATGCAAATGGCTAAAACAAGCTGTGCCGTTGCAAAATTGAATGATGCAAAATTACTGTACATAAATATTTTGACAGACCCGACATACGGAGGTGTTACAGCCAGCTTCGGAACTATCGGCGATATAATTATTGCCGAGCAGGGCGCAAGAATCGGCTTTGCAGGCCGCCGTGTTATTGAACAAACAATAAGACAAAAACTTCCGGCAGATTTCCAAACAGCGGAATATCTGATGAAACACGGACAAATAGATATGATTGCAAAAAGAAGTGAGCTTAAATCATTGCTTGCTAAAATTTTAAGACTGCACAAACACTAATTCAATAAAAGCAAGAATCAGGTAAAAGGAGATTATTGGGGATTGGTATCATGAAATTGGATTTTGAAAAACCTATAACAAAAATAGAAGAAAAAATAGAAGAACTTAGAAAAATGAGTGAAGAATCGGGAATGGACTTATCCAAAGAGATTGAAATTTTTGAACAACAATCTCACGAATACAAAAAAGAACTATACGAAAACCTGAAACCGTCCCAGAAATTGCAAATCGCAAGACACCCCAACCGCCCCAATTTTTTGGACTATATAAACCTTATAACAAATGATTTTGTAGAAATGCACGGCGACAGAGAAGGTACTGACGACAGAGCCATCATAGGCGGTGTCGCAAAAATTGGTGACAAACCTGTTATGATAATAGGTACAGTTAAAGGTAAATCTACAAAAGAAAACCTTGTCTACAATTTCGGTATGCCCCAGCCCGAAGGTTACAGAAAAGCATTAAGACTCTTTGAACATGCAAACAGATTCGGACTGCCTATTGTTACTTTAATTGATACCCCCGGTGCATACCCCGGTATCAAAGCTGAAGAACACGGTCAGGGTATTGCTATTGCTGTTAACCTTAAAGAAATGGCTAAACTCGAAGTGCCGGTTATCGCAATCATAACGGGAGAAGGCTGCTCCGGCGGTGCATTGGGTCTGGCTGTAGCAAACAAAGTACTTGTGCTTGAGCACGCATATTATACGGTTATTTCGCCGGAAGGTTGTGCTTCAATTTTGTGGCGCGATGCGGCAAAAGCTCCTGAAGCTGCAGAAGCTTTGAAAATTACAGGCCCTGACCTGTTAAAATACAATATTATCGATGGTATTGTAAAAGAACCCTTAGGCGGAGCTCATTACGACTATGAAGCTATGGGCGAAGAACTAAAAAAAGAAATTCTCAAGGCAATTGATGAATACAAAAATATGACACCCCAGCAGCTGAAAGATGACAGATACAACAAATTCAGACGCATGGGCGTGTTCAATGCGTAAGCCGATGTGAAGCCCGTCGGGGTTCGAGAACTCTAAGCCCAAAGGGCGAAACATAATAAAAGCGACGTAGGATAATCGAGCCGGTGAGTAACGGGTGCAACGTTACGAACAAAGGCGAGATACCCACAGGAGCAAAAAAGCGTAAGCGGTGTATAGGCTTGCAGGGCTTTCAGAAGTGAAAGACCGAAAAGCCGAACAATCAATGACCGCCGTTGTTGAGTTAACGCAGTTAACGAAACGAACGAATCTTTGATTCGACAGGCGGAAAAAAGCGTAAGCGGTGTATAGGCTTGCAGGGCTTTCAGAAGTGAAAGACCGAAAAGCCGAACAATCAATGACCGCCGTTGTTGAGTTAACGCAGTTAACGAAACGAACGAATCTTTGATTCGACAGGCGGAAAAAAGCGTAAGCCGTGTGTGAAGCCCAGAGGGCGAACATAATAAAAGCTTAAGGAGTAACATATTGAAAGACTATTTTGAAATTTCCGTAAAAATTAATCCGTGTGCAATTGAACTTGTGACAGAAATTTTCTTTGAACGCTTCGAGTGCGAAGGCGTTGTTCAAGCTGAAGAAAAATACAAAGACCTTGAACTTATAGAAACAACAAATAATATAGCCAAAGGCTATATAAAATACGAAGAAGACGATTTTTCGGTTGCGGAAATTCAAAAAGTTTTTGACCACGCAAAAGAAGAGCTGAAAGAAGAAGGCTTCACCGATGAGGAACTTGGCGAGTGGAGCGTTTCCGCTAAAAAAATAATTAATCAGGACTGGTCTAAAAAATGGAAAGAACACTGGAAGCCGACAAAGGCATCCGAACATGTTGTCATATGCCCTTCGTGGGAAGAATGCGCCAAAAAAGATGATGAAGTTCTTATTACACTTGACCCCGGTTCTGCTTTCGGCACGGGCACTCACGCAACAACCCAGCTTTGTATACAGGCTATCGAAAAATATATAAAAAAGGGCGATGATGTTGCTGATATAGGAACCGGCTCCGGAATCCTTGCAATTACGGCAATAAAATTCGGCGCCGACCACGCAATTGCTATTGATAACGACCCGCTGGTTATTGATGTTGCAAAAGACAACGCACAGATAAACGGCGTCTTTAATAAAATAGATTTCATGCCGGCTACTGCTGATATGCTCACACAACAGTATGACTTTGTTTGTGCAAATATTTTGCATAATATTCTTGCTGAAATCATGGGCGATTTAAAAAATATAATGAAGCCGCATTCGCTTATGGTTATGAGCGGAATACTCGACGAGAAAAAACAAATCGTGCTGGATTCTGTTAAAGAGCACAACCTTAAGGTTGTAGAAATTATGCAGCAGGAGCAGTGGATTGCCATAGTTGTACAAAAAGTTTAGCCCAAAATTCGATTTGTAAATTTTAAATCTTTTAAAAAAAATGGGGGCGAACTGTTTAAAGTTCGCCCTTCTTACTTTTTTACTTTTGTTATTATTTTTGTAAGTACTACAAAATAAAGAATTTATACAATGCAAATAATGTGCCTGATATCATTATGCAAACAGGTATGGTCAAAACCCATGCCCATACGATGTTGCCTATAACACCCCATTTTACGGCATGTGCTTTGTAAGTTGTACCCACACCCATAATTGCAGTAGATATTACATGGGTTGTACTCAAAGGAACACCGAAATGAGAAGCCAGCAAAATGATAGACGCAGCTGATGTTTCAGCGGCAAAACCATTAATCGGTTTTAATTTAATAATTTTGCTGCCCATTGTTTTGATAATTTTCCATCCGCCTGACATAACCCCGCAGCACATAACCGTTGCACATGCAAGAATTACGTATATCGGAATTTCAAACTCACCGTTAGCCCCGCCTTTAACTATGCCGCCTGCCAGAAGCGCAAGTGTAATAATACCCATTGTTTTTTGAGCATCGTTAGAACCATGGCTCAAAGCCATTAAACCTGCTGAAAAAATCTGGCAACGTCTGAATCTTCTGTTAATTTTGTCGGGATTAGCCTTGTAGAAGATTCTTAAAAGAATTGCCATAACAACAAGTCCCGTGAAAAAACCTATCAACGGAGCCATAAACATAGGAGCAATAACCTTGTCAGCAAGCTCCAAAAATCTTACACAGCTCCAGCCGGCATTCACAACAGCAGCCCCGATAAGCCCGCCTATCAAAGCATGTGAAGAACTTGACGGCAGCCCGAAAAACCAAGTAATAAGATTCCATATAATAGCAGCGCACAATGCACAGAATATAACGTGTAAAGTTATGGTAGACGGGTCAATAATCCCCGCTCCGATAGTTTTTGCAACGTGGGTTCCCGTCAATGCACCAGTAAACTCGAGAACTGCACCGTATACTACGGCCTGCCTCGGGGTAAGTACTTTAGTTGATACTACCGTAGCAATAGCGTTCGCCGCATCATGGAAACCGTTAATGTATTCAAAAACCAGTGCACCTACTATTACCAGAACCAACAATACTATAGAAACTGTCATATATTTATCTTTCCTTAAATCCTACCATAGCGTCAAAGTTTATGACTGTTTTAACACAACGTTAACAACCGCATCCGATACGGAAAAACAGCTATCTAAAGCGTTTTCAATATCTTTATGGATATCTCTTAATTTAATTACGGTCAATGCGTCGTATTTGCCGGAGAACAACTCATCAATCGCATGGTAGTGGATTTCGTCCCCGTAAGACTCAATCTCTTTCATTTTTAAGTTTGTTTCAGTCATCTCTTTAATAGAGCTTGATTTTTTAAAGTTGTGAATAATAATTTTTAATTCTTCTGTCGCCTGATACAGTGTTTCGGCCTGTTTTTGCATGTTTTCAGTGAAGTTTTCCAGTCTGTAAACTTTGAGGTTCAAAGATGCTTTAACTATTCTCTTTGTAATTTTATTCAGCAAAGATGCAATAGACTGTATATCTTCTCTGTCTATAGGAGTAATCAAAGTAACATTCAACTGATGAAGCGTTTCTTTCAACAAATCATTGCTTTTGTGTTTTAGTCTTTTTATGTTTATTACATGCTCATCTGTCAAAGAACTTGTAACAATATCCTTATACTCGGAAGCAGCATCAAAACAAACCTGCGCACTTTCTTCAAAAAGTGAATAAAAAACTTTTTCCTCAGGAGGCAGAATGTATGCTAACAAATTGAATTTACTCATCTTAATCCCTTTCAATAAACAAGTGTACTTTTGTGGTTTCAACAAAATGTCACACACAACCACTCTACCATAAAAAGACATTTTATATTCCGGTTAAAAATACTTTGGTAAAGAAATTATTACAATTTGTATAAATACAAATGACATGTGAAAATAAAAATATAAGATATTACAGGTAATAAAACTATATTGTTATGAGAAAGAAAAACAGTAATCACGGATTTGCAAAACTTTTGGCTTTGTTAATTATTCTTGCTTTTGTATATGTCACAAACAGCAATCAGGATACAAAAGTGCCTGACAGACCATTGACAGCCGACCAGAAAAAAGAATTGCAAAAGCAGCAGGACAGAAAGACAGGACGTGTAAGAACCGCGCATCAAATTCCCGACAAGGTTTATGAAGATACAACTTCAAGTGATAAATTTGCCAACATACTTAACTCTAACAGAAAAGTCATTTACTATGCATATCTTATCAATGATTCGGACGCAAATGTTTTTTTAGACGAGTTTGAAAAATTATTAAAATCACATGCCGAGCTTCAATCATATTATTTCTATTACCCTGACCCGATGGAACAGTTTTCTTCAGTTTACTGCAACAAAGTCGGCTCAAGTGATTGTATACAAAATTTTCTTGTTGAAAATTGCCATAACAATATGTGTATTGTAAACCCGTATAAAAAGCAGATTTTAAAAATATCTTCCAAAAATTTCCGGCAAGCGTTCGACAGTGTTTACAGCCACAAAAACTGGTGATTTTTATGTTATGTAATCAGGTAACGTGTTTTTGCCGTGGGGTAGATTTCAGCCGGCAAACACAATTAACACATCATCACATGCCTGCAAAAATCGTAATTTCATTTTGAAGCACCTGACTTTTGATGCATACATCAATCGTTTGTGTCCGGAATTCTGCCAAATGGATAAATCGGTGATTTAGGATAAATCAGCATTAATAACTGCTTTTTATCTTTTATCCTTTTTCGCAATATTGGACAAGTTCATTTTGCCAGTCATCTACTTTTTCAATATAAAAATCAGCACCTTTTTTAAGACACATCTGCCTGTGTTCCTTTTTGGATGATGCGGTCATTACACCGATAATTGTCGAACTATCGGCCATTTTAGACAATTTAACAAGTTCGTCCAACAAAAGGAACCCTTCTCTGTCAGTTGGTATGAACAAATCCATAACAACCATTTTGTATTCCCTTTTTTTGAATTTGTTAATTGCGTCATATATTTCTTTGGCAATAACGACATCATATCCGAGGTTTCTGAACATTACACCGAGTTGATAAGTAATTACGCCAAGGTCATCCACTATCAATACGGCGTCTTTGTTTTCTTCGATATCTTCATCGGAATATATATCTGTTCTTTTCGTTTTTGTTGAATTATTTGCAAGATTATCAGAGGATTTAATCTGCTCCATTTTTCGTTTAATGTCAAGCAGCAAATCTTTCAACAAATCAAGATTAATATTCTTTTCTCCGGGCGGAATTTTCCCGACAAGGCCGTATAAATCTTCCAAAAATTCCGTATCAACTTCTATTGTTCTTCTTTCTTCCGACATATCTTTTTCATTTCATATTACTAGCATACTATTAATATAATATGATTTTTTTAAAAAAATTGCCACCACTTTTTTTGATTTTCTCTTTTTTTAAAACTGTTCAAAGCGGTTTTTATTATGCCAATCATCTGTATATCCGAAAGAGAAAAATGTTTTTGCAGGTCATTAAAATATTTCAGTGCATATTTTTCTGCGGCTCTAAAGTTATTATCTTTTCTGTTCAAGAGATTTTCACGCATTTTTACTCCTTTATACTCTATAATATAAAGAAGCTTTCAGAAAAACATTATCAAAAGGGTTAATAATAAGGTTAGTTATTTGGGTTTATGGTGGTATCCGATTTTACCAGAGTAACTATGCTATCAAAACAGTCCTCAAAAGCCTTGACAACAACAGGGTCAAACTGTGTCCCAGAGGCCTCTTTAATTTTACCAAGAGCTTCGTTAAGCTCAACTTTGTTTCTGTATATCCTGTTAGAAATAATACTGTCAAAAGCATCGGCAACGGCAATGATTCTTGAACCCATAGGTATTTCTTCCCCTCTGATACCGTATGGATAACCTGTGCCGTCGTACTTTTCGTGGTGATATTTTATAATTTCAACAACATCTTTAAGCTGTTTTATATCCTCAAGAATTTTTACACTGTATGTTATATGCTTTTTAATTTCGTCGTATTCTTCCTGAGAAAGTGCGTCTATCTTATACAAAATCTCATCAGAAACACCAATCATACCAATATCGTGCAGCATGCCGGCAAGCTCAATTTTTCCGATATCTATTGTATTAAGTCCGAGCTGTTTTGCAATTTGTATGGAATAATATGTAATTCTTCTGCTTCGGCCCGAGGTATAAGAGTCTTTAGCGTCCAGAGCCTCCATAATAGCTTTAATTGTACCGGAGAACAACTCTTTTAAATCCTTAATAAGCTGGTCATTATCATATTTAAGCTGATAATATTCCAGCGCAGCAGAAACAACAAGCTGCAATTCTTCGGGGTTATAGGGTTTTTTAATATAACGGTAAATCTTTGCATAGTTGATAGCATCAACAAGAATATTAGCATCAGAATAAGCCGTTAAAAGTATCCTCATAACCTCGGGGTGTTTTAGTTGTACTCTTTTCAAAAATTCAACCCCGTCCATCTCCGGCATTTTGTGGTCTGAAATAACAAGCTCATACTCCTTTTCTTCAAGCATTTCAAGCGCTTTTAAAGGAGAGGTTGTTTTATCAAGATTATACGGGCCTCTCAGCGTTCTGTATAATAATGCAAGGTTGTCCTCTTCGTCGTCTACGAGTAATATTCTGTATTTATCTTCTTTATCCATTGTTCTTCTATCCGTCTGTAAATTATTTTACTGTACTGTGTTCCATTTTTAAAGGCAGGGTAATTGTGAATTTTGAACCTTTACCTTCTTCGGATTCAAGAGCTATGTTGCCCTTGTGGTTTTTAATAACTTTATAGCTGATTGCCATACCGAGCCCCGTGCCCTGACCGACTTCTTTTGTTGTAAAAAACGGGTCAAAAACTTTTTTGCGGGTGTTTTCGCTCATACCGCAGCCGTTGTCTTCGAATTCTATTATAGCATTTTTGCCGTCCGATTTTAATCTTATCCAAACATCGCCTTTTTCCTGAATGGCAAATGCCGCATTATCAAGTATATTCATAAATACCTGATTCAACTGTCCGCCGTATGCTTCGACATGGGGCATGTTTTCCTGATATTCTTTGTGAACGGTAATTTTGTTTTTAAATTTGTTATGCAAAATATTTAAAGTGGTATCGATTTCTTTTGGTAAATCAACGTTATTGATGACGGCTTCTTCAAGACGGGAGAAGTTCTTTAAGTCCAGAATAATATTTTTGGTTCTCTCCGTACCCTCCTGACAGCTGCGGATGAGTTCGGGCAAATCTTCTTTTAAAAATTCCAAATCAATTTCTTCTTTGAGGTCTTTGATTTTTTGTTTATGCTCCTCGCTCAAATCAGAATCAAATTCCGTATAAGTATCAATAACCGACATCAAATCAGCCGTATAATTTTTAAGGTGAATAAGGTTTCCGTAAATAAAGTTAACCGGGTTATTAATCTCGTGCGTAATACCAGCAACAAGCTCACCTAAAGATTTCATTTTTTCCGAATGAACCATCATGGCCTGTGTGCTTTTTAACTCTGAATAAGCAGCCTCCAACTCTTTTGTTCTGTCTTTAACCTGTTGTTCCAAAGATTGGTAGAGTTTTTCCAGAGATTCCGCCATTTCGTTATAAGAACGGATAAGACGGTTGATTTCCAGATAGTTTGTTTCTTCAATACGGTGAGAAAAGTTCCCTTTTGCAAAATCTCCCAAACTTTTTATAAGAATATTGATAGGTTTAATCAATATACCGGCAATCAAATTGGAAAGGAAAAAACCAAGGAATATAAAGATAAATACCATTGCCAGCATGTTATCACGCAGCATATCAAGATAAATTTTTGTTATAGGTTCATTATAAAACCCGAGCTCTATAATTTTTCCGTCCTGCGCAATTGACTGCTTATAAATAGTATCTTCTACGTTTTTGCCTTTACGCTTTATTGATTTGTCCGAGATATTGTTTTCTTTAAAAAGCTCTTTTAATTTTTCACTTGGCTGGGTTTGATATATCGTTGCATTTGTTGCGGAATCTTTTACAACAACCATGGCAACAATATTGCTGTTAACCATATCCTGAGCGGAAATTTTCAGTCTTCGCAAATTATCGTTTTGTCCCAGCAAACCGCCCAGTGTCTGAAACAAAGTAATAGAAATAGAATCATTCAGGTCTTTGGATTGTTTGGTTATCTGTGTGGCAAGATTATTAACGGTTGCTATTGCATACCACGCTATACAAAATACGGTAATCGCGATAAGCATCGTTGTAAATGCCGCAAACTGTGTACTTAATTTTGTTCTGAATTTTTTTATTGAATTATTCATATTTGAAAACCCGCATTTTTATTTTATATATTTTTTAAGTTTTTTGCCTTTTCTTGTTGAATCAAAAATTTTTCCTATGTAATATCCCAGAATGCCTGTTATTAGTGCAGCAGGAACTATTATCGATAAAGCATACAAAAGTACGCTAAGATTAATTTCCGCAGATCTTACAAAAATAATAAGCGCACACAAAAAGGTTGTCAGGCTCGCTAACATTCCGCTGAATCTTTTTGCATAATTTACACCTTTAAATATCGCCATAAACCTTGTTTACTTATTTATTTGTACTTTCCATACTCTTTTTAAAACAGAATTGAACGATTGCAATTTTATCAATATTTTTAAGTGCAATAAAACGTCCGGATATAATATTTTCTTGTTTTGTTCCTTTTTGCGGCAGCACCCTGATGGGTTTAAAATAACAGCTTATCGGTATTGTCGACTCCAGAGTAAATTCTATTTTATAATCCTGCGCGGTATTCAAAGGCTCTGATGTGACAAATTTCATACCGCCTGCGCAAATATCAATACATTTGCATACACATTCTTTTTCACCGTTTGTCAGAGTAAACTCTTTTTCAAAGTCGACTCTGGTATATTCGCGGCGCTGCAAAATCTCATATTTATCTTTGTCATAGCTGACTTTAAGCACTTTGTTTTGTGTGTTGATTTCCGAAACTACAGGTTTAAAGTAGAGCATACCGTCTTCCACAACCGCAAAAGATTCGATTTGTTCGCCCTGTTTGTAATACTCAATATCTTTTTCAGATACACCGACTTCTATACAATTTTCAGAAATCTTTTGTATGTCCGCTGCAAAAGCCCCTTGTATATCTTCGGGAACACAGTATATCTGGTGGTGTTTTTTTAATAAATTTTTCATTACTTATACTATCCTTATTTAATTTTTAAACCCTCGCAGGAGAAACCCTTATTACGCCTATTGATTTTGCTTTAACGTTATTGCTTATTTCATTATACGACATAACCGCAATTTGTGGATACGTCCTTTCAATTAACCTTCTAAACGGAAGCCTAATCGGAGAAGAACATAAAAGCACAGGCTGATTTCCGGAAGAAGAAATCGCTCTTTCGAGTTCAGAGTTGAGATTGTCCAGCATTCTTCTTGTAAAATCAGGGTCAAGAGTCAGGCTGGAACCGTCGGGGCCGACGCCCTGTGCAATAGTATTCTCTACCTCAGGAGCAAGCGTTACGGCAAGCAATTCGCCCGTATCGGCAAGGTTCTGCTTGCAAATACTTCTTGAAAGCGCCTGTCTTACCTGTTCTGTTAAATAATCTGCATTTTTGCTCACGCGTGATTGCAAGCTTAAAACCTCCAGAATGGTTTTCAAATCTCTTACAGAAACTCTTTCCTTCAAAAGATTGACTATTATCTGCTGCACCTCTGCAACCGACAAATCCTTCATTAAATCTGAAACATAATCCTCGGAAACCTCTTTTTTTAGATTGTCGATAAGCTGCTGTATATCCGCGCGAGAAACTATCTCTGCCGCATTTTTCTTAATAACTTCCGTAAGGTGGGTTGAAATAACAGCAGAGGGGCTTACGACCGTATAACCCGCATTTTCGGCAATTTCTTTATCTTTTTCATCCAGCCACAAAGCAGGCAGCCCGAAAGCAGGCTCAATTGCGCTGATGCCGTTTAATCCAAGGTCGTTGCCGGCACCGCCCGCGTTCATTGCAAGACTTCTGTCGGGGTAGACTTCGCCGGATTCAATGGGTACACCTTTTAGTTTAATCTGGTAATTGTTAGGCGGTAGCTGCAAGTTATCCCTTACCCTGATTGAAGGCAGCACAATACCCAAATCAAGCGCGGTCTGGCGTCTTATCTGTGCAATACGCTCGAGCAAATCCCCGCCCTGCTCAACATCCAGCAGAGGAACTAGCCTGTAGCCTATTTCCATCTCGATTGTTTCCACGTTCAAAAGCTCCATAACGCTTTCTCTTGTGGCTTTTTTCTTTTTCTTGTTGATTTTTCCGGCCTTGCCCTCCTGTTTTTGGGCTTCTTCTTTAGCTTTTTCTTCTTCTGCTTTCTTAGCGGTCAGTGCTTTATTCTTGCTGTATGCAAGCCAGCCCAATCCGACGGCGACACACATAAACGGCAATGTAGGCATACCCGGCACCATACCGAGCAAAAACAGTAAAACAGATACAATCGCAAGCACAATCGGGTTTGAGAACATTTCTTTTTTGATATCATCACTCAAAGAATCATCCTGACCGCTTGCACGCGATACAATCAAACCGGTTGAGAAAGATATCAGCAAAGCAGGCAATTGAGAAACAAGACCATCGCCGACCGTCAAAATCGTAAACGTATTCAAAGCGGTCATGATATCCATTTTCATCTGCCACAGACCGATGATAATACCGGCAAAAATATTTACAACCGTAATAATGATACCGGCTGTGGCATCACCTTTTACAAACTTCGAAGCACCGTCCATAGTACCGTAGAAATCAGCTTCTCTTTCCAGTTTGCGTCGTCTTTGTTTTGCCTGATCCTCGTTAATCAACCCCGAGTTCAAGTCAGCATCGATAGAAAGCTGCTTACCCGGCATGCTGTCTAACGTGAACCTTGCGGATACTTCAGCAACCCTTGTGGCACCGCCTGTGATTACCATAAAGTTGATAACAACAAGCAGTATAAAAATGATAAAACCGACAATATAGTTGCCGCCCACAACAAATTGCCCGAAAGAGTTAATAACCTCACCCGCAGCGCCATGCAAAAGAATAAGCCTTGTGGAACTTACGTTTAAGCCCAAACGAAAAATCGTAGCAACAAGAAGTATTATCGGGAAAGAAGAATACTCCAGAGGCTCTTTTATAAAAAGGCACACGAGCAAAATTATTACGGAAAGAGATATATTCAAAGTCAAAAGAATATCCAGAAGCATCGGCGGCAGCGGAATAATCATCATAGCAACAATTACGACAATACCTATTGCCATGATAATATCGTTATTCTTTAAAAAACTTGCTAATGCGCCTAGGTTCATTTTTCGTTTAAGTACATTCTTTCCCAATTAAATCATAGACTATATTTCTTTATTTATCGAATTCTTAACCAAACTTAAACTATTCTATACGGGAACAATGCGTAAAAATGCAAGGAAAATTTTAGTCTGTCTTGATGGCTGACACATTAAAACAACAGTTTGATTTTTGACTGCTGTTGACACCTGAAATTCCTTTTAATAGTTGATACGATTTTGCCGTTTCAACGATATAATTATTAAGATTTATAATTTTGGAGATTCTATATTATGGCACAGCCTCAACAACAGCAAAAACCTAAAAATACAAATAATTTTATGAACTATTTCAATACAAAAGTTTTGCCGGTAACATCGAATATTGAAAGTTACCGTTCCAAAATTTTTATCGCAGTGGCGGTATGGGCGGCTATAGTTGCTGTACCATCTTTATTTTTTTCTTTGATGCTGCTTTTTGCCCAAAATGTACCGATAGTTCAAAAACTCATAATGATTGCAACATTTTTAATACCTACTGCCATTGCAGTCAGTATTCCGTTGTTTTTTGTAAAAGGCCTGTACGGTATGTTTGCAAAGGAAAAAGTAATCCCTGCTTTATTGGGCTTTTGGGGAAATTATACTTATGTACCGCCGATGAATATTATCTCCGCAATTTATAAAGCTATAAAAAACAAAACAGGCTTTGGCGGATTCTGCTCAGAGTTAACAAAAGACAAAAAAACAAATATCTCGGTTAATCCCACTATCCTTGCGCGTTTGCTGCAGTTTTCAACAATAAACTACGATGACAAAATTGTGGGCAAACACAACGATGTGCAAATAGAAATTGCGGAACTTGCAACTTCCTATACAACAACAAGCCGCGACAGTGACGGCAAAAAATCTTCAACCAAACACACAACCTTCAGCGGCATTGTGTTCAGCGCAAAATTAAACAAAAACTTTAAAGGTATTACTCTTGTTTCTTACGACAATATTGATAAAAGAAGAGCCCTGCGTCCGACAGTCGGAGCACAGGAAATCAGCTCAATGAGTCTTGCTGATGCACTCAGTTTCGGAACAAAAATTGCGGGTGTTGCCTCTGCCGTAAAAGATATGGTAAATACCGCCCAAGAAATGCAAAATCAGGGTAAATCTCAGGAAGAAATTCAGGATGCAATTGCTGCAAAATACGGAAATAATAATACTGCTGCGGATAATCAACCGCCGTTAAAAATGGATGATGTGCATCTGGAAGACCCTTTGTTTAACAGAAAATTCAAAATGTGTTCCACTGACCAGATAGAAGCCAGATACATTTTTACAACAGCGTTTTTGAACAGATTTATGAAGATTGCGGAAACCTTTAATTACAGATTAAAAGCTGTTTTTATCGATAATAATGTATACATACTTATTGATTCTCGAAGTGCAGTTGTGCTTAATCGCAAAAACTGGTTTGAGGTTCCGTTTTTCAAATCCTGTAAAGAACCAAAAAATTATCAAGAGTTTTTAAACGATTTTTCAAGGCTGCTTGCTATTGTCGAAACTTTAAAACTCAACCAGAACATCGGTATGTAATTAAGCATTGCTAAGAGATAAAAATTATAATATAATTCAGATATATCAGAATTTTAGGTGAACAAATGGCAAAACATAACGATACAATTCCAATAGAAGTATGTATTTTAACGGTTGACCACGATATCAAAGGCACCGTGCATGTTTCAAAATACACAAATACAAACCGTGAATTGACAGACCTTTTGAATGATAAGGAAAGAAGATTCCTTGCGGTTACAAATGTTGAGATTTATCCCCGCAACTCAAACCAGCCACCAAGACGCTACAACTTCCTTGAAATCCACATGGATTATGTTTTGATGGTTCATCCGTCTTCGCAAGTGGTGTTTAAAGAATCCTCCAAAGCACAGGAAGACATCGCAAGATTTAGAGAATTAAGAAATAAATTGAGCCAGACAAAACCTTTTTAGGGTAAGCATATGAGAGAACCCAAAAAAATTCTGGCATTAAATTTCGGCGGCATAGGAGATGAAATCCTGTTTCTGCCCGCTTTGTCAAGTCTAAAAAAAGAATATCCGCAGGCCAAAATCACACTTGCACTAGAACCCCGCAGCAAATCTGTCAAAGATTTGTCAAATTTGATTGATGATGTTATTTGCGTTGATATCAAAGGTAAACACAAGTATCGGGAACTTTTTAAATTTTTGATAAAAGCCCGTCTGGGCAGGTTTGATATGGTATTTTCTTCGGGGGCAAATCAGCTTATCCCCGTACTTCTCTTTTTGACGGGAATTACGTATCGCTACGGCTACGAAAGCGGTGCGCTGAGCAGAATTTTGCTGACCAAAGCAGTTAAACTCAAAAAAAATCAGTATGCCTCAAAAATGTATCACGAGCTTGTTACGCCAGTTACGGATATAAAAACGCCTTACCCGGAAATTGATGCCGGCGAGGTGGAAAAAGAACCGAATTCCGTGTTGATTCACCCCGGAGTGAGCAAAATGAGCGTGGCAAAACACATGGTCAAAACATGGAAGCCGGAAATCTGGGCGGAACTTGTGAAAAAGGTGCTTGCAACAGGTAAAAAAGTTTATTTAATCGGCGGCCCCGATGACAAAGAGTGTATAGAAAAAATCTCCGCAATTGTCGGCGAGGCGCCGAACTTTGAAAACCTTTACGGCACGACAAAAAATATCATGGATTTGGCACGGCTTACAAAAAGGGCCGAGGTCTTGATTTGTTCTGATTCCGCGCCAATGCATATAGGTGTCGGAGTCGGCACAAAAACACTTGCGCTTTTCGGGCCTACGGATGAGAAAAAGCTTATTCCGGAGGATGAAAGGTTCATTGCAATAAAAAATAACTGTGACTGTCGTCCATGCCTCTGGGACAAAAGACAAACCACCTGCGATGAGTTGATGTGTCTTGATATAAATTTGGATGAAGTGGTTAAGTTAATATAAATTCCAAAGCAGGCTTTATTCTGCCGTTAACACAATCGCCAAAGATGCGTAAAAATCCTGCTGTCATTGCGAAGCATCAGGCTTTTGATGCTCACGCCAATCGTTTGTGTTCAGAATCTGAACAACGGGTGAGGCTGATTCAATTTTCAATTTTAATTATTTATGTAATTTTTGCATCCGTAAAAATATTTTTTTAAAACAATTTGTGATTTTTATGTGAATCAAAAAAATTTTTTAAAAACTTTCAAAATATTTATACACAAAGCGAAAAGCGGGGCTTTAAGGTCTAAAGCGTCCGCTTTTCAAAGATATAGATAATGCAAAGACTTACACTATTTACATCCGCAGTCATTTCCGCAATCACAAGGGTTGCTGTCACAGCCGCAATCACACGGTGCGGGTTGTGCACACGGGTCGCACGGCTGAATCGGGGCAGCGCATCCGGTACATGAGTTGCAGCCGAAGGCTACCGTAATATTTTCTCTCGGGTTAACAGAAGTAACTCTGTTGCCTTTCGGGTCAACAAGGTAGGCAACTTCGTCGCCGGTATGTTGTAACAAACCGATTGTACCTGACAGTGCTGTTCTAGTTAAGTCGATAGGAGCTTTGACAAGAGCTTTTGAAGCGTCCATTAAGCTTCTGCCGGCAGCGGGCAATTGACCCTGCATAGTTTCACCGAGTGTTAGGCCGACACCGTCTGTAACGTGTTCCGCAGCGTTACCCGCAGCAATAATCGCACCACCCACGGTTCTGCCGATAGTACCTACAACACCGCCTGCGAAAGTAAACGGAGCTTCGATTAATTTTGCGAAGAAATTAGGTTTTTTATCGGATTTAACCTGTGCGGTCAACACCTGCTGAGGCAAGTCTGCTTTGCAGTCGTGACATTGAATTCTTTCAAAAGAAAGTTTAATTCCGCCTTTGCAGTTGCCTGTTGGTCTTTCTACCTCGGTAACTTTACCGTAGACTTTAGAGCCTTCGGGGAAGGTTTGTCCGTTGATGGTTACGGCTTCGGTTGTTTTTGCAGCGAATCTGTCGCCGATTGTTGCAGATTTTGCACTGATTTCGTCTTCAAATTTCAAACAGAGTGTAGGAATTGTGACAACTTCGTCTTTTGCCATAAATGCGGCACCGCCCGTGCATCCGCAATCAGATGTGTAGGCTACGTCTTTTTTGGAATAGCCCATTGCAACTCTTACGGACTCGAGCATTGAAGCTACATCGGCACGGCTTGCGTCTTTGCAGGCTTGAATTTCGTTCGGGTTGGGAACATCATTCAACGCACCTGATTCAATAGCTTTTGCTACAGGAATCTTGGCCCATGCCGGAACTTTGTTTCCGTCGCAGTATTTGCTTAAAATCTGGTCTGCTTTGCAGTTGTCCATTTCACATGGGATGCCTTTTGCCAGCGTAACCATTGCTTCTGCTCTTGTTACGGGTTTATTCGGTTTAAACATATCTCCGGGATAACCGTCCATCAAGCCGTTTGCAACAGCAGTATTAATCGCCTGATTTGCCCAGTGGTCGGCAGGAACATCTTTAAACTGTTTGGACGGACAGCCGCAGCTTCTCAGGTTAAAACCGTTAACCGCCATTGAAGCGATTTCCGCACGGGATACCGGCAGATTGGGTTTGAAGGTTCTGTCAGGGTAACCAGCAACGACTTTGTTTTCTGCAAGAAGGTTAATGTCGCATCCTGCCCAGAAACCGTCCGGTACATCATCAAAAGAAGAAGCTCCGGTAATAGGTGCGGCGGCACCCGTAATAGGCGGATTGTAAGGCGTGATTGTTCTTTTTATTACCTGCATGCCTGAAGAGGTCTGCATTTCAATCGGACATCCGCCGGTTACTGCAGTCGGGTCAACGGGAGCGGCACCGCCTGTGATAACCTGATTAAGGTCAAAATTTGTGTTTCCGATTACAGGCATATTGGCTGCTGCGCCTGTGGTAATACCTTCACCGCAGCCGCATCCGCAGGTAGGCAAATCAGATACCATTACACCGGGTGTGGGGCATAATGAGCAGCCGCACTGTGAAGATTCGCCGATAATAACGTTATTTGCGGCAGAACCGACAGATTGGCTGTCGGAATAAACATTAGCCGGATAAGCGTAATGTTGTTTAGATACTGATTTTCCGTCGCATTGCGAAGCACAAACAGACTGAACTACAGGCTGGCACTCACAGGGCGGAGCCACAGCTTCGCAAGGATTGCAGGGGTCTACAGGTGCGCAGGATTCGCACGGGTCACAAGGGCACGGTGCTGCTGCGCCTGTTTCGCATCCGCAATCATCTTTTGGTACAGGTGTGCACGGGCAGACTGCTGTTGAAGGCGTTACATCTGCCTGACAACCTGATATCGGGCATGCTGCAAGCTTTGTCATATCTAAAGTTGAAATATCTACATTACTTGCAATCCCCGAGTTCATTGTACCTGCCATCAATCCGATAGTAAGGGCTGCGGCAAGTGTAAGTTTGTTAATCGTCATCTTTCCCTCCTTAATTAAACAAACTGAAATCGGATTTTTTATATCTAAATCCAATCTGTGATTATTAACATCTTATGCCGTATTATTACTGAGAAACCATTAAAAAAGCATTACCAAAACCGATTACCGCGGCAGGCTATTAGAATCTTTGTATCAATTATATTTATTTTTAAAACAGCATATGTAGTGTGCAAAAACGCTGTAAACTTTACCGTTACAACACAGTTAAACGATTCTGTCTCAAAATTTGTATAACTATAATAAATTACAGTTCGGAAATGAGCGAAAATGTCGTTAAATAACAATCCGCAATCTTAATGATATAATATAAGTATGAAGGAAAAATTGACCTATCTGCAAAACAATTTAAAAGATAACAAACTCATAAGGTGGCCCGACACCTGTTTCCCGCTGAAATTTTATATAGCGCCTTTCAGATGGTACAAAAGGGAACAAAATGACAGCTACAAATACTTTGCACTCGTTAAAAGAGCTCTTGAAACCTGGGAAAGTGTAAGCGGCGGCAAGGTCAGATTCAAACTTGTTCAAACACTAAACGAATCACAAGTTAACCTTGACTGGAAAAGAATAGACAGAAAATCTCTCGGGCACTGCTATTTTCATTTTGACAACCAGAGCAGGCTATATTCGGCAGAGGTACAAATAGGGCTTTCCGACGGCATAATACATCAACAGTATCAGGACGAAAACGAAGTTTATCACACTATATTGCATGAGATAGGGCACTCACTGGGGTTAGGTCACAGTCCTTATGACACTGATATAATGTACACTCCTCATAAATACGGCGTTGTAAGCCTTTCACCTCGTGATGCATACTCACTACAATGGCTTTACAAGCTGCCCTACGGAATAAGCGTCAAAGAGCTTGCTTCAAAATACGGTGTACAATCCGATGATATAGATTACATAATCACCAAAATCGCAACTGCTGGCAAGTCCTCGGAGTTTGAAGATGTAAAAAATTCCATAAGAATTAAACAAAAAGATTTGGAAAAAGAACAAAAAACTCTTGCGGAATTAAAAAAATATAACCTTGGTCTGCAAAATGTACAAATCTCGTCGAACGTTCAGGAGTATATCAAAAAAAATATTATGATGAAAAATAATGATAACAAATTGTTCGAGAAAAATTCGTGATAAGGCTCTGCCGAACAAAAGCGGCCAGTGGCCGGTTTTGTGAGAGGTAAGCGACGTGAACGAATTTTTTGACAAAGCGAACAGTAGAGCGTAAGCGATACTTGTGAGCCTGTCACCGGAACTTAACGAAGTTAAGTGTAGGCGAGTGACACATTGTTCACATAGTGAAGCCATTTTTCACAAAATCAAAGATTTTGGAAAAAGAAGGCAAAGGTGAGCAGGTGCTGGCTGCGGTCAGCCGGCAGCAACTGCGACACTAGATTAGATAAAAAACGGCTTTAATTTTAAAGCCGTTTTTATTATTTTACATTCGTTATCTTTTTTAATTATAGATTGATAAGTCTTCTCAATTCATCGGGACGGCTTGTTTTTGCAAGCGCATCTTCGGCAGAAACGAGATTTTTCTTATACAAGTTAGCCAGTGAAGTTTCCAAAGTCTGCATACCGTGCTGAGCACCTGTCTGAATTGCAGAATACATTTGAGAAGTTTTACCTTCACGGATAAGGTTTGCAATCGCACCGTTAACAACCATAACCTCCAATGCCATTACACGGCCTTTCTTTTCACCTGTTTCTGTCAACTTAGGCAAAAGTGTTTGTGAAAATACCGCACAAAGCGAGTTAGACAACATGATACGAATCTGCTGCTGCTGACCTTGAGGGAATACGTCGATAATACGGTCGATAGTCTGGCTGGCTGATGAGGTGTGGAGTGTACCCATTACCAAGTGGCCTGTTTCTGCTGCTGTAATAGCAAGTGAAATTGTTTCAAGGTCACGCAACTCACCTACCAGAATGATATCAGGGTCTTCACGAAGTGCTGATTTAAGAGCGTTAGCAAATGACCTTGTGTCCTGGCCCAATTCTCTCTGGTGAACAACACTCTGTTTTGATTTGTGCACAAATTCAACAGGGTCTTCGATTGTCAAGATGTGTTCGTTTCTGTTTTCGTTGATATAGTCAATCATTGACGCCAGTGTTGTAGATTTACCTGAACCTGTAGGCCCTGTTACAAGAATCAAGCCTCTGGGTTTTTCGGTAATCTTTCTTACAATCGGCGGCAAGCCGAGAGATTCAAACGTCGGACATACGGTGTTAATGGTTCTGAATGCGGCTGCATAAGTGTTATTGTTTTTGTAAACGTTAACACGGAATCTGCCCAGCCCGTGAATACCGTAAGAAAGGTCGAGCTCCCAATCCTGCTCGAGCTTTCTTCTTTGTTCATTGTTCAATATAGGGAATATGAGAGTTTCCACATTTTCTGCTGTTAACATCTCATGGTTTGTTCTGATTAATTTACCGTCTATACGAAAAACCGGCGGCAGGTTAGCTGAAATATGAATATCGCTGGCACCTTGCCCGACAGCATCTTCCAATAATTCTTCTATTAACATAATAATTTGCTCCTACTAATTCATTCCGATAATTTTCGATAACGAATTTTTTAATGATATAATAATATATGCTTAACTAAATTTTACAATCATGAAGCGTTATTGTCAAAATAAATTATGGAGATATTAAATATGGATATAAAACCCGTTAAACTCGGAAACTTTGAAATAGGAGGAGATAAACTTTCCATACTGGCCGGCCCGTGTGCCATAGAAAGCAAGGACGTACTTTTTACTGTGGCCGAGGCATTGAAAAAGCTTACACAGGAATTGGACATAAATTATGTATTCAAATCCTCTTTTGACAAAGCTAACAGAAGTTCAATAAAATCTTTCAGGGGCCCGGGGCTGGACAAAGGACTCGAGCTTTTGGCGGAGGTAAAAAAAGAGTTTGGCCTGCCAATAGTTACGGATATCCATACACCCGACCAGGCTGCTCCCGTGGCGGAGGTTGCGGATATTATTCAAATTCCGGCTTTTTTGTGCAGACAGACTGATTTACTGGTAGCGGCTGCAAAAACCGGCAAAATTGTAAATATCAAAAAGGGACAGTTTCTTGCTCCCGCACAGATGAAACCGCTTGCCCAAAAAGTTGTTGATTCCGGTAACGACAAAGTGCTTTTTACAGACAGAGGCACAAGTTTCGGGTACAACAACCTTGTTGTTGACATGCGGGGAATCCCCATAATGCAGGAGATGGGCTATCCTGTCGTTTTTGACGCAACACACAGCGTACAGCTTCCTGGCGGTGCTGGCGAATGCTCCTCAGGTGAAAGAAAATACGTTTCCACGCTTGCAAAAGCTGCAATGGCTGCTGGGGCAAAAGCTTTGTTCTTTGAAGTCCACCCCGACCCTGACAAAGCATTGTGCGACGGGCCTAATATGCTGTCTATAGATATGGCGAAAGATGTGTTCAAAATTTGTAATGACATATTTAAACTTGTTAACAAGAAAAGTATCTAAAAAAATAAATACACACCTTTTAGTGCATAAAAAATTTTACATAAACATTTAAGCCAGATTTCCAAACTGGTCAGATTCTGAACACAAACGATTGGCGCGAGCATCAAAAGCCTGATGCTTCGCAAATGACAGCAGGATTTTTGCGCATCTGCGGCGATTGTGTTAGAGCAGACTTTAGTCTGCTCTGCGGCTTGTTAACAAATAAACAAATAAAATGTCGTAACATATACGCAAACTGTTGTTGAATCTCGCGGACTGAAGTTGCTAAACACGCCCGTACATATCTTCAAAACGTTCAATATCGTTTTCGTCCAAGATATCACCCTGCTGTACTTCCATAACCATTAACGGATTTTCATAAGGGTTTTGCAGCGAGTGTTTTTCTTCTATATCAATATCTATGCTTTCGCCTTTGTCTAGTTCAAAGCTTTCTTCTCCTTTTATAACAAAAGCTTTTCCTTCAAGCACAACCCAGTGTTCGCATCTGTGATGATGAAGCTGCAGGCTCAATTTTGCTCCGGGGTTAACATAAATGCATTTGGTCAAAAAGCCTTTACCCGTGCTCAACACCTGATAATAGCCCCACGGTCTGTATACGGTTTTATGAGAGTATTGAGTTTCGTCCGCTCTTTCTTTAAGGTGGCTTACGATTTTTTTGACATCGTTTACCCTTGCTCTGTCACAAACAAGAACAGCGTCTTCGGTTTCAACGACTACAGTATTATTCAAACCGATTGTTGTAACAAGTTTTGATGTTGAATATACAAGAGAATCTTTGCTGTCCAAATCAAGCACATTGCCCATTATGTAATTTCCGTCGTCATCTTTTTCCGATATATCATAGACGGCTTCCCATGAGCCGACATCTTTCCAGTCGCTTTCTAAAGGAATCATTGCAAGTTTTTTGCTGTTTTCCATAATTGCGTAATCTATTGAAATATCTGGCATTTCTTTAAAATCCTGATACGGAATTGTCGGAACCTGAGATGATATTTTTGCATTTTTTATAATAGAATAAATTTCGGGCTGATATTTTTTCAATTCTCCCATCATTACGGAAGCTTTGAAAACAAACATGCCGCTGTTGTAATAATACCTGTCGGAATCCACGAATTCTCTTGCAGTCTCCATATCCGGTTTTTCAACAAATTCTTCAACTTTCATTCCGTCGGCTGCTGCTGACCTAATCTTACGGTTATTTTTAGCCTTTATATAACCGAGTCCGATATCCGCTTTTTCCGGTTTTACGCCAAAAGTTACGATATAATCTTCCTGCGCAAGTTTTATACCGTCTGTTATAGCTTTGCAATATTTTTCATTATCTAAAATTAAGTTGTCAGACGGAACAACAACTATAATAGGGTCTTCTTTAGAGTTTCTGTCTTTTTGAAGTTTTTCTATATATTTAATTGAAAGTGCTATGGCAGGAGCTGTGTTTTTGCATTCAGGTTCGGTGACAATTCTGTAGCTGGACTTTCTGCAGAATTTTTCCTGCATTTCTTTAAGCTGTGTTTTTACCTGACTTTCGAGTTTAACATTTGTCACGCTCAAAATATTTTTATCATCCACGCAGTTTATCAAACGCATAAAAGCAGCCTGAAACAGTGTATAGTTGTAATCTATTTTCATTAACTGTTTCGGATGGACTTCTCTGCTCAAAGGCCAGAGTCTGCTCCCCGAGCCGCCTGCCAAAATTACCGCGTAAATGTTACTCACTTCCATAAATGCTAACTCCTAAGTTTTATTAGACTATTTCTGTATCTTATAAAAAGTATATAGTAAATCCACGTTACTTTAAAGACCTTATAAAAAGTTAACAGTGACAAAACTTAATATTTCAGAAAATAAATATATTTATATTAAAAAGCCTTCTTTTTGCTTAAGAAGGCTTTTTTGTTTAAATGAGTTATAATGAAGCTTTTTCGCGTGCCGCCCTGTTTTGTTGGCGTCTTTCTTCAATACGTTCAATACGTCTGTTGCGTTTGTAGCCGTAACCCGCATAAATTGCAATACCGATTAACAGCCACAGAGGGAACAACAGCGCATGTTTACCCATGCTGACAATGGCAACGCACATCAAACTTCCGCAAAGCAATATACCCAAAGAAGGGAATAGCGGAGAGAACGGAACTCTGAAAGGTCTTTCTCTGTCAGGGTCAGTTTTTCTTAAAATTAAAACACTGACACAAACCATGATAAACGCCGTAAACACACTGAATATACAAAGTTGTGCGGCAAGATTCAAATCTAAGAATAAACAGCCTATCATCATTGCGCCGCCGACTATCCAGGTTATAACGTGCGGTGTTTTATACACAGGGTGAACCTTTTTAAGTATGGTCGGGAAGAAGTTATCTCTCGCCATTGCAAAAAGTATTCTTGTTGCAGCAAGCTGCATTACCAGCAATACCGATGTCAAACCTGTTAAAGCACCAATAGAAATAAAACCTGCAATCCAGTTCTGGCCTGTTTTTTGTATTGCATGCGCAATCGGAGCATTGATGTTAATTTGATTCCACGGAACAACACCGGTTAACACAAGTGCCACAAAAATATAAACAATTGTACAGGCAAGCAGTGTACCGATAATACCAATCGGAACATCTCTTTGCGGATTTTTTGTTTCTTCAGCCGCAGTAGAAATAGCATCAAAACCTGTGTATGCAAAGAAAATTGTAAACGCGCTTATCAAAACACTGCCAACACCGTTAGGCATAAACGGAGTCCAGTTTGCCGGTTTTACATAAAAAGCACCGACGCCGATAAACAAAGCAATAACAAGAAGTTTTATTGCAACCATTATACTTGCCATATTTTTAGATTCGGAAATACCTTTTACAAGGATATATGTAACAAGTGCAATGATACAAATTGCCGGAATGTTTATACAAATAGGAAGAAATCCGAATAAATGCGGGATGTGGTCGGCAGGGTTCATACCCATTTTTAAATAAGCAGCCTTAGCCGAACCGTAATCGCTAATCAGCCACAATGGCGGGTACATAATATGATGAACAATACCCTGCATAGCAGCAGGCAAATGAGCGGTATAAGTTTCAAACCCTCTTAAGAATTGGAACAAATAACCCGTCCAGCTGCAGGCAACCGCAATATTACCTATTGTGTATTGAAGCATCAACACCCAGCCCACCATCCAGGCGGCAAGCTCGCCCATTGTGGCAAACGTGTATGTGTAAACACCGCCCGATACCGGAATCATTGCGGCAAATTCAGCATAACACAGTGCTGAAAATATACAGGCAATAGCCGCAATAATCATTGAAATAACAAGTGCCGGCCCTGCCCCCGGATGAGAAGCAGTACCAACAACCGCTGTACCTACCATTGAGAAAATACCCGCACCGATTACGGCACCTATACCGAGTATAATCAAATCAATCCAAGTTAACGTTTTGTTCAAGCCTGTTTCTTTTGTATCGGCTATCATGTCGTCAGGATTTTTGGTCTTCAACAACTTAGAAATAAAGTGTTCCACCAATTTCGGTTCAGTAACATCTTGTTGGCTCATGTAAATATCCTTATATTATATGTTAATCGTTGTTTTTTTAAGTAAGGGGAAACCTAATTTTTCTCTTTGTTCAACGTACAATTTGGCTACCATTGCAGCCATTCTTCTCACTCTGTTAATAAAATTGATTCTCTCATCTTTGCTGATTACGCCTCTAGCATCAAGAAGGTTAAATGTATGAGAACATTTTAAAACGTAATCGTAAGCAGGCAGTACAAGTTCATTTTCCACACAGTTTTCAACTTCCTGCTGATACAGGTCAAAGAGTTTGAAAAGTGTTTGAGCATTAGAAACTTCAAAGTTGTATTTTGACTGCTCAATTTCATTTTGCAGATATATTTCACCGTATTTCAATTCGTTATTCCACATAACCTCGTAAACGGAATTTACGTTTTGAAGATACATTGCGATACGTTCAAGACCGTAAGTTAACTCAAGCGCAACCGGTTTGATTTCCAAACCGCCGACCTGTTGGAAATACGTAAATTGCGTAATTTCCATACCGTCCAGCCATACTTCCCAGCCTACACCTGCAGCACCGAGTGTGGGAGATTCCCAGTTGTCTTCAACAAATCTTACGTCATGCTGCGACAGGTCAATGCCCATTGCTTCCAAACTTTTTAAATAAAGCTCCTGTGCATTGTCCGGCGACGGTTTTAAAATAACCTGATATTGGAAATAATGACCGAGTCTGTTAGGGTTTTCACCGTAACGGGCGTCAGTCGGTCTTCTGCAGGGTTCAACCATCGCAGTATTCCACGGTTCAGGCCCAAGTGAACGCAAGAACGTTGCAGGGTTCATTGTGCTGGCGCCTTTTTCAATATCATAAGGCTGTTGAATTATACATCCGTAGTCTGACCAAAATTTTGATAAATTTAAAATTAATTCTTGGAAGGTTAAAGCCATTCTTTTTTTATTCCAGTACTCTTACAAATTTCTTTAAATATATGCTTTACCTTTGCTGAGTAGGGTTTTCACACACATTTTCTTCTTTAAGTTCTACCATTATAATATAATCGGTCATATTTTACAAACTATTGTAATGATTACACTTAAAATTGTTACATGTGTAATTCCAAAATTAAAAAAAATTGCTGAAATTTAAAGTTATTGCTTATTTATAAAAATGTTAAGAAAATTTTTTAAATTTTATATTTTGCGGGCAATTTATTTTTTTACATGTTTTATGTTGGATATGAATACCCCTTTTACGACAAAACTTATAACGAAAAATTTGATAAAAAATAATCCGCTTGCCAATATCCGCTGGAAAAATGCAGAAGAGAACAGTCCGTGTAAAATTTTTGAAACTTTTTGTTTAAACAAAGGTGCCATTGGTGATGTTTTTGTAAAAATATCAAAATATGACAAAGGCTCACAAAATTTTATCATTAAAGTTGATAACAGGCTGGGCAAAAATCTCGGGCAGGAAATTATTTCAATTAATGACGGGAAAACAAAAGATATCTTCGGGTTTAATATACAGGTCGAAAACGAATACAGAAGAAAAAGTTTCCGTATTGGCGAACTTTTGCGTTTGGGCAGCATTATGGAAATGATGGAAAATAACAGTCCTTACATAAAAATATGCGCAAAAGACACGGCTGTTTATTTCCACGGCAAATATAAATTTGAACCTGCCATCACGTCCTTTGAAGAACGGGACAAAATACTGAAATCTATTATAAGCGACACAAGCCCGAATTTTAAAGATATTAACGACAGAGCGAAAAAACTTTTAAACGAAGCCGAATCAACAACAAATAATGCTGCTTACCAAAGAGAACTGTGCGTAAGAACAAACGGTCTTGCCAAGGAATATATTGAAAAAGCCCTTCTGGAAAAATCACCCGAAAAAAAACACCCTTTTAAGTACGGACTTTATATGATATTGAAAAATGAAACCGTAAAAAAATTCCAAGATTATTTTAATGCAATATTCCAAAAACAAGGAATAGATTACAAAATTTAAAACATTTACCTTGCATAAATATCTTCTTTTTTAACTGAATTGTCAGAGGGTGAGTAATTTTTCAAATAGTCAATTGCTACTTGCGGGGTGTTTGCAACAAAATAAAGATTTTGTGCTTTTTTATTCGCAAATTTTTGATTAATTATTTCCTCAAAAAAGTCTAAAAGTTTGTCGTAAAAACCGTTTGTGTTCAATATAACAATAGCTTTTTGGTTATAACCGAGCTGTTTTTGCACAATCATTTCGCTTAATTCTTCAAGAGTGCCGAATCCGCCCGGCAAGGCAATTAACGCATCAGAAAGTTCATCCATTTTTGCTTTTCTGCTTCTCATACACGGAGTTAAGAAAAATTCGTCGCAATAATCGGAAAATACATCCATTTCATGCAGTTTTTCAGGCATCACGCCGGTAATTCTGCCTCCGTTTTCCTTAACCTTTTGCGCACATGCCCACATCAAACCAAGACAGCTTCCCCCGTAAACCAAATCCATATCAGCCTCCGCAAGGAGTGTGCCCAGTTCTTTTGCGGCTTCATAATATGTTTCATCCAAATAATTGCAAGATGAGGCGAATACGCAAACCGTGTTTATCATCTGTTAAAAACCTTTCAAATAAATGTTTGGTGATTAAATTCATCATAGCATATAATTATCTTATGCCCGAAAAAATAAAAACAAATATTTATTATATTGCGGTTGCACTGCTGCTGATAGCAGGCATGTTGTTGAGGATTCTGTTTTACGCATACGGTCGTCCTTTTTGGAATGACGAATCCGCACTTGCAATAAACCTTGCAAACAAAAGTTTTTGGGAACTGTTTATGCCGCTTGTGCATGAGCAGGTGACACCGCCACTGTATGCGATTTTTTGTCAATTTTGCGGCCTGTTTATTGAAAAGGCAGAATATGCATACAGGCTGCCTGCTCTAATTTGCGGTATTGCTTCATTGCCTCTGTTCTGGGCTTTTGCCGAAAAAACGCTGAACAACAAAATCGGCAAAATCTTTGCAATAGGACTTTTTTCGCTAAATTATCAGCTTATATATTACTCTCAGGAGTTAAAACAATATTCCTGCGACGTTTTGCTGTTTTTGACAATTTTAATTTCATATTTTCATATTGACCACAAAAAATTCGACAGAAAATTGTTTGCGCTTATCGGTCTGTTTTATGCCGTTTCAATGTGGCTTTCATATACGTCGTTGTTTGCAATGTTTATTGTATTTGTTCTGTGCTTTATAAAAAAGGAAAAAGCTCTCACAATTTTTGGCATACCCGCGTTATCTTTCGGCGTTTTTTTGTTTTATATAAAAAATTATGCAACCAATGGAGCATTGCATAATTTTTGGGAAAATGGCTTTATTGCACTGAATTTTTCAAACTTCCCGCTGCTTATATTTAACAATATTGTTTTTTATTTTCCGGATTTTAGCTGGAAAATTTTTGTTGTACTGATGTTCGCTGCTGGTTTGATTTACACATTAAAATTTATAAAATACAGCGAAAACATTATTCTTTTTGCGCCCGTTATTCTTGCGGTTTTACTTTCTTATCTGCATATTTATCCTCTATATATCAGAACGGCTCTGTATCTTTTGCCGGTTGTGTTTTTGATTATGGCAAAAACTTTTGAACTCCGCTTTTTTTATAAAAAAGCAGGCATGGTTATTGCAGGGATTCTTTTATTATTTTTCACTGCTTATACTTTTAAAACCGATTTCACACAGATTTTGCAGAAAAAATATTACAGAGAAACAACACCTCAGTTGTTACAACAGTATAAAAAAGAATCTAAAAACACCGATATTCTTATTGTACCTCATTTGACGGCAATAAATTACGAGTATTACGCTCAAAAAGCTATGCTGCCTGCGTGGAGCGCAATTGTTATAAATCCGGAACTTTACGAATACGATAAGGTCAAAGGGGTTTACGACACACTGCCTTCGGGTTCTTATTATGTATTACTCACACATTCCGGTGACAAAAATCTTGAATTTGAAAGTCTTAAAAAATATGCAATGACACAAAAAAATCCCCGAATTTTTGCCGACGAATTTAATAATGCATTGATAAAGTTTGAAAAATAAATACTTGCCTATCG
>CALUQO010000030.1 GCA_944322935.1 Candidatus Gastranaerophilales bacterium | reverse complement strand
TTGAGGGCTATGTAATTATAACAATCACTTTAATTTATCTAAGAAAAGCAATTTATATAGCCCGAGTTGCCGAGCACTGGTTTGTGTTACTTTCTGTTTGAACGGAACATCAGGTCGGAAGTTTCTTGGGGGCACCCCGTTCTTTGCGACAAAGAATGGGGTGCAAATAATGCATAAATCTTTATTTTTTTATCTTACATTTTTTATAAATTAATTAATATGTCCTAACATTATATAATTACATTCATATACAGATATATGCTCATATGCGGCATTGCTTATGAATTTATCATGGACAGTTGTGCTGTTTATACCGGGTTCATTTTATCGGCAATACAAAAATAATAAATCACCGGCTTTTAAGTAAAAAATGATTATATACGCCGGGGGAAAAGTTGAAAACACCGTACTAACAACAATACTGTTACAAACAATGCAGCAAAAAACAATTAAATGCTACAATAATTACGGTGAATAAATATGCTGATACAGGGCAGTGCAAAAACAGACAGAACATGGCGTCTGGTTAAAGAATACACTAATCTGCTGAAACGCGGGGTTCCGGCAGACAGAATACTTGTGCTTTTACAAAATTCTTTCAAAAAATCCGTATTCATAAATACACTTAAACAACAGCCGGATATAAATCATTTTGAAAATCCGCAAATACATACATTTTTCGGACTTGCGTACAACACAATAATGAATATGTGGCCCAAAATACAGCAAGAAATTACAACAGGCAAAGATGTTGTTGTTCCTAACCTTACCGGTCTTGAAATATCGCAGTTTTTTTTCAAACGCGCAATAAAAGAGGTGGGGTTCAGGGATTACAATTCTAAAATAAATCTCATACACCAGCTTTTCAGACGATACTCGCTGATAGTGAACAATGCTCTTAGCGAAACACAGGTAAAAGAAAAAAGCGCGATTTTAGGCGAAAGTTTTGCCCCCGATGCTGCAAGAGCAATTGAACTTTACAAAAAAAATACGCTTGAATATCGTGCTTTTGACTATATTAGACAGGCTGCAATTTTCAACCATGTATATAAAACAACAGACTGTTTTAAGAATATAGATTATTTGATAATTGATGATGCTGACGAAATTACACGGCTTGAGTTTGAATTTGTCGAGTTTTTAAAGCCGCGGCTAAAACAGGTTTTTATAGGCTATGACCGTTACGGCAGCTCCCGTCTCGGATTTTTGAACGCGGATATTAATACCGTAGAAAATATTGAAAACCTTTTTTCAAAAGAAGAGATTGTCAACCTTGATGATATAAAAGAAACAAGCTTTGATGTTGTGCATTGTGATTTTCCGCGAAGGCTTGAAATGCTTAATAAGGCGGCGTGGCATATTGCGGAATTGATAAAAAACGGAGTGCTGCCCGAGGATATAAGCATAGTAACCCCTGTCATCGATACTACGCTTAAGTTTACACTCTCTGAAATTTTTAAACCTTTGAATATTAGGGTAAGCTATTTTTCCGGCAGCGAAAAACTCAGCGAAACCCCGCTTGTAAAATACACCCTCACTCTTCTTAATCTTTCGCTGGAGCGTGAAGTTGACGCACTGGCCGTGCGTGATGTATTAAACGGAATGCTCAAAATTCCGGTAAAATACTGCCTGCCCGTTGTTGCACATTTTAAACAAACAGGAATGGTAAAGGAATTTGAGCTTGGCAGCTCTTTATATAACGAAGCGTTAAAAAAACTTGTTCAAACACTGGATTTTATAAAATCAAAAGAAATGCCGTTGTCGGACAAAATTTTTGAAATATACAAAAGTCTGATAAATCCTGCTTTTGATGAACTTCACCAGTTGGAAAAACTGAACTTTTTTATAAAACAGATTCAGGATTTTGAAACAGTGTTTGCACAGCAAAAAAACAGTCCCGCTTTTCAGGCTGCAATCCTTACCCAGACAGAAAACTCCATAATCTCGGAAAATCCTTCGTTTTCACCGGAAATTGAAGAAAAATCCATTGTTGTTGCAACCGCACAAAAGATTATTGATTTTTCATTGAAAACAAAATACCAGTTCTGGCTGGATATAAGCTCCCCTCTGTGGGTAAAAGAAGACTTCGGTATGTTGTATAACTCATGGGTGTTTCAAAAATCGTGGGATAAAAAGGAGTTTACATACGATGATAATCTTGAACTGACAGCGATTAAAACCAAAAAACAACTGCGCAAACTTTGTCTGCTGGCGGAAAATATTTTTGCATATTCCAGCCTTTTTGACACGGAAGGGAACGAAAATTTCGGTGCAATAGACGAATACATTACCAGAAAACAGGACAACACCGATGAAAAAATAAACTTTAATTTTACTCCGCGCGAAGACCAGAAACCCGTGCTGGAATACAAAAAAGGAAAAATGGCAATTTCTGCGGTGCCGGGGGCCGGTAAGACAACGATTCTTTTGGCTCTTATAATAAAGCTTTTGAGCCGGGGCATAAAAAGCGAAAATATTTTTGTTGTGACTTATATGGATTCGGCAGCAAAAAATTTTAAAGAAAGGATAAAAAAAGTTTGTCCGACTCTGGAAAAGCTGCCTAATATCTCGACTATACACGGACTTGCACTGCGAATTCTAAAAGAAAACGCAAATTATGTCAAAGCGGGCTTGAGCGAAGATTTTGAAGTATGTGATGACAACGAGCGCCAGAAAATTTTAAGAGAAATTATGGCCAAAATGCAGCTGCCTCAGGATGATTTTGACAAGTATGAAAAAGCTGTTTCCTCTCTTAAACTTTCGGATGTTGATAAAATCCCTTACGTAAAAGATAAAGAGCTGCAAAACTTTATTCGATTTTATACGGTTTACAATAACTATCTTAAAAGCAGAAACATAATAGACTACGATGATATGCTCTGTTATTGCGTAAAAATCCTTGAAGAGAACAAAGATGTTGCGGATTACTATCAAAATTTGTGCCGTTATGTTATAGAAGACGAGGCTCAAGACTCTTCTTTTATACAGCAAAAACTTTTGAATATTCTTTCTGCAAAATACGGCAGCCTTATCCGCTGCGGGGATATAAATCAGGCTATTACAACAACCTTTACAAGTGCCGATACGGAAGGGTTTAAACAATTTGTACAAACGAATCCCAATGTATCAATGAATCATTCCCAGCGCTGCAGCAAAGATGTTTATGAAACTGCAAACAGGCTGATTGATTATTCCAAAAGCAAAGACTGCTTAAAAGATGCTTTTTTTGATATAAAAATGCACGGGGTCGCCGCTAAAAACCCTGTTGTCCAAAACGGAGTTGTACTGCATACTTTTGATTCATACAAAGAAGAAAACTCATATATTGTGCAGCAATTGAGAAATATTTTTTCCGCAGAACCCGAAGCCTCTGTAGCAATACTTGTCAGGAATAATTATAAAATCGATGAGTATTCCCAATTTTTGGGTAATTACGGCTACAACGTGATAAACCGAAGCGATTGTTTGGGAAATCAGGCTGTTTTTGCACTTGTGTTTGCTCTGCTTAAATTTATTGCGCACCCTTGGCGTAATGATGCCGTATTAAAAGCCGCACAGGAATTTAAACAGCAAAGGATACTTAAACTGTCAAATGATGATTTAGAATGTATAAAAGAGCTGAAAACACCTTTTATACTGCAGCAGCAAGAGGACTTTTCAAGCACGGCGCTTTCGCAGTTATGGTGGGATTTAAACTACTGGCTGGAAAACACCGGGCTGACTATGGAAGAAATCGTTGTAAAAATAGGGAATTATTACTACAACACGGATGTTGAAAAATCTAATATATACATTATTGCGCTGCTTTTAAAAAGAATGACCGCACAATACGCTACAAGCGATTTGCTGCTGGAGAGGATTGAAGAACTTTCTACAAAGCCCGTATTGAGTAAATTTAAGTTCTTTAGCGATGATACTCAAGATGCCCGTAACGAAAGTGCAATACATATAATGACCTATCACAAATCCAAAGGTGACGAGTTTGATTACGTGTTTATACCTGCGTTGAGCGAGGAATTTTTGCCTTTTGATATAAACAATATAAAAATTAAGTCTAAAGAGCGTTTTATTGAGGCGGTAAAAGGATTAAAATTAAGTTACAAAAAGAAAGATGAAAAAGATTTAAAAACATTTATTGCTCAGGAAAATCTCCGCCTGTTTTACGTTGCAATAACAAGAGCAAAGAAAAGGCTGTATGTAACCTGTGCCGGTAAATATAAAAAATTCTCAAAAGTTAAAGATACAAAAATTTCTGTTTTGTTTGATGAATTTTTTAAGGAATCTTTGGGAGCGGAAAATGCAAAATAACACGATTACAACATACACATTGGGCAAACTCCGGATGTATGACGAGTGTCCGCAAAAATACAAGCTCTGCTACATAGACAGGGTGCATATTGTGGAGCCGCTTTCTCAAACAAACACGGGCAACAATTTGCATAACATAATCAATTATTATCTAAAGGGCAATGACGTAACAAAACTTGCAGAGGCACTGCCTGCCGGCGATAAAATACTGTGGTACAACTTTAAAAACAGTGATGTAAAAAATTACAAAATTCTGGAAAGCGAATATCCTTTTAACCTAAAAATCGATGAATACTGGCTGACGGGAAGGATTGACGCGCTTTTTGAATTTGACGGAAATTATATTATTCTTGACTGGAAAACCGGAACGGGATTTACCCCCGAACATGTAAAATTTCAGACAAGCTTTTATCTTTTGTGTATGTATGAAATTTTGAGACTGAAAAAACTTGTAAAAACTCCCGAAGAGCTTTCTATGCAGTATCTTAACCTTGCGGCAAACAGCAAAATAAGCATACCTTTCACGCAGGAGTTGTATATGCAGTACAGAAAACAGATTCTCGGAATAATCACAAGTATAGAGGAGCAGAAAAACTTTTACTGCAATAAAACACCTGCCTGCAGGCAGTGCAAATATTACAGGGCCTGCCCGTATATTTAGCCGCCTGTTTTTTGTAATAAATGTAATAAAAAAAGCCGGCTCGGGATTCCAAGCCGGCTTCTGCGGTTTAGCAGAGGATTGTACTATGTTTTAGGTTTAGGTGTTAGAAGGTTGTAAAGGTTCCGTTTTGGAAAAGGAATATATCTGTTGTGCTTTGGCTGCACCGTAATCGGTTATGGAGGTATTTGTTGTTACCTGATTGTTATTTCTTGTATATACATTAACAATTTGCTGCTCAACTTTTGCTTTTTGTGCACCTTTTGTCGGAACTGACATTCTGCTTACAACATTTTTGGTGACGTTTCCGTCTCTGTCATAAAAAACAGTGTAACGTTCGCTGTTTGTGAAATCGTGAATAATTTCCGCATGTTTTTTTCCGTCTTTGTCATAATGTGTTTTAACGGATTTCAAAACCTTTTGCGTTGTTGTGCCGTCGGGGTTTTGCACTTTTGTTTTTGTCAGTTGTGTTGTCAGTTTTCCGCCGTCTTTTGTTGCCTTTTCAAAATTTTCAACAATCGGCTTCAGTGCTTTGGCGTTTCTGTAACGGATGACACCGTATGTAATTACACCCAGCGTTGCCAGCGTCAACAAAAAATTTCTTCTTGCAGAGGATTTTGTCTGTTCTTCGTCGGATACGGCAACGGGTTCTCCTGTGCCTACCGATACGGCTGCCACGGGCTGCTGAACGCTTCTTAAATCTTGGGATGTAAAGGCCACAGGCGATGCTGTAGCATTGCTGACACCATAAACAGTCATAATAACAACCTTTCCGTCTTTCACACATTGTTCTTATACTATAATAAAAACTTTTTTTATTAAGAAATTGCGCAAAAATCGGCATGGTCTCAAGTGCAATTATATATAGAGTTTTCAGGATTTTCAAAACGAAATACGGCATGCCTTTTTTTGATGTTAATCTGTTTTTACAAAAACGGCATGGTCTCAAATGCAAATATAATACAGGTTTAAAGGCGATTGCAAAGAAAAAGGCATGCTCAAAATCAGGCATGCTTTTTAATATTTGTATAAAAAATTTCTGCGCAATCAGGGTAAACCCCGCTATTGTATATATTACGTAATTCAGTGACAGAAATTGCTTTTTCTTAATATAAATAGTAAAAATCCGACCTTTGTGAAGTATTGCAGGGCAGACTTTTGTCTACCGTTACCCCCTCGCCCCCTGAGGGAGAGGGCAGAATTTCAAGTTGAGCAGCTGCAAAACTTAGAAATTCGGTTGAGGGGAACGTCGGTTGGATACACTTCAGACAAACAGGTGAATATCACTGCAAGTTCATTCAGCTGTTTTTTCAGCGTCCGGAGTCTGCTGCGGTTGTTCATTTATTATCTTTTTGCCGTCAAAGCCGAATACGTTATAATCCAAAGTAAACTGCACATCTACAGCATTTTGTTTATACTCTTTTGGCAGGGGGTCAAGGGGAGAAGATTTTTTCACGGCTTTTATTGCCGCTTTGTCGTACTCTTCTCCGCCGGATTTAATCACTTTAGGATTCAGGATATTTCCTTTTTTGTCTACCTGAAAAAATACAACAACTCTTCTTGATTCCGGGCCTTTAGGCGGTTTCCAGTTTGATTTTACCTTTTTTTGCAGTTTTTCCATATATGCAGCAAATTCCGCATTAAGGGAATCTTGAGCTTCAATTTGCGGCGGTGCATCTTCCGCCAGTATGCCGGCAGGCATTGTTTCAGCAGATGTTTTATGTTTTGCAAATGTGCATCCTGCGCTAAACACGCACAATGAGCCTATTCCTATTAGAGAACATGTTATATAGAATATTATCAAATTCTTTTTCATACATTCCCCCCGTAATATTGCAATCCCGCAAAAGCGGAGTCCGGTTTAATTTACACCGGACTGATTGTCTGCATAAACAACTGTTTTTGCATCGTTAAAATATTTATCAATATTAACATCTCTGCCAAATTGTGCAATAAGATTCATAACAACTATCCACAAATAGAAAGTAAAGAAAGGAATAAGCAATATGCCTACAACACTAACCACCAAAATAACATATGCAACAGTGACAATTATACAGTACAGGATGAACCAGGCAAACAGCAGCCATACTTTTGACTGATTTTGTGTAAAAATAGCAAATATCTTTTTAAAATTAACAATAGAAGTTATTTTTAAAGTTTTGCCGTAACAAGCATAAGACAGCGGTAACAGCAGGTACATCAAAAGAATCCATATAAATGACAAAATTATCGATAATAACATCATAATGATTCCCAGCAGCGCATTGGCCTGGAGAATCATTGCCGAAACCAAAAACAGACAAAACACAACGCCGAACAAAACGATATAAACAATGCCCATCAGTAAATTTGCGACAGCGGCTTTAAAACCGGATAAAAGCAAATTTTTTTCGTTCCATTCGCTCATCGCATTTGAATCTGAATTTATTTGTTTATGAAGCGTGGAAAATATAAACGCAAGCGGATACATACCGGCTACTACCACCAATACCAATAAAAGCAGACTCCATACATATTGCGATTTTTCAAGCAAATAGCTTGAACCAATATCCAACAGTGCTGCAGCCAGCATAGGCAAGCCGCCTATTAAAATCTTTTTTATCCAGTTTTTGTCCTCCTTAACACTTGCAAATGCTTTAAATAAATCAATACTCATATGCTTTACCCTTTCAGTTTTATCAGTGTATTTTGTCATTATATTATGTTACTGATAAATATGCATAATATATAAGTTGTATTTATGGCAGAAAACAAATACGGCGCTGGGAATATTTTTCTGCTGTTATAATAGATATGATAATAGTTTTGTTTAAGGAAATATTTTGTCTAAAAAAGTTTCTGTTATAGTGCCTGTATACAATACGGACAAATACATTGAAAAATGTCTGCAAAGTCTTGTTGAACAGACGTTAAGCGATATTGAAATTATCTGTGTTAATGACGGTTCGACGGATAATTCACTGTCTGTTATGGAACAATTTGCAAAATCAGACAACCGTATAAAAATAATTACAACACAAAATAAAGGGCAGTCTTGCGCAAGAAATACGGGGCTAAAAATTGCCTGCGGAGAGTACACAGGTTTTTTGGATTCCGACGATTATGCAGATAAAACAATGTTTGAAAAATTGTATACAAATGCAAAACAAAACGATTCCGATATGGTTATGTGCAATGTTAATATTTTAAACTGCCAAACAGGTTCAATCTCTTCAAATGACCCGTATTTCGGGCTTAAAATTTTTGAGGAGCAGAAAGATAGAGATATATTTTTTGACGGTGTTTTTTCTTTAAACCAATGCAGCGACTTTTTGTTTAGAATTTGTGTTGTACCGTGGAACAAACTTATAAAAACAGATTTTTTGAAAAAAAACAGCATAAAATTCACTGAAGGGTTGAGTTTTGAAGATAACATTTTTTGTCTGGAGCTTTTGCTTAAGGCGGAACGTATTTCACTTGTAAATGAGCCGCTGCCTTATTACAGGGTCGGTTCTTCGCATTCTCTCACTTACGGAACAAATGACAATTCCAAACTTGACCTTTTTGAAGTGTTTAATAAAATGGAAGAAGTCTTGAACTGCAACGGTGTTTTCAACAGGTTCGAAGAGTATTTTCACACACACAAGAGGAATACTCTTTTGTACTGGTATAAAAAGCTGCGAGATTCAAAAGTTAAAGATTTGTATAAAAAAAGACTTTTGCAGCTGTATTCGGATATGATTGTTTAAGAGGATAATATATGGCAACAGAAACAAACAAAGATACGGAAAAACTTCTTGCAAAAATTGCAAAGAATTCTAAAATAATTATTTACGGTACTGCAGAAGCCGCAATATACCTGAAAAGGGTTATTGAAGAAAAGAGAAAAGACATAAAAATATTATCTTTTGTAAATACATATGAAAGCGGCGAGATTGACGGCATACCCGTGATAAAGCCTAATGCTCTGGCTGCTCTGGCATCCGGGGTGGATGTCGCAATAATAGCTTCTATTTATTATGCGGATACAATGAAATTTATTCTGTCGATATTCGGAATAAAAAAATATCTTAAGATAACTCCAAAAATTCTTGATATAAGCTTTAAGTTTAAACCTTGTAATATTCCACAGGAGCTTATACAAAAAGCCCGGGGGGTTTTTGATATTTTAGACAGCGATAAGGACAGGCAGCTATATAAAATGGCGTTGGATTATCGCACTTACAAGGATATGATTTCTCTGCCAAATTACCATAAAAAAACAAACAAACACTTTGTTTTTGATTATCCGCAAAAACATTATTTTGAATTTATAAAAAAATCAAAGATAAAAACCGTACTCGATATCGGAGCTTATGACTGCACACACAGTCTTTTGTTTTTGGCAAAGTTCCCTAATGTAAAGAAAGTATACGCTTTTGAACCTTTGTACGAAACCTTTAAAAAAGATTTTCTTGATGAGCTTATAAAACCGAACAATAATAAGATAGAAATTATTAAAAAAGCTGTATGGGATAAAGAAGAAGTACTTGAGTTTCAACAGCATAAGTATGAAACCTGCTCAAAGCTTGTTAAGATTGCACCCCCTACCGAGGATACGGTGAACGTAATAAAGGTTCAGACTATATCTGTTGATAAATTTGCACAGCAGCACCCCGGAATGAAAGCGGATTACATAAAAATGGATATAGAAGGTGCCGAACAAAACGCGCTCAAAGGCGCAATAAAAACCATACAAAAAGACAGACCGCAGATGGCAATTTCTATTTATCACACACCGCAGGATTTTGTTGAGATACCTTTATATTTGCATAAAAATCTAAAGGATTACGTTTTTAAGTTAGGGCACTATTGTCCGAACGCGGCAGAAACCGTTTTGTATTGTATACCCAAGGAACTTTTCTGATACATTTCCGCTTATGAAAACAAGTGAAGAGGCTTTTCAACGCTTAAAAATCTTTGTGTTTCATCTCTTTCAGGCAAAGTTTAAAAATTGGATGACGACAAATGCAGGTTCTCACTTTTGTTTGTGTATTATATTGTGTACTAATTTTATTTAGCGCTAATATATGTACTTATGAAAGTTGTTGACCTAAATTTCTCAGGTGATAAAATAATAGTTGAAGCCATTCCGGGATCGTCTAACGGCAGGACAGGTGACTCTGGATCATCTAATCGTGGTTCGAATCCATGTCCCGGAGCCATTTATTTAAAAAACAGACCTTGTGGTCTGTTTTTTGTTGCGCCTGAAAAAAGTGATTCCACCATTGGTCAGATTCTTGTACTTTTTTGAGTGATTTAGTCGGAAGTGAATCAAATATCGGTTGGGCATATTCGCTCAACGACACTAAATATTAGCCGTCGGAAGTTGTTTGATTATACCAAAATCAAACTGGACGAAAACGGACTTTATTAGGACATAAAGTTACAAAGAATATTTTGAAATTAGGCTGAAACTAAACAAAAATCAAAGAAAATCCCGATTCCCAATAATGTCCAGTTTTATCGTTGGGCAGGTATGCCCAACCGATATTCCTTACGGTACTTTACTTTGGATGAAAAAAAATAAGATATGCCGAACAGCAAACCCCATTATCAAACCAAATTATTATCCATATAAAATTGGTATCTCGTATCTTTCTGCAAATTTAGCAATATTTTCTGTGATTTCATAACCTTTAGGCAAATAAATACCTTCTATATTTGGACGCATAATGCCTTCAAACATTTTCTCTTTACTAGTTATAGTGGAGATTGCTTCATATAATTCATTATCCAATTTTTCGACATCTTCTATATATTTGACATTGCCTAATTTTTGAATTCTTTGATTATATTCATCAAGACTTATATTCATTTTTTTTCGAATCAAATTCGGGATATAATTATTAGCTTCATTTTCAGCTTGTAAAAAAAGATTCTGTATATTATACAAATTTTTCTGTGCACCATAACCTGATGACATATCTCCTTTAGCTTGAATCATTAGATCTTTTGTTGATTTAGGCGAGATAATTAGTCCAATTCGATTTCCCCCTTTTAAATATCCGATTCCGCCTTTATAGCCCGTGCATAGTATTGCATTTGGATCTGTTAACAAGAGTCCTTCCAGACGTGATAAATTCGCCTCATCCAAATTATGAATCATGTACTTCCCTGAGGCTGGCAATTCTCCGGTTTGAATTGAGAAGCCATGAGAGATTGTTGTATTCGTGGGGATTGTTGCTAAAGAATTAGTTAATGGCGGTTTTATATCCAGTATACAACCGCTATTTATTTTTAATGGACTATTGGGTAAAAATTTCTTACCTCTTGGGATTTGTTCTAATAAAGAATTTAAAATTCTATCATAAGTCGTTTCGACAGCTTTTTCATAAGCGTTTTTGCTTTGTAGATATGTCTTATAAGCAGTCTTATCAAACATATCTTTTGGCATTTGCGGGCTTTTTAAATCCTTTATATCCCTAAAAATAGCAATATCTGGTAAGTTTTCGACAAAGTTTTTATTACCGCCTCGATAATTAATTGAAATAAATGAATTTATAAAACTTTTTTTATCTTCTATTGATAAATTCTTGAAGTTTTCCAGATTAACATCTTTAATTTTATCAAAATCTTTAAATTCAAGGCTATGTATTAGTTTTTCGTTTAAGGCTTCTTTTGATTTGATAAATTTTCCGATAGTTTCCGCAGAATGCCCTCTGCGTTTCACAACGTCAAGAAATCTTAGATATAAATTTGTTCCAATATCACTTTCTTGAATAAATTGTCTCGTTAAATTTAACGAATTTTCATTTAATAACCCTAAAACAACCTTTTGATCTCTCAAGTCGCTAAAAGTATTAATAATATGAGAGATTTCATTTGTTTTAATGCAATGACTTGCTGTTGGAATATATTTCAGCCCAACAGTATTAACATTTACAGGTCTTGTCGCAAGCAAACTTTTACCACCTGTCCGAGTCCAGGCAATAATTTCTTTGCCGATAGTTGTTCCAATCTTTTCTAATCCCATAAAAATATCTTTTATTTCCCCTAGTATTTATATAAAGTATTATCCTTTTCAAAAATTGCATAGAGATTACAAAATATTACAAAATATTACAAAATGTATAACCTTTACCCACACAGGAACAACAAAAAATAGTCAAACTATCTGCAACAAATAATCAAACCTTGTGTTCCTTTATAATTCTGAACACAAACGATTGATTAAGACCTAAAAGCCTGACGCTTCAGAATGACAGCGAGATTTTTGCTCACTATGCTCTTTTTTTCTATAATTATCTCGGACACTAGTGCCCGCAAGGGGCGATGGGGGGAACAGCAGGCTAAAGTCTGCCCTGCGATACTTTAATTAATTCGGTGCGTCAAAACAACGCCCCCTACGCCTACGTCTACTTAGCAAATAGCAAACTACACTTCTACATTATCTTTTCCAGACCGTACACAAAGTCGTTGTGCCCTGCAACATATTTTATCGCCAGCTTAACTCCGTCCATGTAGCATTTTCTGTCCATAGAGTCGTGGCGTATGGAAAATATCTGTCCTGATGCGCCGAACAATACCTCCTGAGATGCAATATACCCCGGCATTCTGACGGAATGTATATGAATATCTGAATAAGAGCTGCCGCCGCGAGCGCCTTTTATTGTTTCCGTTTCTTCACAGTTTCCGCAGGTAAATGTCATTTTTCCTGACTCTGACATCATAAGCGCCGTCTTTATGGCCGTGCCCGAGGGCGCATCTTTTTTCTGGTTGTGGTGGAGTTCGATTATTTCTGCGTTATCAAAATACTTTGCGGCCTGTTTTGCAAACATCATCATCAGCACAGCGCCTGTGGAAAAGTTGGGCGCAATCAAACATCCCAGCCCCTTTGCCTGTGACATGGCGTTTAACACTTCCATTTGTTCATCGGAAAGTCCTGTTGTACCTATTACCGGTCTTACTCCGTTTTCAAGACAAATCTTTGCGTTTTCAAAAACCGACGCAGGCTGGGTAAAATCTACAATAACATCAGGTTTGTGCATTTCTATTGCTGATTTTAAATCGCCTATAATATGTATGTCTTTGTCAGAGCATACTTCGCCGTCAATGTTATTTTTGTCTACAGCACAAACAAGTCTGAGTTCTTCATCTTTGCAGACTGCTTCTATAACTTCTTTGCCCATTTTCCCCATAGCACCGACTACGCCGACTTTTATCATGATATTGTCCTTTCTTATTATTTACATTTGCAGAAAATAAAAAGCTTAACTAAAAAGCGCTTTTACAAAATCTAAAGCGTCAAAATCCTTCAGGTCGTCCATTTTTTCACCGACACCGATTAACTTAACGGGCAGATTCATTTCTTTGGCGATGGAAATTATTATACCGCCTTTTGCCGAGCCGTCGAGTTTTGTCAGTGCAACAGAGCTGAGATTTACACATTCCGTGAATACTTTCGCCTGAGAAAGTCCGTTTTGGCCGGTGTTTGCGTCCAGTACAAGTATGGATTCTCTCAGAGAATCAGGAGCGTTTTTGTCTATTACGGTTTTGATTTTAGAAAGCTCCTGCATGAGATTAAATTTGTTTTGCAGCCTGCCGGCCGTGTCGACAAGGATTACATCGTAGTTTTCTTCCTTTGCTTTTTTTATTGCATCGAAAACTACAGACGCAGGGTCAGCTCCGTCGTTTCTGACAATATCAGCACCGGCGCGTTTGCTCCAGATGTCTAATTGTTCCTCTGCTGCTGCACGGAAGGTGTCTCCGGCTGCAACAAGCACCTTTTTGCCCTGCTGTTTAAAGCGGTGCGCGAGTTTGCCTATAAGCGTTGTTTTGCCCGCTCCGTTTACGCCGACTATAAAATAGAGGTTCAGTTCGTTTTCTTTGTAATTCAACGCTGTAGAGCCGGCAGAGTTGAGAATTGATGAAAATTCGTTTTGAAGATACTCTCTCACCTGAGAAGGTTTCATGTTGTTTTGTTTTCTCAGTTTATCTACGATTGCAGAGGCTGTATTTACGCCCAAATCCGCTTTTATGAGCAGTTCTTCCATGTCATCGAGTATAAACTCATCGAATTCTTCTTCTTGTTCGACCTGTTTGACAATGTTGCCGACAAGCGACTGTGAGGTGTTTTCGATTGTCTTTTTTAAGGACTCAAAAGTAAGAGAAAAAAAGCCTTTTTTCTCCTGTTGAGGCGCTTCCTCTTTAGGCTGCTCCTGCAGGGCGGTTTCCTGCTCTGTTCTGGGGTCTTTTTTCTTAAAAAAGTCAAACATAATCGTTTTTCCTGTCGGTTACGGCTGTTGCTGGTTTATTGCCGCGGCAAAAAGATTAGTCGTTTCTTCTCTTTTTTTCATCAATAACTTTGCCTAATATGCCGTTGATGAATGAGGAAGAATCGTCTGTTGAATATTTTTTTGCCAGTTCGAGCGCTTCGTCTACAACAACTTTAACCGGAGCGCTTTCGATATACATAAGTTCTGCTATTGCGATTCTCAAAATATCTTTATCGATTTTTACGAGTCTGTCAATATCCCAACCGTGGGCAAACTTCTGGATAAGCCCGTCGATTTCTGAGGCGTGTTCTTTGAAGGTGTTTGCTATTTCAATAACGTAGTTTTTAACGTCGCCTGTGTGCTCAAGTGCTGTCATTTCAGCGATTTCCAGAGCAAGAACAACTTTTTCACAGATGTTTAAAAGTTCGTCCAATCTTCCGCTCAAATCAGAAGTCATCGGCAATGCTACCGGAATATTGTTAGACTGCAATGGGCGGGAAAGGTTGACAGGGCTTTCTGCCTCATAGGTGTCAACGTATTCCTTCATCGCGTTGATTGCGCCTACTGAAACCTTGAGTTCATCTATGGCGTTGTTTGTAAGTGTTCTTACCGATTTAAGAATAATATCTTCAAATTCAGCCTGATTGTATTGTGCAATCTTTTTATCAAATTGAGAAAATAATATTAAAGCCAGTTCTCTTGCAGCTCTTCTTGCTTGCATAATCTTTCCTTATCTTGTCTGTTGCTTATTATTTATTATATGCAAAAAAAACTATTAATAAACATGTTGTTGATTAATTTTTTTAACTTAAGCAGCGGGCGGACACAGCAGTCAAACAGGGGGGCAGATAAATTTATAAACTTTTTTCAAAAATTAAATCTTACGTCTTTAAAACAGAATATTTGTATTGTATATTTTAAATAAGCGAACAATAAGCGGAGAAACATCATGGCTAATATTATACAGGGTACATACACAACAAACGGTGAAAAATTTTGCATAATCATTTCAAGATTCAACGAATTTATAGGCTCAAAGCTTTTATCCGGTGCAATTGACGAGCTTGTGCGCCACGGAATTAAAGAAGAAACAATTGATGTAATCTGGACACCCGGAGCATTTGAAATTCCCGTTATTGCAAAAAAAGCTGCAGAATCCGGCAAATATAATGCAGTTATTACTTTGGGCGCAGTCATAAAAGGTTCTACCGGTCATTATGATTTTGTTGCGGCAGAAGTATCTAAAGGTATTGCACAGGTCGCACTGCAAACCGGAGTACCTGTAGTATTCGGTGTACTCACAACCGATAATCTGGAACAGGCTATTGAAAGAGCCGGCACAAAAGCAGGAAACAAAGGTTCTGAAGCGGCCAAGACAGCTATTGAAATGGCAAACCTGACAAAACTTTTATAAAATATTATTGTAGGAATTCTTTGTATGAGTATTGATTTTATAAAGGTGTTGAAAGCACCTGCGGATATTGATAACTGGCTGTTAAAAATTCTTATTGGCGGATTAATATACCTTATACCTGTTTTGTGTTTTGTTGCCATGGGCTACTGGACGGAATACCTTATTAATTTTATGCATGGTTCCGATAAATTGCCGGACGGGCCGTCGGATAACATTGCAAAAAACTTTATTACCGGTGCAAAAATGTTTGCAGGCTGCTTAATATTAGGAGTGATAATAGGTTTGATACTGGCTTGCGTTGCTTATGCTCTTGCAAAACTCAAATGCCTTGCGCTGTTTATTGTTATGGTGCTTCAATTGATTATGCTGTTTATTTCTTTGTTTCTGGTAATGAGTTTTGCTACGGATAAAAAAATTCTTTCAATGATTGATTTTAAAAAGGCGGCGGAAATAGTAAAGGGAAACCCCGAAACAGCCTATTTTATATTATTTATGCTTTTGTTATTTGTCATTTATTCGGCGGTTATGGGAGTTTGCTGTGCAACTGTTGCGGGGGCGGTGTTTTTGCCTTTTCTGTCTTATGCACTCGGAGTTTCTATGTTTAACCTGATGGGGCAGTATGTGCAATCCTCTCCAAACCTTGAACAATTATTAAAATAGTACGCTCCGCACAAAGACACTGTTGTGCGGGATGAATTAACAAGTAAGTGTCTCATATAAGCATATATCTGTATATAAAATCCAAAACGAGAAATCATATATCAGCAAAAAGAAAAGAACAAATCTTCCAGAATCAAGCGGGTTCTTATATATGCGTCAACTTCTTTTTTTGCGTGCTGGACTTTTAAGATATCTTTTCTTATCTTTTGTACAAGCATTTTATTTTCAAGATTAGCTTTCATTACGCCCGCAAAATAATATTCCAGACAATCAAGTGCGTATTTGGGTTCATAGCCTTTTGCATTTATTGCATCTTCTAAACGCTGCACGGTATCGAGCACATCCACCTTTTTTATGTTCGGATAAGCGCTCATTATATCATTTAAAAATTCCGTATCATATTTTTGAGCGTTATAAGAAGGCACATAAAAACACTGAGAGCGGGAAATTATCGTCTCTATAATATCTTCCTTGTCTTCAGTCAGGAACAAAAACAGAGTTCTTTCGGGCGGTTCCTCAATTGATTTTAAAAGAGAGTTAGGCGCTTCACCTTCCAGAACTTTTCTGTTCAAAGGACGAGGCAGCCAGACTTCCTGCGGAAATTTGAATTTTAAATCCTCAAATTCTTTCAGATGCTGACGTTCAAACTCCACCGGTTCACTCAATTCGGAATCACAAAAAATAAATACCCTGTAATAATCCGATGAATTAACAAGGCTGTTGTTAATCATCAAGGTTTGTTTTATGGAAATAACCTTGCTTGAGGTATCGTCAGAGGGTTTGTTGTCATTTTTTGTAATGGTCAGCACTGCGGGATGCTGGTTGTTTCTAATCCAATTGCAGTTTAAACAGTCGCAATTATACGCCCCGTCTTTTTGACAGTTTAGTAATCGGGCTATCTCCATTGCAATATAATACTGCGCAATGATATCCTGTCCGTATAGAACAATAGACTGGGCAAAGCTGCGGTTGTTATTTTTCAATGCCGCTTCAAAATAGTTTGTAAAATATTCAAATTTTCTTTTAAAAATCGGGTGAAACATTTTTCCCTCTGTTATCTTGAACGTTTTAGAATATAGGGCAATGCCGTTTGATATTGTGTTTATCAATTCAACAAGGCCAGTTCAACAGGAAGTTCATAAAAAGACATTTCGCCTGTTTTTACCCTGTATTCCGCTTCAAGAAGATTTTTTCTTATTTTTATCAATCTGTCCATCGGAACTTTTCTTAACTTTTCAAGATGTTTTTTTACAATAAACTCTGGCAAGTGGTTTTTTGAAGCAATTTCCATAGGGCTTTTGCTTACGGAATCAACTTTTATGCTCGCCATTTTAGAAAAGTTTGTCTGTAAAACTGCCAGAATTTCCAGATAATGTTTTGTTGTACAAAGTTTTTGAAATTCTAAAAGGGCTTTGTCCTTTTCACCTTTTAAAATATAGTCGGTCAGTACAAATATGTCCTCCGTTGAAGTGCAAATATTTTGGATATCTTCTTTTTTTACGGCCTTAGCGGGATATATTGCCAATTTTAGTTTATCCAGTTCGGAATTTATTACACGCAAATTGCTGCCCAGCCTGTCTATCAAAAACTGCGTAACATCGGAAGCCATAATCAAATCTTTTTGCTTTGCCTGTTTTTGAATCCATGCCGGAAGCTCTTTGCTGTAGGTTTTCCACTCCGGAACCTCTGTTGTTGTTGCATGTTTTGACAAAATTTTGTAGAGTTTTCGTCTGGTATCTATTTTTTTTGAGGATTCTCGTTCAACTTTGCAGACAAAAACTATGTTCAGTGTATCGGGTATTGTTTGTATAGTTTCTTCAATCTGTTTTATTTCCTTGTCTTCAAAGTTTATTTTGCCTCTGGAATCAAAAAAGTATTTTTCACAGTTGACAACAGCGAGCACACTGCCGAACATCAACGAAGGCGTGCGAAGAATATCCATTAATTCAGGGAATTTAGGATTGTCATACACACGGTAGTTTGTAGACGCAAAAGCCTTGTCCACAAGCTTGTCTTTGAGCTTGTTCAACTCGGATTCCATTAAAAAATCTTCTTGTCCGTGGAAAAAATACAGCATGACTATATTGTACCATGCTCGAATTTATGCGGTTATCCCGAATAAATTTTATGAATCAGCCTCAAGTTTTAAAAGCTGTTCATAAAGTTTTACCTGTTCATCGGTTATATTTTTGGGTACGGCAAGGCTGATTTTTACGTTTAAATTACCGTAACCGCCCGTTTTTTTGGGAAGACCAAGACCTTTTAATCTCAAAACCGCACCGCAGGAAGTTCTCGGCGGGATTTTGATATTAATGTTGCCATGGAGAGTTTGTATCTCTTTTTTGGTGCCGACTACGGCCTCGGCCGGTGTAACTTCTATGGTTTTGGTTAAATCAGTGCCGTTTATTGTGTAGTCTTTATCCGCAAATTTTACAACAAGGTACAAATCCCCTTTCATACCGTTGGATGCGGATTTGCCTTCGCCTTTGAGTCTGATTTTCTGGCCTTCTTTAACCTCAGGCGGTATTTTTACGTTTAATGTCTTGGAAAAAGTTACAAACCCCGTACCGTGGCACTGGCTGCACATTGAGCCGACACCGGAACAGTTTGTACATTTTTCAAGGTTATTTATTCTTACGCTTACAGGTTTTTGGTTAAATATATCTTTTGCGCTGACTTTTATTTCCTGAGTAATGTTTAAGTCAGCCGGAGCCTTTTGCTGTTTTGAGGCTGTTCTGCCGGCACGGGAAGAAAATCCGCCTAAGTCATCGTAAAACGAGCTTGCGCCGCCTCTTGAACGTGAAGAAGCAGAACTAAAACCGCCGCCGAACAAGCTGTTGAAAAAGTCGGAAAAACCGCCCAAATCTTCAAAGTTTATACCGGAAGTACTGTAGCTGTACCCGTTGCCCCCGCCAAAATTAAAGTTTTCAAACCCCGGCGGCGGAGTATAATTTGCCCCTGCCTGCCAGTTGGAACCAAGACTGTCATAGCGGGCGCGCTTATCTTTATCTGACAAAACCTCAAAAGCTTCGTTTATATCTTTGAATTTTGCAGATGCCTCCGGTGTTTTGTTTACGTCAGGGTGATATTTTTTTGCCAGTTTTCTGTATGCAGATTTTATCTCAGCCTGTGTGGCATCCCTTTTGACACCGAGTATTTCGTAATAATCTTTATATTCCATATTTGGTTGTCATCTCCGTTATTATGGTTTTTTATAACAGGTTAGATGATGTCATTATACAGATTTGCGTATTTTAATTGCCGCAAATTTTGCCTGACATCATATATCATCATGATAATACAAAATATGCTCTAATTAGTTGATTTTAATTATTTATTAATAAAGTTATTCTAAAAATTGTCGATAATATATTTGTCGACTACACTATTTTTTTAATAAGCTTATGAAAAATTTCCTAACAAAATTTTCAATAGTTTTAATTATTGCATGCCTGCTCTCCAACGGGCTAAGTGCAGAGGCCGGACTATGGAGAAAAAAGTCTAAGTCTAAACAACAGACGCAGGAACAAACTAAAAAAACCGAAACATTAACCAAAAAAGAAGAAGAGGTGCTGTCTACTCCCGTGCCCATTCCGGAAGGGATACTTTCACAGTCATCTTACAGAATCAGTGCAATTGACCCTATTTCCGGTGTTGCCAAAAACGGAGGGTTTTACCCCGGAGGCAGAGGAGCCAACCAGCTTGTCATTTATACTCACAGAATCGGGCCAAGAACAGGAACAAACGAATTCGGCGCTGAGGCAATTGTCGTAAACGGAACGGTTGTAAGAATAAGCGGTGCCGATTCCATTATCCCAAAAGGCGGTTTTGTAATAAGCGGGCATGGCAAGGCAAAAACCTGGATGAATCTTAATCTTACGGTCGGAACAAAAATTTATATCGATTACAGAAACATGATGATAAGTGCATATCTTACAAACGACAGTTTTATATATGCAACTAAAGAAAAAATCAAAGAGATTGACCAAATGATGCGTTATTACAAAGATAACGACATCTACTACGATGACTCCGTTGCTCACAGTTACATTACAAAAGCTTTGGACAACCTTAAACGGGCAAACAAACATCCTGATGATACACAAAAATATTCATCTATGGCTATAAATTCTGCAAACAAAGCCATGCAATATGCTCTGCCGTATTACAAAGATGAGTTTAAAGGTGTATGGCTAAGACCCACTGAAAAAACTCCTGCAGAAATTGAAAAAACTCTGGACAAAGTAAAAAAATACGGTATAGAAACAATATTTTTGGAAACATACTATCAGGGAAAAACTATTTTTCCGTCAGAAACTCTTGCAAAATACGGTGTGCAGCCGCAAAGGCCGGAGTTTATCGGGTTTGACCCGCTGCAAATATGGGTGGATGAAGCTCACAAACGCGGATTAAAAATATATATTTGGTTCCAGACATATTACGCAGGCCCCGAAAACCCGATGAATAACCCGATGAATGTTATTTCCGTTTATCCCAAATGGGCCAATGTCACCAAGATGAAATATAATTCCCCGACGCCTGTGGCATCTTTATCCGAACATAACGGATATTTTATAGACCCGGCAAACCCGGAGGTACAGACATATCTTTTAACTTTGCTGGAAGAAATTATTACTCGTTACAAACCTGACGGAATAAATCTGGATTACATAAGATACCCGCAATGCATCAGCGCAAAATTTTCCGGCTATGAGCTTTCTAACTGGGGGTATACGGAATACGCCAGAAATGAATTCAAAAAAGCAATGAATGTTGACCCCGTTGATATAAAGTATGGAACGCCGCTGTGGGATGCCTGGGCAAAATACCGCCAAAACAAAGTAACCAGCTTTGTATTTAAAGCAAAACAAATTACATCAAAGTATAACATACCGCTTACTGCCGTGATATTTCCCGACAGATACAAAAGTCTGGAAGTAAAAATGCAAGACTGGAAAGCATGGTCTGACAACAACTATATCAACGGTTTTACTCCTCTCATTTTAACATGCGACAAAGATACCGCCGTTTACTTAATCAATGATATAAAAATCAATTCCAAACAAAATACAAAAATTTATCCCGGCTTGTTTGTTACATTTATGAACGGAAACCCTGATGATTTGCTGCGCCAGCTGCACGAAAGCAGAAAGCTTAAAACCGCGGGGGTTGTGTTGTTTGATTACGCGCATTTAGATAAAAAATATACTGATGTACTATTAACAAACGCGTTTACTCCGAGCACTCCCTCTCAAACAACTTTGTCGCAAGAAAGCACGCCCGCCAAACAAGAAAAAATTGAACAAAAAAAGAAGAAAAAATTCTTGTGGTTTAAGAAAAAAGACGAGCTGTCAATAGATGCATCTTATGTTCCGACTCCAAAACTGGCAACATCTCCCGCCAAAAAGTAGATTAAAAATCCGTATAAAAATCAACGGAGGTGGTTTTTTTGACGGTTTCTTTTAAGTCATCTATGATATCCGCAATTTTTTCTATGCTTTTGGGCATATTGAAAAACTTTTTGGTTGCTTCGGGCGTACCTGTTTTCAACATAGTATAAGCATTGGCGCCTTTGTCGTTTTTTAATTCTATTTTAACCAAGGACTGACCGCCTTTGTTCAGGGTGGAGATATAAGCTTTGTTGCCGATTTCCGCAACATCAACGGATACCTTGTGATTGTTTTTTGCAGGGCTGTTTGCAAGATTAAAACATGCTTTTTGTATGCTTTTTATTTCATCCGGTGTTGCTTTAAAATTAATTTTATTGTTATTAAACTGTATACTGTTCATATTAAATCCCTTTTATTTGATTATTTTAATACCCGTAAATATATTTTTTTGACTTTAAGTTTTAAATTGTAACATATATTAATCATGAGCAAGCTTCAAAAGATTTTCGACCTTTAATATTTCGGGAAAACCTTTTGGAAATGCCGGATACATAGGCGTATCAAGATTTTTAATTTCAGCTTCCCTGAAAGATTCCCAGAGCTTGTTCAAATATTTTTCGCAAAATTCGTCAGCTGTATGACCGCTTTTTCGTGCAAGAACTTCCTGATAAGCTTTTTGAATCTGCAGGGCCAGTTCCTTTTGTTCCGGTGTATATTTTGACATATCAAGAGGTTTATTCTGCCGCATATCATAAAGAATATGCTCAACATCGCCCCATTTTGTTGTATGCTTGCCGCCGACTTGAATTTCCACATTTACGCCGTTGATACGTGCGTTAATGTTGGTTCTTGTATAGCCGGCAGGTTTTTCCGTGAATGACGAAACAGTTTCTTTTGTTTTGCCCGATGGTGTTTGATATTGCAGTTGGGCAAATTTATCACGAATTGCTTTGTTTCCGTACGGAGTAATTCCTTTACCGTAATAATCTTCAAAACCGGTAAGGCTAAAGTTTTTGCTGTTTTGCTGACTGTTTTCCAGTATGCTTTCGTACAGCTTTAATGAACTCTTGCGCCCGCCTGTTTTTTCGCTGTTTATAATATATCTGAAACCGTAAGAATCACCGATAACTTCTCTTGTTCCTTTTCCGAACATAATGTCGTAAATATTTTCTTTTACCGATTCATATCCTTTCTTTTGGAAACCGGTGAATTTTTTTATAATTTTACTTGCGCTAGAGTCAACACCCTTTACTCTTGCGCTTACAGCCGCATCGACACCGGAATTTTTCAAAATTTTATCAGCAATTGCTTTTAGTTCATTGCTTTTTTGTTCTATATCTCCGACAATTCTTGCGGCATGCCTGTTTGCAACTTCGGGCTTGCTCATTGTTTTGCAGTATGCATCAAATAATGTTGTAGTTTTTTCTTTTGCCGCTTTATTTTCTAAGGCTTTACAAAAAGCCTCGCAAATAGCGGTCGATTGAGTACTTGTGTTTTTTGTTCTGTAAACAATTTTTCCGAGAGCACAGGCACCCTTTGCAAAATTAATCATAACCAATCCTTATAAACTAACCTTATATATTAATAAAGTATTTTTATGCAGATAAATTGCCCTCTTGAGTGTAAACTTTTTTATACATACAAAATATCTGCAATTTCGGATAATTTTTCTATTTACTTTCTATTTGCTTTATATTTGATTTATACTTATATATAATGTCATTGCATTTTACTTAAGCGTAATACCGGCTTGGATATATCATGCAAAATCCGGCAGAAACATTAAGAGGAGCTGTTTTATATGAAAAAAATATTTACTTTATTATTTTTGATAATTTTATTAGGGGGTTTTTTACCCGTGCAGGCAAAAGAGTCTCAGGCTGAAATGCTTGCCGCATTTTCTCAAAAACCGTCACAACAAAATGTTCTGTGGGTAGGAACATTCCAGATGGTTTGGAACGAATTTCAGGACAACATAGTAAAGGGACCGATAAAATTTAAAAATCAAAAATCCGAACTTGCCGATATTTTGAATAAACAGGAATTCACAAAAGCAATGCTTTCTGAGGATGCATACTATACCGCATACGGAAAGACAGATATTGCGTTAAAAAAACAGATTGAAGATGCTATTATGCAAAAATTCAACGAAAAAAGCGTGCTGTTGGATAAAATTAACTGGACAGACCCAAACAGAGCTTATCTTTTGTATGCAATGCTTGTGAAAAATTTTGAGTTTCCCGCAAGATTTGATATTTTAAAAACGGAAAAATTCGGCAAAGACAAAGAGCCGGTTACATATTTTGGTATTGATAAAAAAAGCAGTGACAGACTGTATAAAAATGTAAGAGTACTTTTTTACAACAACCCGTGGGATTATGCTGTTGCATTAAACTCGGACAAGGATGAAGTTATTTTATACAGAACAAATTCCCGCAAAAATTTTGCCGATTTATACGCAGTTCTTAATAAAAAAGCGTTAAAATATGACGGAACAAAAGAGTTTGTAGCCGGAGACCAATTAAAAATTCCTTATATGAGTATAAAGCAAGATGTATCTTATGATTCTTTGTGCGGAAAACTCATAGAAAATACGGATAAGTTATACATCGACAAAGCTTTGCAAACAGTTCAATTCAATATGAATAACACAGGTGTAAAACTAAAAAGCGAAGCTGTTATGAACATTATGACAATGTCCTTGCCTTTGGCTGTGAACGCAGAAGGCAGAAATTTCTTCTTTAATAAAACATTTGTATTATTTATGAAAGAAAAAGACAAACAAATGCCTTATTTTGCGCTCAGGGTAAATGATATGTCGATTTTTAAATATCAGGGCGAAATTAAATAGGTAATAAAAATGACTGTTTACACCGAACATTTTTTAATACATACACACGGATTTACGGATATTATCGACATTACGGAAAAAGTAAAGGCCGCCGTGTACCGGCACAATCTGAAGGCAGGAAATGTTGTGGTTGCACTCGCAGGCAGCACTGCCTCAATAACAACAATAGAATACGAACCCGGGCTTATAAAAGACCTTCCGGAAGTTCTGGATGAAATTGCGCCAATCGATAAAGAATACCACCACGACGATACTTGGCATGACGGCAACGGATATGCGCATATAAGAGCTGCAATGTTCGGAAGCTCAATTAGTGTACCCCTAATTGACGGGGCTTTGCTGCTGGGTACCTGGCAGCAAATTGTGCTTATTGATTTCGATAACAAACCTCGTTCACGAAATATATATGTTCAAATAATCTGTTAATGCCGCTTGCACAGCTAAACTTTACGGTATAGTTTTTATTGTTTTTGTATTTGTTAATTAATGTATCAATTTTATATCTAATATATAACAAAAGATGAAAAAACTCATACAAAAGTATAAAATAGTAGTATGCGTATCGTCAAAAATAGTAAAGATTTGTCTTTAAATGAAGACCAGAAATTTTTTGCCGAAATTATCAGAGATGAATTCGGCTATGATACGTGCGTTGAAGATATAAAAAATAAAGAATTTTTAATTCAATACAACAAGCCAAGAAATAATTTTACCGTTTACACAACGGCCCATCCCACGCAGGAGGGAATACGTATGATAGCGTGGCGGCGGTAAGTTTTATACATAATAAAAAACCGGTTATTAATTTAACCGGTTTTTTGTTTGATTATTTTGTTACTAATCCATTGGAATTACAAGCGACTGTCCGATTGATAAAGCGTTTGGATTAGACATATTATTTGCTTCCATAATTTTTGTGATTTTGGAAGGGTCATATTTGCCGTAGAATCTTACAACTATACCGGCCAAAGTATCACCCGATTTAACTGTATAAGATTCCGGAGCTGCTGTTTTAACTTCTTCTACAGTCTGATCAGCCGGGATAATTGATAATTTTGCAGGTTTTTGTTTTTCGGCTTTAACTTTTTTCACCAGTTTTGGTGAATCTGCATTGTTATGTTCGTTAATGGCATTGGAGCTAAAGCTTAACAATGCTGTCATTAAGAACATGCATAAAGCACCTGCGATAAAGCCGGTAATCAAGTAAACGCCCGGAGATTTTTCTTCTTTTTGGTTTACTTTAAAATTCTGCCACAAAACATCAAGTTCTTTTTCTTTTGCGGGTCTGATGTAAACATCAGGAGTACGGCTTTCAAAAGAAGTATTTTGCGATTTAGCTTTCAATTCTTCTAAAAGTGCCATTTTTTCTTTAGAAAGGTTTGATCTGTATAATGTTGAACTTTTCATGCGACCTCACTGTTTCTTTATACTCTATATTAATAGCCTGATAAACTTAAAGTCAAGAAATATGGTAAGATGTATTACATTCCTCAATATATTTTATATTTTAACTTACAAATTTTTAACAATATTTTGATGCTCCTATCCTTGATATTGCCCGTACGGCTTAGTCTTTATGGTTATTCAAAATTGCTGCGTGCCGGTTAATGAATAAATATTTATTTATCATATATTCGCAATAAAACTTAAAGATAATTTTTTTTGTTAGTACATTAGTATGATAAAAATGAATAACAAAAAAGGATTGACATGTTCATGCGCAATCCCTTTTTAAATTTTTGTTTTCGGCTAGTTTATAAATTTATGCGGCCATATCGCCTTCGATTTCGGAAATCAAATATTTAGCAACCCATTCAAAGTCTTTGTTTGTTTGGGCAACTTTTTTAAGGCAATCGACCGAAGCTTCGCCGATTCTGATTAAAGACATTGCCACAACACCTCTTACAGCGCCTTTAACTGTTTGTAATTGTTCAACCAGAACAGGCACTGCAGCAGAACCTACATTAACAAGCATATTTTCAATTTCTGCTTTGCTTTTGTTATCTGCTGTTTCCAATTGTGTTAAAAAGTATTTAATAGAATCTGCGTGCATCTTTATTCTCCATGTATTTTTCTTATCGTTGTACACATTATAAAGCAAACTTTTATCAAATCTTGATTTCTTTATCTAATCTTTATATCTGTATAAAGATTTTTTATACAACGGGGATTTCTGCTGCGCTGCAATGGATTGCGCCCATGGATTTAAAAAGATTTTTGGTTAATTTTTCATCAATAAAATAAATATTTTCTTTATCAATATAAGGAGCAACACTTTCTATAAACATGTTTTTAGTGCTAAAACCTGTTTTTTGTTCAATCTCCGGAGTGATATCAAGTGTTTTGTCCAAAAGCGAAGCGTTAGTGATATAGCCTATTTTGCCGTCATGTTTTTTGTAGGCAATTGCGTTTATAAAATTGTTTTCGTAAAAACTTTCCAATTCCACACCCAAATTTTTGTCATGGTCTTTTTTAAAAGTTTCAAGCTCTATAAATTTATCAACCATAGCACGCACCTTCGCGGAATCATTTTTACTCAGGTTCTTTAATGTATCCAAGTTATTTTGAAAATTATTTAACAGTGTTTGTTCTTTTTCTTTTGTTTTTACACCGTCTAAATAATGATAATTTGCAGGAACCCTTATCGGATTGTAGCCCGAGTCTTTTAATATTTTTTCAATCTTATTTACGGTTTCCTGCGGTTTGTATTTGTCAAACTGCAATGTAATATCCAATTTTTCCGTCATCAAATTAATATTATTTATTACGTTTTCAAGTTCTTCTTTTTCTTTGCCGGTGATATTATTTTTTTCAATATAATTTTTAATTTTTTCAATTCCGTTTTGCATGCCGGCTTTTGTCATATTAATATCCGACACAAGAACATTGCCGTTATCGAGCGGTCGAATACACAAGTCGAGATGGTAATCCATTTTTGGAAGGGTAATTATATTGTCAACATTAAATAATTTTTTAGCTAAATCCTCGGGATAAATTTGTCTGTTTTCGCTGATTAAGAGGTCTTTTTTGCCGTTATTATTGCAAATAAAAAAGTTTCCGCCTCTGATATGAGGTTCGGACTTAAAAGGAGTAATGTTTAAATCTTTTTTTATGCCGTCTCCCGTTGCTCGCAATACTCTCTTTAAAAAGTCGCGTGTGTTATCAAACAAAACGGCTTTTGTTTGATAATTTAAAAAGGTCAAATAATCCTGCGCCCACAAAAATTTGTTTTCTTCGATAAGTTTGGATTGTTCTTTTCTTATCGATTTAGAGGCAATATTGGGAACAAATACATCAAGCTGTGTTTTGTCGCAAAGTTTTTTTAAAGCCTGCGCACAAGTTTTGTCAGTTACAAATATACCCGTTAATTTTCTTGCGTCATAACCGCTAAAAGAGGGCTGCGAAATTTTTTGCCCGCTGCCACTGTTACCCCCGTTACAATTATAATTATATTTTTTTATTTCCATATTTATTCTCTTTTATTTATCTTTTACCAAAAAGAGAAAATACAAAAATAAAAAAATTTGCTAATTAAATTTAATCCCCTGATAAGAGTTTCTGCTTTCCAATTCTCTGTCGATTTTATTTAAGATTTCAAATTTTTTGTTAAGCCATTTAGGGGCTACTTTTATTGCCTGCAAGCCGTTGCCCCCAAGGCGGTGAATCGTGGTTTGCGGCGGTAAAAGTTCAAGACAATCGCAGGCAATCTCTACGTATTCATCTTCATCAAGCAATTTTATTTGCCCCTGTTCATACATATCATACAGTTTTGTATTGGGGAAAATGCAAAGACAATGGAACTTCACCCCGTCGGCTTTTAAATCAGCAAGAGCTTTAACAGTTTCCAGCATGTCTTCTTTTGTTTCGTCCGGCAGTCCCAAAATAACATGCACCCCGACATTTATGCCGCGTTGTTTTGTCATCTCATAAGCTTTTACAAAAGTTTTGTAATCATGCCCCCTGTTGATAAACTTAAGCGTTTTGTCATGCATGGACTGCAATCCGTATTCCACCCATGTTTCGTATTTATCGGCATAAGAGGCAATTAAATCAAGCTTTGCATCATCCACGCAGTCGGGTCTTGTGCCTATGGAAATACCGACGACATCAGGATGACAAAGCGAAGCATCATAAATTTGTTTTAATTCTTCGACAGGTTTATATGTATTAGAATACGCCTGAAAATAAGCCATAAATTTTTGAGCTTTAAAACGGTTTGAAAGTGTTTCAACACCGGTTAAAACCTGCTGTTTTACGGAAAGATGCGAATCATGCGCACGGGAAAAACTTCCCCCGTCATCACAAAAAATACAACCGCCCGAGGAGATTGTGCCATCTCGATTCGGGCAGTTAAAACCTGCATCAAGTGTAATTTTATACACCTTTTTGCCAAATTTATTCTTCAAATATTCGCTGAACTGATAGTACCTTTTATTGGTCACAGGTCTTGGATAAAATGGTTCCTGCATTGTTTTATTCAGCGGAATCATCATCCGGCAAAACAGGGTAAAGGTAGTGTTCACCGCATTTCGGGCAGACAACTTCCTGTTGTTTTCCGTCTTCTAAAATTGCTACTTCAAACAATTCTCTGCAGCTTGATTGTACACATCTTATTGCCCAGGAGGGTCTTACGATTCTTGCCATAATTCAATCTCCGTTTATGTTTTCAAGATAAATTTTAGCATAATTTTCAGCTTTATGCCATAATTTTTTAATTTTAAATACGTCCTACTGATTGATTACGTTTTTAGGGGTACACTTCATACCTGCCCAACGAGATATCTTGTCAAAACGACAATAAAATGAGCTGTCATCCTGAGGAGCGAAGCGAGCTCAGGATCTTACCAATAACGAAAGACAACGAAGAACGTTGTTCAGATTCTGAACACAAACGATTGATAAAAACATCAAATGCCTGATGCTTCAGAATTGTATATGTTACGTAATTCGGTGACAGAAATAATTTTTTCTTAACATAAATAATAAAAAACCGACCTTTGTGGAGTGAATTACAGAAAGTTATACAAACAACAACAAGCGAGGTTTGTTTGAGGGCTATGTAATTATAACAATCACTTTAATTTATCTAAGAAAAGCAATTTTTATAGCCCGAGTTGCCGAGCACAGGTTTGTGTTACTTTCTGTATGAACGGAACAACTGGTCGGAAGTTTCTTGGGGGCACCCCGTTCTTTGCGCCAAAGAATGGGGTGCAAATAATGCATAAATCTTTGTTATTATTTTTTTTAGATACTTTTCTTTCTTTGAGTTGCGCAGGCAAAGAAAGAAAAGTATCACAAAAGAAAGAAAACCGGCGCTTATCAAAAGAAACAGTTAAGTGTTTTATCAAAGATTTTGCCACGACAAGCTGTGGTCAAAATCTTCTCAAAACACAACTGTTTCTAACCAAAGTCCCATCAGGGCTA
>CALUQO010000029.1 GCA_944322935.1 Candidatus Gastranaerophilales bacterium | reverse complement strand
CTTGCGTCGCCTGCTGTTGCTCCTACTGATAATGTTGTTGCGTTAAAGAAGTTTCCTTTATAGAAGGTTGCTGTACCGCCGATTAAGCCGCCGTTTTGGTATGCATCTACTCCGCTATAGCGCTGGCTTGCTCCGTTGTAGCCGATATAGCCTGTTAATACTCGTTCAAAGCCATGGGATACTGTTTGAAGCGGGCTGTCGTAGCCGATGAGTGTTCCGTAGTTGATATTTGAAACTTTCGGGCCGTTTTTGAGTGGTATATTTTCAAAAGATGCATACGGTTTAACCCAGAAGCCTGCATCTTCTTCTTTAGTTAAAAGAGGTGAGAAGGTGCCAACGTCTGTTGCGTCTGCTGTGGGGGATAGAGCATATTTGTTTGCGTTTATTATCGAGATACGTTCAAGATAAGGTATGTTCATAAACGTATCTGCGTGCTGGAAGGCATAGTTGAAGGTTTGGAGTTGAGTTGTATAAGCTCCTGCCTGTGTTGCCACCTGTGATGCAAGTACTGACGGGTTAAAGGAATCAGAGATGTTGCCGTTGCTGCCCGAGCCTGATGCTGCACGGTTAAAGAAGAAGTAACCGAGTTTGTCTTCGTTATCTACGCCGTATTGTACGTTGTATTTGTAGATTGGGGAATAAATAGTATTTGTGCCTTTATACGATACGGGTGAATCGCCTGTGTATTCAACGTTGTTTGCGATTGGCTCGTCTGCAAACAGGATTTTGACGCTCGTTTTGTCCGTTGTTGTTAAGAGATTGAGGTCTGTGACGTTGAGAAGTGCGCCTTCCGTTACATTATATGTATCAGCAGTGACCCTGTCCATTACTTCGTTTTGAAGGTCGACATCAACAGATAGGTTTGTTGTTCCGTTTAAATTCAACGTTGGAACATGCATTGTGCCTATTGAATTGTTGTTTAAATACATTGCGCCGGAGTTGAGAGACATGCTCTGTGAATTGTCAAAGTATGTTTCTTTTGACAGATAAAGGTTTGTGTTATCAAGTGAAATGTTTGCGTTGTTAACGTTGTTGTTGACCGTGATTTTGGATTTGTCGTCGCCGTCTAACTTGAGGCTGTAGCCCTGCGCGCCGTCTATCGTGTCGTTAAGGACGATTTCGCCCTGATTGATTGCGTTCATGTTAACGGATTTTGTTGCATCATTCATCTGGATTGCAGATGTATTGCCGCTAAATTCCGATTTTCCGCCGTCGGCTGTGATGTTTATGTCAACGTTGGATTGTATGGCAGTGCCGTCTGTATTTTTAAAGGAGGCGTTTGTTAAATTAACTACAGAGTTTGCGTTTTCTGCTTTTATTGCATAGTCCTTGGCTCCCTCTATAGAAACATTTGAGATGTTAAGGGTTGTTTCGTTTTGAAGGTCGAAAAGTGTGTGAGAATTTGCATCCAGTGTTGATGGTGCAGAGGCACTTACACCGTTGATGTTTAAAACTCCGGATGTTGTTGGGTTTAAGTCCTCTGACAACGTGTATTTTGAAGAGTCTGCAAACTGGAATGTTCTGTCTTCATCGGTTTCATAACTGTTTATAAGCTGCAGAGTGTCGAATAATTTTTCCTGAACAATTGTTATTGAGTCGTTAGTAGTATCGGTTGTAGCAAGTGCTAAGCCGCCTTCCTGAACAAATTTGTCCGTATGTTCAACATAGTTCTTGTCAAACACAAAATCTTGAGCAACTTCTGTTATGTTGTCGCCAAAAGCGAGCTGTAAGGTGGAGGACGGGTCTGTGTTTTTGATGATTTGTACGGTGACAGCTCCCTCCGCTGCGCCGAGTGAGTTTATCGCGTTTATTATAAGCGTGCCGGTTGAGGCATTTTGCGTGCTGATTGTGTCGGCTGTTTTGTTTGAGAAGTCGACATCAAGGTTCAGTTTTGTGTTTTCGCCTGCGGTCATAGAAACGAAGTTGTAATCTCGTGTTTCGCCGTTGGCAAAGTCAACTGTGACGTTTTCGGATGTAACATTTGCGTTTTTAATGTCATTGTAAAGGCTGATTGTGCCCGTGCCGTCGCCTGTGAGGGCTAAAGTGTAGGCGTGGTCTGCGGTTTCCCAGAATTTATTTGAAGATGCATAATACGACCCGCCTGCAATTGTATCATCTATCTGTATTTTGCCGTTGTTTATCGCATTGAGGGTAAAGGTTGTATTTCTTTGAATTGTACCTGAAGAGTTTGCATAATTTGCTACATAAATTGCATTTTGCTCTTTTACGCCGTTAGATTCCGTGTAGTTGCCTGATATTAATACATTGCCGTTGTCTGCATTTAGAGTAAGGTCATAGTTTGTGAATATTGCACCGCCTTTAGCTGTACCGGTTTCTGATTTTGCGTAGTTGTTTAAAAAATTGTTGTTTGTAAGGCCGATGGTGGCTGTATTGCTTGAACTTGAGATGTAATTGTATATTGCACCGCCAAAAGCGTAACTGTTGTTCGATTGAGCATGGTTGTCTATAAAATCGCCTGTGATATTACCGATTGTTCCATTATTGTTATAAATCGCTCCGCCACGGGCATATGAATCAGTTGATAACGCATAGTTACCTATAAAATCTCCTGTTATATTACCGATTGTTCCTCTAGAGTTATAAATCGCTCCGCCAGAGGCAGAACTATTTGCAGTAGCATAGTTGCCTATGAAATCGCCTGTTATATTTACGATTGTTTCATAGTTATAAATCGCTCCGCCTTGGGCATATGAATCAGTTGAGAACGCATAGTTGCCTATGAAATCACCTGTTATATTACCGATTGTTCCACCATTGTTATAAATCGCTCCGCCAGAGGCATAATAATCAGTAGATAACGCATAGTTGCCTATAAAATCACCTGTTATATCTCCGATTTCTGCATCATCATCGTTATAAATCGCTCCGCCATAGGCTCGGTTATTTGTAGAAGACGCATAGTTGCCGATAAAGTCACCTGTTATATCGCCGATTGTTCCTTTTTCACTATTATAAATCGCTCCGCCTGCGGCAGAAGAATAAGAACCGGAAGTAGACACATAGTTACCTATGAAATCACCTGTTATATTGCCGATTGTTCCTTTTTCACTATTATAAATCGCTCCGCCAGAGGCAGAATAATTTGTAGAAGACGCATAGTTGCCAATGAAATCGCCTGCTATATCTCCGATTGTTCTATCGTTATAAATCGCTCCGCCTTCGGCATATCTATTTGCAGATGCATAGTTGCCTATGAAATCAGCATTAATATCCCCTAGCTGCGCACTGATGCCACTGTTGTATATTGCACCACCATATTGATCACCTGATGTGCTGCCGGTGGATTGGTTTACAAAGGTGCCTGTGATTGTTGTATCGGATTGGTCTGTTGAATTTCGTAATCTGGTTTGAAGATTTGATGTATCATAATTTACTGTTATTGTTTGTTTACCTTCGGTGGGTGAGGATACTTCTTTAAATTCAATGTTTCCCGTGGTTTCGTTTTTGGTCCACTCAAAGTATTTTGTTGTGTCGCCGGAGCCTATATTTGTTACTGAGTCTTTGAGGTTTACAAGGTAGTATTTGGGTGTGACAGTTCCGTCCTCGTTTTTATCATAGAGGGTTATTGCATTTTGAGGAAGGTTGTCAGGGTCTGCGTTTTCTATTTCCGTAAGGGTATATGCCGATTCAGGGTAAGTTTGTGCAGGGGCAGTGTCAGGGATTGTTGCGCCCTGATTATGAAGGTTGTCCAATGTCGGCACAGGGGCTTGAGCGAGTGCTGTTTGGTTATTCAAGCTCATAGCTCCGATAAAAGCTGCTACACACAATATATTCGAAACTTTTTTGTACATAAGCAATCCCTTCGTATACTCTCGTAATACATATATGTAATACGGACGATTTATATAAAAACTTTAGGAAAAATTTGTTATGTTTTACAAAAGTTTACATGATGTGCAAATACATAGGAATGAATTCACAACTATCCCTTAACCGCACCGTCGTTTTCGCCGGAGATAAAGTATCTTTGCATAGCTATAAAGAACACAAGAATCGGAATTGTTGCAATGATAGAGCCAGCTGCAATATAACGCCAGTTTGCGCTGAACATCCCCTGCAGGTCATTCACCCCGACGGGCAGCGTATAAAGAGCCTTCTTGGTCAAAACAATGCTTGGCCATAAAAATTCGCCCCAGGAACCTATAAAAGTGAATATTGCAAGCACTGCAAGCGTAGGCTTTACCATCGGCAGCAAAATTTTCCACCAGATTTGAAAAACACTGCACCCGTCAACAAAGGCAGCTTCTTCCATTTCTTTGGGAATGGCAAGAAATGCCTGACGCATAAGAAATATTCCGAAAGCATTTACAGCAAAAGGCAGTATCAAGCCGAGGTAACCCATAACGGAATTTACGCTGTCCACCATATGAAGTTTTAAAACTATAAGATAAACAGGCAGCATTATTGCCTGAAAAGGAATCATAATTGTTGCTAGTGTAGCGTAAAAAATTGTTTTCTTTCCTTTAAACTCCATTCTTGCAAGAGGATAAGCCGCCAGAGCGCTCAGGATAAGGTTTAAAATAACCGTTCCGCCCGCAACTATCATGCTGTTAAGAAAATAGAGCATAAAGGGTATCTGATGCCATACACCTTTAAAGTTGTCCCAGGTAGGGCTTTGCGGGAAAAATACCGGCGGGTATTGGAATATGTTTTCGTCACTGCCCTTAAGCGCCGTTGATAACAGCCATATAAAAGGAAATATGGATAACAGTGATACGGTTATCAGTGTAAGATGTACAAAAAATCCTCTTGTAAATTTTGTTTTTGAACTTTTAAAATTTTTCATTTTTTCATTTTTCCGTCCTGATTCTCCTACAACTGATACTGCTTGTTTTCAAACAGCGTAAAATTCACCACCGACAATACCAGTACTATGATAAGCAAAAGTACCGAAGCTGCCGAGGCTATGCCTAAATCCAGATTTTCAAACGCACGTTCGTATATGTAATACACGATTGTCTTGCTTGAATCAAGCGGCCCGCCTTTGGTCATAACATAAATTTCTACAAACACCTTCATGGCGGAAATTGAAGATATCATTGTCACAAGCCCGACAGTCGGCATCAAATGAGGCAAAGTAACCGTCAAATGTTTTGTAACCGGATCAGCCCCGTCAACGTCACAAGCTTCATACAAATCTTTTGGAACTCCCATTAAAGCTGAAAGGTATATCATCATATAATATCCGATACCCTTCCACACGGTAACAAGTATAACCGAATACAAAGCGACATTAGGGTCTGTCAGCCATCCGACCTGAGGGATGTGAAACAGCCCCATAACATAATTCAATATACCCTGCTGTGCGTATAGCCATTTGAAAGCAATTGCCGCAACAACTATAGATACGATTACCGGCAGGTATATAAGGATTTTATACAGTGTTACCCCTCTTATTTTCTGGTTAATCATTATTGCAATAATAAGAGGAAACACAACAAGAAAAGGCACAGCCACAATTAAATACAAAAATGTATTCCACAAAACCTTGTAAAACACAGGGCTTTTTAACAGCGCAGTGTAATTTGCCAGCGATACAAACGTGGGGTGATAGATATTGGTATTGTAATCGTAAAAGCTCAGCAAAATAGTTTCAAAAAAAGGAATAAAAAAGAACAGTATCAGTATCACTGCCGCCGGCAGCAAAAACAGATACGGTACATATTTTTTGTAATATTTATACAATTTTTCTCCTTAGTTATTATAATTTGATTTCAGACAAGAGCCGTTTTGCGTAACGTCAAACTGCGTGCTCACAGGTGACAGAAGCATTGCTCTGTTTCCTTTATAGTCAACAGACCAGGCTCCGAGAAATTTAGGGTTTTCACCTGTAGCAGCATAAGCAAACACAATTATTCTGTCAGGGTGCCGTGCATCCCATCCTACAGGGTAGATGTCCCAGCGAAAATCTTTAAAACGTATATCGTAATTAGCGCGCCAGTAGTACAAAATTGCATCTCTGACCTCGCTTAGTTCTTTTACTTTGCCTGTTTCAAAATCATAGACAAAAAGGTTTGTTTTCCACAACCCGTCAGGTGTATAAGAAATTTTTTCCTTAAAAGCAAGCCTTTTGCCATCGGCTGACCAGTCCACTACAGTCAAAGTTTTTTGTATGTCCAAATCCAGAGAATCCATCTCGGTTCTGTACAAGATTTTGCGTCCGTGGTTTACGTGGGCTTCTTCCATTCTGTTTTGAACACTTTTGCTCTTGTCCAGCCGCATAAGATAAAGTTCGCTGCCTGCTGTTTTTGTTGAGGGGTAGTAATAAACGGTGGAATATACAAGCCTGTCAAATTGCGGAGATGCAACACCTATGGAATTAATTTTGCGTTTCTTTTTTAAATCGTTAAGGTTAATTTCAACCTTTCCGGGCGGGTCATTGTATTTTACAACAAGGATGGACGGGTCGGGCAATTCAACAAGCTTTTCGTCCTGTTCAAATTTTGGGGAAGGAATCTCTTTTGATTTGTCTGCTGCTTTGTTGACCTCACGGTAGTATTCGTCCATTGTTTTGGGCATATTGTTTGCCGGTTTGGGGTGTTTTGCTTTGTATTCGTCCGTCCAGAAAAAATCAAATGAATATGCTGCGCAACAGGTTAAAAACATATGTAAAACAGCAGCGCAAACCACAATCAACCGCACGGGGAATAAGCCCGTGAAAAATCTGTGTAACGCTGACGCCCTGCCGAGCATATTAAACAAGTCCTTCTCTCATAGCAGTAACTGCAGCCTGCGTTCTGTCATCAACATACAACTTTTGCAAAATACTGTGGACATGAGCCTTTGCTGTAGCACGTGTAATAAAGAGCTTTTCTGCGATTTCGGGATTTTTCTTTCCGTCAACTATCAGTGCCAGTACTTCCATCTCTCTTTCCGTAAGCCCGAAAGCATTTTTGCCCGCTTTGTAGTTGATATCATTTGTAGCGTTGTTCTCTGTTTTCTGACGCTGTACATTTGATAAAACAAGCCTTGCAATGGCAGGATCAAGCCAGGCCGTACCCTCGTTAACAGCAACAATTGCCGAAGTAAGCTGCGCAGCTGTTGCACCTTTCATAATATATCCGTCTGCACCTGCTGCGAGTGCTGCAAAAACGTCATCCTCGTTGTCACGTGAAGTAAATATAAGAATTTTTGACTTAAGGTTAAGCTCTTTTATTCTTCTTGTTGCCTCAATACCGTCAATATCGGGCAGACCTATATCCATAAGAATGACATCGGGATTTATTTCTTTTGCTTTTTGCACCCCGTCCAGCCCGTTTTCTGCCTCGGCAGCAAGAGTAATGCCCTCTGTCTGTTCTATAACAAGCGCAGTGCCCATTCTTATCATTGTGTGGTCTTCGATTAAAAGAACCTGTATATCCTTATTTGTTTCAGTATTTTTGTCCATAATTATTACACTTTTTCCTTGATATTAAGCGATTTTGGAATTAAAAAAGAAAATACACTGCCTTTTTTAACTTCGCTTTCGACCCAAATTTTACCTTCATGTGCTTCTACAATCTGCCTTGACAGATACAACCCGAGCCCCGTTCCTGCAGAACGTTTTTGCGTCGTCCCTTGAGAAAAACGCTTAAACAGTTTAGCTATGTCGTTTTGCGGAATACCTATGCCGTTATCTTTTACACTCAAAATCAAATCGCCTTCTTTATTTGAAGAAATAATTTCTATGTGTCCGCCTTTAGGTGTGTGATTGAGTGCATTGCCGCAGAGGTTTAATACGACTCGTCTTAATTCGTTTCTGTCAGCTGTAATTTCTGTGTCTTGCGTGTCATTGTAAACTGTTTCAAAAGTTATTTCCTTTTTATCAGCAAGCGGTTTTACCTGCGACACGCACTCTTCTATAAAATCTTTTAAAGAAAATTTAGTTTTACATAAATTAAGTTTGCCTGATTCGTACTTGTAAACCTCAAGCAGCGCATTAACAAGCCCGAGCATATCCTCGTTGCTTTTTTTCATTGTATCAAGCAGAGTTCTTTGTCTGTCCGCAATATCGCCCAGAGAACCGTCCAAAAAGAACTGCAAAGTTTGGATGGCAGCGAGCAGCGGGGTTCTAAGGTCATGAGTCAAGGTTGCAATAAAATCATCTCTCAGACGTTCCATTTCTTTTTGCAGGCTGACGTTTCTTACCACACCTACATAGCGTATATCGTTTTTATCTTTATCGGAGAGTATCGGTGCAAAATTTATTTCAACGGGAACCTCTCTGTCATCAATGCAGTTTTTTATTGCGGCATCTCTTAAAAGAACCTCTTTTTGTTCATTTGTAATCTTTTGAACCGTATTTTCCCGTGCAACTATTAAATCTTTAAGGTTTTTCTTTTCCAGAAGCTTTTTATCAAGACCGGTTATGTTTTCAAAAGCAGGGTTTACCTGTATGATTTCGCCTTCTTTTGAGGTAATAACAATACCGTCGGCGCAGTAATTAATTATTGCGCTTAGCTTTGTGTTAGATTCCACTAAATCTGCTGTTTTTTGCAGAACAATATCCTCTAAAGAATGCGAGTATTTTTCCAGCTGGGCTTTGGCTTGCGAAAGTTCTTCTATTTTTTGGTTGAGTTCACAAATAAGCCCGCTTCTTTCAAGTCCGTTTCTTATATTTAAAAGCAGGTCTTCGTTATCCCACGGCTTTTCAATATATTTGTATATGCCTACTTCGTTTATCGCTTTTATTGCGTTTTCCTTATCCGCATAACCTGTCAAAAGTATCATGCTGACATCGGGGCATATCTTTTTTGCTTCGCTTAAAAATTCAATACCGTTTATTTCGGGCATCATAAAATCAGATAAAATAAGATCAGGCATGTTTGCTTTTATATCGGCAAGAGCAGCTTTAGGCGAATCAAAAAAATGTGTATTGGCAAAGCCTTCTATATTTAAAAGCATTTTAAGTGTTGAAAGCATCATTGCTTCGTCATCAACCACAACTATTCTTTTTTGTTTGTAATTCTCCATTTTCTCTGCGTGCCCTGTAAAAACTGATGTTTGATACTCATAATTTTAAAAGTTAAGGGAAAAACGTTATAAACTTGCATTATCCCTTCCTCAATATAAGGATATCTTATATTCATATGCAGGACAAATATTTTACAAATGTAAAGCAATATACTATAATCAGTTAAATTAAACACTTAACGGAGAAAAATTTATGAGAGATGAACTGCTTTCCATACTGGAAAAAAACAGCAGAATAGATTTTAAAGAGCTGGCTGTTTTGCTCGGCGTAACAGAAGAACAGGTTCTTGAAGAAATATCAAAGCTTGAAAAAGAAAACATAATTTGCGCATATCATACATTAATTAACTGGGAAAAAACGGATATAGAAAAAGTCTCCGCACTTATTGAAGTTAAAGTTACCCCGCAGAGAGGTCAGGGGTTCGACAGAATAGCAGAAAGAATATACAACTATCCTGAGGTTAAATCCGTTTATCTCCTTTCTGGCGGTTATGACCTTCTCGTGACGCTTGAGGAAAAAAGCCTGAAGGAAATTGCAGCGTTTGTATCCGACAAATTGTCAACTCTCGACAGCGTTTTGAGCACGGCAACACACTTTATACTTAAAAAGTACAAAGACCACGGCACAATAATTAACAAAGCTGCAAAAGATGAGAGAGAGGTTATCACTCCATGAAAAACTTTCTTTCACAAAGAGTTGTAAACCTTAAACCCTCGGGGATAAGAAAGTTTTTTGACATCGTAAGCGAAATGAAAGACGCAATATCTCTCGGCGTTGGTGAACCTGACTTTGACACTCCGTGGTTTATAAGAGATGAGGGGATATATTCTCTTGAAAAGGGGAAAACCTTTTATACTTCAAATGCGGGCTTAAAAGACTTAAGAGAAGAAATATCAAATTATATAAACAGAACACAGGGGATAAACTATTGTCCGGATAACGAAATAGTGGTAACAGTCGGCGGTTCGGAAGCTATAGATATAGGTTTAAGAGCGGTTATTGATGCTGGGGATGAGGTTATTATCCCTCAACCGTCTTATGTTTCTTACGAACCTTGCTCAATTCTTGCAGGTGCCAAGCCTGTTATAATCAATCTGCAAGCGCAAAACGAATTCAGACTGCAGCCGCAGGAACTTTTAAATGCAATAACCGACAAAACAAAGGTTCTTATACTTCCTTACCCTAACAACCCCACAGGGGCAATTATGGAAAGGGATGACCTTGAAAAAATCGCACAAATTGTGAAAGAAAAAGAAATACTTGTAATGTCTGATGAAATTTACTCGGAGCTTACATATAAGGAAAAACATGTTTCTATTGCCTCTCTTGACGGAATGAAGGAACGCACTATACTGATAAACGGTTTTTCAAAAGCTTATGCAATGACTGGATGGCGCCTTGGATATGCCTGCGGGCCTGCTGAAATAATTTCTCAAATGACAAAAATTCACCAGTTTGCAATAATGTGTGCACCGACAACCAGCCAGTATGCTGCAGTTCAGGCACTAAAAAAGGGGGATGAAGAGGTCGCTAAAATGAGGCAGTCTTATAACCAGCGCCGCCGGTATTTAATGGAAGCATTTAAAGAAATGGGTCTTGAATGTTTTGAGCCATACGGTGCGTTTTATGTTTTCCCCTGCATAAAAGAGTTCAATATGACATCAGAAGAATTTGCAACAAAACTTTTGATGGAAGAAAAAGTGGCGGTCGTTCCGGGGACGGCCTTCGGGGAGTGTGGAGAAGGATATTTGAGAATATCTTATGCTTATTCTCTTGATAATTTAAAAATTGCACTCTCCAGAATAGAGCATTTTATACAGCGTTTAAGAAACAAAGACTGATTTATAAATCATAAATTATAAAGCGCCCAAAACCCAAAAGAAAACCTCTCTTGCAATAAAAAGCAAAAGAGGTGAGCACTAAGTACAAGCAATCAGAAGAGTTGAGGATTTACATAGTCAATATAACGTCAGTGCAGTGCAAAAACATTGCACAAAATCGCTATGTTTATTTTTACTACTTTAGGGTAATATTACAGATAGGGATAACCTTTGTAATACAAAAATGAAAATCAGTTTAAACCCACATAAAAACACACCGAAAACAAATTTCAAAGGCATTTATAATAACAAAATGCTTTTAAAAGGGCTAAAGTTTGCAGCAGATAACAGTGCACTCTTTTGCGCAACCACATCTTTAGCGCTTTCGACAATAGCCAGACCAGCAGCAATTTTATCCACGCCCAAAACAGACAAAAAGAACAAACGTTATGCCTGTGCAAAATCCCTTGCTTCAAGTGCTGTCGGGTATTTGATTATGTTTGCGGCCTCAAATCCGGTAGCAAGGGCAATAAAAAAGATAGACAGTGCCCCGTCAGACTTTTTGAATAAATCAACGATAAAGAATCTGCAATCCGGTTCAAAAACGCTTTTAAAATCAAATGTTTATCAGTTTGCAACCCAGTTATTTAAGCTGGGTCTCGGTTTTGTTATTGCTGTTCCCAAATCAGCATTAACCTGTTTTTTAATACCGCCTGTTATGAATTTGTTATTTAAAAATGACAATAAAAACAGTAACGCTAAAACTAAGGCAAATTCTTCAATAATATCTTTTAAAGGATTATACAACTCTGCAACAGAAAAAATTGCAGCAGGTATAGGCAAAATACTTAACACAAAGCCGGTTCAAAAGTTTGCACAAAAATATGCCGATACAAACTTTGCCCAGCATATTATGAATATGACTGATGTTGTTTTGACTGCTTCTTTTATTAACAGGACAGCGAAAAGTAAAAAAATAGAAAATGACCGTAAAAAAGCACTGATTTATAACTCTGCAATATCTACAGGATTAAGCATTTCAGGCGGCTATGCAATCCACCACTATACAAGAAAACCGACAGAAAAATTTATACAAAAATTTAAAGAAGCAAATAAAAACTCTCCACTGCTTGAAAAATACATAGAAGGAATAAAAATAGCAAAACCTGCGCTGATTCTCGGCGGAATTTATTACATATTTATTCCGATTATTTCGACTTTTCTGGCTGACAGAGCGGATAAAAAACATAATATAAAGCTTTATTAAGAAACACTGTAAAATAATATACTACCTGTTATATAATATAAATTATCTTAGACTTAGGAGTATCAAAAATATGAAAAAATTATTATCATTGGCTTTATGTTTGTCCGTACTGTGTGTTACAGGGCTGAGTGCCGATGCAAAAAAATCTAAAGCTACAAATCAGCAATCACAGGTAAAAGATGCGCAATTCTATTATAACGAAGGTATAAGATACGAAACTCATAACAATAAAGAAGGTTCAATTGATATGTATGCCAAAGCAGTTGAATTAAACCCCAACTTTGACGAAGCCAGAGCAAAAAAAGCGCAGCTTTCGTACTTTTACGGCCGGTATGCAGAGGCTATTGCAGATTTTGAATACCTAAAAACCAGACCGGGCTACGGGGTCGGAGCTTTTTATGATGCAAGAATAGACAGCAAAATCAAACTCGGGCAATACTCAGAAGCTCTTGACGATATGTACGAAGTTATCCTTGCTTTCTGCGGTCAGGTAAAAGTATATGACCAGATGAAACAGATTGTTGCTCAGAATCCGGAACTGGCCTACAAACTTAAACCGGAATCTTATCCTGAATTAAATGCAAGATACAAAGAAAATGCAAAAATAATGAGGGATTACGCAAGAACATTTAAAGATGCACGAAACGGCATTAACGAACCTGAGCTTTATGATTTCTTTATGAACATTGCAATTGCACTGAATCCTGAATCTTTAAACACTGAATGGGACGGAACTGTTGAAGTCGGCTCCACTCTTTACAGAAAAGGCCCTTCCGGTCATGACGAAGTAACAGAAGTTGAAATTAACCAAAAATCATCAACAGTTAAAGATTAATCAGTGCGCTAATAATCAGAAACAAAAAGCTTCCGCATATGTGTCATATATGAAAATATACGGAAGCTTTTTATGCATTGCAGATTATTTTGATCACGAAATTGCCAGGCGATTATCTTTGCCATGTGCATTATATGTGAATTCTGCATAAAAAAAGAGCATTCGTAATGAATGCCCAGAAGTTTGTTTTTCTACTAACACGAGGATATATGGATAAAAATATTAATATATATATATATAATTCCCATTTTTTTGAATTTATAACACTTTATATGCAAATTATTAAGAAAAATTTACAAAACTTGTGTTTTGAAGCTTGTAAAGAAATATTCTTGAACTATAATAAAATTACTCACCAAACCTCTTTGCAGATTACAGAGGGGCTGTGGCGGAATAAAAAATATAGCACGTGAAGTTTTAACTACCGCTGTATTATATTATTTTAAATTCAACACAGCTTCGTATATTATGCAAATGAAAGGAAAATAAAACAATGGCTAATATTAAATCCGCTAAAAAAAGAGTTCTTGTCGCAGAAAGAAACAGACAAAAAAACGTTGCTGTAAAGTCTGAAATCAAAACTGCAATCAGAAAAACTTTAGAATTAGCACAAGCCAAAAATGATGCAGAATTGAAACCGGCTTTGAGCCATGCATATAAATTGTGTGATAAAGCCGTTTCTAAAGGTGTATTACACAAAAACACCGCTGCAAGAAAAAAATCAAGATTAACTTTGGCTGTTAACAAATTGTTGGCAAAATAAGTTTTAAAGCTTGAAAAAAAGGCGTTCTGTTATTAGAACGCCTTTTTTGTAACAAAAAAATCACCCTTAAAAGAATAAGAGTGATTTTTTTTAAATCTGTTTGCGAAATTACCCTACGAGTCTGCTTTCATCCGATTCAGAAGCTTTAACCATAATTGCATGTTCAACGGGATTTTCTTTTTTGATTGTGTTGTCAAATCCGTAATCATCAAAGCCCAGCTCATCTTTAGGTTTTTTCATTTGATATTCGTCAACGAGCTTTTTGGCAAGTTCAGCAATTTCATAAACGAGTTGGTATCTGTTTTCACAATTTTCGTTCAATTCCCAGGCCACCTTAATTATCTGATTTTGATGAGTCATTTTATTCTCCAAAATTTTAATTATAACAAAATTGATATAATAACTATAATATAAGATAAAAACAATATCAATAAAATTTTATTTTTAGAGATTTGTATTAACCATATAATTATAAATTAAAGAAGAAGCTGCAACAATAAAATCTTTCCCCTGAGGAGAATTATACGGCCTGTTGACCAGCATAACCACAATGTATTTTTTACCGTTTGGGGTATACACAATCCCTGCATCGCCAAGCATTTTGCCAATGTCTCCGGTCTTGTGAATAAAAATAGCATCTTTAGGCAAACCTGCGTGAATTAGTCTGTTGTTGTGCACATGGCTCATATAATCAATCATTTTTTCACGGGAATTAAGCGAGAGAAAACTCGGATTATCAATGTTATACAACAATGTAGCCATTTCTTTTGCAGTAGTAACATTTGTACCGGCTAAATCAGGAAGCCAATCATTTATTCTTGTTTCTTTCATGCCCCATTTTCTTAAAGATTGATTAAGCGCATTCATACCGCCTGTTGCGGCAAGCAGCATATTCGTTGCAGAGTTATCGGATTCCGTAATCATAACCCTTGCAAGTTCATCAACACTATAAACGGCATTGTCACCCTTGAACTGTAAACTGCCAGAACCTTCCGATTTGTAATAACCGGTCATTGCAATTTTATCATCAAGTTTTATCGCACCAGCCTCAATCGAACGGAAAAGCTGAATTAAAACAGGTATTTTTATTATACTCGCCGTGGCAAAGACATCATTGGACAACAAATCAGCGTGTTTTCCGGATTCATAATCCCAAACATAAACAGAGGGTTTTAATGAGGGATATGCAGCAGCAAGATTTTTTAATTTTGACTCCAATTCGGTCATATTGTATGTTTCGTATAACTTTTGCATTTGCGGCTTTTTAGTTTCGGTTTTCTGAAGATAATTCATCCCCAAAAAATGCGTATTATACAGGTAATATGTTGTTGGAAAAGCTATTTTATCAATGTCTGTTTTTATATGGGGGTATTTATTTGCTCTTACAAACAACGGTCTTGTAACATTATTGTAATACACGGGAGCCACATACATAACAAACAAAACAGCCAGCACTATATTTACAAACAATGCAATATAGTTAACCTTACGCTTAGTCTGCTTTACCCGTCTGACATATGCGGGTCTTATATTGGTTGAATATTTTGAACGGGTATGTGTGTAGGTCGCGTACCCCTGAGTATAATCATTGCGATACTGTGGCTTAGCCAAAGCAGAATCCCCCAATCTGTTAATATATTATAATAATAAAACTATAAATAGCATTATTCCATACAACATTTACAGTATATATAAAGTTTGCAAATGTATAACTATAAAATAACATACGTGTAGTGTACGAAACAAAGAATTTACATTAATTAATTTACAGTTCGTATAAATTTATTATATACATTTACCGATACATTTGGTATTATAAATATAATAAGAAAACACAAGGATTTAATTATGAGAAATATTGTAATTTTCAGTGACAAGGATTCTGCACAAATTGAAGCTATCTTATCTAAAAATGAGGAATACGACGTAAGAGTCAAAGGACTTGATGACGTTAAAGACGCACAAAAATTTAACCCCTCCGGACTTATTTTCAATTGTTCAATCGATAAATTAAAAGATATCTCAATGGTTACAAAATTACCGGCTCCGGCATTAATCATTGCGGAAAAATTCAATGATGACATTATTTTCAGGGGCGATTCTTATGACTATGTAACTACTCCTATTGACGAAAAAGAGCTTAATCTGAGATTAAAAAACCTTTTAAAGATAAAAGAACTGAAAGAAACAATTAATCAGGTTTCCACAACAGATGCCCTAACCGGCTTGCATAACCGCAAATTTTTGCACGAACGTTTGGAAGCTGAAATTTCCCGTTCAAAGAGATATGACACAAAACTCAGCTGTCTGCTTTTAGATATTGACTTTTTTAAGGTCGTAAACGATATGTACGGATATGACTGGGGTGATGTTCTTCTTAAGAAAATTGCAGAAATGTTAAAAGGGTTTATCAGAAAAGAAGATATCTTAACCAGATACGGCGATGAAGAATTTATTGTACTTCTGCCGAATACTCCTGAGGAAAATGCATTTTTATTTGCGGAAAGATTCAGAAGAGAAATAGAAAAAATGGAATTTATACCCGCCGGCGAAGAAGAAAGACATCCCATCACTATCTCAGGCGGTATTGCATCATATCCATTCCTGCAAAATGTTGAAGAAGACGCTAACACTCTTATCAGATACGCGGAACACGCTTTGTACAACGCCAAAAAACGCGGCAAAAACAAAATCGTTATGTTCTCGCAGATAAATATTGAGTATTAACGGGTAAACAACAAGAAACTTTATAAAATAAAATGGCCTCGTTTTGCGGGGCTTTTTTATTTTTTAGTGCAATGTCTGTATTTGTAAAAGTATTTGTTCTGTTTCTTCCGTCAAATCTGTTTTGTATTTTAAATTATCAGCCAATTCCTTTGCAAATTCAGCTTTTTGAAAATCACCCAGCTCGTGTATTCTAAAAAACTCCGACAATATTCTGGTCATGGGCAAATTTTGTTTAAAATCAGCAACAGATGACTCGCAAATATTTTTATACCTGTTGTTAATAGTCCTTTTTATGAGATTTAAAGAAAATATATCTTCGAATTCTCCGTGTTTGATTAAATATATAACATCTTTATCACGTAATATGGGGGAAATTAAATCGGCAGCAGCTGCGGCATCCGCATCTAACAGTATGAATATAGGTATCTTTAATTCATTTCTGAGTTTTGAATATAGCTTTACAACCTGATTTTTTCCGCCTGCTCCAACAAGTTTTACACCGTACTTTAAAAAGTCATAACCGTAAAGTTTAGCGAAAGCAGGCAAAAGAATTTCCTCTGTAATTCCTTCGCACAAAACGATTTTTTCTATAGGGAACAGAAGATTATAACGTTCTCTTAGGGATATTTCATCAGCAAAATTGTGCTTTTTCAGCATTACCAAACGCTTTATATTAAGCGGCAACTGCTCATATCCACAGATATTGCGGGCAATAGTCAATACTCCGTTGATATTTATTTTTATATCAACAAGTTCTTTTAAAGACTCGGACAAATTATATGTGGAAAACATTTCATTAAGTAATATTTTATTAAATTGAGTATCGGGCTCCGAGTCATTTACATATTCTTTAACAGATTCATTCCAGAGCCTTTCCGCAATTTTTTTAAGCACATCAGTACTCATTTGCAGTATTTCATTTTTGGAAAATTTAGGATATAATAAATATCTGCATAAAATATCCGAAAAGACCCTGTAGTATTTTTTTTCGGGATACTTAAAACGAGTCAGTCTATCTAATGAAAGCACCAAATTTTCCTGTGATATCGGCAAAAATTTGATTTTATTTATATCTAATTCTTTAATCAAAGCTTCAAACTAATATAAAAAATTGTTAACATTACTTATAAATTATAGCAAAAAAAGCAAATTTTAAAATGTTTGGGTTTTAAACATATAGAAAAAGGTGGAAAATTAGAAGTGTATAATATTTCAGCATTAAGCAACAACTACAATGTATATATGCCGAAAATGCATACTCTTAGCGGAATAAGGGATGTTGCAGCAAATAATGCAACAAATCCTTACACTTCTATGCCGTCTTATAAATCACAATTTTCAATACCTTCTTTTGGAATAAATCAAATAAGAACATCGCTTTCCACCAGAGAGGAGCACAAAAAGTACGATGAAATCTCATCAATAATCGACAAAAAAACACGCAAGGATTTACAAGTTTTATTGAAAAACGGAAAACTGTTGAATGCAAATTCTAACGACGGAACCACCACATTAGACAACTTATACACTATTGCCACCGTAAAACGAGCACAGGGACTCGACAAAAAAAATATTTTAGAAGAAACAATAAAAGCAATAAAACATCCTTTCATAATTCCGCAAAAATTCGGAGATATACCTATCAATCTGCAACCGGAAATTATTAATCACGAAAGGACGCTCGGCAAAAATATTTCCTCGTATGACCTCGATGTAAAGTCAAGCACCTGTCCTGCAGCAAGCATAGAGTTTGACATTGCACACAGAATGCCGGCTGAATTTGCCAGAATGGTAGAAGGTCTTACATCTGAGGATTTGTGTATAACGAAAAAAATTAACGTAAATGATTTATCCCAAGGTCTTCTTGACATAATATGGATGCTTAACGAATTCGGCACCGAACACAAAATGCTGGACTGGGACACACTTGTTGTCAAATTAAGACCGGACAGAAATGCAATTATAAGAGCACGAATCCAAAATTCTTACAAAGACCCCGACGAACGTTCCTTGGTCGATGTACTTATGCAATCAACATTTATGAACGTAGGTGCACAAAACACATACGATTCTCTTATTGATAAAAGAATACCGAAATACAATGACGATGACAGCGGTCTTATTGATATTGAAAAGAACTTTGCAGAAGAATTGGCGACAGGCAAAGGCAAGGTATGTGTAACATATCAAAAAATTGATGACAGCGGTAAACTTATCGGGTACGAATGCGAACAAAGCGAAACTCTTTCTCACATACAAAATACTTTAAATCAGGGTGATAATGTTATCATCGGTTATACATACTGCGATAACGACAACAATGTAATAGGGGGCCACGAAATTACGATTATAGGTATAGAAACCGATAAAAAAGGGCAAAAGTACTTTATCTGCAATGATACGGATGATGGAGTATCCGAACCTATAAAATACAGCGTGGATGAACTGCTGCCCAAAATACACCATGCAGGTATCCCAAAATCAGTTCTGGTTGGCAATGTTGAATTTATTGAGGCCTGGAAAGAATTAATGCAAATTTACAAAGAAACAAAAATACAGCAAGAACAACAAATTGCTCTGCAAAATAATCGATTAAACGTTCTGGCTCCGGCTGCCTGATTAGCTTATAACAATTATCCTTTCTTACAATACAAGCTGTGAAGTTTTGCAATTTTGTGTAGATTTTTTAAATTATAGTATAATTACGAATAGTAATTTATAATAAAATTTATATAAGAGAGTGTAAACATTATTCAGGGAGACACAGGGGAGTTATGACTTACTCTTTTGAAATAATCACGGGCCCTATGAGCTGCGGAAAAACAGAAGAACTTTTAAGAAGAATAAAAAGATGCATAATTGCACAAAAAAAAGTTAAGGTTATTTCACCGGAAATAGACACAAGATCAAAAGGCGATTACATCGAATCACGAAACGGGCTCTGGTTGGATGCAATTAATGTAAAAAACGCACGTGACATACTTACTCATATTTCATCCGATGACGAAATTGTAGCAATAGATGAAATCCAATTCTTTGATATGGAAATAGTTTCCGTTGTAAGAAAATTGATTGAACACGGCAAAAGAGTGATTGCCTCCGGTCTGGACTTGGATTTTAAAGGCGAGCCTTTCGGCGCAATGCCTGAACTTTTGTGTCTGGCAGACAAGGTAGACAAACTCAGCGCTGTTTGTATGAAATGCGGCTCCGACCACGCAACACGCACACAAAGGCTTATCAACGGATTCCCCGCCGACAAGTCCTCACCTCTTATTATGATAGGCGGAGATGAAACATACGAGGCCAGATGTCTCAAGTGTTATGAACTGCCGGACAAGCTATCTGAAAAGAAAAAGAAAGGCTTCAAGCTTTTGAATTTTACAAAGTAATTAAAGCATATTACATTAGTTTGCAGAAAAAAGTATTGGTTACTTATCGCGATTATAGTATAATTCCCTTATGGAAATGCTGTCATTTAAAAATATATCTGTTGTTTATAACGAGGATGTGGCGGAATCTCTTCAAGTTGCAAAGCATACCAAAAGCGTGCTGGAGGCTCGGGGACTCGTGGCAAAAATCACTCCCTCATCAAGTTACGACCCTGTTGCATCTCTTGTTATAACCATTGGCGGTGACGGAACCTTACTTAAGGCATCAAGATTCTATGCTCCTAAAAATGTTCCGATACTGGGTATTAACCTTGGCAGGCTCGGCTTTTTGGCGCAGGCAAATACTGATGAAATTGAAGCTTCCGTTCTAAAACTTATAAATAATGAATACAGAATAGAAAGCAGAATGATGCTCTCTGCCTATAACGACAGAGTTCTTGCACTCAACGACATTGTAATAAAGGGTGATACATTTTCACGCACGTCAAAACTTTTCCTCTACATAAACGGCAAGGTAGTATGCGACTACCTTGCCGACGGAATAATAATTTCCACCCCGACAGGCTCAACCGCTTACACTTTGTCAGCAGGTGGCCCGGTTCTTGTTCCGGGACTTGATGCAATGGTTATAGTACCAATTTGCGCTCATACACTGACGGCTCGCCCTCTTGTTATACCGGCAAGTGAAGAAATTAAAATTACCAGCTGTAACACCTGCAGCAGACTCAAAATGTCTGCTGACGGTCAGGACACAATTGATATTTCAGCAGATGACTGCGTTGTCATAAAAAAGAGCAAAACAGAGGCAAAACTCGTCATCCTTGAAAAAGAAAACAACGGGTTTTATGCCGTGTTAAGAGAAAAACTGCAATGGGGAGTTGCACCGGAACGTTAATATGATTAAGACTTTACACATAAAAGATTTTATAATTATTGATGAGCTGGAACTGGAATTTGGCAGCGGCTTTAACGTTATTACCGGTGAAACCGGCGCCGGCAAAAGTATTATGATTAACGCAATCGACCTTGCCTTCGGCGCACGTGCAAGCAAGGAGCTGATTAAAACCGGCAAAACAAGAGCCTCGATTGAGCTTACGCTTGACCTTAAAGAGCCGTTACCCAAAAGCCTTATTGAAGAGTACGGCATAGAAGATTTCGGCAATGAGCTTGTCCTGTCGCGAGAAATTACCGAATCCGGCTCCCGTTCGAGGGTCAACGGTGCGCTTGTCACTCAGGAGCTTATAAAAATTCTCAGAGAAATGCTGATTGACATACACAGTCAGCATATGACATATACGTATATTCAACCCAAACACCACATAAAGCTTTTGGACAGCTACGGCGACGATGCACACAGAGCGGCGCTTGTTCAATACAGGGATTTGTATGCAAAATATACGCAGGTCATAAAAAGATTAGAGGAGCTGAAAAACAAATCACAGCTTGACGAGCAGCAGGTTGAATTTTTAAAATTCCAGATTGATGAAATAGAATCCGCGCAGATAGAGGACCTTGAAGAGGACAAAAAGCTTGAAGAAGAGCTGAATGTTCTTGCCAATGCCGAAAAACTCAAAGAACAGACTTATTCAAGCTACTGGGCGCTTTACGGTGAAGACGGCTGCATTCTCGATGCGCTTGGCAAGGTAAAAACAAACATATCCAAAGCTGCAGAAAACGACCCGAGCCTGAACGATTACGAAAGCGAAATCATAAACGTGCAGGAAACTTTAAGGGAACTTTCCTCAAACCTTCGAAGCTACGCAGAGGCTATGGAGCTTGACGAGCAGCGCATGGACGAGGTTGCCCAGCGTATTGAGGTTCTTGAAAAAATCAAAAGAAAATACGGCTCGACACTTGAGCAGGTCTTGGAAACCTACGAAAAGTTCACAAAAGAATACAATTCCATAGAGTTTTCGCAAGACGAAATAGACAACCTTGAGAACGAAAAGACAGAACTGCTTTCTAAAATGAAGTCCGCAACGGAAATTTTGACAGTTTCAAGAAAAGAATTGGCACAGCATCTGGGACAGGTAATGACCTCGCAGCTTGAAAAGCTCGACATGCCTAAAGTCAAGTTCGAAATAAGCATAACACCCTGTGATTTTTGCCCGGACGGCTGCGACAGCGTGGAATTTTTGATTTCAACAAACATCTCCGAAGCCCCGAAGCCGCTGGCAAAAATTGCCTCAGGCGGTGAGATTTCACGTGTAATGCTAGCAATAAAAACAATTTTTGCAAAAGCGGACAACATCAACACCATTATATTTGATGAAATTGATACCGGAATATCCGGCAACGCCTGTCAGGCCGTTGCACAGACCATTGCAGAGCTTGCAAAATCGCACCAGATTATCTCAATCACACATCAACCGATAATTGCTGCAAAATCCGACAGGCATTTTTATGTCACCAAAACGCAGGATGAACAAACCGCCGTAAAGGTTTATACTTTAAATGAAGAGAATAAAATTAAAGCAATTGCGATGCTCGCAGCGGGCGAAATAAATGAAGATTCGATAAAATTTGCAAAACAATTAATAAACGGTTAAAATAAAAATAATTATACTGCGTCACAACATGGGGTTAAAAAAATGAAATCTGAACACTTGATTATTCTTTACGTCATTGCGGCCATGATGTATATGGGCATGCAAGTTTTCCATATTCATTTAAGAGTTTTGGACAGCTTTTTTATCATGCTTTGCGGATTGTGTGTGATAGTTTCGCTTGCTTCCATTGTAAAAATTCTTGCCGGCAACAGAGAATAACATCCGGCCCGAATATTTGCAAAAGCAGTATTCACTGTAAAACTTTACTGTTTATTATATACACCGCAGACTATGTATGCCGTGCATAATAAACGGTGCGTCGCAGAGTATACTTCACGTTGTCTCCGGCTTTGTTTTCATCAAAATAGTATACTTTAGTGTGTATGCAGGAAATTTTTATATTTCAACAAGCAGTGGCGTTTCGTCAATCTCTAAAAACATTTTTGCATTTTGTCTGAAGTTATCAGGATTTGAGCTTGCATAATAATGTACGCTGCCTGTTTGTGTTTCGTTAATCAGGCTATTTTGTTTTAAATCATCAATAATGTAGCGGGCAAAAATTTGAGCCGGATTTATAAATAGTTCCCGAGGTGCGTATTTTGAAATTTTATCCATAAGATACGGATAATGAGTGCAGCCTAAAATGATTTTTTGAGGGTTAAACTCGAGAACATTTTTTAAATAACCGTATATTGCCTGCTTTTCGTCATAATTTGTAAGCTGTTTTTCAACAATCGGAACCCACAGCGGGCAAGCCTGCTCTATTACCTCAATATCAGGGTTATATTTTTTAAATTCTTTTGTGTATGTTTTTGTTTTAACTGTTGCCTCTGTCGCCATAACCCCGAGTTTTAAAAGCCCTTTATCGGCTGACATATATTTTGCAACACTTTGTATAAGTGGATAGATTTTGAACGGATATTTATCTTTCAGTTCTTCATACGCAGTTGCTGAAGTAGTATTGCAGGCAAGTACAACAGCTTTAACGTTTTTTTGCTCAAAAAATTCAAATATTTCTTTAACAATTTCTATTAATTGTTCTTTTGATTTTTCACCGTAGGGCAGATTTTTTGTGTCACCGAAATAGATATAATTTTCCTTAGGACAAACGGACAAAAGCTGCTTTAAGACAGTTAAACCGCCTACTCCCGAATCCATTACACCGATTGCCCTGGTATCGATTGTGTTATCAAATGTTTCCATCACTCTTTGCCCAGATATTTTTGTATTCCTTTTGCTATGGCTTCTGCTGTTTTTTGTTTTCTTTCCGAGGTCATCAGCTCTTTACGTTCCTCGGGGTTTGAAATAAAGCCTGTTTCCACCAGTATGGACGGACAGGTAGTATTTTTTATAACATAAAATCTAGACTTAAACAATCCTCTGTCTTTTGATTTTATTGCGTTCGCAAACTCTTTATGTACAATCTGTGCAAAATCATAAGATTGATCGGTAAAGTAGTGTGTTTCTAGTCCCACGCCTTCAGGAGTTACGCTGGAGTTTACGTGAATGCTGACAAAAAGATCGCCGTGATTTTCTTCCGTATATTTTACTCTGTCCTGCAAAGATACAGTTTCATCTTTATCTCTTATCATTAAGACATTATATCCTTTTTTATCAAGAATTTTCGCCAGACGTTTGGATATATCAAGAGTAATATCTTTTTCGTATATACCTTCTCTTGTTGCGCCTACGTCACTGCCGCCGTGACCCGGGTCAATAACGATTGTTTTGACATTCGGATTGCGTTTTATGAACAATGGCCCTGATTTATTAATTTCGCTGTCCTTTGGTGTTGTGAGCTGTAGACTTAGCTGTTTGTTATCAAAGCTCTGTTTAAAGTTGACCTGTGTTGTGGTTTTAATCGGGATAATCAGCTTAATTCCGTATGAGGGTAGTGCTTCTGTTCTCAATTTTGCAAATACCTCTGAATTAAGGTTCTTTTTAAAAGCTTCATGATTAAAGCCCGAGCAGTTATAAAGATTGATTTCCAGTACATTATTTAATTTTTTTATAGAGTGAATAATAGGTTCCGTAAAAGTAAATTGAAGTGTATCGGTTGTATCATTGTTCTTTTTGGCGCTGTAAGTGTAAATAGCAGAGGTTTTGTCATACAAAGTCAGGCCGAGTATTCTTGCATCATGTGCAAGAAAGATGCTCTGGGAGTCATAAGAATATATAGGTCTGAATTTGTCCGGCTCTGTTGTTGTGACAACTATTCTTGCTTTTGTTGGTTCAAATTGTCCTATTTTGATAGTTTCTTTTTCCGATAATACAAACTCTTTGTTTCTTATATCCTGTGCAACATAAGTGTTGGGCAAGTCAAAAACAAGTCTGTCAGGCTCTTTGACAACGAAAGGCTTTTCTATTCCGATTGAGCCTATTCCTCTGATTAATGCGTTACCGCGTTTGATATCTATTTTATTAACATAAAAAACTGATTTTAATTTTGATACAGGCGGGGTATTTATTACAATTTTTGCTGCATCCGGTTTTATAAGTTCCCCTTTTGAGTTGAATGCTTTTTGAACGGCTACAACTTCTGCCGCAGGTTGTGTTTTTGTGTCAGTTGCCTGTTGTATTTGTTTTTCATCTTCTGTAAAAGTGGTATATTCATAATAGTTTTCAGCTGCTTTTTCGTCGTTGTATACACTTCTCAAATCGCTTTGTGGAAAAAGGTTCTTGTTGTATGAGATAACAAGGTTGTTATCTACTCTGTGTATTCGCACCTTATCAGCTTTAAAATCTTTGTTATAAGTTATTACAATTCTTACAACATTGGGGTTCGTTGTAAACTGTGATACTTTGACCTGCTGTATGTCGCTGTTTTTAAAAGTCCAACTTGAATTAGGGCGAGTAAGTACAGAGTTTTCTATGTCGAATAAAATCCTGTCTGGCTCTGTCAGCTTCATTGATTTTACATTGATATATTGTACTTTTGATGTTGAAGTAAGAAATATGACGTTATCGGAGTTGTCAAAATTTACCGAATTGATTTTGTAAACCTCTGATGCTCCTGCCCAATTAAATAAGTTGATTATGAATATAAAAATTATTAATATAAATTTTTTCAGCATACTTATATTTTACAATAAATCATAATTATGACTAATCTTTAACATTAGTTAATTCATTTTGCCATTGTCTGTTTTTTCAATTTAAACTTGCACGAATCATCCGCCATATCAACTTTTTCATCAAAGTCGTTATCTACTCCGTCATAGCAAGAATTTATTGAATTAAAAGATTCTGCTCCCGGATTTTTATACAGCCATTTGTCAGGGATTTGTTGCCAGAAATGTAAAAATTCTTTTTTAAACGCTTGAGCAAGTTTGGGATTTTCTATTATCAAAACATTTTCATCATTATATCTTTCTCCGCTTTTTGTAAAATTCATAGATCCGATAATCGAATATTTATCGTCGATTATAATTGATTTCATATGCATTTTGCCTGCTCTGTTTTCTGCTTTTACGAGAATTTTATTTTCTCTTAAAAATTTAACAGAAGAATATTTTTGCCCCGCTGAGGTTGCGTCTACTATAATTTTAACGTCAACACCCCTGTTTTTTGCTCTTATCAGTGCGCTGTTAAAATCCTTGTGGGTTATAACAAAAACTGGAACATAGATATATGTCTTTGCAGAATCGAGCAAATGTATTATCCGGTTGGTTATGATTTTATCCTGCGGAGAAAAATAAACGGCAATTTTGGAGTCACCTAAAAGATTAATATTGTCAGATGTTTTTTCTTTATAAATATGAAATTTTCCTTTGTACATCTGTTCGAATTCTGTTTTATAAATTTCAGCTATTTTAGCTGATGTTATTAATACAGCTGAGTTTGCGTTAAAACCGGATAAATCGGTATGCGAAATATTGGCCGAGCCAGTCCAGACCTTTTGATTGTCAAAGATAAAAAATTTGTTATGCATGATTGAATCTTTTATGTTGGAATCTTTTATGTTGGCATCTTTTACGTTCTCTTTCTGCTTTATTTCGTCATTGTAATCTATATCACGCCTGTTATTTTGCAGTTGTTTTGCAAGGGCAAGGCTTTCTTTATATATGGTTGTGCCGTTTTTATCCGTATCATAAACCCAGCGTATTTTTACACCCCTTTTTTGTGCTTGCAGCAGTGCATTGTTTATTTCCGGCTGGCCGTCAATGCCGTATATAGCAAAGTCAATTGTTGTTTTGGCGTTGTTTATTTCATTAATTAGAGATTTGCAGACTGTTGTGAAGCATTTATTGGAGGGGTAGTAGTATTTTGTAAAATCGGTTGTATAAAATTCTATAAAGTTATCTTTATATACAGGAGAATATTTCTCATAATTATATCTCGGATATTTTTGTCGCTTGGTCGTTTTATCTTCGGTGCCGGTCTCTTTTTTCGCAGCATTAATGTGACAGTTTTTGCAGGGTTTTGCATGTTTGGGCAGTTGTGAAGAGGGAATGACTTCAATATTCGGGGATAATAATGCAAATTTGCAATCAAGCTTGTGATATTTATTTGTTCTTGTATTGTAGGTTACAAGATTCAGCGTATTTGCATATTCAATATTTTTTCTGACCTTTTCATTATTCTCTTTTGTCAGTACGTAGCCGTTTTGTTCAAGCAGTTTGTTGTATTCGTTACCGTCAGGTAAAACAACACTAATTTCATTTGAACGTATGATTTTAACCTGATTGTTTAGCAATTGTTCTTTTGCAAATTTTTGACCTAGATAGTTAAGCTTTAGCGCATCTATCGTCGTAATTTCAGAAGGTTCAAGGTCAAATTGTATTAATTTTACAAGCTCATCTGTGTCCGCAACTTCGTTGTCATTGAAGTCTACGTAAAATTCCGCTGCGTTTATAACTTTTAAAACCCTGTGGGTATCAGGTTTTGTATATGAGAAATACAAAATTATAACAAGAATTATCGCCAGAACAGCTATTGTAACAAGCTTTTTAATCATAATGACATTATAGTTTAAATTACATTTATGTAAAACTAAATAAAGTTAACTTAGTTTAATTTTTTGGCAAAACAAACGTAATGTATTAACATTCTAATCATGAAGAAAAAAGTCTATGCATATATCCACACACACTGGGACAGAGAGTGGTACAGAGAGTACGAGGAGTTCAGGGTACGCTTGGTTGAGGTGTTTGACGATGTGCTTCGCAAACTCCAAACACAGGATCTTGATACCTTTTATTTTGACGGTCAGACAGCTGCACTTGAAGATTATCTTGAAATAAAACCGCAAAATAGTGAACTTGTTAAAGACTTGATAAAACAAAAAAGGCTTTTTATCGGCCCGTATTATTGTTCTACAGATAGCTTTCTTGTCGACAGTGAATCCTTAATAAAGAATTTACAGTTGGGGCTTGAATATTCAAAACAATTCGGCTGTGAGGATTACATTGCCTACCACGCAGATACCTTTGGGCATAGCTGTTATATCCCGCAGATTATTAAATATTTTAATATACCTTACGCAATCTTCTGGCGGGGATTGGGAGAGCTGGAATCGGAATTTTTATACAGAAATTTAAAATCCGTATATCTGATTCAGGGATATTTTCATGATTATTTCAGCCTGCAAGTCAGTATGGCTGACAAGGTAAAAATACTAAAAAATACTCTGGATAAAATCGCAAAATATTCGTCCGGCATAATACTTCTTCCTCTGGGCGCAGACCATTTAGCCACACCCGACAACATAAAAGAACAGATAAATCAGGCTAATGCGCTGCTTGAGGATTATGAGATAATTTTATCCACTCCTTTTGAATATTTAAAACAGGTCGATAACAATTTTAATAACAATCTTGATTGCGAATTTCGAGATACAAAAAGAAACTTTATCCTTCCCGGGGTATATTCTTCAAGAATAGATTTAAAGCAGCTGAATACAAAACATCAATGGAACATGTCAAGATTTGTTCAACCCCTGCAAGCTGTAACAAGTTTTCTTGGTATTACCAAATTTTATCAACATGAAGTTGATTATATCTACAAACTTTTGATTAAAAACCACCCTCACGACAGCATATATGGCTGCAGTGTAGATAATGTTCATAAAGAAAATTCAACAAGATTTTTAAAGGTGCAAGAAGCCGCAAACGCCGTTGTTAATTCAATTAAAAGAGATTTATACAAAACAGGCGAAGATATATCTGTTATAAATCTTTCGAATTTTAAACTAAACGGTGCGTTAAAAATCGTTGCGGAAAAATTGCCTAAAGAATATAACGCACAAAAAATCAAAAGTTTTAAAGCTTTCCCTCTTTTAAAAATGTATGATATCAATCAGGTGCCGGTCACAGAGGATTATCAAACTTATAACGAATATCTTATTGATGTAAAAGATATTCCGCCGTTTAGCACGGCAATAATTAAACAAAACAATATTAATAAAAAATCTTCTTTAAAAATAACAGATACCTCTATTGAAAATGCTAAAACAGGCTTGTACATACAAAACGGAAAAATTATATTAAAAGATAAAACCAACAACAAAACGTACAAGAATTTTATAGGCTTTATTGACAGGGCTGATATAGGCGACAGCTATAATTTCGGTGCATTAAAGGGTGATAAGCCCGTATATGCAAAGCTTATTAATTCTAAAATCAAACAAAAAGGACATATTCAAAGTATTTTGCAACTGAAATTTGAAATTTCTATCCCTGCAAAATCCACAGCCAAAGGCAGAAGCAAAAAAACAATAAAACATACTCTAAAACTCGATGTGATACTGCAGAACCAGAATGATTTTATAGAATTTAATTTAAATTGGGAAAATAAAAGCAGTGATCACATTTTACAGGCGTTATTTAATTTCGACAAACCTGTTAACACGACCGTGTCGGATGACCTTGCTGGATACGTAAAAAGAGAGTTTGACCCTGATTATGACATTTATGCTCACATACCGGCACCGAGAGGTATTGAACTAAAGAACAACACAGCGCCGTTTCAAAAACTTTTGCTTGTACAGGGCTGCGGTATAATTACAGAAGGGTTACAGGAGTATGAGATTTCTAAAACAAATTTAATGCTGACTCTTTTAAGGGCAACCGGCACTATTTCTAACCCGAAAAATCCATGCCGCGGTACACCTGCTGGCCCTCCTTTGCCGACGCCGGATTTACAGTTGTTAGGTGAAAGAAACGCACGCTTTGCAATATCGTTTAATGAAAATATTCAAGCTTGCGAAAAGGATGTTGAAAAATTTTATGAAACCGCTTCGGCCTTTAAAGGAACTTTAACACCTGCTGCGTTGTTTGAAACAGGCAATGAAAATATTTTTGTAGCCACAATAAAAACAAATAACGAAGGCGATTTGATAATCAGATTTCTAAATAAATCTGATAAAAAACAGGAGCTTAAATTCCAAACCCAGTTAAAAAATTCAGGTATTTTTTATACTGACGCAATGGAAAAAATAACTGAGCCTTATAAAGATTCTGTTATCGGCGCGAATTCTTTTGTTACTTTGATTTTGAAATCAGATATTGCCCGAAAAAGAGTACAAGAGTAATCTTTTACGTATTGTTGCAAGATATATTTACTTTCTTAAAATAAGTAAAAAAAATAATAAGACCAAAGCTGAAAATTAGCTTTGGTCTTTTGAATAAATGGTCGGAACGACAGGATTTGAACCTGCGACCCCTACCACCCCAAGGTAGTGCGCTACCAAGCTGCGCTACGTCCCGCTATTTTATCTTGGTTTTATCGGGCTTGAGCGCACTACGTGCTACCTCTCGTTCGAAATGACATTTAGTCATTTCTCCC